>JAFAZF010000051.1 GCA_019239915.1 Sphingomonadaceae bacterium
AAGCGGCTCTACAACCAGTATAATTGCGTCGGCTGCCATTCCAACGGCGGCGGCGGCATGGCGCCGAGCCTGATGGACGATCAGTGGATCTATGGCGGCCGGCTCGAGCAGATCCACCAGACGCTGGTCGAGGGTCGCCCGAACGGCATGCCGGCCTGGGGCGGCAAAATCCCGGACGATCAGCTGTGGGAAATCTCGGCCTACGTCCGTTCGCTGTCGCTGCCGCAGACGATCGCGGCGAGCCGCGACAACACGCCCGGCCAGAATCCCGCGCCGGTGCCGCGCGCCGCCGACGAGCATGCCGGATGGTCACCACCGCCGCAGACCACCAATGACTATACCTCGACCACGATGGGGCCAGGATAGCCGCAATTCCCCCGTTCGTCCTGAGCGAAGTCGAAGGACGTGCATCGCGAGGTGTCGTTTGCGGCAGGTGCTTCGACTTCGCTCAGCACGAACGGAGTTTAGATTTTGAGGATCGTTATAACAGCGGTTGCACTCTGCCTGGCGGCTCCTGCGGTGGCCGACACCGTCTTCGTCTCGGATGAGGTGCAGAACGTGCTGCACGTGATCGATGGGCCGACGGGCGCGCTGCGGCCGCCCATGCCGGTCGGCCAGCGCCCGCGCGGCATGGAGCTCTCGCCCGACCGGCGCACGCTCTACATCGCGGAGGGCAATAGCAACCGCATCGACGCGATGGATCTCGCCACGCGCCGCATCACGCGCCAGCTCAACTCAGGCACGGATCCCGAGCGGTTCGTCGTTAGCCCCGACGGCAAACGCCTCTACATCGCCAACGAGGATCACAGCGCCGTCACCTTCCTCGACATCGCTGGCAACAAGGCGATCCGTGACGTGACGGTCGGTCCGCAACCCGAGGGCATGGCGGTCAGCCCGGACGGCAAGCTCGTCATTGCGACATCGGAAACCGCGAGCACCGTGCACTTCATCGATGCCGCCAGCGGCAAGTTGCTCGACAGCGTGCTGGTCGGCTCGCGGCCGCGTTCCGCGATCTTCATCAAGGGCGGCCGGGAGCTTTGGGTGACGTCGGAGCAGCGCGGCATCATCAGCATCTTCGATCCGGCGACGCGCAGGATCGTCGCGAAGATCGATCTCGTGAAACTGCTGCCGAGCATCTCGCCGGTGCAGGCGGTCGAAATGCGCATCACGCGGGACGGCAAGCGGCTGTTCGTCGCACTCGGGCGCGGCAATCATGTCGCCGAGATCGATCCTGCCACGCGGAAGCTGGTGCGAACCTGGCCCGTTGGCAACCGCAACTGGGGTATCGCGCTCTCACCTGACGAGAAACGCCTCTACGCCGTGGCTGGCCTCTCCGGAGACATGACCGTGATCGATCTCGCGAAGAATGCCGTCCTGCGCACGGTGAAGCTCGGCGGCCAGCCATGGGGCGTGGTGGCGGTGCAATGACCATGCTCGGCCTGCTCCTCGCGCTTCAGGCGACCGTGGCGCCCCAGCCGCTCACCGTCTGCGCCGATCCCAACAATCTGCCCTTCTCCAACGCGCAGCAGCAGGGGTTCGAGAACCGGATCGCCGACCTGATCGCTAAGGATCTCGGCCGCCCGATCACTTATGTCTGGTGGGCGCAGCGGCGCGGCTACGTCCGCAACACGCTCACGGATCGCAAATGCGATCTCTGGCCGGGCGTCGCCGCCGGCGTCGAAATGGTCTCGACGACGAGACCCTATTATCGCTCGAGCTACATGTTCGTGTCGCGCGCGGACAAGCCGCTCGCCGGCCTCACGCTCGATGATCCGCGGCTGAAGACGCTGACGATCGGCGTCCAGATGGTGGGCAACGACGCGCAGAACACGCCGCCCGCACATGCGCTCGCCAGCCGCGGCCTCACCGGCAACGTGCGCGGCTACATGATCTATGGCGACTACGAGCAGCCCAACCCACCTGCGGGGATCGTCAAGGCGGTAGCGGCGGGCGACATCGACGTCGCGCTCGTGTGGGGGCCGCTCGCCGGCTACTTCGCCAAGCAATCGACGGTGCCGCTCAGGCTCGAGAAGGTCACGCCCTGGCTCGACGGCGCGCAATGGCCGATGACCTACGATATCTCGATGGGCGTGCGTCGCGACGAGCCGGCGCTGCAGGCGCAGGTCGAGGACATTCTGGAGCGTGAACAGCCGAGGATCACCGCGATCCTCGCGTCCTACAACGTGCCGCTCGACAGCGCGGATTGACGCCTCAAGTGAAGCCGAATGCGGCGGCGCACGAGGCAAGCAACGCGAGGCCGACCGTTCCCCAGGTGACATAGTCGGGAAGCAGGCCGCTGTGCAGCGCGTCGATCGCCGCCAACGGCGCCCGCTCGACACGCGCGATCGCGCGCCCGCCGCTGCTGGTCGGGCGATGGCGGAGCAGCGCGAGCAGGGTGAGGGCGAGGGTGATCGCGAGCGTCGCCAGCGATGCGGACACGCCGCCGGCGGTGGGCAGCGCGACGGCTCCGCTGCCGAACGGATCGAGCAGCCGCGGTGCGGCGCGGGTGATGAAGGGTGTGGCCAGACTGGCCGGAGCCAGCGCGAGCGCAGTGAGGATCAGGCAAGGCAGCATCATCAGGATCATCGGTCTGTCGGGCATTTCGTGCTCGCGCTCGGTCGGCGCCGCGCGCTCGGGGCCGGGCGCGCCGCTCCATCCGAAGAAGATCCGCAAGGCAGAGCGCAGCACCGCCGCGCCCGTCAGCGCGCCTGAGACAATCATCGCGGCAGACGCCGCCTCGCCCGGCACCTGACCGTCGATCAGGTGTGTCGCGCTGTGGAGCAAGCCGTACGGCAGCCCGCCGAGCATGACGCCGCCCGCGACCATCGCAAGGCCGGCCGGCCAGAGCGGCCGACCTTTGCCGTAGAGCGCGATCTCGTCGATCGAGTTGTGCCGCGCGAGCAGAATGCCCGCGACCATGAAAAGCGCGCCCTTCACCAGACCGTGGCCGAGCAGGTAGAGTAGCAGCCCGGCGATGCCGGTCGCTTGCAGCGTCGCGACGCCGATCAGCATGATGCCCAGATGCGAGATCGTCGAAAAGGCGAGCAGCCGCTTGAGATGACGCTGGCTCCAGGCCATCAGGCCACCGAGGATAGCCGTCGCCGCACCCAGCCACAGCAGCGGGCCGTGGACGACCGCCACGACGGCCTGGCTACCCGCGAACAGCTGGACGATCAGCTTCGCCAGTCCGAACAGGCCGAGACTCACCATCGCACCCGAGAAGATGACCGACACGGGACTGGGCGCGACCGCATGCGCATCCGCCAGCCACATGTGGAAGGGCAGGATCGCGGCCTTGGTCAGCAGCGCCGCGGCCAGCAGGCAGAACCCCGCGAGCACCACCGGGTCCGATCCGGCGCGGCCAATCTCGCGACCCATCAGCGATATGTCCATCGTGCCGAAGCGCGCATAGAGCAGTCCCACGCCCAACAGCATGAGGAAGCTCGCGATCGCGTTGGTGACTGTGAAGTTGAACGCGCCCTCGAGCGAGCTCTGGCCGAGCGGATAGGCGGTGAGCGCGAAGGCGGCGACGCTCATGAGCTCGAACCATACGAACAGGTTGAACAGGTCGTGCGTGAGGCAAAACCCGATCATCGCCGCGAGGAAGAGCAGCATCAGCACGTGGAAATGGCTGTGCACCTCGTCGAAATAGCCCCAGGCGAAGAGGAAGCTCATCGCGAACAGGAAGGCGCAGAAGCAGGCGACCGCTGCGCTCGCCGGATCGGCGAGGAAGCCGATGCCGAGCACCACATCGCTGCGATGGGATGATGCCGGCGTCCAGCCGCCGAACCAGTGCGGGATCGCGCCATGGAGGGCATGGTCGGCGATCCATCCGCACAGGATCGCGACCGCGATTGAGGTCACGATCGCGAGGCAGTCGCCGCTACGCGCCGGCAGCCAATGGGCGAGCAGGGCGAGCAGCGCCGCCGCGCCGAGCGGCGCCAGCACCGCGAGCGGCAGAAGCGTCTCGGCAGCGCTCATTTCGTGTGGCGCAACGGTCGCAGCTGCTGCGGATCGGTCGTACCGCAGCGCTTATGGACTTGCAGGGCGATCACCAGGAGCAACGCCGTCACGGCCGCGCCGACGACGATGTCGGTGAGGACCAGCGCGTGCACGACAGGATCGACCGAAGCGGTGCCGGGTGGATGTTCGTAGAAAATCGGCGGCCCGGAGTGCCAGCGGAAGCCGATGCTGAGCAGCAGCACGTAGGTCGACGACTGGCAGACCGACAGGGAGCCGATGATGTGGACATAATCGCGCGACGTGACGATGCCGTAGATGCCGATCCCGAACAGCCATGCGGTCACGAGCCAGGGAAGCAGCGTCATGCATCCTCCTCGTCGGGCACCGGATCGCTTTCCGGCGTTCGGGTCTCCTCCATGAACTCCGCCACCAGCACCGCGAACCCGCCCAGCACAGCGAGCGCGACACCGATATTGACCGGGACCATCAGCCCGCCCGAATAGAGATCCTTCCATTTGCCGGTCGGCAGGAGACTGGTGAGCGCGGGCACGCTCCAGGCGAGCGGCAGCGCCGCGCAGAGCACGAAGAGCAGCGCGCCAAGGCCTTCGATGAACGCCATCAGCGGATGCGGCACGCGGCTGCGCCAGCGCGCATAGCCGTCGCCGAGATAGACGAGGAGCAGCGCGGAAACCGCGATCGCCCCAGCCTGGAACCCGCCGCCGGGCGTGACGGTGCCATGCAGCGCGACATAAGCCGAAAAGGCGAGCAGGATTGGCGCGCCGATGCGGCAGACGACGATGCTCGCATCGTCGCGCTCGATGGTGGCGCGGCCCGGCACCCGGCCGGCATGTTCGGCGCGATCCTCGCCGCGGCTGCCGCGCAGCAATACCACCGCGCCGGTAACCGCGCACAGCAGCATCGACTCCTCGCCGAGCGTGTCGAGCCCGCGCACATCGAAGTTCACCGCCGCGACCATGTTCGAGACGGTGCGCAGATGCGGGAGCAACCGGTTGACGACCTGGCCGTAGGCCGCCGTGGGGCTGCCGAAGGGCGGCAATGCGGTCACGACCGCCCAGACCGCCGGCGCGAGCGCCAGCATCGCCGCGATCAGCAAACCGAGCCGCCAGCGCGCGGTCACTGTCGCGCCCGGTTCATGGCGATCGCCGCGAGCGTGACGAGGTAGAGGAGCGGCGTCAGCGCCGTTCCCACCGCGATCTCCGACAGCGCGACGTCAGGCGCCTGCAGCGCGGTGAACAGCAAGCCGAGCACCAGCCCGTTCGCCGCGATCGCGAACACCTGTCGCTTAGGATCGCGCGACAGAACCACCAGCAGCCCCGAGCAGGCGGCGAGCAGCAGAAGTGCGGCGAGGATAGCCTTCACCGCATCTCTCCACTGCGCAGATGAAGCGCGCGTGCGACGCGGAACGAGAGCAGCGCGCCGGCGAGGATCGTCACCAGCCAGATCGCAAGACATTTGAAGGCGCGCGCGCTGGCGCCGTCGCTGGCGAATGCGGCGAGCATGATCGCTCCACCGGCTACGAGGTTGAGGAAGGTGACCGCATGCAGCCGCTCGAGCGGCGTTTCGAGCCGCACGAACGCGATGGCCGCAAGCCAGGCTGCCGCGGCGCCGATACCGAGCAAGGCCCACACCGCCGCGATCACAGCCAGCGCTCCTCGAACAGCGCGAACAGCAAGGTTCCGGGCAGGATCAACAGCGCCAAAGCCAAAGCGAGATCGATCGAGGAAGCCTGATCGATGACGAAATCGAGTGTGACGAACAAGAACGTCGCAAGCGAACTCGCAAGCGCGATCGCCACCAGCCGGTGCCCGGCATCGCCGCGCCCGGCCGCGAACACCGCCAGCGCGAACGGTGCGAGCAGCGCCAGGGTCGCCACGGTCCACGCCGCGATCATGCGAGCCAACGCGGATCGGGCAGCTCCGGCGGCGCGACGATCGCATGGAGCACTGCCTTGTCGCGGCCCGGCGGCAGCCGAACGACGAAACTGTCGGGCGCGAGCGAGGCGGCGAGCACCGCCGTGGCACGCCGCGCGCCGTCGGAGGGATCATCTTGCGGGCCGTGCACAAAAGGGATGACGAGCGCGCGGCCGCGCACGTCTCCACGAACAGCCGCACGGACCAGCTTCGCGCCGGTATGAAGGACGGCAGGGGCGAGATGGACGATCGCCGACCACCAGCGCCGCAGATGCTCGCCCCACTCTGCGACGGCACGCACGCGAGCGGCGTCTGTGAAGCACCAGGCGACGAGAAGGCCCGCAAGTATCAAGGCCGTCGCGGCTTCGGTCGCCGACACCTGTCCGGCGAGCATCAGGTAGCCGCCGAAGGTCAACGCTGCGATGATGAGGAGCCGAATGCCGGCGGCCATGACCTTCCCCAGCGGATATACGCTGGCCCAACGTGCCGGAGGGTCGCCGGTTTCGCCGAATCTTGCGGCACCGAAAGTCCGCGACACGCGCCGCCACCGGCGAATTGCCCGTCGCGCGCGACGCCTCTAATGGCTGCCGTCAATGAAAAGATGGCCCGCAGGTCGGGTCGCGAGGGGGGATGTCCGGAATGACGATCACGCATCTGCTGCGGCGGGCGCTCGGCGTAGGCGTGCTGGCGCTTCTTCCGGCTGGCGCCGCCTGCGCGCAGGGGCTGCCGGATACGGCGATCGATCGCGGCGACACGGCTTTCCTGCTCGTCGCTTCGGCGTTGGTGCTGTTCATGACGCTGCCGGGTCTGGCGCTGTTCTATGGCGGCCTGATACGCGCCAAGAACTTCCTGTCGGTGCTGATGCAGTGCTTCGCGATCGCGGCGCTGGTGTCACTGCTGTGGGCGCTCGGCGGCTATAGCCTCGCCTTCGGCAAGGGCGGGCCTTGGTTGGGGGATCTCACGCGCGTGGGGCTTGCCGGGCTGTCGCGGCCGCTCCCCGGTGCCGCCGTGCCCGAAAATGTCTTCGCGCTCTATCAGATGATGTTCGCGATCATCACGCCCGCGCTGATCGTCGGCGCCTTTCCCGAGCGGGTCCGGTTCGGCTGGGTCATGCTGTTCTCCGGCCTCTGGCTGCTGCTCGTCTACGTCCCGATCGCGCATTGGCTGTGGGGCGGGGGCTGGCTGGCGCGGCGCGGCGCGCTGGACTTTGCGGGCGGCATCGTCGTCCACACCACCGCGGGCATTTCGGCGCTCGTGCTAGCGCTGCTCATCGGCCCGCGACGGGGGTTCCCCGGCAGCCTCATCCCACCCCACAGCTCGGCGATGACGATGGTCGGAGCCGGCATGCTCTGGGTCGGGTGGTTCGGCTTCAACGGTGGCTCCGCGCTCGCCGCAGACGCGCACGCCGGCGACGCGCTGCTCGCAACGCACCTCGCCGCTGCAGCCGCCGCGCTGAGCTGGGCTGCGCTCGAGAGGATCAAGATCGGCAAGGCAACGTCGATCGGACTGGTCACCGGCGCCGTCGCAGGATTGGCGACGGTCACGCCTGCGGCCGGCTATGTCTCGCCGCTCGCGGGCGCGGCGGCGGGCGTGATCGGCGCGGCGGTGTGTTTCGCGGCGGTGCTCATCGTCAAGCAGCGTTGGCGGATCGACGACTCGCTCGACGTGTTCGCCGTCCATGGCGTTGGCGGAATGCTCGGCTCGCTGCTGCTGGCGCCGCTGGGAAGCGCCGCGCTCGGCGGCATCGGGCCGCATGCCGACGTACCGGTGTCGATTCAGTTCGGGGCGCAGGTGCTCGGCGTCGGCATCGCGCTGGTCTGGTCGGCAGCGCTCACGGTGATCCTGGCGAAGCTCGTGGCGCTCGTCGTGCCGATGCGTGTCGATGGCGAGGCCGAGCACGAGGGACTCGACCTCGCCAGCCATGGCGAGCGTGCCTACGAATTCGACTGAGCGGAGAGCTGAGTCGCGTGCGGCCCGGAGCGCAGTGGCGCGTTAGGAGATCATGCGCGTCTTGATCCTTGCGACGGCGATGGCGGCGATCACCCTCCCAGCGCACGCTGAACTGAATGCCGGGGGCAAACGTGCGAACCCGGTTCAGCCGTTCACCGTCACACCCGTCGCCACGTTCAACTATCCGTGGCGGATCGCCTTTCTGCCCGATGGGCGCATGCTCGTTACCGAGAAGCCCGGAAATCTCTACCTCGTGACGGAGAGCGGCGCTAAGCAGCGGATCAGCGGCGTTCCAAAGGTCCATTATGACGGCAGCCAGGAAGGCCTGCTCGATGTCGTCATCGGCCCCCACTTCACCAGCGATCACCTCGTTTACCTGACCTTCTCCGAACCCGGCCCGGGCGGGTCGGGCCTCGCACTGGCACGAGCCAAGCTGGCCGGTAGTGCGCTGACCGGGCTCGAGATCATCTGGCAACAGCTTCCGTTCGGCCGCGGCGGGCAGGACGGCGGCATCATGACCTTCGACCCGGCCGGCAACTTCCTCTTCCTCGCTGTCGGCGAACGCCAGCGGTTCACACCCGCGCAGGACCCGGATCAGGCGACGGGCAAGATCCTGCGCCTGACGCTCGACGGCAAGCCGGCGCCGGGCAATCCGATGGCCGGCAAGCTCGGCCACGACACGGTGACGATCACCGATCCGCCCCGGGACACGCAGGCGGCCAAGACCGCGCAGGGCAGAAGCGTCCGCTTATCCGCTCCGAACCTGACGCCATCGGAAACGTGGAGCCGCGGCCATCGCAATCCTCTTGGTCTCGCCTTCGACGCCCATGGCGCGCTGTGGGAGATCGAGATGGGCCCGCGCGGTGGCGACGAACTCAACCTCATCAAGCCGGGCAGGAACTACGGCTGGCCGCTCGTCTCCAATGGCAGCAACTATGATGGCGTGCCGATCCCGCGGCACGATACGCGCCCTGATTTCGAGAAGCCGGTGGTCTACTGGACGCCCGTGATCGCGCCGGCCGGCCTCGTCTTCTACGAAGGCGCCATGTTTCCCGCCTGGCGCGGCTCAGCCTTCACCGGTGGTCTGGCGAGCGAAGCACTCATCCGTATCAGCTTCGATGGTCATGGCGGCGCCGACGAGGCGGACCGCTGGGAGATGGGCCACCGCATCCGCGACGTCGAAGTCGCACCAGATGGTGCGCTTTGGCTGATCGAGGACGAGGACAGCGGCAGGCTACTGAGGCTGACGCCACGGCGGTGATAAGCTAGCCAAGGCGACATCGGCGGCAGATCGTGCGGCTGCTGTTGCGGCAGTGCAACATTATGGGATTGGCGACGAGCGGCATTGCGCCTATGCGGCTCACCGGATCCGGCGTTCGCGTCGGGTTCGAAGATCGCGCCGGTTCCCCGCAAGGGGATTAAACGGGAACGCGGTGAGGGTGGGTTGCCGCCCGAATCCGAGGCTGTCCCTGCAACTGTAAGCGGTGAGCGCGATGCACATCGCTCCTTCGATCGGAGGAGCAGCCACTGGAACGGCCGAAAGGTCAATGTCCGGGAAGGCGTGCATCGAGCGACGACCCGCGAGCCAGGAGACCTGCCGGCGCACCGGTCGCTCTTGCCCTGGTCCAGGGATTGGCCAAGGCACGGTACTCATCCGTCTGAGCGACGAGTATGCGGCGGGGGCCGCATCGGTGCGCATGGCGGGCGCCTTGACGTCCGCCGGCCATGTCGTGCCGACCGTTCGCGAGAGCGGCCCGTCCCCGTCGTCGGTCGCGACGTCAGGGGGATGATTAATGTTGAAATTTGGTGCTTCTTTGCTGGCGCTCGCGATTGCCGCGCCGGCGCTCGCGCAGGCCAATCCGGACCAGCCGACGACGGATGCGAACGGCCAGACGATCGTCGTCACTGCGTCGCGATCGGGGGACGCGGTCCCGACCGACCTGCTCGGTGCCTCGGTTACCGTCATCGACGATCAGCAGATGCAGCAGCGGCAGACGCGCGTCGTATCCGACGTGCTGCGCGACGTTCCCGGCGTCGCGGTGAGCCGCGCCGGCGCGATCGGCGGGCTTACCCAAATCCGCATTCGGGGCGCAGAGGCCAACCAGACGCTTGTCTTCATCGACGGCATCAAGGCGTCCGATCCATATGACGACGAATATGATTTCGGCACGTTGGTCGCGGACGAGGACGCCAAGATCGAGGTGCTGCGCGGTCAGCAGTCCTCGCTCTATGGTTCGGACGCGATCGGCGGCGTGATCAACTACATCACCCTGACGGGTGCCGAGGCGCCCGGCACCAAGATCCGCGCCGAAGGCGGATCGATGGGCACGCTGAGCGCCGGCGCGCGCACCGCGGGCGTTTCCGGCAATCTCGATTACGCGCTGACCACCAGCTACATCCATACCGATGGCTATCCGGTCGCGATCGGCGGCAACAACGATGTCGGATCGAACAATCTCGGGGCATCGTTCAAGACGATCTGGACGGCGGCGCCCAATCTTCACCTCACCGCCGTCGGCCGCTACAGCTACACCCACGCCGCTGCGGACGACACCGACAATGTCTTCGGCAGCCCGACCTTCGGCCTGACGATCGATACGCCCGGCGTGCACTACAACAATACCGGTCTGTACGGTCTGCTGCGCGGCCAGCTCGATCTGCTCGATGGCCGCTGGACTCACGCGGTCACCGCACAGATTGCCGACACCAAACGCACCGATTTCGACGTGCCCGATGCGTTCTCGCCCGTAGCGGGTCAGCCGATCATCAAGGCGAACGGCGATCATGGCCGCCGCCTCAAGGGCTCCTACGAAAGCGCGCTGCGCTTCGGCAGCGATGCGGTGAAGCACCGCGTCACCTTCGCCGTCGATGCCGAGCGCGAGAGCGAGCGTACGACCTTCTCGACGTCCGGCGCGTTTCTGGGTTGGCGGCACCGCACGAATATCGGTGTCGTCGGCGAATATGATCTCACGGTGAACGATCGCTTGGCCCTCGGTGCGTCCGTTCGCCATGACGACAACAGCCGCTTCGCCGACGACACCACCTTCCGCGTGCAGGGGAGCTACAAGTTCGCCGAGGGCACCCGCATCCATGCGGCCTATGGTACCGGCGTCAAAGCGCCGAGCTTTGGCGAGTTGTTCGACTTCTTCGCCGGCCGCTACATCGGCAATCCCGATCTCAAGCCGGAGAAGTCTAAAGGCTGGGAGGCTGGCGTCGAGCAATCATTCGATGGCGACCACGTCACCGTCGGCGCGACCTATTTCGACAATCGCCTGCAGGACGAGATCAGCACGATCTTCACGGTGGTGGGATCGAGCTCGATCAACGAGCCGGGGCGCACGCGCCAGCGCGGCGTCGAGGCCTACGCGGGCGCAGCGTTAGGCGGCGGCTGGCGGTTCGATGCAAGCTATACCTACTTGCACGCGCCACAACCGGAGACCGTGCTGCCGCTGATCGCGCCGTTCACCGGCACCGATGTCACCGCCCAGGCGGTTCGGCGCGCCAGGAACATCGCCAGCGCAAGCCTCAGCTGGGCGCCCGAGCACCAGCCGTTCAGCGCCAACGTGACGGTCCGCTACAATGGCAGGCAGAATGATCTCGCCTTCACCGATCCATCGTTCGTACCCGCGCTCGTCAGGCTGCGCAGCTTCACGCTGGTCAACCTCAACGCGCGCTGGAAGCTGAGCGACAAGGTCGAGCTGTTCGGGCGTGTGGAGAACCTGTTGGATCGCCGCTATTCGGAGATCTTCAGCTTCGCGGCCGCCGGCCGCGCCGGATATGGGGGCGTACGCTTCCGCTTCTGATGCGACTTCCGCTTGCCTCGGCCGGCCTGTTGATCGCCGCGCTCTCGACCTTGGTCGGCGGCGCGGCATCATCGGGCGTGCCGCGGCCGGCATCGCGACCGATGCGCGTGATGTCGATCAACCAATGCACAGACCAGATCGTGCTCGCGCTGCTGCCGCCCGAGCGGATTGCGTCGGTGACGTGGCTTTCGCGCGATCCTGACGCATCGCTGATGGCGGCGGCGGCGCGGCGGGTCGCGGTCAATCACGGCCTCGTGGAGGAGGTCGTTCGCGATCGTCCCGATCTCGTCGTCGCCGACAGTTCGTCGATGCCCGGCACGCGTGCTCTGCTGAAGCGGCTGGGCTGGCCGATGATCGAGGTCGATAGCGCCGACAGCATCGAACGCATCCGCGCGGTCACCCGGCGGATCGCTCGCGCGGTCGGCGAGCAAGTTCGTAGCGAGACTCTGATCGCCCAGATGGATCGCGAGCTCGCAAGCCTGGCACAGGATTCGAGGCCGCCGCTCCGCGTCGCGGCGTGGGACGGCAGCGGCTTCGGCGCCGAAAAGGGATCGTTGTTCGATCGGCTGCTTCGACTGTCAGGTGCGGTGAACGTCGCGAACGAGCCGCCGGCGTCGCGCTATGGCACGCCCGACATAGAAGTGTTGCTGGCAGCCGCGCCGGACCTCCTCGTGCAGGGTAGTGAGGATCGCGGCAGCCTGCGCGATTATCTCGCGCGTCACGCGCTGGTGCGCCGCTTCTGGGGTAATGGCCGCACGCTGACGGTTCGTCAGGCGGATTATCTCTGCGGCACGCCCTTCATAGCGGAATCCGCACTGAAGCTGCGCCGCGAACTGCGGACCGCCAGCGCGGCGATCCGCGCCCGCCTGCCCTTTGCACAAACGGGATTGCGGTGAACCGCTGGCTCGTTCCCGCGCTGGCGCTCGCGCTGATTGCCGCATCGGCGGCATCGCTATTGGCGGGCACCGTCTGGCTGCGCCCACAGGACGTGCTCGCCGCTATCGCGCACCCGTCCGACGATCTTCCCGGCCTCATCGTGCTGCAGATCCGGCTGCCGCGGGTGCTGCTCGCGATGATGATCGGTGGAATACTCGGTCTTTCCGGTGCGGTGCTGCAGGGGCTGCTGCGCAACCCGCTTGCCGAGCCCGGGCTGCTCGGCGTCTCGGCAGGAGCGTCGCTGGGCGCGGTGATCGCGATCTACTATGGCTTCTCCGCCAGCTTCTCGCTGGCATCGCCGCTGTTCGGGCTGGCGGGCGGCTTCGTCACCGCGAGTGTGGCCTTTCTGCTCGCACGCGGCGGCGGCACGCTCGCGCTGATCCTGGCGGGCTCCGCGGTCACCGCGATCGCCGCGGCGGGCACCGAAGTTGCGCTCAACCTCGCGCCGAACCCCTATGCCGCCTATGAGATCATGAACTGGCTGATGGGCTCGCTTGCCGATCGCGGTTGGGATCATGTCCGGCTGGCCGCGCCGTTCATCGTCGCCGGCGGAGCGCTGTTGCTCGCGACCGGCCCGGCGCTCGACGTGCTGGCGCTGGGCGAGACGCAGGCGGAAAGCCTCGGCGTTGCGGTCGGTCGGATGCGCTTGATCGCGCTGATCGGCACGGCGCTCGGAGTAGGTGCGGCGACCGCGGTCGCCGGCGCGATCGGCTTCGTCGGGCTCGTCGCGCCGCATGTCGTGCGTCCGCTGGTGCATCACCAGCCCGGGCGACTGCTGCTGCCCTCCGCCTTGACGGGCGCGTTGATCGTCGTGCTGGCGGATACGGCGACGCGGGTAATGCGGCTGGGCGGGCCGCCGATCAACCTCGGCGTGCTGATCAGCCTCGTGGGTGCACCATTCTTCTTGTGGCTCGTCCTCCATGTTCGGACGCGAACCGCATGAGCGCGCTTGCGCTCCGGAATCTTGTGATCCGGCGCGGCGCCCGAACCGTGATCGCGGGTGCCGACATCGTCTTCCACGCCGGTCGGCTCACGGCCGTGATCGGTCCCAACGGCGCCGGCAAGAGCAGCATGCTCGCAGCGGCCGCAGGCTTGCTGCCGCCGGCGTCCGGCACCGTATGGCTCGGCGCCGATCTCCTGTCCTCCTTGCCTCGCAGAGAGCTGGCGAGACGGCGCGCCTATCTGCCGCAGCGCGCCGGTGTCGAGTGGCCGATCTCCGTGGAGCGTGTCGTCGCGCTCGGCCTGGCGCCGACCTTGCCGGTGTTCGGCGGCGTGTCCCCCACATTGGCAAGCGCGATCGAACGCGCGCTCGAGGAGTGCGATCTTGTCGGCCTGCGTGATCGGCCGGCGACCAGCCTGTCCGGAGGCGAGCTTGCCCGCGTGATGCTGGCGCGCGCCATTGTCGGCGATCCGGAAGTGCTGATCGTGGACGAGCCGACCGCCGGACTGGATCCCCGCCACGCGCTCGACGCCGTTCGCCGTCTTCGCGCACGCGCCGATGCTGGCCGAACCGTGATCATGGCGATCCATGAGGTCGATCTCGCGCTACGTTTCGCGGATGACGTCGTCGCGCTGCGCGACGGCGCGATCGTCGCTGCGGGCGCCGCAACTCGAGTGATGACGGAAGCCACGCTGAGCGCACTTTACGACGTACGGGCGCACATTCGCCACGACGGCTCGTGCAGCACGGTGCATTTCGTCGACTAGCGGTATGCTACGGTGCGGCGGCGCGTCGATGCCTGCTTGAGTTGAGCGTAACGCCGTTGGCGGCTTAGTCGCGGGTGACGTGCTGGCTTGAGACCGGCGGGCCGCTCTGCCACTTGATCTCTATGACTGATCTTTCGTCGCTCTTCACGCCCTTCAAGCTCGGCAATCTCGAGCTGCCGAACCGGATCGTGATGGCGCCGATGACGCGGTGCCAGTCGCCCGACTATACGCCGGGGCCGGACGTTGCCGCTTATTATGCGCGCCGCGCAAAGGGTGGGACCGGGCTGATCATCACCGAGGGCACGACGGTGGATCATCCGGTGGCGACCGCCAACGATACCATTCCGGCATTTCACGGCCGCGCGCTGGAAGGATGGAAGGCGGTGCTGGCGGAGGTCCATGCCGCGGGCGGGTTGATCATGCCGCAGCTCTGGCATCTCGGCATGGCGCGCAACCCCGCGACCTCGCCAGATCCGTCGCTGCCGAGCGCCGGCCCTTCGGGCCTGGTCAGCCCCGGCAAGCGCATGACGGAGCCGATGCGCGACGAGGACATTCAGGATGTTGTCGATGCCTTCGCCCGGGCTGCCGCCGATGCACAGACGCTCGGCTTCGACGGCGTCGAGCTGCACGGCGCGCATGGTTATCTGATCGATCAATTCTTCTGGGTGGGCACCAACGAGCGGACGGACATTTGGGGCGGTGACCATGTCGGGCGCACGCGCTTCGGAGTCGAGGTCGTACGTGCGGTGCGAAGGGCGGTCGGGAAGGAGTTCCCGGTGGTGCTGCGCTGGTCGCAATGGAAGATGGGCGATTATGCTGTGCGGCTCGTCGAAACGCCGCGCGAACTCGAGCAGTTTCTCCAGCCTTTGGCGGCGGCCGGCGTTACGGCCTTCCATTGCTCGACACGGCGCTTTTGGGACACCGAGTTTCCAGACAGCGGCGCGGAACTGAACCTCGCGGGCTGGACGAAGCGGCTCACCGGGCTGCCGACGATCAGCGTCGGCTCCGTGGGCTTGAGCAAGGCCGACGAGGTCGCGACGCGCGGCGAGAAGATCAACGTCAGCGTCGCGAATCTGGAGCTGCTGGCGACGGCGGTGGCGCGTGGCGACTTCGATCTGGTTGCGGTCGGTCGCGCGCTGCTCGCCAATCCGGAATGGCCGATGCTCGTCCGCGAAGGCCGCTTCGACGAGCTCGTGGATTACAGCGGCGATGCACTGGCAACGCTCTACTGAGCGCACTCATATCGACAATTATCCAGCCCGGCTTTGATAGCGGCAGCGCGAAAGCGGCGTTTTGATAACCGCCAGGCCGTAGGTGAGCAGGTGCGGGTGCAGGCGCGGCGCGCACCGGTTCGTCGCTGGCGAATCTGATCTGCTTTAGGCATGCTGCGCTATCGGCAGGAGGGGGCGATGCGGGGCTGGCTCGCGCGTTGCGCGATCATGATGCTGGCGTTGATGCCGGCGTTCGCGCTGGGGGATTCGCCTGCGACCGTCATTTCGGCGACGCCAGGGATCGACGGCGCCTCCATAGCCCGCTTCACGCTGCGCTTCTCGGAAGCGATGGCGCCTGTCGGCGGCGGTTCGTCGCCGATCGCGATGGACTGCCCGGTCGGCGGCGCGGGGCGCTGGACCGATCCCGCTACCTTCGTCTGGGAGTATGCAAGTCCGCTGCCCGGCGGCACGGTCTGCAAGGCGACGCTCGATAAAGGTCTGAAGGCGCTCTCCGGGCACGACGTGACGGGCACCCGGAGCTTCGCCATCGATGCCGGTGGCCCCTACGCCAAGGCGATCCTGCCGGACAGCGGCAATGGCGAGGACATCGAGGAGAACCAGACCTTCTTCATCGCCGCGAACGGGGCTGTCGATCGCGCTTCCGTTGCCGCCAACGCCTACTGCACGGTCGACGGCATCGGCGAACGCATCGCGGTCGACCTGCTCCCGATCGACACCGCTGCGCGCGTGTTCGCCGCTCTCGGCAGCAGCGATGAGGGCCTGACCGGCTTCCTCGACAGCGCCGGTCTGCCGCAGCCCTTGCCGGTAAAGGCCGGCGACAAGGCGGCGGCGCTCGCCAGCGTGGTGGCGGTCAAGTGCCGCCGTCCGCTGCCGCCGGGGCGGGACATGGCGCTCATTTGGGCGGCCGGCATCCGTTCGCCCTCCGGTCGGCCCGCCGGTGTGGACAAGCGGTTCGACTTCACCGTCCGCAAGGAGTTCAGCGCCAAGCTCACCTGCGCGCGGGTCAACCCGCAGGCGGGCTGCGATCCGGTCGAGGCGATCAACGTCGCGTTCACCGCGCCGGTGCCGCGTGCCAAGGCACTGGCGGCGCGGCTCGACGTCGGCGGCGGCAAGCTGCTCAGCCCCGATATGCCGACCGGCCACGACGCGACGCTGGATTCGATCAGCTTCAAGCCGCCGCTGCCGCCGGCAATCACCGCCAGGCTGACGCTGCCCGCCGACCTCCAGGACGAGAGCGGGCGCCCGCTCGCCAACGCGCGGCGCTTCCCGCTCGATGTCGCGATCGCCGAGGCGCCGCCGCTGGTGAAGTTCGCGGCGCCGTTCGGCGTCCTCGAGGCGAAACAGGGCGGCGTGCTGCCGCTGACCGTGCGCGCGGTCGAGCCATCGCTCGGCGGCGGCGTCAATGTCGTACAGGGCGGCGCGGCGCGGATCGACGGCGACGACGGCAAGATCGTCGAGTGGCTGAAGAAGGTCGAGGAGGCGCAGAAGGACAATTACGAACAGGTCGGCCCGGAAGGCCACAAGCATGCCGTCAACCACACCGGCGACACGGCGCTGCTCGCGGGCGCGGCAGACGTGCACCGCATGAAGGTCGCATTGCCGGGCGGTGGCAGGCAGTTCGAGGTCATCGGCGTGCCGCTTGAAAAGCCGGGCTTCTACGTCGTCGAGGTGGCGAGCCCGGTGCTCGGCCGCGCGCTGCTCGGCCGCAATGCGCCGCGCTACGTCAACGCCGCCGCGCTGGTCACCGATATGGCGGTGCACTTCAAATGGGGCCGTGGCACCTCGCTCGCCTGGGTGACGTCGCTCGACAGCGGCGCGCCGGTCGTGGGTGCAGCGGTGCGCGTCACCGATCAGTGCAACGGCGCGCTGCTCGGGCAGGGGACCACCGACGCGCAGGGGCGCCTGCTGCTGCGCAAGCTCCCCGATCCGGCGATCTACACCAGCTGCGAGGGCAGCGATGCAAGCGACGATCCGCTGATGGTTTCGGCGCGCAAGGACGGCGACTTCTCGTTCGTGCTGACCGACTGGGGGCAGGGCATCCAGCCCTCCGACTTCGAGCTTCCCTACGGCTATTCGGCGCCGACCGGCATCTTCCACACGATCTTCGATCGCACGCTGCTGCGCGTCGGCGAGACGATCCACATGAAGCATGTCTATCGCATGCCGATCGCCACCGGCTTCCGCTCGGGCGGCGCGGTCGATGGCATGCTGGTGATCAAGCACGAAGGCTCCGACACCGAATTCAAGGTGCCGGTCAAACTCGGCCACGACGGCATTGGCGAGAGCAGCTGGACACCTCCCGCGGGCGCGCCGACCGGCGACTACGGCCTCAGCCTCAAGGTTGGCGACGAGACGATCGACAGCAGCCAGACCTTCCGGGTCGACGAATATCGCCTGCCGACGATGCGCGCGAGCGTCAGCGGGCCGAAGCAGCCCGCGGTGCGGCCAGTGCGGCTGCCGGTCGATCTCTATGTCGGCTATTTGTCAGGGGGCGGTGCGGGCCATGCGCCAGTCAAGCTGCGCACCGCCTATGAGCGTTTCAGCCAGGCGCCCGACGGCTGGGACGGCTGGACCTTCGGCGGCGATGCCGTGAAGGAGGGAACCGTCGCGCTCGACGGCGACGCCGGCGAAGTGCCGGCGGCGCCGCTGCCCGATGCGGCGACCGTCCCGCTCGCGCTCGATGCGCACGGCTCGCTGCGCACGCCGATCGACCTGCCCAAGCTCGACGGCGATGTCCGCATGACGGTCGAGATGGATTATCAGGACGCCAATGGCGAGACGCTGACCGCGTCTACCGCGATTCCGGTCTACGCCTCGGCGGTGCGGCTCGGCATCAAGCCCGACGGCTGGCTGCAGCGCCAGGGTTCGATGCATCTCAAGATCGCCGCGCTCGACGTGCACGGCGCGCCGATCCGTGGCCAGCGGGTTCAGGTGGCGCTTTATACGCGCGAGATCCTCTCGGCGCGGCGGCGGCTGATCGGCGGCTTCTATGCCTTCGACAACAACGCCAGGACCACCAAGATCGGCGCGAACTGCAGCGGCACCACCGATGCGCAGGGGCTCGCGGACTGCGCGATCGATCCGGGCGTCTCGGGCGAGGTGATCGCCATCGCCACCACGACCGACGCGGGCGGCAACGCGGCGCGCGCCGTCACCTCGGTCTATCTCGCCGGCGACGACGACTGGTGGTTCGGCGGCGACAATGGCGACCGTATGGACGTCATCCCCGATCAGAAGAGCTATCACGCCGGCGATACCGCGCATCTGCAGGTGCGCATGCCGTTCCGCGCCGCGACCGCGCTGGTGACGGTCGAGCGCGAGGGCGTGCTGTCGAGCTTCGTCACCGCGATCTCGGGCAAGGATCCGGTGATCGCGGTGCCGCTCGCCGGCAGCTACGCGCCCAACGTCTACGTGTCGGTGATGGCGGTGCGCGGGCGGATCGCGGGCTGGCGGCTGTGGCTGGCCGATCTCGCGCGGCGCTGGCACTTGCCCTTCTTCAGCCGCGATGGCGCCTATCCGACCGCACTCGTCGATCTCGCCAAGCCAAGCTACCGCATCGGCATCGCCAAGCTGACGGTCGGCTGGGAGGCGCATCAGTTGCGCGTCGCCGTGCGCACCGATCGCGAGAAATACCATATCCGCGATCGCGCCAAGGTCGGCATCGCGGTGGCAGGACCGGACGGCCGGCCGGCGGCGGGTGCGGAAGTCGCGGTCGCGGCGGTCGACGAGGCGCTGCTCCAGCTTTCGCCCAACGACAGCTGGAAGATCCTCGACGCCATGATGGGCCAGCGCGACCTCTCGGTGCTGACCTCGACCGCGCAGACTCAGGTCGTCGGCAAGCGCCACTACGGGCGCAAGGCCGTGGCATCCGGCGGTGGCGGCGGCGGCGATCTCTCGGCGCTGAACCGCGCCGATTTCCGCCCGGTGCTGTTGTGGAAGGGCCGCGTGAAGCTCGATGCCAAGGGCGAGGCCGGGCTGGTCGTGCCGATGGCGGACGCGCTCTCGAGCTACAGGATCGTCGCGATCGCGACGCAGGGCGGCGATCTGTTCGGCACCGGCGAGACCGCGGTGCGCACCGTGCAGGACCTCACCGTCTATTCCGGCATCCCGCCGCTGGTCCGCTCGGGCGACCAATATGGCGCGACCTTCACGCTCCGGAACGGCAGCGAGCGGCCGATGCGCGTCACCGCCAACGTCGCGGTCTCGCCCGAGGTCGCGCGCGGCGGCGCGCTGACGGTCGACATCCCGCCGGGCGGCGCGGTGCCGGTGACATGGCGGCTGACCGCGCCCGAGCACCTCTCCTCGCTGCGCTGGACGGTGACGGCGAAGGCGGCCGACGGCCGCGCCGCCGATCGCGTCCAGCTCGACGAGCAGGTCGTCCCCGCCGTCCCCGAGCAGACCTGGGGCGCCGACTTCGTCCACATCCTCGGCACCGCGCAGGTGCCGGTCGCTGCCCCCGCCGGCGCGCTGCCGGGCCGGGGCGGGGTGACGGTCGCGCTCACCGCCTCGCCGGCGCCGGCTCTCGACGGCGTGCGCGCCTATATGCTCGGCTATCCGTTCGGCTGCTTCGAGCAGCGCACCTCCAAGGCGGTGGTGCTCGACGATCGCGCCGAATGGGCGCAGCAGATGACCGAGCTGCCGACCTACACCGCGGACAACGGCCTGCTGCGCTACTGGCCGGATAGCGGCATGCCCGGCTCGATCGCGCTTACCGCCTACGCCCTGTCGATCAGCGCCGAGGCCGCGCTGCCGTGGCCGGCCGACGCCAAGGCCAAGCTCCTCGATGCGCTTAAGGGCGTCGTCGACGGGCGGATCACCGAGCAGGGCGACGGACCGACCGATGCGCGGCTGCTGCGGCTGGCGGCACTCGCCGCGCTCGCGCGCAACGGCGCGTCGACCGCCGCGATGCTCGGCCAGGTCGCGGTCGCGCCGCAGGACATGCCGACGGCAGCGCTCGCCGACTGGCTGGTGACGCTCGACAAAACGCCGGGCGCCGATCCCGCGCAGAAGGCCGCCGCCGAGCAAGCGCTGCGCGGCCGCATCGTTTACGAGGGCACGCGGCTCGATCTCGTCGACAAGGCGGTCGCGCCCTGGTGGATGATGGTCTCGGACGACGAGATGGCGCTCAAGGCGCTGCTCGCCGTCACCGGCCGCAGCGGCTGGGAGACGGATGCGCCGCGGATGATGGTCGGCGTCGCGTTGCGCCAGATGCACGGCCATTGGGACACGACGCCGTCGAACGCCTGGGGCACCGTCGTTACGCGGCGTTTCGCCGCCGCCTATCCGGGCACCGCGACCGGCGTGACGACGGCGCGGCTCGGTTCGGCCACGCAGACGCGGAACTGGCCGCAGCCGGCGGCGATGCGCCTGCCGTTGCCGGCGTCGTCGACCCCGCTGCTGCTCTCGCACAGCAGCCAGCCGGGGCCGTGGGCGACGGTCGCGGTGCGCGCCGCGGTGCCGCTCGCCGCACCCGCCTTCGCGGGCTATCGGATCGCCCGCCAGGTCGTGTTCGTCGAGCGCGCGCATCCCGACCGCCTCACTCGCGGCGACGTGCTCAAGGTGCGGATCACGATCGATGCGCCGGTCGACCGTACCTGGGTGGTGATCGACGATCCGATCCCGGCCGGCGCTGCGATCGTGGGCGGGCAGGGCGGCCAGTCGGCGTTGCTGGCGGGACAGGCGTCGGGAGGCGACGGCGCCTACCCGAGTTACGTCGAGCATGGGCTGGACGCGTGGCGCGGCTATTTCGGCTGGCTGCCCAAGGGCCGGACGACGGCGGAATATGTCGTGCGCATCAACGGCGCCGGCCGCTTCCTGCTGCCGCCGACGCATGTCGAAGCGATGTACTCGCCCGAGATCCACGCCGATCTGCCGAACAAGCCGCTGGTGGTGGCGCCGTGAGCGGCCTGGTTCAAACCGCTCGTGCTGAGCTTGTCGAAGCCCTGTCCTTCTTCCTCGTTCGAAAGGAAGAACGGCCCTTCGACAGGCTCATGGCGAACGGAGCGTAGAACCGATGGATTCATTCCATTACCTCCTCGCTTGGCTTCGACGCAGGCCGGTGGCGGTGCTGTGTCTCCTGTTGCTGCTGCCGATCGGTCTGGCGATCTGGACGCGCCCGCCCGCAATGCCCTCCTACGCCGCTACCCGCGCGGCGTGGCGGCCGAGCGAGGCGTGGCTGCGCGATCGCGACGGTCGGCTGCTCGACACCGTACGTGTCAACTTCGCGGTGCGGCGGCTCGAGTGGGTGCCGCTCGACCATATCGCTCCAGTGCTCCAGCAGGCGGTGATCGCATCGGAGGACCGGCGCTTCCGCGTGCATGGCGGCGTCGACTGGCGCGGTCTCGGTGGTTCGGCCTGGGCGACGCTCCACGGACGGCCGCCGCGCGGCGCGAGCACGATCACGATGCAACTTGCCGGCTTCCTCGCGCCCGATCTCGGCGGCCCCGGCGCGCGCAGTTTCCGCGCCAAGCTCCGCCAGATCCGTGCCGCCCACGCGATCGAGGCACGGTGGAGCAAGGACCAGATCCTCGAGGCCTATCTCAACCTCGCCAGCTTCCGCGGGGAGACGCAGGGGATCGGCGCCGCCGCGCGATTGCTGTTCGGCGAGGCGCCCGACGCTCTGGGCCGGGACGACGCGCTTCTCCTCGCGGCGCTGCTGCCCGCGCCGCAAGCCGACGCAGCGAGCGTCGCACGGCGCGCCTGTCGGCTCGGCCGGATCGTCGATTGCAACGCGATCATCGCTCAGGCTGAAGCCATGACCGGCTCCGGACGTCGCCTTGCCGACGACCCGAACCTCGCGCCGCATCTCGCTGCGGATTTGCTCGGGAATCCAGGCGAGACGATCACCACAACGCTTGACGCGCGCGTGCAGGCGGTCGCCATCCAGGCGCTCCGCCATCAGCTCGTCGAGCTTGGCGCGCGGGCGCGGGATGGCGCTGTAGTGGTGGTCGACAACGCGTCCGGCGACGTGCTCGCCTATGTCGGCGGAGCGGGCATCAACTCGACCGCCGCGCAAGTCGACAATGCCGCTGCCTACCGTCAGGCGGGATCGACGCTGAAGCCGTTCCTCTATGAGCAGGCGATCGAGCGCGGTTTCCTCACGCCGGCTTCGATCCTCGAGGATAGCCCCGTCCAGCTCGACACCGCCTCGGGCCTCTACGTTCCCAAGGACTATGATCACGACTTCAAGGGGCCGGTCTCGGTGCGCACCGCGCTGGCGGGCTCGCTCAACGTGCCTGCCGTGCGCACGCTCCTGCTCGATGGCACCGACGATTTTCGAGACCGCCTCTGGGACGTCGGCTATCACGGCTTGACCGAAGACGGCGACTATTACGGCTTCTCGCTCGCCCTCGGTTCGGCCGAGGTGACCCTGCTCGAGCAGGTAGCCGCCTTTCGTGCTCTGGCTGACGCCGGCCGCTATCGGCCCTTGCGACTTCGCAGCGACGATCCGGCGGGCCAGACCAGGCGCGTGATGAGTGCGCAGGCGGCCTGGGTGGTCGCCGACATGATGTCCGATGCGGATGCGCGCGCGGTCACCTTCGGTGTCGATAGCGCGCTGCGGCTGCCGTTCTGGGCGGCGGCCAAGACCGGCACCAGCAAGGCGATGCGCGACAACTGGTGCATCGGCTTCAGCGATCGCTTCACCGTCGGCGTCTGGATCGGCAATGCCGAGGGCGACAGCATGACGCGTGTCTCGGGCACCAGCGGGGCCGCGCCGGTCTGGCGCGAGATGATGCTGGCGCTGCATCGCGAGGTCCCTTCGATGCAACCGCGGCGGCCGGCGGGGGTGAGCATGCGCGCCGTCCAGTTCGCCGACGGCATCGAACATTCCCGCCGGGAGTATTTCATTGGCGCGACCGGGCAGAGCGTCCTGAGCGCGGCGCCCGCGACGGCGCGACGCCCGCGCATCGTCAGCCCGGTTTCGGGCTCGGTCTTCGCGCTCGATCCCGACATTCCGGTCGATCGTCAGCGCATCCGCCTCACCACCACCGGCGCGGCATCCGGCGAGCATCTGCGCCTCGACACACTGGACCTCGGCTTGGCCGACGCGAGCCCGGTCGTGCTGCCGGGGCCGGGGCCGCACCGGCTGGCGTTGATCGATGCGCAGGCAAGGGTGATCGATCGGGCGCTGTTCACGGTGCGCTAGCCCGAGCCGAGGCCGCGACCGCTGATCCTTAGCACGAAATCACCGGTCACCTATCGATGGCGTCGCGATCTCCGCTGGCTCTAGCCGATGCGATCAGGCGATTGCCGAGCCCACCGCCCGCTGGCAAAGACCGCGCAGAAACGATGAGAGGAGCGCGTGTGGCGGACACGGAACGAGCGCTGCTGGATCTGAATGACCGGCAGGAAATCTACGATTGCCTCGTCCGCTACTGCCGGGGGATGGACAGGTTCGATCGCACGCTGCTGCGATCGGCCTACCACCCGGACGCGCTCGATGATCATGGCGAATTCGTCGGATCCGTCGAAGGTTTCATCGACTACTACTTCGCCTATCACACGAAGTACCAACATCGCACCGTGCATTCGCTCAGCAATCACAGTTGCGAGATTGATGGCGATACCGCGCACTGCGAGACCTACTGGACCTTCACTGCGCACAACAAGGAAGAGCCGCTTCGGACGAGCGGCACCGGGCGCTACATCGATCGGCTTGAGAAGCGCGACGGAAAATGGGCGATCGCGGCGCGGATCTGCGTCATCGACGGGATCGATCCCGATCCCTTTCTTCCCACCGCGCGGGACACGTCCGATCCCTCCTACATGCGGCCGCTCCTCATCGATCCGGCGCGGATCAACAATCGTCCGGCACACTTGGCCTGACCGGACGAGCAACCCGGTTCAACCGAACGGTTGCGCTGGTCGCTGACGAGTCGGCGGCAGGCCGCCAACTTGGCTGTCTTCAGCGCTCGGCTCAGGCGGATCTCGTACGAAGTCTGCCTTCATAATCTCGTTTACCGAGCGGCACGCCCCGCGAGCGCAGGATGTCGTAGGCGGTCACCGCGTGAAAATGGAAGTTGGGCAGGGAGAAGGACAGGATGAGCGTCTCAGAGGTGAAGGCGAGCTTGCGCGGACCGATCTGAAGGTCGAGCTCCTTGTCCACCCAGCCGTTTACCTCGTCCGCCGTGAATTCTGCCAACGCCGCTTCTGCCCTGCTGATCATGGCCCGCAGCCCGGCGAACGGCACCGGCCCGACCAGCGCGGGGGGAGCGAATACACCGGTCTTCGCGGCCTCCAGTCCCCAGACGGCGTGGTGCCAGGCCGCCTCGATCTGAAAGTGGAAGGGCGCCATGTCGTCGAACAGGCGCGCATCGACAAGGTCGTCGGGATTGGCGCCGATCCTCGCGCAATGGGCGACGGCACGATCAAGACAACCGCCGATCGCTCGCACGGTTTGCAGGAAGGTCGGTACGCTGAGATCGTACAACGATATCGCCATGGCGCAATCCCGTGATCGTCCGGCCGTGCCGTGGCGTCTCGCATGACCATGGGCAGCCACAAGCGCAAGCACACGTCAGTCTGAAGCGTGTTCTCCACTTGCGGCGGCGATCCGCCGGCATCAATCGGCCCGGATGCGCATTGCCCTTTTCCAGCCCGAAATCGCCGGTAACGTCGGCGCCGTTCTGCGCCTCGGCGCCTGTTTCGGCGCCGCGGTAGACCTTATCGAACCGATGGGGTTCGCTTGGGACGATCGCAGAGTGCGGCGCACGGCGATGGACTATATCGATCATGTCGCGACGACGCGGCATGTCGGTTTCGACGCGTTCAGGAAGAGCATCGGATCGCGGCGGCTGGTGCTGTTCACCACAAAAGCCAGGCAATCTTGCTATGATTTTCGCTTCGAGGCGGACGATGTCCTGCTCTTCGGCAAGGAGAGCGCGGGCGTGCCGCCGACGGTAACCGATAGTTGCGATGCCCGGCTGCGCATCCCGATGCAGCCGCAGGTGCGCTCGATGAACCTTGCGATTTCAGCGGCTCTCGCTCTTGGCGAGGCCTTGCGTCAGACCGGAACCTTGCCAGCTTGATTGGCGCCGCCCGGCATCCGGCCGCTCGCATCTACCGCCATGTCTGGCGCAGGGGTGTGCGAAGGTTGCATCCGGCATGGCGGGCAATCGATCGCACGCGTTCACCTCCAACCTCCACAAGAATGCGGGAAGTGCCTAGGGCACCTTCTAGTGGGACGTGTTGGGCTTCATGCTGATCGAGGGCACCGGCGTCGCGCTCGCCATCGGCGCCTACTCTGTCTCGAAGCGCAGCAGCAACTGTGGCCACCAGACGCGTTGCCGCTGACCCGGATCAGGTGGGCGCTGCTCGTTCTCAACATGACACATCTGAATGCCGACTGGGTAGACACGGTCGTGCTTACCCAGCTGATGTTCACGAAGCATGGCGAGGAGCCGCCGCTTCGCCGATAAGCGCGCCGTGTCCGGCTAGATTTCCTCCTTCACCTGCGCGTGCGCCAGCACCGCGAACAGCCCGGTCCCGCCGAGGACGTTTCCGACGAAGACCGGCAAGAGGAACCCTGCGACCAGCCAACCCAGCGGAGCAAGGCCCGACCACAGGAGCAGGAAGGCCTCGGCGGCGCCGGCGATGACGTGGCTGAACCCGCAGAGCGCGATGGTGTAGGTCAGCGTCCCCACGATCCAGAAGCCGCTATCCGTCGTCGCCGAGCGGATCCAGGCAACCGAGGCGATCAGGAAGCCGGCGGGAATCCCCTGCATCAGCAGCTCGAGCGGCGTTTCGCGCAGTAAGTGGCCAGCGACCGTTTGCATCCCGCGAAGGACTTCCGGTGACTGCGTCCGGCCGAACACCACCAGCGCGGCGACGGCTGCAGCGCCGAGCAGATTGCCGATCAGGACGATCGACCAAAGCCGCGCCACGCGCTTCAGATTTCGGGCGCTCGGCTCCCGCGCGAACGGAAGAACTGCAACCATCGTGTGCTCGGTAAAGAGCTGCAGCCGTCCAAGAATGACGATCAGGAAGCCCAGCGGATAGCCGAGCGACACCACCACATGCTTCCATGTGCTGGCCGGCAGATAAGTTTCGAGAGCGCCGCTGGCGGATAGGGAGCTGATGATGGCAACGCCCGCGGCGATCCCGGACCAGAACAACGAGCCCACCGGCCGATCAAGCTCATCATCGCCCTGACGCGAGACGACGGTGTGGACGACCTTGGCGCTTGGCGGGCTATGCTCCTCCACCTCCCGCTCTTCGGCCTCGCTGAGTTCCTTCTGCTCGTTCATGCGGCGCCGTCCCGTTCGACCATCGCCTCCGGATCGAGGAGCATCGCGAACATGCAAGCGCCGACGCCCGGAGGATCCCTTGTGTTCCCTCAGAGAACAGAGGGGGCGTTACTAAGGGGCGATGGTCTTACCGATTGGCGCACCGCAAGCAGTGGAGAATGCGACAGCGGTCGTTTGCGCGCAGCTGTCCGGCGGGCCGATGTCGCGCCGAGCTCCTATGCTCGTTTTCCGATATAGCCGATGGGTCCCGGCAACTAATGTGAACGAATGTGCTTTATGAACTAGCCCCTGCGAGGCGGCTGATAGGCTGAATACCTGCGCAAGTGCTGGAGAGTGATATCCATGCAACCTATTTCTATGTGGGCGTGACGAGCCGAGAGACCGCCACGCAGGAGCTCGCCGACACTTTCATCAAGGCGCTCGGCCGGGCGTTCACGACCAAGGACAAACCGATGATCGACGCGCAACAGGCTATGATCGGCACGGCGGAGATTATGGACCTGAACCCGGCGCTGCTGCCGATCGAAAAGGCAGGCGTGCTCGCGCGACGCACGCTGGCCCACTGATCGCCGGAGAGGCTGAAGCCAAGCTGGCGCCACCGTGATGGCGCCACCAACTACAGAAGCTCGCGAGCGATCATGGCAGTGAGTCGAAAGTCATCGAGGGAGAAACTATGAAGACGCGCGCAGCAGTCGCGTTTGAAGCCAAGCGCCCGCTCGAGATCGTCGAGGTCGATCTCGAGGGACCGAAGGCGGGCGAGGTACTCGTCGAGATCATGGCGACGGGCATCTGCCATACCGACGCCTACACGCTCGACGGTTTCGACAGCGAGGGCATCTTCCCCTCAATTCTGGGCCACGAAGGCGCCGGCATCGTTCGCGAGGTCGGCGCCGGCGTCATCTCGGTGAAGCCCGGCGATCACGTCATCCCGCTCTACACGCCCGAATGCCGCCAATGTAAGTCGTGCCTCTCCGGCAAGACCAATCTCTGCACCGCGATCCGCGCCACCCAAGGCGCCGGGCTGATGCCCGACGGCACCTCGCGCTTCTCCTACAAGGGCAGCCGGCTCTTCCACTATATGGGCTGCTCGACCTTCTCGAACTTCACCGTACTGCCCGAAATCGCGGTCGCCAGGATCCGCAAGGACGCGCCGTTCCAGACCAGCTGCTACATCGGCTGCGGCGTCACCACCGGCGTCGGTGCGGTGGTCAACACCGCCAAGGTGCAGGTCGGCGACAATGTCGTGGTGTTCGGCCTCGGCGGCATCGGCCTCAACGTGCTGCAGGGCGCCAGAATGGCGGGCGCCAACAAGATCATCGGTGTCGACATCAATCCCGATCGCGAGGAATGGGGTCACAGGTTCGGCATGACCGACTTCCTCAACTCGAAGGGCCTGTCGCGCGAAGAGACCGTCGCCAAGGTGCTGGCGCTGACCGACGGCGGCGCCGACTATACGTTCGACGCGACCGGCAACACCGAGGTGATGCGCACCGCACTCGAATGCTGCCATCGCGGCTGGGGCACCTCGATCATCATCGGCGTCGCCGAGGCCGGCAAGGAGATCGCCACCCGGCCCTTCCAGCTCGTCACCGGGCGCAACTGGCGCGGCACCGCGTTCGGCGGCGCCAAGGGCCGCACCGACGTGCCCAAGATCGTCGACTGGTACATGGCCGGCAAGATCGCAATCGATCCGATGATCACGCACGTGCTCACGCTCGACGACATCAACAAGGGCTTCGACCTGATGCATGCGGGCGAGAGCATCCGCAGCGTGGTGGTGTATTGAGCAACCGGCTGGTGCGGCAGCAACTCCTCAAAACTGACGGCGCAATGGCGATGCTGCGGATGGTTTCGGCATTGCTCTACATGCAGCACGGCACACAGAAGATTTCATTTTCCTGGTCTCGGCCACAATCCGCAGTCGTTCGCACTGCTGAGCCTTGTCGGTCTCGACGGCGTTCTGGAGCTTTTCGGCGGCTTCCTCCTGATCGGCCTGTTCATTCGACCGGTTTCCTTCATCTTGGCCGGCGAGATGGCCGTCGCTTACTGGTTCATCCGTTTTAGGTTCGGCCTGCAAATGCCCGATGGCATTTTCCCGGTCGTGAACGGCGGTGATTTGGCTATCCTGTTCTGCTTCGTCTTCCTTGCGATCTGCGTAGCTGAAGCCGAGATTTTCAGTATCGATCGCTTGCGCCTCGCCTCACCCGACGCAGATCCCAGCTACCAGCGGAATGAAACGACCACGGGAGAATGACATGTCTGTGATTTCCGGCGATGGTGTTTTTTCGGACGTCTTTAGCGGCGCGATGGATGTACATGCATCGGCCACGTTTTACGATGCGACGCTCGGTGCTTTGGGCATCAAGAATTTGGGGCCATTCGGCAATGGCTGGATACTCTATGGCCGCGACAAGCCTGCCTTCATCATCGCCAAGCCAGGCAATGGAGCGGCGGCGTCAAGTAACGGCGTCACGACCGGCTTTGCGGCCAAGACCCCGGCGGAGGTCGACGCCTTCCACGCTGCCGGCGTTGCCAATGGCGGTATCGACGAGGGCGCGGCCGGCCCTCGCGCCCACTTGCCGGGTGCCTACGTCGCCTACCTGCGCGATCCGAGCGGCAACAAGATCTGCGTCAACGCCTTTAACGGGAGCTGAGGGTGGAACAGGTCAGCGTCAACCGGGCCTTCGCCGGCCTCCAAGGCGTGTATAGCCATGCTTCGTCTTCGACGGGGACGGAGATGACCTTCTCGGTCTATGTTCCCGACCATGCCTCCGGAGCGAGGCTGCCGATCGTCTGGTATCTGTCGGGCCTCACCTGCACCCATGCCAACGTCACCGAGAAGGGCGAATTTCGCGCCGCCTGCGCCAAGCTCGGCCTGATCTTCGTCGCGCCGGACACCAGCCCGCGCGGCGAGGCGGTGCCGGACGATCCGGCGGGGGCCTATGATTTCGGACTGGGCGCCGGGTTCTACGTCGACGCGACGCAGCAGCCCTATGCGGCGAACTACCGCATGTGGAGCTACGTCACGGAGGAACTGCCGGCGCTGATCGCGAAGCAGTTCCCAGCCGATCTGGCTCGCCAGTCGATCATGGGCCATTCGATGGGGCGCCACGGAGCGCTGACGATCGGGCTGACCTATCCGGAGCGTTTCGCGGCGGTGTCCGCCTTCGCGCCGATCGTAGCACCGGGCCGGGTTCCCTGGGGTGAGAAGGCGCTCGGCGGCTATCTGGGCGCCGATAGATCAGCGTGGCGCAAGCATGACGCGGTCGCGCTGATCGAGGATGGAGCTCGTCTGCCGGCGATCCTGGTGGATCAGGGAGGCGACGATGCCTTCCTGAAGGAGCAGCTGAAACCGGAGCTTCTCAAGGGTGCATGCGAGGCTGCCGGGATCGAGCTGACCCTGCGGCTGCAGCCCGGCTACGATCACAGCTACTATTTCATCTCCACGTTCATGGCCGACCATCTTCGCTGGCATGCGGAGCGGCTGAATGGGCGGCGGCTCGAGGTGCATTGATGCCAAAGCTGATCGTAACGGATCGTGATGGCATGCAGACCGCGATCGAAGGGGCGCCGGGCCTCTCTGGTATGGAAATCTTTCGCGCTGCCGGCTTCGACGAGCTGCTGGCTGCTGGCTGCTGGCTGCTGGCGCTTTGCGGCGGATGCTGCTTATGCGCGACAATGCCACGTTCATGTCGGGCCGGCTCACGCGGAGGCTCTGCTGCCGATGGGTGCGGACGAGAACGATCTTCTCGAGAGCTCCGATCATCTGCTACCCACCTCGCGCCTGTTATGTCAGCTCGCCTTCGCGGCATCGCTGGACGGTTTGGAGGTGCGGATTGCCCCGGAAGACTGAAGTTATCCGCTGGTGGCGCCCCGAGACCTTCCACGACGCGCTTCCTGCCGGCATGAGCCATGGCAGCGCAGCGCCGGCGACCTCCCTACGGCAGCGCTTCGGCAAATAGCGCGGCGGCAGCGAGCATGTCTGATCTTCAGCACGCGACCAGCCCCTCAGGCACGCGTCCCCCGACCGGAGATGACGAGGCACGCGCGCTGGTCGAGCGTCTTGCCGAACCGTGTACGGGCCGGCGTGGCGCGCTGTTGCCGCTCCTCCACGCGATCCAGCACGAAGTGGGTTGGATACCGGACTCGCTCGTTCCCTTCGTCGCGCACGCCTTGAACCTCAGCCGCGCCGAGATCCACGGCGTCATCACCTTCTATCCTGATTTTCGACGGCGTCCGGCCGGACGCCATGTCGTCAAGCTCTGTCGGGCCGAGGCCTGCCAGGCTCGAGGCGGGGCGGCGATCGAGGCGGCCGCCGCCGATCGCTTCGGCGTCGCGATGGGCGAGACCCGCCCCGATGGCCAGGTCACTCTGGAGCCGATCTACTGCCTCGGGTTGTGCGCCACTGGACCCAATGCGCTGGTCGATGGCAAGCCGGTGTCGCGCGTCGATGCTGCCCGGCTCGAGCGGATCGCGGCGGAGATCGCGGCATGACGCGCGTCTTCGTCAGCTGCGACATGGCCTCGGTGGCGCTCGGTGCGGACGAGCTGGCGGATGCGCTTGCGGTGGCGGGTGCCGAGGTGGTGCGCACCGGCAGCCGTGGCCTCTTCCGCATCGAGCCGCTTGTCGAGGTCGAGACCGGCGGCGGACGGATCGCCTACGGCCCCGTGGCGGCGGACGAGGTCGCGGCGGTGCTCGACGGAACGCACCCCAATTGCCTGGGTGATCTCGCCGCGCTCCCGTTCTTTGCGCACCAGCAGCGCTTCACGTTCGCGCGTGTCGGCATCACCGATCCGCTCAGCCTCTCCGATTACGTTTCGCACGGTGGCTGGGCAGGCCTCCAGCGCACGCGCGCGATGTCGCCTCAGCAGGTGGTCGACGCGGTCAAGGCGTCCGGGCTGCGCGGGCGGGGCGGGGCGGGCTTCCCGACAGGGATCAAGTGGCAGACGGTGCTGGACACGCCATCGGCCGAAAAATTCATCGTATGCAACGCCGACGAGGGCGACAGCGGCACCTTCGCGGATCGCATGCTGCTGGAAGGCGACCCCTATTGCCTCATCGAGGGCATGGCGATCGCGGCGCATGCCGTCGGTGGCACGCACGGGTACATCTACGTCCGCTCCGAATATCCCTTCGCGATCCGCACCCTACGCGAGGCGATCTTCCGCTCCGCGCACCTGATCGCGCCCTTTACGCTGGAGGTGCGCGAGGGTGCGGGCGCCTATGTCTGCGGCGAGGAGACGGCGCTGCTCGATTCGATCGAGGGCAAACGCGGGCAAGTTCGCGCCAAGCCGCCGCTGCCCGCGATCCAGGGTCTGTTCGGCCGCCCGACCGTCATCAACAATGTGCTGTCGCTCGCGGCGGTGCCCTTCATCCTAGCTGAGGGGCCGGAGCGCTATTCCGAGGTCGGGTTCGGCCGGTCGCGCGGCACGATGCCCGTGCAGCTCGCGGGCAACGTGAAGAATGGCGGGCTGTTCGAGATCGGCTTCGGCATCACCCTCGGCGAGCTGGTCGAGAAGATCGGCGGCGGAACCGAGAGCGGGCGTCCGGTCCGCGCGGTACAGGTCGGCGGGCCGCTCGGCGCCTATTTCCCGCCCTCGATGTTCGATTTGCCCTTCGACTATGAGGCTTTCGCGCAGAAGGGCGGGCTGATCGGTCACGGCGGCGTGACGGTGTTTGACGACAGCGTGGATATGCTGGCGATGGCGCGCTTCGCGATGGAATTCTGCGCGGTCGAGAGCTGCGGCAAGTGCACGCCCTGCCGGATCGGCTCGACGCGTGGCGTCGAAACGATAGACCGCATCCGCGCCGGCGGACGGCGCGGCGACGCGGTCGAGGTGCTGCCGCAGATGCGCAATGCGCGCGCCGCCGCGCGCGGCGTGGATCAGGAGATCGCTCTGCTGCGCGATCTCTGCGAGGTGATGAAGTATGGCTCGCTCTGCGCGCTGGGCGGCTTCACGCCCTATCCGGTGCTGAGCGCGCTCGAATTCTTTCCGGAGGATTTCGGTGCCGAGGTTCCCGATGCTGCGGCCCGACGCTGAGTTGCCGCCGAGACGGTCCCTGCGCACCGTCTGCGCTTCGATGCCGCCCCTGACGAGCTTGGCGCGCGCGATGTGCCGGCCGAGGCGCCGGCCTTCGAACATGATGATGTCGGCCATGCCGTGATGATGGCGACGCCCGTCGATCTCGAGGATTATGCGGTCGGCTTCACGCTCACCGAACGGCTCGCGGCGAAGGCGGAAGATATCGCCGATGTCGAGGTGGCGGAGTTGCCCTGCGGCTGGGCGGCCCGCATCACGCTGCGTGAGGATGCGAGCGAGGGGCTGCGCGAGCGCGTGCGCCGAAGTCTGACCGAGGGGAGCTGCGGACTCAGCGGGCTGGAGACGATCGAGCAGGTGCTCCGCCCGCTGCCGCGGCTCGCGCCAGGCGCCAGGGTGACACGCGTCGCGGTCGCGCGCGCGCGGCGATCGGCAGCGGCTCGGCAGCGCCAGCGGTGCCGCACACGCCGCGGCCTTCTGCGATCCGGACGGGGCGCCACTGCTGGTGCGCGAGGATGTCGGCCGGCACAATGCGATGGGCAAGCTGATCGGCGCCGCCGCGCGCGCGGAACTCAATCGCGCCTCGGGCTTCCTACTGCTGACGGCGCGCTGTAGCTACGAACTCGTCGAGAAGGCGACTTTCATGGGCTGTCCGATGCTTGTCAGTATCTCCGCGCCGACCAGCCTGCGGCCGAGCGAGCGCGCGAAGCCGATCCCACGCTGGTGACGCTGGCGCGGCACGATAGCATGCTGGTACTCAACGAACCCCACGCGCCATTCGTCGAAAGCGACGGGAAGGACTGATCATGGCCTGGATCGGAGAGATCGACCTCGGCACCAAGCCCGCCCGTGCGGCGACGCAGACGATGGTGTCGCTCAGCATCGACGGGCATGCCATTGAGGTGCCCGAGGGCACCTCGGTGATGCGTGCCGCCGCGCTGATGGGCACGACGATCCCCAAGCTCTGCGCGACCGACACGCTGGAGGCGTTCGGCTCGTGCCGTCTCTGCCTCGTCGAGATCGACGGCCGGCCGGGCTACCCCGCTTCCTGCACGACCCCGGTGACGCCCGGCATGGTCGTGCGCACGCAGACGGACCGGCTCAAGCAACTCCGCCGCGGCGTGATGGAGCTCTACATCTCCGATCACCCGCTCGATTGCCTGACCTGCCCGGCGAACGGCGATTGCGAATTGCAGGACCAAGCCGGCGCGGTCGGCCTGCGCGAGGTGCGCTACGGCTATGAGGGCAAGAACCACCTCAAGGTCGAGAAGGACAGCTCAAATCCCTATTTTGACTTCGATCCGACCAAGTGCATCGTCTGCTCGCGCTGCGTGCGCGCCTGCGACGAGATCCAGGGCACCTTTGCGCTGACCGTCGACGATCGCGGCTTCGCCTCGGCGATCGTGCCCAGCCAGAAGCAGGATTTCCTGTCCTCGGAATGCGTGTCCTGCGGCGCCTGCGTCCAGGCCTGCCCGACCTCGGCGCTTCAGGAAAAGAAGGTCGCCGAGATCGGCACGCCGGATCGCGCCGTCGTCACCACCTGCGCCTATTGCGGCGTCGGCTGCGCCTTTCGCGCCGAGATGCGCGGGGAAGAGCTCGTCCGCATGGTGCCTTGGAAGGAGGGCAAGGCCAATCGCGGGCATAGCTGCGTCAAGGGGCGCTTCGCCTGGGGCTATGCGCAGCATCGGGACCGCATCCTCTCGCCGATGATCCGCGAGAGCGTCGATCAGCCCTGGCGCGAGGTGAGCTGGGAGGAGGCGATCGCCCGCACCGCCTCCGAATTCCAGCGCATCCAAGCCAAGTACGGCACGCGCTCGGTGGGCGGTATCACGTCCAGCCGCTGCACCAACGAGGAGACCTACCTCGTCCAGAAGATGGTTCGGCAGGGGTTCGGCAACAATAATGTCGATACCTGCGCGCGGGTCTGCCACTCGCCGACCGGTTACGGACTCAAGACAACGTTCGGCACTTCGGCGGGCACGCAGGATTTCGACAGCGTGCGGCAGTCCGACGTCATCCTCGTGATCGGGGCTAATCCAACCGATGGCCATCCGGTGTTCGGGAGCCGAATGAAGCAGCGCCTGCGCGAAGGCGCCAAATTGATCGTGATCGATCCGCGTCGCGTCGATCTCGTCCGCACGCCCCATATCGTCGCCGACCACCACCTGCCGCTCCGGCCCGGCACCAACGTCGCGGTGCTGACCGCGATGGCGCACGTCGTCGTGACTGAGAAGCTCTATGACGAGGCCTATATCCGTGCTCGCTGCGACTGGGACGAATTCATGGATTGGGCGGATTTCGTCGCCCAGCCGGAGCGCTCGCCCGAGGCGACCGAGACGCTGACCCGCGTGCCGGCGGACGAGCTGCGCGCCACGGCGCGGCTTTACGCGACGGGTGGCCGCGCTGCGATCTACTATGGCCTCGGCGTCACCGAGCACAGCCAGGGTTCGTCGACTGTCATGGCGATCGCCAATCTCGCTATGGCGACGGGCAATGTCGGGATTGAGGGTGCGGGCGTGAACCCGCTGCGCGGCCAGAACAACGTCCAGGGCTCGTGCGACATGGGCAGTTTTCCGCACGAGTATCCAGGCTACCGCCACGTCGCCGACGATGCGACGCGTCAGCTGTTCGAGACGGCTTGGGGCGTCGACCTCGATCCCGAACCCGGGCTGCGCATCAACAACATGCTCGATGCCGCGACCGAGGGCGAGTTCAAGGCGCTGTTCATTCAGGGCGAGGACATCCTTCAGTCCGATCCCAACACGACGCATGTCGCGGCTGGCCTCGCGGCCATGGAATGCGTCGTGGTGCAGGATCTCTTCCTGAACGAGACCGCCAATTACGCGCACATCTTCCTGCCGGGATCGACCTTTCTCGAGAAGGACGGCACGTTCACCAACGCCGAGCGGCGCGTCCAGCGCGTGCGCAAGGTGATGGAACCGAAGAACGGCTATGCCGACTGGGAGGTGGTCCAGCTCGTCGCCCGGGCGCTGGGGCTCGGCTGGACGTACACCCATCCGTCCGAGATCATGGACGAGATCGCGGCGCTCACGCCGACCTTCGCACGCGTGAGCTATGGCGCACTCGAGGAGCATGGTTCGCTGCAATGGCCGGCGACGGACGCCGCGCCGGCCGGAACGCCGACCATGCACATCGACGCATTCGTGCGCGGCAAGGGGCACTTCGTCGTCACCGATTACATTCCGACCGACGAGAAGACTGGACCACGCTTCCCGCTGCTCCTGACCACCGGCCGCATTCTCAGTCACTACAATGTCGGCGCACAGACGCGGCGCACCGACAATGTCGCCTGGCATCCCGAGGACCGGCTCGAGATTCATCCGGTCGATGCCGAGGATCGTGGCGTGCGCGACGGAGATTGGGTGGCGTTGCGCAGCCGCGCTGGCGACACGACGCTGCGCGCACTCCTCACCGATCGTGTCGCGCCGGGTGTCGTCTACACGACGTTCCACCACCCCGCTACGCAGGCCAACGTAATCACCACCGACTATTCGGACTGGGCAACGAGTTGCCCAGAATACAAGGTCACTGCGGTGCAGGTCTCACCGTCGAACGGACCGAGCGATTGGCAAGAGCGCTATCAGGCTCATGCTGCTCGATCCCGTCGTATCGAGCGGCTCGGCGAGCCGGCCGAATGAGCGCAACCGACGAGCGCCTCACCTACATGGCGAACCAGATTGCCGCCAACTTCGCCGTCATGGGCGTCGAGAAAGCGGCGCTTGCCACCGCCGATCACATCGCGACATTCTGGGATCCCCGCATGAAGCAGCGCATCATGCTGGCCTTGCATGTGGATGCGCCGGCAGGCTCGCCGCTGAACGAGATCGCACGTCGCGCGGTCGAACGGCTGATCGAGCTCGGCGCTCCGCTACCTCAAGTGCAAGCCACGACATTCGGAGGAGTCGACGAGCCAGGGCTCTCGGATGCCGGCTGAGGAGACTGCCGCCCAAGGCTGAGGCTCGCACCTGCCCAGTGTCTCAGACGAACGCGCTGAGAGCGTCCGCGAGAACAGGGAGAGCTTTCCTGTGACGGACGCGGTCGGAGCGTGCCGCGGTGCGACCGGCAAGGGCCGCGCGTTTCGAGGTCGGCACGATCGTGGCCGAGGGCAAGCCGATCGAGGAGTTCGAAGGCGAGCGGTACGTGCGCGAGACTCGGCTTCGCGCCGACTTGTCGATTGTGAAGGTGTGGCGGGCTGATCCTGCCGGCAACCTTATGTTTCGCAAGACCGCGCGTAACTTCAACCCGAACATGGTGACGGCGGGCAAGGTGACCGTCGTGGACGTAGAGGAGATCGTGCCCGAGGGCACCTTCGATCCCGACTGCGTCCAAACGCCGGGAACCTATGTCGATCGGATCGTCAGGAGCACGATCAACGAGAAGCCAATGATACGCTATGATGACGGGATTTGTGCGGTGCTGCTGTTCGACCAGGGCCTGGGCTACTGGTGCGCGACATCGGGAGGCCGGCATGATTTCCGCGCAGGCCCGAGCGCACAAGCGCGGGCGATACTCGACAGCGGGGCCTTCGTTGCCGGCCAGGGAAAAACTACGGCCGCGTGCTGTGCGGAATCAGAAGACGACGCCGGTTACACAATCCGCCCACAATTGCGATCGATGGGTGCCGATCTCCAAAACATCCGGTACGGGCGCAAACTCTTCAATGTCACCGAGGACAATCTTTCGCACCTGCAGGCTGAGATCAAGGAGCATAAGATCAAGCTGGTCACGATCGAACCCGTTTACGGCGTTCCTCGGTGGCGGCGTCGATCTCTATCGCGACAATGAGGTCCGGCAGTACATGGTCAAGCTGGCGGAGATCGCCAGCGAATCCGGCTGCTCAATCATCGTGGTCCGACACCTAACCAAAGTCGCAGCGAATGACCCGATGCATCGGGGCAGCGGCTCGATCGCAGAACACCTTGAGCTGCTGCTTGCGCGCCATGCGGCGACCACCCTACCAGCCGGGGGATAGCCGAGCATGTCGCTTGCTGCCACTCAGACGTTTTTGCCGCTCGCCTTATCCGGATAGTCGTCGGGTTCGACCTGGCCCACGCTCGGTCGATCCTCGACCTTCTCCGGCGGCTGGCCGCGGCGTGCTCGCGGATCGGGGCCGTCCGGATTGGGGCGGGAGTCGCCTTCAGCGCCGCGCTGCGGACGATCCGCCTGCGCGCGGTCGATCGATGTCTTGGTGATCTCGCTCATGTCTGCCTCATCATGACGCGTTGTCGAGGAACGCCTGAGCATCGAGATCGACGCGCAGTTCACGATCCCAGAAGCGGAGCTGGCCGCAGCTCTGCAGGAAGCTCTCGACGCTGCTCGCGTCGGCAAGCTCGATCAGGCCCGGGTCCATGTCCTCTTCCCCGATGCCCGCCTTGTCGATCAGCGGCAATGCATCGGCGACGTAGCCGATGAACTTGGCATGGCCGAAGGCATCGGCGACAAAGTCCTTGGCGGTCTTGTCGCTGGCGAGCATCGCGGCGCCTTCCGGCGAGAGGACGAGCGCAACCGCATCGTAAAGCACGGACGGACCGCCATCGATCTTCTGCCGGGCAGCGAGCAGGCCGCCGTCGTCGAGCGTCGCGCCGCCGACTTGGGGCGCGACGATCTCATACACCGCGCCGAGCTTCTCGACGGCGGCGATCAGCGCCTCGACGATCGCCGCTTCCGCGCCGTCGGATACGAGGATGCCGAGTTTGCGGCCGGCGAAGCTCTGCGGACCATTGCGGATGATGCTGAGTGCGGCGGACGGCGGCAGATCGTCGCGCGGCGTGGCGGCGGCTTCGGCAGCCGCCGGCAACTTCTTCAGCCCGAGCCCGGTGGCGACGGTTTTGGCGAGCGTCTCGTCAATGTTGCGGAGATGGCCGACCATCTTCTCGCGAATATCGACGCGCTCGCACTTGGAGAGCTCGAACACCAGCGCATCGCCGATGTGCTTCCGCTCGATCGGCTCCTGGCTGATGAAGAACTGTCGCGCCTGGCTATAATGGTCGGCGAAGGTCGCGGAGCGGACCTGCGCCTTGCGACCATTCTCCTCGGCCGCGAAATGCCGGTACCCGGTTGCGGGGTTCTCGCGCGGCCCACCCCAGCTATTGGGTTCATAGTTCACGCGACCCTTGGGGTTGCGCATCGCCATGTGGCCGTCCTGCTGGTAGTTCATGACCGGGCAGCCGCGCGGCTGGTTGATCGGGATGTGCGTGAAATTGGGGCTGCCGAGCCGCTTCAACTGGGTATCGAGATAGGAGAAGTTGCGGCCCTGAAGCAGCGGGTCGTTGGTGAAGCCGATGCCGGGCACCACGTTTTGCGTGCAGAAGGCGACTTGCTCCGTCTCGGCGAAGAAGTTGTCGACATGTGCGTCGAGCACGAAGCTGCCGATGATCTTCACCGGCACCTGTTCTTCCGGAATGATCTTGGTCGCGTCGAGGACATCGAACTCGAACTGGTCCGCAAAGTCGTCGTCGAACAGCTGCACGCCGAAGTCCCATTCCGGCGGAGAGCCGAGGTCGATCGCGTCCCACAGGTCACGGCGGTGGAAATCGGGATCGGACCCGTTGATCTTCAGCGCTTCGTTCCACAGCACCGACTGCAGGCCCATCTTCGGCTTGAAGTGGAACTTGACGTAGGTGCCCTTGCCCTTAGCGTCGATCAGCCGGAAGCTGTGGACGCCGAAGCCTTCCATGAAGCGGAAGGAACGCGGGATTGCCCGGTCCGACATGATCCACATGATCATGTGCATCGATTCCGGCGTGAGGCTGATGAAGTCCCAGAAATTGTCGTGTGCCGTCTGCGCCTGCGGGAAGCCGCGGTCGGGCTCCTGCTTGGCGGCGTGGACCATGTCCGGGAACTTGATCGCATCCTGGATGAAGAAGACCGGGATATTGTTGGCGACGATGTCCCAATTGCCTTCCTTGGTATAGAACTTCACTGCGAAGCCGCGCACGTCGCGCGCAAGGTCGAACGAGCCCTTGTTGCCGGCGACGGTGGAGAATCGCACGAACATCGGCGTCTCCTCGCCGACCTCTGTCAGGATCTTCGCGGTGGTATAGTCGGCGAGGCTCTCCTTGAGCACGAAGCGGCCGTGAACGCCGAAGCCGCGGGCGTGGACGACGCGCTCCGGAATGCGCTCGTGATCGAAGTGGAAGATCTTCTCGCGGAAGTGGAAGTCCTCGAGCAGCGTCGGTCCGCGCTCGCCCAGCCTGAGGCTGTTCTGGTCGTCGGCGACGGCGACGCCCTGCTGGGTCGTCAGCGTGTCGGACGCGTCGCTCGCGAGCTGGTGCAACTCGCCGCCTTCGCCCCGTTCCGTCTTTATCTTGCTTGCGCTCATCGTGCCGCCCCAAGCTGGAGGTTAAGGTGCGACAAACGTCGAAACGTCCGAGGGTTTCACGGAAAGTCAGAACCTTAACATGGAGCAATACGATTCCGGTTTTGGCCCGTCCCGTGAGGCGGCTCGCACGACGGTTGGGTCAATCGGCTGCGCGATCGGGCAAAGCTTTGCGCCCGGCATCGCGTTCCGCTTCTATGCGCCGGCTGCGTACGGTCTTCCCGCGGACCTGCGTTAGGCGGCGTCGACCGGTACGCCGATTTCTTCCTTCGCGGTGCGGATCACCAGCGACGTCTTCACGCTGGCGACGTTCGGCGCGGTCGTCAGCCGCGAGGTGAGGAAGCTCTGGAAGGTCTGGAGATCGTGCGCGACGATCTTGAGGATGAAGTCGATCTCGCCGTTAAGCATATGGCACTCGCGCACTTCGGGAAGCGCTGTCACGTGCGCTTCGAAGCCGCGCAGGTCGGCCTCCGCCTGGCTGCGCAGCGACACCAGCGCGAAGACGGTGATGCCATAGCCGAGCGCGGCACCGATGAGCTTGGCGTGATAGGAATCGATCACGCCCGCCTCCTCCAGCGCGCGCACCCGGCGCAGGCAGGGCGGGGCAGTGAGTCCGGCGCGGCGGGCGAGCTCGACGTTGGTGATGCGGCCATCCGCCTGAAGTTCGGAGAGGATGACGCGATCGATCGCGTCGAGGCGCGCGGATTGGCTAGCCATGCGATCGAATCCTCGCCTATTCAGTTATCCACTATAATATTGTTTCAAGCCGTCGCAATTGTCCCGGATTGAGCGCAGGCTGGCGCAGCCGCTCGCCGAACGGGCTTTGTTCATACCCCCGTGCAGCGTATCCGAAGCGCGAGCCGCGCTGCGGCGTCCAACGGAGAAGAATGGGTGCGGTTCGACGACATGCTAGCGACAGTGCTCGCGCAGCCGGCGGATTCGCCGCTGGCTCGCGCGACGATGTGGCGTCAGCTCGTCGATCTGGCCGCGCAGGGACGCGGCGGCGATCCGGCGTTGCAGGCGCAGGCGGCGCAGCGCCTGCGCGAACTGCGCGACGACGTACCGATGGCGGTTCGCGCCGAGGTCGCGCGCGCGCTTGCCGGGCGGCCGCTGCCGTCGGCGATCGTCGCGCTGTTCGCCGAGGAGAAACCGGCGATCGCGGCGCCGCTGCTGCGCCTCGCGCGGCTTTCCGCGCAGGAGTGGGTTGCACTGCTGCCGACGCTTCCCATCGGCGCGCGCGCGCTGCTCCGCCATCGCGACGATCTCGCGCCCGAGGTGCGGGCCGCGCTGGCGAGTTTCGGCGCCGCCGATCTCGTGCTGCAGCAGGAAGTCGTCGAGGGCGAGCAGCAGGTCGATGGCGGTGAGCAGATCCGCGATCTGATCACGCGCATCGATGCCTTCCAGCGCCGCCGCTCGGAGGGCAGCGACGCGCAGCCGCGTATCGCCGAGGCGCCGCCGGCGCCGGGAAGCTTCCGCTTCGAAACCGACGGCGAGGGTGTCGTCCGCTGGGTGGTCGGCGTGCCGCGCGGCCCGTTGATCGGCGAGACGATCGCGCTGCCCGGGGAGGGCGCGCACGGTGTCGACGGCCACGTCGCGGGTGCCTTCCGCCGCCGCGCGCCGTTTCGCGACGCGCGGCTGAGCGTCGCCGGCGAGGGCGCGGCGGCAGGCGAGTGGCGAATCTCCGCCGTGCCTTTCTTCGATGCGCGGGATGGCCGCTTTCTCGGCTATCGCGGCACCGGGCGCCGGCCACGCGCCGACGAGCGCGCGCAGCGTATCGCTGGCCTATTCGGTAGCGGCATGGCGGCGGATTCGCTGCGCCAGCTCGTTCACGAGCTGCGCACGCCGATCAACGCGATCAGCGGCTTCGCCGAGATGATCGCCGAGCAGATGCTCGGGCCGATCGTCGAGATCTACCGCGCGCGCGCGGCCGAGATAGTTGCACAGGCGCATCGACTCCTCGGCGCGATCGACGATCTCGACGTGGCCGCGAAGATAGAAACGCATCGGCTGCAGCTCGAGCATGAGGCGGTCGACGTCGCCGCGCTGCTCACCGCGGCGGCGGCAGACCATGCGGCGCTGGCCAACGAGCGCGGCGCGATCATCGCGCTCGACGTGGCGCCTGGCGTCGCCCATGCGGCGGGCGACGCCGCCGCGGTCGGCCGGATGTGCGCGCGGCTCGTCGCCGCCACGGTCGGTCTCGCCGAACGCGGGGAGACGATCACGCTTCGTCTGGTGCAGGAGGCGGAGACCTTGCAGGTCACGGTGACGCGCCCGGCCGCGCTCACCGGCCAGGATGAGCCGACCTTGCTCGATCCCGGCTATGGCCCGGAAGGCGAATCCCCCGACGCGCCGTCGCTCGGGCTCGGCTTCTCGCTGCGGCTGGTCCGCAACCTCGCTACCGCCGCACAGGGTGGCTTCGAGATCGGTGCGGAGCGGTTCGAGCTCCGTCTGCCAGTCGATGGCGATGCGGCGCGCGTGGAAGGGCGGGGCTAGCTTGAACGCTGCCAGCGCGGCACGGCTCGATCTGCCGGCGCCGCCCGCGAACCGGATCGCGCTGCCGCCCGAGTTCGGCCGCCGCGCGCTCATCTTCGTCGATACAGAGGAAGAGTTCGACTGGAACGGCCCGCGCCATCGCGATGCCAGCGTGGAGGCGATCGTGGCGCTGCCGGCGATGCATGCGCGACTGCACGCCGCGGGCTTCGTGCCGACCTACCTCGTCACCCATCCGATCGCCACCGATCGGCGCGCGGCGGAGATGCTGGGCGGCTGGCGCGCCGATGGCGCCTGCGCGGTCGGTGCGCAGCTCCATCCGTGGGTCACGCCGCCGCTGATCGAACCGCTGACGACGCCGAACAGCTTTGCGGGCATGCTGCCGCGCACGCTCGAAGCCGAGAAGCTCGCTGTGCTGACGCACGCGATCACGGAAGGGGTGGGCGAGCGGCCGACGATCTACCGCGCCGGTCGCTATGGCGTCGGGCCGGCAACGGCGGCGATCCTCGCCGAGCAGGGCTATCGGCTCGACGTCTCGGTGCGGCCGGGCTTCGACTATTCGGCGCAGGGCGGACCGGATTTCCTGCGACACGATGTCGCGTCGTTCCGCGCTGGGCCTGAAGGGGCGATCACGGCCTTGCCTCTGTCTTCGGGCTTTACCGGAGCGCTCCGCATGGTTGGTCCACGGCTCTTCGAGCGGGCCGGCCGCCGCTCACCGCTTCGCGCCCTCCTCGCGCGGACGGGCCTGCTCGCGCGCGTCGCGTTGACGCCGGAGGATTATCCGCTGCGCGACGCCGAGCGGCTCGTCCGCCGGCTGCTCCGTGACGGCGCGCGCGTGCTGAGCTTCTCCTTCCACTCGCCGTCGCTGGTGCCGGGCAACACGCCCTATGTACGCGACGCGCGCGACCTCGAGCGCTTCCACGCCTGGTGGGAGGAGATGTTCGCGATCCTCGCGCGCGAAGGTGTTGCGCCGGCGAGCGCCGCGGAGTTCATGGCTGCGGCGGGACTGAAGTCGAGCATCGATCCCTAGCGAACGCTTCGTTGACGCTGCGACCGGGCGAGAATGGACGCCGGCATTCTTCGCTCAGCGCCGTCGCCGCTCTTCCGCTTCGCGTTCGATGTCCGCGATGCGCCGTTCGGTTCGCGCGAGTTCGTCCGCATCGTAATCGGGATCGACCCGCGAATCCTGGAAGCGGTCCGAGAGCAGGTTCAGCACCAGGACGACGAGCAGCGGCACGAGGATCCAGAGGATGAGCATGGTCGCCTAACGCCTCAGCACGCCGCCGGGCTCGTCAGCCGGTCGGGATGTGCGGCGGCGAAGGCGTCGATGGTCCCGAGCGCTGCGTCGATCCGGCACAGCTCGGGGTAGGACGCCAGATCGAGCTCTATCCGGCGGGCGTTGAAAAGCTGCGGCACGAGGCAGATATCTGCGAGCCCCGGTGTTTCTCCCGAGAGAAAGGCCGTTCCGTCGGCCGCGGCCATGGCCTCGAGCGCGGCGAGGCCTTCGCACATCCAGTGGCATTGCCACTCGGTGACGGCCGCATCGTCCTGGCCGAGCGGATCGGCGAGGTAGCGGCGGATGCGGAGGTTGTTGACCGGGTGGATGTCGGCGGCGACCGCCAGCATCTTCTGAAGCACGCGCGCGCGGGCGGCGGCATCCCTGGGCACGAAACGCGGCTCGGGGTCGCGCGCATCGAGATAGTCGAGGATGGCGAGGCTCTGGCCGATAACATGGCCGTCGATCTCGAGCGTCGGCACGATGCCCTGCGGGTTCACGGCGCGGTTCGCGGCGGCGCGATGCTCGTCCTTCAGCAGGTCGACGGTCACGCGGGCATAAGCGAGCCGCTTGAGGTTCAGCCCGATGCGGACGCGATAGCAAGCGGACGACAGCGCGTAATCGTGGAGGAGGGGGAGGGCCATGGCCTTCCCCATATCGCGAGCTGTTCCCCGGCGAAAGCCGGGGTCCAGGGACTCGCTTGCGGCAGGCTCCGGGAGTTGCCGAGAGACTTTCCAACTGGACCCCGGCTTTCGCCGGGGAACAGGTTAGAGGATCACCCTACGCCCTTCGCCGCGAGCGCCGCGAGCAGCAGCAGCGCGACGATGTTGGTGATCTTGATCATCGGGTTCACGGCGGGGCCGGCGGTGTCCTTGTAGGGATCGCCCACGGTGTCGCCGGTCACGGCCGCCTTGTGCGCTTCCGAGCCTTTGCCGCCATGGTTGCCGTCCTCGATATATTTCTTGGCGTTGTCCCAGGCGCCGCCGCCCGAAGTCATCGACAGCGCGACGAACAACCCCGAGACGATCACGCCGAGCAGCATCGCGCCGACCGCCGCGAAGCCCGCCGCCTGGCTGTCCACTGCCGTGATCACGAAATAGAGCACGATCGGCGAGAGCACCGGCAGCAGCGAGGGGATGATCATCTCGCGGATCGCGGCGCGGGTGACGAGATCGACGGTGCGGGCATAGTTGGGCCGGCTGGTGCCCTCCATGATGCCGGGATTGTCGCGGAACTGGCCGCGCACCTCCTCGACGACCGCGCCCGCCGCGCGGCCGACCGCGGTCATGCCGAACGCGCCGAACAGATAGGGCAGCAACGCGCCGAGCAGCAGGCCGACGATGACGTAAGGGTTCGACAGGCTGAACAGCTTGGGATCGGCGGCGATCGTCGGGAAATACTCTTTCAGATCGCTGGTGTAGGCGCCGAACAGCACGAGCGCGGCGAGCGCGGCCGAGCCGATCGCATAGCCCTTGGTGACCGCCTTGGTGGTGTTCCCGACCGCGTCGAGCGCGTCGGTCTTGTGTCGGACTTCGTCGGGCAGGCCCGCCATCTCGGCGATGCCGCCGGCATTGTCCGTCACCGGGCCGTAGGCGTCCAATGCGACCACCATGCCGGCAAGCGCGAGCATTGAAGTCGCGCCGAAGGCGATGCCGATGATGCCGGCGATCTTGAACGCGGCGATCACCGCGATCACGATCACCAGCGTCGGCAGCGCGGTCGCCTCGAGGCTGACGGCGAGGCCCTGGATGACGTTGGTGCCGTGGCCGGTCTCCGACGCCTTGGCGATCGACTTGACCGGGCGATAGTTGGTGCCGGTGTAATATTCGGTGATCCAGACGATCAGGCCGGTGACGGCGAGGCCGATCAGCATGCACCAGAAGAGCTGCATGCCGGTCACGGTCAGCGCACCCGAGCCTGCCGTCGCATTCGTCATCGCATCGGTGCCGACGCCTGCGGCATCGACGACGTCTCCGCCGCCGATCGCGCTGTTCATGTCGCCGAGCGTGAACTGGGTCGCGATCCACAGCGCCGGCACAGACAGGATCGCCGAGGTCCAGAAGCCTTTGTAAAGCGCGCCCATGATCGAGCCGGAGCCGAGACGGACCATATAGGTGCCGATGATCGAGGTGATGATGCAGACGCCGCCGACGATCAGCGGCAGGCTCATCAGCCGCATCAGCGTGTCCGGCGCGGCGTGGATCAGCAGCGCGATCGAGACCATCGTCACGCCGAGCGTCACCACATAGGTTTCGAATAGGTCGGCGGCCATGCCGGCGCAGTCGCCGACGTTGTCGCCGACATTGTCCGCGATCACGGCGGGATTGCGGGGATCATCCTCGGGGATGCCGGCCTCGACCTTGCCGACGAGATCGGCGCCCACATCGGCGGCCTTGGTGAAGATGCCGCCGCCGAGGCGCGCGAAGATGGAGATCAGCGAGGCGCCGAAGGCCAGCGCGGTCAGCGATTGCGTGATCACGCGGCGATCGACCGGGTTCGAGAGATCGTGATGAGCAGGGCCGGTCAGGTACCAGAAGAACACCGCGATCGCGAGCAAGCCGAGGCCGGCGACGAGCATCCCGGTGACCGCGCCCGAGCGGAACGCGGTAGTGAGGCCGGCCTGCAGCGTGCTCCGCGCCGCCTCGGCGGTGCGGACGTTGGCGCGCACCGAGATGTTCATGCCGACGAAGCCGGCGACGCCCGAGAGCACCGCGCCGATCAGGAACCCGACCGTCGAGACGAGGCCGAGCGTGAGGAAGAGGATGACGGCGACGATGACGCCGACGATGGCGATCGTTGTGTACTGGCGCGACAGATAGGCCTTGGCGCCTTCCTGGATGGCGGCGGCGATGTCCTGCATCTTGGCGTCGCCGGCGGGTTGCTTCAGCACCTGGCTGCTGGTGATCAGCCCATACAGCACGGCAATGATGCCGCACGCGATGGACGCGTACACAATCGTCATCAAACACTCTCCTAGCGGCCCGGTCGTTGCCGGTTTCGTCTGTGGTTGACGCGTTGTTTGCAGGTGAGCCGCGCTATTGGCAAGCCGAACCGTGCAGATAGCCGAGGCGGGACGGGACGGGGACGGGCGTGCCGTCATCGCTTAAGCTGAGGCCGGCGCCAACGGCGAAGCGGCCGACGCGGACGCAGCCGGGAATGGCTGCGATTGCCTCGGCCGCCTCCGGGGCCGCTGCCGCGAGCAGCGCGTAGTCGTCTCCGGCGGTCGCGGCGGCGAGGCGGGCGGCGGTGTCGTCGCCGCTGAGCGCGCTTGCCTCCGAAGAGCGCGGGATGGTGGCGAGATCGATGGCGATCGCGAGGCCGCTCGCCGCAGCGATGCGCGTGGCGTCGATCAGCAGTCCGTCCGAAACGTCGGCAGTGGCGTGGGCGAGCGGCGCGAGCGCACGGCCTTCAGCCAGCAGCGGGACCGGCCGGCGATAGGCGGCGAGCAGCGAGGGTGCTCCCGCGATCTCGCCTCGCGCGATGCGCAGGCCAAGGCCGGCATCGCCGATCGTGCCGCAAACCCAGAGGTCGTCGCCCGCCTGCGCGCCGGTCCGCGATGGCGCGCCGCCGGCGGGCACGCTCCCGATCGCGGTAAGCCCCAGCGTGCGGGGGCCCGCCGCCGTGATCGTGTCGCCGCCCAGGAGCGGCACGGCGAAGTGGGCAAGCGCCTCGCGAAGGCCCTCGAGGAAGGCGGCATTCCATTCCGGCACGCCGAGCGGATAGCCGAGCAGCACACCCACCGGATCGGCGCCTTTGGCGGCGAGATCGGAGAGGTTCACCGCAACGAGCTTCCAGGCCACATCGGCGGCCGGATCCGAGGCGAGATAGTGCACGCCCTCGGCGATCATGTCATGGGTGAGGACGAGATCGCGGCCGGGTGGCGGGGTGAGCACAGCGGCATCGTCGAGCAGACCGCGCGCCGCGGGCGAGGTCGCGAGCGCGCGGAGGGCGGCGATGAACTCCGCTTCGTTCATGGTACACATGTGCTCCTGCGAAAGCAGGAGCCCTGAGTCACGAGGAATGCGCTTGCGGCTCCGGGCTCCTGCTTTCGCAGGAGCACCGTGTCGCTCCGGTTAACGCCGCACCTCTTTCGCGATCGCGTCGAGCAGGCCGTTGACGAAGCCTTTCTCGCGCTTGGCGTAGAAGGCGTCGGCGACATCGACATATTCCGAAATGATCGTGCCGACCGGCACGTCTGCGCGCGCGAGCAGTTCATAGGCGCCGGTGCGCAGTATCTGGCGAAGCGGGCGATCGAGCCGGTCCAGCGTCCAGCCTTCGGCGAGCTTCGACGCGACGAGCGCATCGATCTCCGCCCGGCGCGCGTCAACGCCCTTCACGACATCGTCGAAGAAATCGACCTCGGCGTCGACATATTCGACATCCTCGATCGTCGCGCCCAGCCGGTGCTGGTGGAACTCGTGGAGCAGCGCGGCGATTGCGGTGCCCTCCATCTCCTGCTGGTAGAGCGCCTGCACGGCAGCGAGCCGGGCGGCGGAACGCGCGCGGGCGCGATCGCCGACGCGCGCCGAAACCTTCGTCATGCCCGCTTCTCCAGCCGTAGCGCGACCGAGGCGGCGTGCGCGGGCAGCCCTTCGGCACCGGCGAGCGCCACGGCGGCGGGTCCGATCCGCGCGATGCTGTCCGCGTCGCAGGCGAGGAAGCTGGTTCGTTTCATGAAGTCGAGCACCGAGAGGCCGGAGGCGAAACGCGCGCGCCGCCCGGTCGGCAGCACATGGTTAGGGCCGCCGACATAATCGCCGACCGCTTCCGGCGTGTAGCGGCCGAGAAACACCGAACCGGCGTTGCGGACGTTGGCGAACAGCGGCTCGGGATCGGCGACGGCGAGTTCGAGATGTTCGGGGGCGAGCCGGTCGGCGAGCGGGATGGCGTCCGCCAGCGAGGCCACCGTGATGATCGCGCCGTTCGTCTGCCAGCTTTCGCGTGCGACGGTCTGCGTCTGCAGCGTGCCGAGCCGGCGCTCGACGGCGTCGGCGACCGCGTCGCCGAAGCCCGCATCGTCGGTAAACAGGATCGATTGGCTGGTCGGGTCATGCTCGGCCTGGCTGAGCAGGTCGGCGGCGATCCAGTCGGGATCATTGCCGCGGTCGGCGACGACGAGGATTTCGGACGGTCCCGCGACCATGTCGATGCCGACCACCCCATAAAGTTGCCGCTTGGCCTCGGCGACCCAGGCGTTGCCGGGGCCGACGATCACGTCGACCGCGACGATCCGCTCGGTGCCGTAGGCGAGCGCGGCGATCGCCTGCGCACCGCCAATGCGCCAGACCTCGTCGACGCCGGCGATCTCGGCGGCGGCAAGGACGAGCGGATTGATCCGGCCCTCGGGCGTCGGCGTGACCATCACGAGCCGCTCGACGCCCGCGACCTTGGCGGGAATTGCGTTCATCAGCACCGACGAAGGGTAGGCGGCGCGTCCGCCCGGCACGTAGAGCCCGGCAGCGACGACCGCACGCCAGCGTGCGCCCATGCGCACGCCCGCGGCATCGACGGCGTCCCTGTCCTGCGGGCGCTGGTCGGCATGGTAGGCACGGATGCGGTCGGCGGCGAGGCGGAGTGCATCGAGGACCTGCGGCTCGACCTCGGCGGCAGCTTTCGTCCATTCACCGCGCCCAATCCGCCAGCCGATCGCGTCGAGATCGTGGCCGTCGAGCCGCTGTGTGTGCGCGCGCACCGCGGCATCCCCGTCGCGGCGGACGTTGGCGAGGATCGCGGCGACGTCGCGCGAGACGTCCTCGTCGGCCTCGCGGCGGGCGTCGACCAGCGCCGCGAACTTCTGCCCGAAATCGGGTGCGGCGGCGTCGAGCCTAAGCGGCATCGCGCGCTCCGGCGGCGGCGCGGAAGGCATCGATCAGCGGCGCGATCTCGCCGCGCGTCTTGAATGCAACGCGATTGGCGATCAGCCGCGACGTGACCTCGGCGATGACCTCGACCTCGACGAGCCCGTTCTCCTTGAGCGTACGGCCCGACGAGACGAGATCCACGATCCGGCTCGAGAGCCCGAGCGCCGGCGCAATCTCCATCGCGCCGTTAAGCTTCACGCATTCGGCCTGGACGCCCCGCGCTTCGAAATGGCGGCGTGTGATGTTGGGGTATTTTGTCGCGACGCGGACATGGCTCCACGTCGCAGGGTCGTCCGTTGCGGCCATATCGGCGGGCTCGGCGACCGAAAGCCTGCAATAGCCAATCCCGAGATCGACCGGCGCATAAAGCTCGGAATAGTCGAACTCCATCAGCACATCGGAACCGACGATGCCGAGCTGCGCCGCCCCGTGCGCGACGAAGGTGGCGACGTCGAAGGCGCGCACGCGGATGAGCGCGATGTCCGGCCGATCGGTGGCGAAGCGGAGCGCGCGGCTGTCCTCGTCGAAGAATGCGGCTTCGGGGCGAACGCCGGCGGCGGCGAGCAGCGGCTCGACCTCGGCGAGGATACGCCCCTTGGGAACGGCGATGACGATGGGGTCGGCCATAAGCCGCAGCGCCTTAGGGGAGGGGGAGAGGAGGGGCAAGGCACGCGACGTCACCGCCATGCGTTCGTGCTGAGCCCGTCGAAGCACTATTCTCTCTTTGCCAAAAGAAGAAGTGCAGCCCTTCGAGAAGCTCAGGGTGAACGGATGGCTTGTTGCCCTCGCATTGCCCTCAGCCGCGCAGGAACTGCCAGCGATCCTCGTCCGAGCCGGGCTTGTCGAATTTGTAGCCGTTGATCGCGAAATCCTTCAGCCCGTCGGGATCGGCAATCCTTTCGGCGCACAGGAAGCGCGCCATCATGCCGCGGGCGCGCTTCGCGTTGAAGCTGACGAAGCGAGGACCGTCGGGACCCGCCTCGCGAAAGTCGATCGTGACGATGCGAGCGCCCTTCGGCGGCGCCTGCGCGATCGCCGCCCAATATTCCTGGCTCGCGAGATTGATCACGACGTTGGAGCCTTCGCTCGCCAGATCGTCCGCCAGCGCGGCGCCGAGCCGATCGCCCCACCAGCCGTAGAGGTCCTTCTTCCGCCCCGGCGCCCAGCGCGTGCCCATCTCGAGCCGGTAGGGACGGATAGCGTCGAGTGGGCGCAGCAGACCATAGAGCCCCGAGAGGATGCGGACATGCTCCTGCGCGAAGGCGATCGCCGGCTCACCCAGGCCGCGGGCCGCGAAGCCGAGATAGACATCACCCATGAAGGCATAGAGCGCCGCGCGCTCGGGCGCGTCGGCAAAGCCGCGGTAGCGCTCAACGTTGAGCTTCGCGAGCTTGGGCGAGATATGCATCAGTGCGCCGAGTTTCTTCGCCGAGAGCTTGGCCGCGGCCTTGCTCAACGCCTCGGCATCCTCGGGAAAACGCGGGCGCGTCGCCGGCGCGTCCGGGATCGGCTTGTCGAAGTCGAGCGTCTTGGCGGGCGAGAGGATGGCGATCATGGCCATTGGGGTTAGCACCGCCCGTGCCGGGTTCAAGGCGCGTTCACCACGTCCGCGGCAACAGGCCTCGTCACGGCAACGTAACTTGAACCGGCGCGTTGCTGCATCTAGCAGCGGGCCGTCGGCGTACCTGCGCCGCCGGCGATGAGGAGGCTTGAACCCATGAAATTGTTCCACACGACCGCGCTCGGGCTGGCGCTCGCGCTCGGTGCGACGGCGATGGTCGCGACGCAGCCCGTCGCGGCGAAGAGCAGCGGCTCGTCGAAGCCGGCGCATTACAGCGACGCGATCCAGAAGAACCTGCCGGTAGCGCAGAAGGCGATCGACGCGGGCCAGACCGATGCGGCCAAGACCGCGATCGCCGCGGCCGAGGCCGGGATCCAGACGCCCGACGACAAATATGCCGTGGGTGGCCTCACGCTCAATCTCGGTATCAAGAGCAACGATACCGCGCTCGAGAGCAAGGGCATCAACCTCATGATCGATAGCGGCCAGGCGCCGGCCGATCAGCTACCCAAGCTGCTCGGCAACCAGGCGCAGCTCGCGATCCAGGCGCGAGACTACAACACCGCCGAAGCCGCCTACACCAAGCTGGTGCAGCTCGATCCCAACAACGGCGACAACGTGCTCACGCTTGCCGAGATCAAGGATCAGAACAAGAAGCCGGCCGAGGCGCTGCAGCTCATCCAGCAAGCGGTCGCCGCGAAGAAGGCGGCGGGCCAGCAGGTTCCGCAGGACATCTACAAGCGCGGCTTCGCGATCGCATACAACGCCAAGAACGCTGCAGCGGTGGCGAGCCTCAGCAGCGCGCTGGTACAGGCCTATCCGTCACCGGACAACTGGCGCGATACGCTGCAGGTCTATCGCGAGCTCAACAATCCCGATGTCCAGGCGAACCTCGATCTCTATCGCCTGCAGCGTGCCGCCAAGGCGCTGAAGGGCGAGCGCGATTTCTACGAATACACCAACTCGGCACTCGATCGTGGTCTGCCCGGCGAGGCCGCCGCGGTGATCGACGAGGGTACCGCCGCCAACATGATCGGCGGCCCGAGCAAGGCGCTCACCGAGGTCAAGTCGCTGTCCAGCGCGAAAGTCGCGGCGGACAAGGCTTCGCTGGCGAGTTCGGCGACACGCGCGTCGTCGGCGTCGAACGGCAAGGTCGCGTTGAACACTGCCGACGCCTATCTGGGCTATGGCGACTATGCCAAGGCGGCCGAGCTCTACAAGCTCGCGCTGCAGAAGGGCGGCGTCGATGCCGATACCGTCAACACGCGGCTTGGTATCGCGCTGGCGCGGAGCGGCCAGAAGGCGGCGGCGCTGCAGGCGTTCGGCGCGGTCAACGGTCCGGTGCGCAAGGGCATCGCGCAATATTGGATCATCTGGACCAACCAGCAGGCCTGATCGTCGGCCTCCCTCTCCCCGTCGGGGAGAGGGTCGGGCTGAGGGGGGAAGCGAGCCGAAGCCGAGCGTCTCCGCCGTCGATCGCGGACCACCTCACCCGACCCTCTCCCTCAGGGCAGAGGGCTTTTGGCTACTTCTTCGCTCCGCCCATCAGCTTGAGCGCGAGCCGCGCCATAGCCGGCACGAAGCGCGGGCGAATCAGCCGTTCGTCATAAGGTGCCAACCGGCGATCATTCTCCTCCAGGCAGATCGTCGCCATCTCGCGGAAGCTGACCTCGACGCCGAGCTCCTGCGAGCCGTTGAGCGTGAAGTTGTTCTCCTGCGCCTGCGGGCTGCCGGTCATACCCTTGGCCATGCTGATCCGCTCGCCGAACAGGAACAGCCACACGGTGATCACCTTGAGCTCGAACCAGGGCCGCCGCCACCACGGCATGTTGCGCCGCCACCAGGCGACCCAGTTGACGAAGAACAGGATGTGGCGGCCCTCCTCGCGCATCACGCATTCGAACGGCTCGACGAGCTTGGCCGGGAAGAAGCCGGTGTTCTCCGCGATCTTGAACAGGCCGAAGGCGAAAAAGCTGTCGATGCACTCGGAGTAGCCGGTGCGCATGAACGCGAACTCGGGATCGCGCGGGCGCTTGTAGGGAGGCTCGGGCTGCAGCGGGATACCGTACGCGGCGACGAGGTTGGAGAGCACCTGCTTGTGCCGCCCCTCCTCGAACGCGTCCATCTCGACCGCCTCGCGCAGCAGCGGATCGTCGATGAACTCGGCATAGGTGCGCACGTTCATGCCCGCCCGGCCTTCGGTTTGCACCGCCATGTCCCAGATCGGCAGGCCGAGGATCTTGCCGAGCGTCTCCTCGTCGAGCTTCGGCCAATCGAGGATTGCCGGTTTGTAGGGATCATGCGTGTCGAGCAACTCGCGGCAGAACAGCGCCTTGTGCGCGTCCGAGCCGAGCTTCACCGGTTGGCCGGGCGCGGGTGCCGCCGGCCCCATGCCGCGATCCATCATCGTCATGCCGTAACTCCCCGCGATACCGGCTTCGCGAAATCGGCGAAGCTGCCCAATTCAATGTCCCGTTCCGCGATCGACGTCCGCATGCCCGGATCGATCAGCGCCGCCAACTCGTCGCGATAGCGATAGCCGGGGGCGTGGCCGGGATAGGTGTCGTCGGTCGCCGGGTGCAGATAGACTTCCGACAGGCCCGGCGGAAGCCTTTCGAGGATCGCGGCCAGGCGCTCGCGCGTCATCGCGCCGCTCCAGGCGAGGCCGATCACGCGATCGGGAACCAACGCCCCGGCATTGCGCAGCTCCGCACCGATCAGACGCGCCCACTGCGCGGTGGCACGTGCGGCAAGCGGCTGGGGGCGGCCGTCGATCGCCGCGATCAGCGCTGCCGGTTCAATCGGTGCACGCGCGCCCTGTAAGCCGTGGCGCCGGCCGGCCGCGAGGATCAGGTCCGCGATCATCGGGTGAAGATGGAAATGCTTGTGGGCGTTGACGTGATCGAGCGGTAGTCCGGTTGCGGCGAAGGTGGCGAACTGCGCCTCGATCTCGCGCGCGAGCTGGCGCCGGCCCCTGGGCCGCAGGATGTTGAATGCGGCCGCGACCATGTCGTCCCGGAAGCGGCCATCGGCGCCGACGAGATCGGGCACTTCATCGGGCGAAAGGATGGGGCGGCCGTCGACGAGCACGAGGTGGAGCCCAACGCCTAGCTTCGGCATCGTCTTCGCACGCGCAATCGCATCGGCGCAGGCATCGCCGCTCACCATCAGGCTTGCGGCGGTGAGGATGCCGTTGCGATGCGCCTGCTCGACCGCTTCGTTGACCGCTAACGCGGCGCCGAAGTCGTCGGATGTGACGATCAGGCGGCGCGCGCTCAAGGGCGCGCCTCGGCGATGCGGTCGCCCCGCGCGACGTCGAGCCGGCTGCCGCGCCACTCGACCCGCCGCGCCACCACAGATGCCAGGAACACCGAGAAGGAGATCAGGTCGCGCAGCGGCAGCAACGCGAGCGGCGCGCTGCGGCGCGCGGCGGCGGCATCGCTCCGCCAGGCGAGCAGCAGCCGCGCCGCGAAAGCCGCGACGGTCACCGTCCACCCGCCCGGCGCACCGCAGACGAGCGCGATCAGTGCGAGCGGGAAGGGATGGGTGATGGCGCTGCCGAGATGCCCTGCGGGATCGAGCCCGCGCACCGTCACCGCCCAGCGCAGTTCGTGGCGGAACAGCGCAGCGAGGCTCGCCTCGTCGCAGCCATGTGTCACGATCATGCGCGGCACCGCAATCGCGAGACCGAGCGCGCGCACCGCTTCGCCGATCGCGTGATCGTCGGCGAGGCGATCGGCGAAGCGCGCGAAGCCGCCGATCGCGTCGAGCGTGTCGCGGCGCATCGCGATCGTCGAGCCCATGCATGGCCGCGCCCGCCCGGTGGCGAGGCCGACCAGCACCGAGGGCAGGAACTGCCAGCCGATCCCGGCTGCGGCGAGGCGCGACCAGAAGCCGGCATCGCCGCGACCGGCATAGAGGCAGGTGACGGCGCCGACAGCGGGCTCGCCGAGCGCCGTCACGACCCTCACGAGGTAATCGGGCGCAACGGCGATGTCGCTGTCGCTGAGCACCACGATCTCGCCGCGGATCGCTGCGCTCATGTTGACGAGGTTCGAGACCTTGGCGTTCGAACCGTACCGGCGCGGATCGACGACCAGCTCGGCGCCGGCGGCATGCGCCGCGGCAATCGCCGGATCGCGGCTGTGGGCAACTCCGCAAATCATCTGGACCGGGCCGGCATAATCCTGCGTCATGAAGGTCGCGAGATTGTCGGCGAGGCGCGGCTCCGCGCCGTGCAGCGGCTTCAGGATGGTGATCGAAGGCGCGTGCGGGCCGAGCGAAGGCGGCGCGTCATCGGGTCGCTTCGTCAGCATTGCCGCGGCGAGCGTGTAGGCGATGCCCAGCGCGGGCGGGATCAGCAGGAGCGCGGCAAGCGGCAACTCGTCATTCCTAATCCAACCCGTTCGTCCCGAGCGAAGTCGAGAGACGTGCTGCAAGGGCGGCTCTCGACTTCGCTCGACACGAACGGGTGTATCACGTCGGCGAGATTATCCCGTTGTCGGGATCATCCCATTGTCCGGCTCGCCCCCTAGCAGCGCTTGCCGATCCGTGCACGGGCCGCGCATACGCGGGTGCGAGTAAGGCGTCGGAGGTGGTCCTGGCCGATTCGCGTGGGCTCGTGCTCGTCACGGGCGTGTCCGGCTTCGTTGGCGCCGCGGTGGCGCGCGCTCTTGTGCGCGCCGGCTATGCGGTGCGGGGGATGGCACGGGCCTCGAGCGATCGCACCAATCTTGCGGATTTCCCCGGCGATATCGTCAACGGCGACTTGCGTGACCGCGCCGCGCTCGATGCCGCGCTGGCGGGCGTCGGCCGGCTCGCGCACGTCGCCGCGGACTATCGGCTGTGGGCGCCCGACCCGGAAGAGATCGTGCGCAACAATCGCGAGGGCACGCGCAACGTGATGGCGGCGGCGCTGCAGGCGGGCGTCGGCCGTATCGTGTATACGAGCAGCGTCGCGACGATCGCGCCCGATCCGGCGGGCCCCGCCGACGAGACACGCCCGCTCGACGAGGCCGGCGCGATCGGCGCGTACAAGCGAAGCAAGGTGGTCGCCGAGCGGCTGGTCGAAACGATGGTGGCGGAGCACGGTCTGCCGGCGGTGATCGTCAATCCTTCGACGCCGATCGGCCCCGGCGACGTCAAGCCGACGCCGACCGGCCGCATCATCGTCGAGGCGGCGAAGGGCAAGATGCCAGCCTTCGTCGATTCGGGGCTCAACCTCGTCCACGTCGAGGACGTCGCGCGGGGGCACGTCCTGGCGATGGAAAAAGGTGCGATCGGCCGCCGCTACATCCTCGGCGGGCAGGATGCGAGCCTGCAGGCGATCCTCGCCGAGGTTGCGCGCCAAGTCGATCGCAAGGCGCCGACCATCGAATTGCCGCGCGGCCCGCTGATGCCGCTGGCGTGGATCGCCGAAAACTTGGCGCGGTTCACCGGCCGCGAACCGATGCTGACCCGCGATTCGCTCAAGATGGCCAAGCACCACATGTATTTCAGCTCCGCCCGCGCAGAGGCCGAACTGGGCTATGCGGCGCGGCCGTGGACCGAGGCGGTGGCCGAGGCGCTCGACTGGTTCCGCGCGCACGGGATGATCGCGTGATCGGCATCGTCCTCGGCGCGCTGGCGCTCGCGAGCTGGGTTTATTTGCTCGCCTTCAACGGCGGCTTCTGGCTGGCGCGCGAGACCGACTTTGCCGCGCTGCCACCACCGACGCGGTGGCCTTCGGTGGTCGCGGTCGTGCCCGCGCGCGACGAGACGGAGGTGATCGGTCGTGCGATCGGTTCGCTCGTCGCGCAGGATTATCCCGGCGCATTCCGTATCGTGCTCGTCGATGACGGCAGCAGTGACGGCACCGCGGCGATCGCCTGTGCGGCCGCGGCGGGCTCGGACCGGCTGACGGTGCTGACCGGCAAGCCATTGCCGCGGGGCTGGACCGGCAAGCTCTGGGCGATGAACCAGGGAGTCGAAGCGGCGGGCACGCCTGATCTGCTCTGGTTCACCGACGCCGACATCGCGCATGCGCCGGATACTTTGCGTTCGCTCGCCGCGCGCAGCGAGGCGGACGGGCTCGCGCTCAATTCGCTGATGGCGGAGCTCGCCTGTGAGACGCCTGCCGAGCGGGCTTTCGTGCCCGCGTTCGTGCTGTTCTTCCAGATGCTCTATCCGTTCGCACGATTGAACGACGCGCGGCGCAAGGCGGCCGGTGCTGCGGGCGGTTGCATGCTGGTGCGGCGCGTCGCGCTCGAGCGCGCGGGGGGCGTCTCGGCGATCGCATCCTCGCTGATCGACGATTGCGCGCTGGGCGCTGCGCTGAAGCGGCAGGGGCCGATCCGTCTCTCGCTGACGCACCGTTCGGTCAGCATCCGCAGCTATGGCGGCTGGCGCGACATCGGCGCAATGATTGCGCGATCGGCCTACGCACAGCTCCGCTACAATCCGCTGATCCTGGCCGGTACGCTGCTCGGCCTTGCACTCATCTTCCTGGTAGGCCCTCTGCTGGCGGTGTTCGGTCACGGCGTCGCACGGATCGAGGGCATGGCCGTTTGGGCAACGATGGCCGTCGCCTATCAGCCGATGCTGCGCTTCTATCGCCGCTCGCCGCTGTGGGGCATCGCGCTGCCCGCGATCGGCGGCTTCTACGGCGCCGCGACCTTCGCATCCGCGCTTCAGCATGCGCGCGGGCGCGGCGGCATGTGGAAGGGCCGGGCGCAGGCGGAGCTGTCGCGATGAACGCCGCCACTGCAGCCGATCTCGCCTCAGGCAAGGGTCACAAGGACGAGAATTTCCCCGTCGCCTCCTGGCTGGTGAAGCCGGAGCATCGCGCGCCGATCATGGCCTTCTATCGCTTCGCGCGTGCCGCCGACGATATCTCGGACAATGCCGCCGCGCCGCCGCACGAGAAGCTCGGGCGGCTGGAGGCGATGCGCGCCGGACTGACGGGCTGGGACGATTCCGAGCCGACCGCGGCAGGCTTGCGCAAGACGATCGTGTCGCACGGACTTGATAGCACGCACGCGCTCGACCTGCTCGAGGCGTTCCGGCGCGACGTCACCAAGCTGCGCTACGAGAGCTGGAACGATCTGATCGGCTATTGCCGCGTCTCGGCGATGCCGGTCGGCCGCTTCGTGCTCGACGTGCATGGCGAGAGTCGCGACACTTGGCCGGCCTCCGATGCACTCTGCGCGGCGCTGCAGGTCATCAACCATCTTCAGGATTGCGCCGAAGATTATCGCAACCTCAATCGCGTCTATCTGCCGCAGGACATGCTCGCCGCCGCCGGCGCGCGCACGGAGGAGCTAGCAAGCGAGCGCGCCTCGCCGGCGCTGCGCGGCGTGATCGCCGATTGCGCGCGGCGCTGCGACGGCCTGCTCGCACAATCCGCCGGTTTCTCGCGGATGATTCGGGATCGCCGGCTTGCGCTGGAGGTGGCGGTGATCCAGCGGCTCGCCGTCAGCCTCACCGCGAAGCTCAAGCGGCGCGATCCGCTGTCCGAGCGCGTCCATCATTCCAAGCCGGAGGCGTTGGCGCTTGCCAGCCTCGCCGCAATCGGCAGAATCGTGGGACAATGACCACGATCGACGCCACGCGCCGCGCCGCCGGCAGCTCATCCTTCTATTCCGGCATGCGTGTGCTCCCGAAGCGCGAACGCCATGCGATGTATGCGATCTACGCCTTCTGCCGCTTCGTCGACGACATTGCGGACGACATGCAGGGCGATCGTCTCGAGCGGATGCGGGCGCTCGAAGGCTGGCGGGCCGATCTCGATCATCTCTATGCCGGCGGCGACGGCGGGCAAGCCGCCTTCCTGCGCGACGCGGTCGCGCGGTTCAGGCTCGAACGGGTCGATTTCGACGCGGTGATCGACGGCATGGCGATGGACGTGCAGCGGGACGTCCGCTGGCCGTCCGGCGCGGAACTCGATCGCTATTGCGATCGCGTCGCCTCGGCGGTGGGGCGGCTGTCGGTGCGCGTGTTCGGGATGGACGACGCGCCGGGCCGGGCGCTCTCGCATCATCTCGGCCGCGCGTTGCAACTCACCAATATCCTGCGCGATATCGACGAGGATGCCGCGATCGGGCGCGTCTATCTCTCGCGGGAATCGCTCGCGGCGGCGGGGATCGGCGTCGGCGATGTCGCGGCGGTGGTCGCGGATCCGCGGATCGACGTCGCCGCGCGCGTGCTCGCAGGCCAGGCACGCAGCCATTTCGAACACGCCCAGGCATTGCTCAGGGAGCGGCCGCGCGGCCATCTGATCGCGCCGAAGCTGATGGCCGCAGCCTATGGCGAGCTGCTGCGCCGTATGGAGAAGCGCGGTTGGGCGCCGCCGCGCGAGCGCGTCCGCCACAACCGACTCGCGCTGCTCTGGACGCTGGTGCGCCTGCGGCTCGGCTACTGACAGCGCCATTCCTGATGAATATTGCAACGGTCGTTCGCCCTGAGCGAAGTCGAAGGGCATGCGCGGCGGCCGGGCTTCGACTGCGCTCAGCCCGAACGGAGCTTCGCGTTTGCCCGGAGCGGCTTCAGCGATGAAACGTGCCTATGTGATCGGCGCCGGCTTGGCTGGTCTCGCCGCGGCAGTCGCTCTCACACGCGAAGGTTATGCAGTCACCGTCTCGGAGGCGGCGGGGCAGGCGGGCGGGCGTTGCCGCTCCTATGAGGACCGCCAACTCGGCCTGACGATCGACAACGGCAATCATCTCGTTCTCTCCGGCAACCGCACCGTTGCCGACTATCTCGCGACGGTCGGCGCCAGTGATCGGCTCGCCGGCCCGGCGGACGCGCGCTTCCCGTTTGTCGACCTGCGCGACGATGCGCGCTGGACGCTGCGCATGAACGACGGGCCAATCCCGTGGTGGACGCTGTTTCCCGATCGTCGCGTGCCGGGCACAAAGCTGACCGACTATGTCGCGCTGCAAGCGATGCTGCGCGAGAGTCCCGCTGCGACCGTCGCCGAGCAGCTGCCGGCGAGCGTCGCGTTGCGCGAGCGGCTGGTCGAGCCGTTGCTGCTCGCCGCGCTCAACACGCCGCTGGAAAGCGCCTCGGCGGCGCTCGCACGCGCGATCCTGCGCGAGACGCTCGCGACGGGCGGCGCCGCCTGCGCGCCGCGGATCGCGACACCGACGCTCGCTGCCGCCTTCGTCGATCCCGCGCTCGATTGGCTGACGGCGCATGGCGCGACGGTCCGGCTCGGGCGGCGGCTGCGCGGTATTGCCTTCGCCGAAGGCCGTCTGGCGCGTCTCACTTTCGCGGACGGAGACGAGGCGATCGGGGAAGATGAGCCGGTGGTGCTCGCGGTGCCGGCATGGGTCGCCGCCGATCTCGTGCCGGGTCTGGTCGTGCCGGATGCGCACCATGCCATCCTCAACGCCCATTTCGCATTGGCGCCGCCGGCCGGTGCCGAGCCGATCGTCGGCGTCGTCGGTGGCGCCGCGCAATGGCTGTTTGCGTTTCCCGATCGTTTCTCGGTTACGATCAGCGCCGCCGACGCGCTCGTCGATGCCGATCGCGATGCGCTTGCGGCGCAGCTCTGGGAGGAGATCGCCCGTGTCTATCGCCTCGATGCGCCGATGCCGCCGTGGCGAATCCTCTGCGAGAAGCGCGCGACCTTCGCGGCGACACCCGCGCAGGCCCGGCGTCGCCCATCGGCCACAACCCGCTGGCGAAACCTTCTGCTCGCAGGCGACTGGACGGCGACAGGCTTGCCATCGACGATCGAAGGCGCTTTGAGGTCGGGTTTGGTTGCGGGGAATTTGGGTGCGCGTCTCGGAGCTTGAAATGGCGGCGGGTGAAGCCGATGCGCTGGAAAGCGCGATCGGCAGTGCGCGCGACGCGCTGCTCGCCGCGCAGCAGCCCGACGGCCATTGGGTGTTCGAGCTCGAAGCCGACGCTACCATTCCGGCCGAATATATCCTGCTGCGCCACTATCTCGGCGAGCCGGTCGACGCCGAGGTGGAGGCCGCGATCGGCCGCTATCTGCGCCGCAGCCAGTCCGCCGTGCATCATGGCTGGCCCCTCTTCCATGCCGGCGCGTTCGACATCTCGGCGAGCGTGAAGGCCTATTTCGCGCTCAAGATGATCGGTGACGATCCGGCGGCTCCGCACATGGCGCGCGCACGCGCGGCGATCCTCGAGGCGGGCGGGCTCTACGCGACCAACGTGTTCACGCGCATCCAGCTCGCGCTCTACGGCGATCTGCCGTGGAGCGCGGTGCCCGAATTGCCGCTGGCGCTGATGATCGCGCCGCGCTGGTTCCCCATCCACCTTTCCAAGATGTCTTATTGGGCGCGCACCGTGATCGTGCCGCTGCTCGTGCTGATGCACCTGCGGCCGCGCGCGCGGAACGCCAACGGCATCCACGTCCCCGAGCTGATGGGGCCGAAGGATGCCAAGCCGCCGCGCGCCAGCCAGGGCAAGCTCGCCTGGCTGCTCGGCTTCGGCGCGCTCGACATCTTCCTGAAGCGCTTCCGCTCCTTCTGGCTCGCCAAGGTCGAGAAGCAGGCGCTGGACGCCGCGATCGCGTTCGTCACCGAACGGCTGAACGGCGTCGACGGGCTCGGCGCGATCTATCCGGCGATGGCGAACAGCGTAATGATGTTCGATGCGCTGGGCTACGCGCCCGATCATCCCCAGCGCGCATTGGCACGCGAGAGCGTCGAGCGATTGCTCGTTCGCCGCTCCGATGGCGAGATCTACTGCCAGCCCTGTGTCTCCCCGGTGTGGGACTCGGCGCTCGCCGCGCACGCGATGCTCGAGGCCGGCGACGAGGAATCCGAAGCCGCGGCGGTACGTGCGCTCGATTGGCTGAAGCCGCGCCAAGAGCTGGATGTTAAGGGCGACTGGGCCGACGCGCGCCCTGACGTGCGGCCCGGCGGGTGGGCGTTCCAGTATAACAACGCGCATTATCCCGATCTCGACGACACTGCGGTGGTGGTGATGGCGCTCGATCGCGCTGCGCGCGGCAACCCCGACGACGAGACCGCGAGGCGGATCGCGCGCGGCCGCGAGTGGATCGAGGGTCTGCAGAGCAAGGGCGGCGGCTTCGCGGCGTTCGATGCCGACAACACCTTTTACTATCTCAACGACATTCCCTTCGCCGATCATGGCGCGCTCCTCGATCCGCCGACGGTCGACGTCGCCGCACGCTGTGTGTCGATGCTCGCGCAGTTGGGCGAGCCGCTCGACAGCCCGCGCATGAAGGACGCGCTCGCCTATCTCGAACGCGAGCAGGAGGCCGAGGGCAGCTGGTGGGGGCGCTGGGGCGTCAACTACATCTACGGCACCTGGTCGGCTTTGTGCGCGCTCAACGCCGCCGGCGTCGATCCACAGCACCGCATGATGCGCAAGGCCGTCGACTGGCTGGTCGCCATCCAGAACGAGGACGGCGGCTGGGGCGAGGGTTGCGAGAGCTATGCGCTCGATCGCCAACGTCACGAGAAGCTGATGTCGGTCGCCTCGCAGACGGCCTGGGCGCTGCTCGGGCTGATGGCGGCGGGCGAGGTCGATCATCCCGCCGTCACGCGCGGCATCGCCTGGCTGCAGCAGCACCAGGGCGAGGACGGCCTCTGGGGGCAGGAACATTATACCGGCGGCGGTTTCCCCCGCGTCTTCTACCTGCGCTATCACGGCTATCCGAAATATTTCCCGCTCTGGGCGCTCGCCCGCTATCGCAACCTCAAGCGATCGAACCTGCGCCGCGTTGCGCACGGCATGTGAGCGGGGTGAACGGCCACGTCGTCGTCGCGACCGGGTTCAACCGCGAGGTCGCCACGATCGCGCGGCCCGGCGTGGTCGCCATCGCCGGCGGCGGCGCGCCGGACCGGTTGCGCGCGGCGCTCGAGCGCGCGGCGGCGGGCGCCCGCGGTATCCTGAGCTACGGCCTCACCGGCGCGCTAGCCGACGGGCTTGAGATCGGCGACTGGATCGTCGCGGATCGTCTCGCCGGCGCGCTCGATACCGCGACCGATCCGCGTTGGCGCGACGCGCTCGCGGCAGCGCTGCCCGGCGCGCGCATCGGCGGCTTCTTCGCCGATGGCCGCATGATCGACACGGTGGCGGAGAAGCGACGCCTCGGCGTCGATCATGATGCGTTGGCGGTCGACATGGAGAGCCATGTCGCCGCCGAGGTCGCGGCCCAGCGCGGGCTGCCGTTCGCGATCGCGCGGATCGTCTCCGACCGTGTCGATCACCTGCTGCCGCACGCGATCACGGTGAGTATGCGGGCCGACGGCGGTGTCGATGCCGCCGCGATGGCGAAATCATTGGCGCGGAATCCGGGTCAGGTGGCCGACGTCGCGCGGACGATGGCGCTGTTCGGCAAGGGCTTCCGCCTGCTTGGAAAGGGAGCGCGGCGGCTCGGGCCGCGCCTGCAGTTTCCGCACTAGGGCTGCATTCGATCGGGCGTGAACCGCTCCATCCGTTCGGGCTGAGCGGAGTCAAGCAAATGCGCGGCTGCCCTTCGACCGGCCCGAAGAGCCAGCCTGTCCTGAGCGCCCGCCGCGGCAGGCAGTTTAAGGCCTCCGCACGAACGGGTTGGGTGACAGTTAGCGCCGGCCGCTCATGCCTCGGCGTTCTCAGCTGCCTTGCCCGCGGTTTTCTCGGCGGCGATGCGCTGCATCGTCGTCTCGACATGCTTCGAGAAGACCTGCTTCGCCGGGCGCTGGTTCGAGATGTCGATGTCCTTCGCCATTGGGCCGCTGGTGCGCACGCCTTTGAGGAAGGTTGCGGCCGAGCGGATCGGGTGGCGGAAGCTGTCCTTCACCGCGGTCGCCTCGAAGCCGCAATGGACCATGCAGTCGGCGCATTTCTCGTAATTGCCGACGCCGTACTGGTCCCACTCGGTCGTCTCCATCAGCTCCTTGAAGCTGGAGACATAGCCTTCGCCGACGAGGTAGCAGGGCTTCTGCCAGCCGAACACGGTGCGCGTCGGGTTGCCCCACGGCGTGCACTCATAGGCCTGGTTGCCGGCGAGGAAGTCGAGAAAGTTGAAGCTCTGCGTGAACGGCCACGCCTTGCCGCCCTTGCCGCGTGCAAGGATGCCGCGGAACAGCTCCTTGGTTCTGGTGCGGTTGAGGAAATGCTCCTGATCGGGTGCGCGCTCATAGGCATAGCCGGGCGAGACGGTGATGCCATCGAGGCCCAGCGCGGTGACCTCGTCGAAAAACTTCGCGACGCGCTCGGGATCGGCGTCGTTGAACAGCGTGCAGTTGATCGCGACGCGGAAGCCCTTGGACTTGGCGAGGCGGATCGCGTCGGTCGCAGTCTCGAACACGCCTTCGAGGCTGACCGACTGGTCGTGCATCGCCTTGTCGCCGTCGAGATGGATCGACCAGTTGAAGCCGGGATGCGGCTCGTAGTCGTCGATCTTCTTCCGCAAGAGCAGCGCGTTCGTGCAGAGGATCACGAACTTGCCCTTGTCGAGATAGCCTTTGACGATCCTGGGCATCTCCTTGTGCAGCAACGGCTCGCCGCCCGCGATCGAGACGACGGGCGCGCCGCACTCGTCGATCGCGTCCATGCACTGCTCGTAGGAGAGGCGCTGGTTGAGGATCGGATCGGGATAGTCGATCTTGCCGCAGCCCTTGCAGGCGAGGTTGCAGCGGAACAAGGGCTCCAGCATCAGCACGAGCGGATAGCGCTTGGTGCCGGTCAGCTCCTTGCGCGCGATGTAGCCGCCGATGCGCGCGGCCTGTGACAACGGGATGCCCATGTCAGGCCGCCTGCTTCGGATCGGCGGCGGGGCGGGGCGAAAGGCGCTTAAGCGCCGGGGGAAGACGGAACTCCATGGTCTCCTCGATACCGTCCAACGTCTCCACAGTCACGTCCACAAATTGCCGGATCGCCCGGATGACATCCTGCACCAGTTCCTCGGGCGCCGACGCCCCTGCGGTGATGCCGACGGTGACGATGCCGTCGAACCAGGCGCGATCGATGTCGTTGCCGTCGCCGACGAGATAGCTCGGGCGGCCCATCTCCTCGCCGATCTCGCGCAGGCGGCTCGAATTGGAGCTGTTCGGCGAGCCGACGACCAGCAGCAGGTCGGCCTGCGCGCACAGCGCGCGCACCGCGCTCTGGCGGTTCTGTGTCGCGTAGCAGATGTCCGACGTGCTCGGGCCGATCACGTCAGCGAACCGCGCTTCCAGCGCCGCGATCACCTCCTTGGTGTCGTCGACCGAGAGCGTGGTCTGCGTGATGTAGGCGAGCGGCGTGTCGAGCGGCAGTGCCAGCGTCGCGACCTCCGCCGCAGAGCCGACCAGATGCACCGGCCCGTCGATCTGCCCGAGCGTACCCTCGACCTCGGGGTGGCCGGCGTGGCCGATCAGGATCAGCGTACGCCCCGAGCCCACATAGCGGCGGCCCTGCGCATGGACCTTGGAAACGAGCGGGCAGGTCGCGTCGATCACCGGCAGCCCGCGACGCGCGGCATTCGCCTGCACTTCGCGCGAGACGCCATGTGCGGAAAACACCGTTACCGCGCCGTCGGGCACTTCGTCGAGTTCCTCCACGAAGATCGCGCCGCGCGCCTTGAGACCATCCACGACATGACGGTTGTGGACGATCTCGTGACGGACGTAGACCGGAGCGCCGGCGCGATCCAAGGCACCGTCGACGATCTGGATCGCACGGATTACGCCCGCGCAGAATCCGCGCGGCTGGGCAAGCAACACTCTTACCATGAAAGCCCCTTTTGTTGCCGCCTATCTAGGTGTCACCGAGCATCCATGAAAGTGAAAGACGGTCCATCATTGTCGGGCGGCGCGGAACGCATGCTGAACGGGGCTGTTTTTCGCCGTTCAGCTGCGATTATGGCACGCGGGTGCAGCAGCGGCGCAACAAAAGAGGTTAGGTGATGAAGCATTTCGGACAGGCGGCATTCGCGTTGCTGATCGCGCTGGCGCCCGCCACCGCGCGCGCCGAGGGTGACGCTGCCGCGCGCATCCGCAGCTATGACGATGCCGTGATCGGCGTGATGAAGGCAGGCGGCGGCCTGCCGAAACGCGCCGAGGCGTTCGAGCCGATCGTCCGCCAATATTACGACATGCCGGCGGTGGCGGGGCTGGTCGTCGGGCCGGGCTGGTCAACGATGTCGGCGGCCGACAAGGCTTCGGTGATCAAGGCGCTGACGCGGCATTCCGCGGTCAGCCTCGCACGCAACTTCGACAAATATGGCGGCGAGCGTTTCAGCGTCTCGCCGAACGTCGTCAATCGCGGCGAGACCCAGCTGGTCAGCGTCACCATCGCCTCGAACAGTTCGAGCGACACGATCGTCTACCGCATGCGCAAGACGGGTGGCGAGTGGAAGATCATCGATGCGGTCGCCGGCGGTGTCAGCCAGCTCGCGCTGCAGCGTGCCGATCTCGCGACGACAATCAGCAGCGGCGGCGCGGCCGGCCTCACCAGCAAGCTCGCCAAGCTCGACGCGGTGAAGTGAGCGTCGTTCGTACGTAAACTGCCGTGCTCCGGCGCTGGCCGGAGCTCTGATGGCAAGCGGATCCTCGACTTCCAACGCCCCGGGCTGCGCCGGAACACCGCAAGGTCAGAAGAACTTGCTCGTCAGGTGCAGCGTGAGGTGTTGTGACGCGATGCCGTGGTCGAACGCCGCCACCGCGAACTTGGGCGGACCCATGTGCAGCGGCGCATCATTCGAGAAGCCGACAGGCTCGGTCGGGATGCCGAGGAAGTTGCGATCGACCTTGCCGTTGCCGTTGCGATCGTGGAACGCCTGGATGGCATAGCGTCCGGGCGGCACGCTGGGCAAGGTAAGCGTCACGCTGCCGATATGCGCGGGCGCGGCGGCGCTCAGGTTGCAATCTCTGAGGAACTGCCGCTCGGTGCAGATATCGATGCGGATCACGCCTTCCGCCGAGCGGACGTTCGCGACCTCGATCTCAACCGGCGCTCCCGCCGACGCGGTCGCGGCGACCGACGTCGTCGCGGCGAGCAGGGGCGGGACAAGCAGGAGGAGCGGGCGCACCGCGCGCGCGGCGCGGCCACCGGGGGATACGCATACCATTGGCCGCGAATATTCCCCGAGCGACCACGTTTGTCAAAATTGCAACCGCGGCTCAGGCGTGATGGCGGCCCGGCGCGGGCGATTCGGCGAGGTCGTCGGCGGGGATGTCGCCCCGGTCGCGCCGGTTCCACAGCGCGAGGAACACGCCGGCCATGACCAGCATGACGATGGTGACGAGCAGCGAGGTGAAATCCATAACGGGCCCTTCTTCGTTCGAGCCCCCGCTCGCCGCCGATGGTCGTCGATGACCTGTTAACAAGCGGTAAGCGCCACGTTTTTCCGGTCAGGCGGCGCGAACGCGCGTGATGATCTCCTCATATTGGCGGCTGAGCGCCTCGCCGTTGTAGGTCGCGTACTCGCACTTCGCGAGGATCGCCTGCGGCGGGAAGATCACGGGATTGTCCTTGTAGTCCGGTCCCATCAGCGCCTTGGCGGCGGCGTTCGGCGTGGGATAGCGGATGGTCTCGGTGACTTCCCGGTCGGTCTGCGCATCGAGCATGAAGTTGATGAATTCATGCGCGAGACCGGGGTTCGGCGCGCCCTTCGGGATGCACAGGCAGTCCGACGAGATCTGGCTGCCCTGCCTGGGCACGACGAAATCCAGGTCCTTGTCCTCGCGCATCACCTGCGCGATGTCGCCATTATATTCGATGACGATGTCGATATCGCCGGCGAGCAGCAGGTCCTGGCCGTTGTCGTCATGGAAGACCGCGACGTTCGGCTTCTGCCGGATCAGCATGCCCTCCACCTTCTTGAGCGCGGCCGGGTCGCCGGTGTTCATCGGCAGGCCGAGATATTTGAGCGCCAGGCGGGTAAGGTCGCCGGCTTCGGAAAGCAGCCCGATGCGCCCCTTGTACTGGGCTGAATCGAACACCCACTTCCAATCGTCGGGCATGCCCTGGATCTTCGACTTGCGGTAACCGATGCCGAGCACCAGCCACGTATAGGGCACGCTCATCTTGCGGCCGGGATCGAAGGGCGGGTTCAGGAAGCTCGGATCGATGTTCTTGATGTTGGGCAGCTTGGCGTGATCGAGCGGCTCGAGCATGTTCGCCACCGTCATGCGCTGCACGAAGTCGTTCGTGGGGACGATGACGTCATAGCCCTGGTTGCCGCCGCGCAGCTTGGCGAACAGCTCGTCGTTGGTCGAGAACAGGCTCATGTCGACCTCGACGCCGGTCTTCGCCTTGAAGTCCTTGAGCGTCGTTTTCCCGATGTAGGTGTCCCAGTTGTAGAAGTTGATCTTCTTGCCGGGCGGTCTCTTGTGGCAACCGTTGAGGCCGAGGAAGCTCACCCCGACCGCAGCGGCGCCAAGACCCGCGAGAAAGCCGCGGCGGCTTGTTGCGTTCAACTCCATCAGAACCCCCGTTCGTCCCGAGCGAAGTCGAGGGATGTGGCCCACGCGATCCCGTCCGCGATGCGTGCCTCGACTGCGCTCGGCACGAACGGGGTAGGGAACAGGGGAACGACAACCTCGCCAATCTGAGATCGCAGGCTATGCTGAACCGCGAACGGCGGTCAAATGAACGGCGATGCCATGAGCGAGAATAGCGGCGGCTATCCGCCGAGCTGGTACGCTGCGACGCGCCTGGCCGGGCCGTCCGTCGCGCGGCTCGAAGGCGATCGCGACGCCGAGATCTGCATCGTTGGCGGTGGCTATACCGGGCTTTCGGCCGCGCTCCATCTCGCCCGCGCGAGCCGCAGCGTCGTGCTGGTCGAAGCCGAGCGGCTCGGCTGGGGGGCGTCGGGTCGCAACGGCGGTCAGATCCACGTCGGCATGCGTCGCGAGCAGGAATGGCTGGAGCAGGCGCTCGGCGAGGTGGAGGCGCGCGCCTTCTGGCGGATCGCGCTCGATGCGCGCGTGCATCTCGACTGGCTGATCGGGCATTATCGCATCGCCTGTGATCTCACGCCGGGCTATCTCCACGCCGATCACCGCCGCCGCTTCACCGCTGACACCCGCGCGCACGTCGATCATCTCCGCGATCGCTATGGCTACGAGCATGTCCGCTTCGTCGATCGCGACGAGGTTCGCCATCTGGTCGGCTCGGATGCCTATCATGGCGGTATGGTCGACGCGCGAGGAGGGCATCTCCACGCGCTCAATTTCGCGCTGGGCATCGCCGCGGCCGCCGCGACGGAGGGCGCGCTGCTGTTCGATCGCACGCCGGCCACCGCGATCGTGCGTCATGGGGCGCGCTGGCGGGTGACGACGCCGCACGGCTCGATCACCGCCGATCGCGTGCTCGTCGCGTGCAACGGCTATTCGCGCGGGCTGGTGCCGGCGGTCGAACGGCACGTCATGCCGATCAACAACTATATCGCCGTCACCGGGCCGCTCGGCGAAAGCGGGGTACAGGCCCTGATCCGGGAGGGTCACGCCGTCTCGGACTCTCGCTTCGTCGTCTATTATTTCCGGATCACGCGCGATCACCGGCTGCTGTTCGGCGGCGGCGAGAACTACAGCTGGACCTTCCCCAGCGATATCGCCGGCTTCGTCCGCCCGCACATGCTACGCATCTTCCCGCAGTTGAAGAGAACGCGGATCGAACATGCCTGGGGCGGCACGCTGGCGATCACGCCCAACCGCATGCCCTTCGTGCGCGAGATCGAACCCGGGCTCACCGCCATAGCTGGCTTTTCGGGGCTCGGCGTCGTGCTCGCACCCTATCTGGGCAAACTGGCGGCGCAGGCGCTCGGCGGCGAGGCGGGCATGCTGGCCGACGACTTCCGGCGGCTCGCCAGGCTCGACATACCGCGCTTTCCGGGCGGGCGGCTGATGCGCTGGCCGACGCTCGTCGCGGCGATGTCGGCGCTCTCATTTCGGGACGCCTTCTAAGATTGACTCGCTCTTCGCCGCTGTGATCACATGAACCCGGGCGCGCGAGACGCCGGCGTTTCGGGAGAGATCGTCTGCTCGGCCATCAGGGGGACGATATGGACGTGACGGGGGCCACGAAGCGATCGAAGCGGGTAATAGGCGCGGTGCTGATCGCGTCGCTGCCGGGCCTCGCCCAGGCACAGACCGCGGCGCCGCCGCCCTCCGGTGCCACCGCCGCGAGCGCCGCCGCCTCCGCGCCGGGCGCGTCCAATGGCGAGATCATCGTCACCGCGACGCGCCAGGCGCAATCGCTCCAGAAGGTGCCGCTCTCGGTCAGCGCCTTCTCGCAGCAATCGATGGACGTGCGTGGCCTCAAGGACTTCGCCGACGTCGCACGCTTCACCCCGGGCGTGCGCTTCGGCCGCAGCGAGGGCGGTGCCGCCGACAACATCAGCATCCGCGGCATCTCGTCCGACGCCGGCGCAGGCACCACCGGCATCTATATCGACGACACGCCGATCCAGATCCGCGGGCTCGGCTTCAATTCCGAGAACACGCTGCCGGCGATCTTCGATCTCGAGCGGGTCGAGGTGTTGCGTGGGCCGCAGGGCACGCTGTTCGGCGCGGGTTCGGAGGGCGGCACCGTCCGCTTCATCACGCCGCAGCCCAATCTCCAGCATTTCCAGACGTATGATCGCGGCGAGATTGCCAGCACTGCGCACGGCGCGCTGAGCTGGGAGGCGGGCTCGGCGATCGGCGGCCCGATCGTGAAGGACAAGCTCGGCTTCCGGATATCCGCCTGGCATCGGCGCGACGGCGGCTATATCGATCATGTCGACGAGCAGAGCGGCCGGGTCGACGACAAGAACATCAATCATGGCGACACGACGGTGCTGCGTGCGGCGCTCACCTATGCGCCGATCGACGAACTCAAGATCACCCCTTCGGTCCACTATCAGAAGCGCGACACCCACGCGTCCGACAATTTCTTCGTCGGGCTCTCCGATCCCGGCAACGGCGTATTCCGCACCTCGACGCCCGAATATCGCGGCAGCAAGGACCGCTTCGTCCTGCCGTCGCTCAACATTCACTATGATTTCAGCGGCGTTTCGCTGATCTCGAACACGTCCTATTTCAAGCGGCGCAACATCACCGGCTACTCAGGCACGCTCTACGATCTGTCCTACTACCAGAGCTGCTATCTCGATGGCTGCGGCTTCGCCGATACCGGCGTCAACGGCAGCACCGACGACAATCCAGGCCCGCTCTACCCATTCCTGACGCCGACCGGCATCAACAAGGCGCTACCCTTCTACCTGAGCCCCTCGCTCGTCACCAACACGCAGCGCATCTGGACGCAGGAGGCGCGGCTTCAGTCGGACGATCCGAACGCCAGGCTCAGCTGGGTGGTCGGCGTTTTCTACCAGCACACCAAGCAGCGCAGCACGGAGGAGCTCGTCGATCCGCTCGGCAACAGCTTCTTCCAGCAGGTGTTCGGTGAGGGGATCGAGGATTTCTTCGGCTGGCCACTCTATGTGAACAACGGCCGCGTCGACAGCTACATCAACAGCTCGAGTGCCAAGGAATCGCAGATCGCGGCCTTTGCGAACCTCACCTACCACGTCACCGATCAGCTCTCGCTCACGGCCGGCGGCCGCAAGGCCAAGACCAAATTCTCGGTCGTCAACTTCGCGGACGGCTCGCAGAACGCCGGCCGCACCGAGGGCAGCGGCAAGGAGAGCGATTCGCCGTTCACGCCCAAGCTCGGCATCAACTTCCAGGCCGATCGCAACAATCTGGTTTATGCGAGCTGGTCCAAGGGCTTCCGCGCGGCGGGCGCTAATCCGCCGGTGCCGATCGATCCCTGCGCCGACGATCTCGCCGCGCTCGGCCTCGCCGGCGCGCCGACGACCTACAAATCCGACAAGGTGACGAGCTGGGAAGTCGGCTCGAAGAACAAGCTGTTCGGCGGAAAACTGACGATCGACGCATCGATCTACACGTCGGACTGGAACAATATCCAGCAGATCGTCAATCTGCCGACCTGCGCGATCCGCTTCATCGCCAACGTCGGCAAAGCGCGCAGTCGCGGCTTCGATCTGCAGGCTTCGATCAGCCCGGTGCGCGGCGTCACGCTCGATGCGGCGATCGGCTATACCCACACGCGCTACACCGCCGATGCGGCGCTCGCGGCCGGCGGCCAAGTCGTCGTCACCAAAGGCGACGCAATCGACGGGCCGCCGTGGACGCTGAGCTTCGGCGCGCAGTACGACTTCCCGGTCAACGATCTCGATTTCTACGTCCGCGGCGACGTCGAGTATCAGAGCCGGCTGAAAGCACCGACGCCCGAGCGCGACCCGGCAAGCGAGAGTTACGATCCCGCGCTGATCGCGCCCGCAGCAAACACCTTCGTGTCGCTCCGCGCGGGCGCGCTGGTGCATGGTGCCAACGTCTCCCTGTTCGTCGACAACCTGTTCGATAGCGCCCCGCAGCTCGGCTACACGCATGAGGACGCCGACACCGCATTGTTCGAGAACTCCACCTTCCGCCCGCGCACCGTCGGCATGACGGTGACGTACCGGAAGTAGCGGGCAGGGGTCTTCATCTCCGCAGGCGGAAGGCTGGGCGCGCTGCGGTCGCGGCTGGAGCTGCGGGCCGATCGCCGTCGTCGCCGAAGGCAAAAGAAGCGATCAGTCGATCCGGAGCAGGCGCTTCGGCGTGTCGCGCGCCATCAGCGCGAGATCGTCTTCGCCCAAGCCTTCGTCCCAGAGATGCTCGAGGAAATCGCCCAGCGCCGAGACAGGGTGCGCAATCGCGTCCGACCAGCCGTAATCGGACGCGAGCGTGCAGCGATCGACGCCGATCTCGCGGATCACCGCCAGCATGTCGGGGATGCTCTTCGCGCCGGGCCCCATATTGTGGTTGCAGCTGAGCGCGGTCAGCTCGATCGTCACGCCCATGTCGGCAAGTTCGCGGCATTGGCAGGGCGTCAGGTGCGGTCCGGCGAGGTGCTCGCCGGCATGCGTCACGACGACTTCGCATTCCGATGCGAACGCGCGCACCACCGCGCCGTGTTCCGCCGCGGTGATATGGCCGGTTGCCAGGATCGCGTCGTGCTGGCGGACGAGCCGCGCGATCTCGCGAACCGCTTCGACGAGTTCGCCGTCCTCATCGAGCACCTTGAGGCCGCAGCCCTCTATTCCGAACCGCGCGCCCATCCCGTTCAGATAATCCTGATGGCTGTGGAGCGTCGGTAGCCACACGATCCGTGCGCCCAGCTGCAGAGCCGTCTCGCCGGCATTGACGTTCAGACCGCCGCTCGGACGATCGGTACAGATGCCTCCGAAGACACGGATGTCGGGGACGGCCTGTTCGATATAACTGGCGACCACTGGCGAGGCGAAGCCGTGCGCCTTGAGGACGATCGCCTGGTGGCCGCTGTCCCGCGCCTCCGTCGCCGCCGTGAGCGCATTCAAGGCCGAGGAACTGCCGGGTGCGGGCGGTGCGCCGACGGAATCCGGTCCGAAATGGCAGTGCATGTCGATCGCGCCTTCGATGCGCAGTGCCATGGTGCTGGTCCGCCTCTCGCTGCCGTGCCGCTATCCTAGCGTGCGAACATCGCGGGGCGACAACAATCATGATCGCGCCGGCTGCAGACATGCGCGGAACCGCGCGACCCCGCTGCCGGATGTCAGCGACGACATTCCACTTTCCTACAGCGCAGGAGCAGGCGCACCATCGCAGCTTTGTCTTCACCGTTGGATTCGCGGGGGCGGCCGGGCGCGTTGAAGGTCACAGGTGCGAAGGTCACGTTACTCTGTGACCTTCGCGCGGCATTTCACGCCGCAGCGCGTGTGACCTTAGGCACCAAGCGCTTGAATTTTCTGTCCTCAATGGAGCTTACGTGCCGCTACCCCACCGCGAGGATCGCTGCCCGCAGTCGGTCCGCGATCTCGCCGATCTGCGCTTCCGTGCAGATCAGCGGCGGCGAGAGCGCAATGATGTCGCCGGTGGCGCGCACGAGCAGGCCGCCGTCGAAAGCGTGGTGAAAGATCTTGCGCGCGCGTACGCCGGCGCCCTCGGACGATGCGCCGAACTCGATCCCCGCGACAAAGCCGCAGGTGCGGATGTCGATGACGTTAGGCAGATCGCGCAGGCCATGGATCGCGTCGGCCCAGGGCGCGGCGAGCGCTGCGGCGCGCTCGAACAGGCCTTCGCCTTCGTAGATCTCGAGCGTCGCGAGGCCGGCGGCGGCGGCGAGCGGGTGCCCCGAATAGGTGTAGCCGTGGAACAGTTCGATGCCGGGCGCGGCATTGTCGACGATCGCATCATGGACGAAGCCGGCGGCGGCGACAGCGCCCATCGGCACCGCGCCGTTGGTGAGGCCCTTGGCCATCGCGATCACGTCAGGGGTCACGCCGAAGGCTTGCGCGGCGAACGGCGCGCCCAGCCGTCCGAACCCAGTGATGACCTCGTCGAAGATCAGCAATATACCGCGCTGCTTCGTGATCTCGCGAAGCTTTTCGAGATAGCCGACCGGCGGCGGAAGTACCCCGGTCGAGCCTGCGAGCGGCTCGACGATCACTGCGGCGATCGTGTCCGGCCCGTGCAGGTTGACGAGATCCTCGAGTGCGTCGGCGAGGTGGCCGCCCCATTCCGGCTGGCCACGGGTGAACGCCTGCTCCGCCCGATTGTAAGTGTGGGGCAGGTGGTCGACGCCGGGCAGGCTGAGGAACTGTTTGCGGTTGCCGACGATGCCGCCGACCGAGGTGCCGCCGAAATTGACGCCATGATAGGCGCGCGCCCGGCCGATCAGCCGCGTGCGCTGCCCCTCGCCGCGTGCGCGGTGATAGGCGAGCGCGATCTTGAGCGCGGTGTCGACGGCTTCGGAGCCGGAGTTGGTGAAGAAGATGCGGTCGAGCCCGGCGGGCGTCATCGCCCCGATGGCGGAGGCGAGCCGGAACACGCTGGGATGGGCGAGCTGGAAGGTCGGCGCGAAATCGAGCGCGGCGGCGCTCGCCTGGATCGCCTGCGTGATCGGCTCGCGGCAGTGGCCGGCATTGACGCACCACAGGCCTGCCGTCCCGTCGAGGATCTGCCGCCCGTCCGGCGTCCAGTAATGCATGTCGCGGGCACGCCCGAGCATGCGCGGGTTCGCCTTGTAGCCGCGATTGTCGGTGAACGGCATCCAAAAGGCGGCGAGGTCGTTGGGCGGTGCGGTGGTGGCCATGGGCTTCTCTTCTTGGGCCCTCTCCCGCTTGCGGGAGAGGGTGGGGTCAGGGTCTTCTTCATCAAGTGGGGGGCCGAAACCTGCTTGCCCTTACCCTCCCACCGCCTCTTCTTTCGCGAGCGGAAGAGAGCTAGACCTTCAGCAGCAAGTGGTCGCGTTCCCAGCTGCTGATCACGCCTTCATAGGCGTTGAGCTCGTCGGCCTTGATGCGGTGGAAGGCGCGGATGAAGTCCTCGCCCAAGAGCTCGATCACCGGTCGGCACTTGAGCAGCCGGTCGAGCGCCTCGTCAAGGTTGCGGGGCAGCGTGCGCGGATGGCGATAGGCGTTGCCGTCGACCATCGGCGCGGGCTCGATGCGATCGCGCACGCCGATATAGCCGCAGACGAGACTGGCGGCGGCGGCGAGATAGGGGTTCGCGTCGGCGCCCGGCACGCGGTTCTCTACGCGCGTCGAGGCGGCATCGGTGATCGGCACGCGCAGGCCGCAGGATCGGTTGTCGTAGCCCCATTGCAGGTTGATCGGCGCCGAATGGGTCGGGCGCATCCGGCGGAAGCTGTTGACGTTCGGCGCGAACAGCGGCGCGACTTCGGGCAGCAGCGTCTGCAGCCCGCCGACGAAATGGCGGAAGACCTTGCTCAGCCCCTCGCGCCCGCGGCCGTCGGCGAACAGGTTGCGGCCCGTCTTGATGTCCACGGCGGAGATATGCTGGTGCATCGCCGAACCGGGCTGGTTTTCCATCGGCTTGGCCATGAACGTCGCGTATACGCCGTGCTTCAGCGCGACTTGGCGGACGATGCGCTTGAACAGGAAGACCTGGTCGCAGACATGGACCGGGTCGCCATGGTTGAAATTGATCTCGAGCTGGGCGGTGCCGGCCTCGTGGATCATCGTATCCAGGTGGAGTGAGGCGGTTTCGGCGTATTCGTAGATGTCCTCGATAAGATCCTCATATTCGGTCACGGCCTCGAGCCCGTAGGGCTGCGGCGCGGTTTCGGCGCGGCCCGATCGGCCAGCCGGCGGCAGCAGCGGCAGATCGGGATCGGTATTGACCTGCGTCAGATAGAATTCGAGTTCGGGCGCCAACTCCATCCGCCAGCCCATTTCGGTGTAGAATTCGAGCACCTTCTTGAGCACGAAGCGCGGACTGGTCTCGTAAGGGCCGCCGCCGCCCTTGTGATAGGCATCGGCGAAGACGAACGCGGTCGGCGTCTTGAAACCCGGCGCGACGCACAGCGTCGCGGCGTCAGGGTGAAGCGAGACGTCGGGATCGCTGAAGCTCTCCTCATTGCTTTCCTCGTCCGCATATTCGCCGGTGACGGTCACCGCGAACACGCTCGACGGCATGCGCAGTGAATCGTTGCGTACTGAGTCGACGAACTTGCTGGCGGGCCAGACCTTGCCGCGGATGACGCCGTTCATGTCCGGCACGAGGCACTCGACCTCGCTGATGCGATTGTCCCTGATCCAGGTGGCGAATGTGTCCATGTTCGATCGGGCTCAGCGCCCCCCCCAACTTCCTTTGATACGAACGGTGACGGCTATCGTATCGCTACAGGCCCGGTTCCGCGCCCTCCAGCACCTCGCGCGGCGGCGGCCGATCGAGGCGGCGGAGTTGCTCGGCGACGTCGTCGAGCGCGGCGGCGATGATCGCGATCATGCGATCGACCTCCTCATGGGTGATGACGAAGGGCGGGCACATCACGATCGTGTCGCGGATCGCGCGGACCATCAGCCCGCGCGCGATACAGGCGTCGCGCACCATCGGCCCGGCGTTGCCCTCGCGGCCGCCGAAGCGCGCGTTCGTGCCTTTCTCGGAGACGATCTCGACGCCGCCGATCAGCCCGATCGAGCGCGCCTCGCCGACCAGCGGATGGTCGTCGAGCCGGCGGAGCGCGACGGCTAAGTGCGGGCCGATGTCCGAGCGGACGCGATCGACCAGGCCTTCGCGCTCGATGATCTCGAGGTTGCGCAGCGCCACTGCGGCCGCGGTCGGGTGGCCCGAATAGGTGTACCCGTGGACGAAATCGTCGTCGACCGAGCGCAGCGTCTCGACGATCTCGCGCGAGACCGCGGTTGCCGAGATCGGCAGATAGCCCGAGGACAGGCCCTTCGCCATGCTGACAAGATCGGGCGTGAAGCCGAATTTCTTGAAGCCGAACCACTCGCCCAGCCGCCCGAAGCCGGTGATCACCTCGTCGGCGACGAGCAGGATGCCGTATTTGCGGCAGATCGCCTCGACGCGCGGCCAATAGCCCGGCGGCGGGATGATGACACCGCCCGCGCCCTGTACCGGCTCACCAATGAAGGCGGCAACCTTTTCGGGGCCGACCGCGAGGATGCGGTCCTCGATTGCCTGCGCGGCGCGCGCTCCGAACGCGTCGTCGTCCTCGCCATGCGCCTCGCCGAAGCGATAGGGCTGGACAACATGCTCGATGCCCGGGATCGGCAGCCCGCCCTGGGCGTGCATGTAGCTCATCCCGCCGAGGCTGGCGCCGGCCACGGTCGAGCCGTGATAGGCGTTCTTGCGGCTGATGAAGATGGTGCGCTCCGGGCTTCCCTTGATCGCCCAATAGGTGCGGACGAGCCGGAAAACGGTGTCGTTGGACTCGGAACCGGACGAGTTGAAGAAGATATGCTGGAGCTCGCCGCCGAGCAGCCCCGCGAGCTTGGCGGCGAGCTCGATCGCGGGCGTCGTCGCGGTGCGGAAGAAGCTGTTGTAATAGGGTAGCTCGAGCATCTGCTCGCAGGCGACCTCGGCCAGCTCCTTGCGGCCATAGCCGACGTCGACGCACCACAGGCCGGCCATGCCGTCGAGGATGGCGTTGCCGTCCCCGTCCCAGATCGTCGAGCCTTCCGCGCGGACGATGACGCGGCTGCCGCCCATCTCCTGTTGGAGCTTGTACGAGGATTGCGCGGGCAGATGGTGCGCGACGTCGAGCCGGCGCAGCTCGGCGATGTCGTGGTTGCGGCGTGCGGTCATGAGTGCGCCTCCGATGTCTCTTCTGTGCTCCGGCGAAGGCCGGAGCCCTGTGCCACGGGCGCCGGTCCTTCGTCGCCAGCGCTTCGGCCTTCGCCGGAGCACCGCACGGCATTCTCACCCCGCAGCGCACGGCCGAAGATGTGGAAGATGCCCTGGCTCGCCGCGTCGCGGTCGCTCTGCCATTCGGGGTGCCACTGGACGCCGAGGATCGCCGCGCCGTTGGGGTTGGCCGAGACGGCTTCGATCACGCCGTCGGGCGCTTGCGCCTCGATCCTGAGATCCGACCCGAGCCGTGCGACGCCCTGGAAATGAACCGAGTTGACGTGCAGCCGATCGCGCCCGAACGCGTCGGCGAGCACGCCGCCGGGCGTCAGCATGACGTCGTGCCCATGCGCGAACATCGAATCGAGCGGAACGCCGTCCGGCGCGTGGTGCGACACCGCACGGCCGACCGCGCCCATGTCGCGCGCGAGCGTGCCGCCGAACGCGACGTTCAGCTCCTGGAAGCCGCGACAGATGCCGAGCACGGGCCGTGATCGATCGATCATCGCCGCGATCAGCCGCATCACCATCTCGTCGCGGCCCGCGTCGAACGGGCCGTCGCCGGCGTCGGCGTCGCCGTAGCGCGCCGGCGCGACATTGGAGGGGCTGCCGGTCAGCAGCAGCCCGTCGAGCCGCGCCGCGATAGTGACCGCGTCGACGAGATCGGGCCGCGCCGGGATCAGCACCGCATCGGCATCGGCATGGCGCACCGCGGCCTCCATGTAGCGGTCGATGACGACCTGCGCGGTTTCGCCGGCGAAATCGCGCGTGCAGGCGGTGATGCCGATGAGGGGACGGGTCATGGCGCCGTCTTACCTCGTGCTCCTGCGAAAGCAGGAGGCCGTTCCGACAACGGCGTCGCTTGCGGCGGCGAGCTCCTGCTTCCGCAGGAGCACGGAAGCATTTGCGGGGAGCGGATCACGACAGCAGCACCGCGGGCGCCTGCGGGCTCCAGCTCAGCCACACCACATCGCCCACCTCGAAGGCGCGCTCCTCGTAGCGGCGGACGTTCGAGCGCAGCACCTTGACCATGCGGCCGCCGGCGACCTCGATCTCGTAGACCGTCTCGCTGCCGAGATAGGACGAGTGGCGCACGCTGCCCTCGAGCAGATTGGCGTCGACCGGCGTTCCGGCCGGCAGTGGCGGCGGGTCGCCGCCCCCAACATCTGCTTGGGCGCCGCGGTGATGCAGCTCGATCTTCTCGGGCCGGATCGCCGCCCATACGGTTCCCCCGGTCGCGCCCGTCACGCCATGATCGACCCAGATCGAGGCGCCGAGCCCCGGCACCTCGACGCGCGCCTGATCGGGCTGATCGAGCGCGAGCCGGCCCTCGAACAGGTTCACGCTGCCGATGAAATCGGCGACGAAGCGGTTGGCGGGATATTCGTAGAGGTCGGCCGGCGTCGCGACCTGCTGGAGCTGCCCCTTGTGCATCACGCCGCAGCGGCACGCCATCGCTAGCGCCTCGTCCTGGTCGTGCGTGACCATGACGAAAGTGACGCCGACCTGGTCCTGGATCATCGCGAGCTCGGAGCGCATCGTCTCGCGCAGCTTGGCGTCGAGCGCGGAGAGCGGCTCGTCGAGCAGCAGCACCTTGGGTCGTTTGATGAGCGCACGGGCAAGCGCGACGCGCTGGCGCTGGCCGCCGGACAGCTGATCCGGCTTGCGCGCCTCGAGCCCGTCGAGCTTGACGAGGCCGAGCGCCTCGCGGACGCGGCCCTCGATCTCAGCCCTGGCGACACCGTCGATCCTGAGGCCGTAGCCGACATTCTGCGCGACGGTCATGTGCGGGAAGACGGCGTAGGACTGGAACACCATGTTCACCGGCCGCTTGTTCGGCGCCACGTTCGCCATGTCCTGCCCATCGATCAGGATACGGCCCTCGCTCGGCACCTCGAGCCCGGCAAGCATGCGGAGCAGCGTCGTCTTGCCGCAGCCGGACGGGCCGAGCAGCGCGAAGAACTCGTTCTCGCGAATGTCGAGCGAAACGTCGTCGACCGCGGCGAAGTTGCCGAAGCGCTTCGAGACGCCTTCGATGCGGATCAGCGCGCTCATTGACCCCCTTCCAGCTTGGCAATGTCGCGGCCTTGCAGGCGCAATCCGATCGCGGTGAGCAGCACCGTCACCACGATCAGCATGGTCGAGGCGGCGTTGACCTCGGGCGTCACCGAGAAGCGCACCATCGAATAGACCTTCACCGGAAAGGTGACCGTGTCCGGCCCCGCCGTGAAGAAGGTGATGACGAAATCGTCGAGGCTGAGCGTGAAGGCGAGCAACCCGCCGGCGATCAGCGCCGGGCGCATGTGCGGCACCAGCACGTCGATGAAGGCGCGCCATTCGGATGCGCCGAGATCCTTCGCGGCCTCCTCGAGTTCTCGGTTGAACGAGGCAAGGCGCGCGCGGACGATCACCGCGACGAACGGGAAGCTGAACGAGATGTGCGCGATGATGATCGCGCCGAGATCGAGCGGCCAGGGCAGGTCGGTCGGCCACGGCATCACGCGCGAGAAGAAGACGAGCATCGCGACGCCCATGCAGATCTCGGGCACCACGATCGGCAGCGCCAGTGCGCCCTCGAAGGCCGGCTTTAACGGAAAGCGGAAACGCCACATCGCGACCGCGATCAGCGCGCCGAGGATCACGCTGATGACGGTGGACAGCGCCGCGATGGTGAGCGAATTGCCGAACGCCTCGAGCAGATCGCCGTCGTTGACGACCGCGCCGTACCAGTCGAGCGTGAAGCCGGTCCAGACGATGTTGCGCCGGCTCTCGTTGAAGCTGAACGCGATCAGCGTGACCAGCGGCGCATAGAGGAACAGCGCGACGAGCCCGATCCAGAGCCGCAGCGGCCAGCGCGCGAGATAGTCGAGCGGGGCAGGGCGGGACTTGCTCACGCCCGCCTCCAACAGAACCGTTCGTCCCGAGCGAAGTCGAGGGACGTGCTGCGGGGGGCGCGCGAGCGTGTCTCGACTACGCTCGACACGAACGGGCACCGGTTGAGGAGACTGCTCATCGCGCCAGCGCCTCGCGCCGCCTTGTGACCACCGCCTGCACCGCGATCGCGATGAAGGTAAGATACATCAGGATGAAGCTGAGCGCCGCGCCGAACGGCCAGTCGTTGGCGCGCTTGAACTGGCGCTCGATGACGTTGGCGATCATCTGGCTGTCGGGGCCGCCGAGCAGATCGGGCGTCAGATAGGAGCCGAGCGCCGGAATGAAGGTGATCAAGAGCCCCGAGAGGATGCCGGGCAGCGCCAGCGGCACGACGATCTCGAAGATCGTGCGCAGGTGCCCGGCGCCGAGATCGAGGCTCGCTTCGAGCAGCGAGCGATCGAGCCGGTCAAGCGCCGAATAGAGCGGCAACACGAGGAACGGCAGGTTGACGTAGACGAGCCCGAACACGACCGCGAAATTGTTGTGGAGCAGCGGCAGCGGGCCGACGCCGACCCAGCCGAGCATATCGTTGACGAAGCCCTCCGTGCGCAGGACCGCCATCAGCGCGTAGGTGCGGACCAAGAGGTTGGTCCAGAACGGCAGCATGATGAGCAGCAGCAGCCAGATCTTGGCGCGATCGGACGCGAAGGTTATCGCGAGCGCGACCGGGAAGCCGACGACGAGGCAGAGCAGGGTCGTCAGCGCCGCATAGGCGATCGATTTGACGAACACCTCGACATAGACCGGATCGGCGATGCGCGCATAGTTGGCGAAGGTGCCGTCGATCGCGATCTCGGTGAGCCCGACGGTGCGGCCGAAGCTGTAGGCCCAGATGATCCCGAGCGGGACCAGGAAGAAGGCGATCAGCCAGAAGGCGGGGGCGAGAAACGTCGTCGCGAAGGCAGCGTGGGCTTTGGAGGCGGGCTGCTCGGTCATGCGGGACTGAGCTCGGTCACGGACGACTGACTCTCGTCAAACTTCCATCGTTCGTGCTGAGCGAAGTCGAAGTACGTGCCACCGGCGCTTCGCTCCGTTCAGCCTGAGCGATGTCGAAGGCCACGCCGTGGCTGCACTTCGACAAGCTCAGTGCGAACGGATGTCGCTTTGCTTGGCACGTCCTTCGGCTGCGCTCAGGACGAACGGTCTTCTGCTGTTCGGCGCTAGGCATTCGCCAGATACCAGTCGTGGTCGAGGCTGGTGACCACCGCGTTGAACCGCGCCTGCTCGGTGCGTTTGACCGCGACGTAGAGGTCGACGAAGGCGCCGCCGAGATAGTCGCGCATGATCGCCGACTTCTCGAAACGATCGACGGCGTGGATCCAATCGGTCGGGAGGTGGTGTTCGGAGGCGGCTGCGGCGGCATAACCGTCGCCATGCGTGGCCGGGCCGGGATCGATCGCCTGGGTGATGCCGTGATGCGCGCCGGCGAGGATCGCGGCGAGGACGAGATAGGGGTTCGCGTCCGCGCCGGCGGCGCGATGCTCGACGCGGCGCGAGGCGGCGCTGCCGGCCGGGATGCGCAGCGCGACGGTGCGGTTGTTGATCCCCCAGGTCGGCGCGACCGGCGCATAGCTGCGCGCGACGAAGCGGCGATAGCTGTTGGCGTTGGGCGCGAGGATCGCCATCGCGTCGGCCATCGTCGCCGCCATGCCGCCGATCGCGTGGCGCAGCGCGGGCGTGCCTTCGGGCGCTTCGTCGGCGAAGATGTTCGCGCCGTCCGCGTCCAGCATCGACATATGGACGTGCATGCCCGATCCGCCGATGTCGGCGAACGGCTTGGCCATGAACGTCGCCTCGCAGCGCAGCGTCCGGGCGACGCCCTTGGCGGCGCGCTTGAACAGTATCGCATCGTCGCCGGCACGGAGCGCATCGGCGCGATGATGGAGCGTCAGCTCGAGCTGGCCGGGCGAGGCCTCGGCGCTTGCGCCCTCGAGCGGCAGGCCCTGCGCGTCGGCGACCTTCCAGAGCGCGCGGAGGAAGTCGGCGGCGTCCTCGGTCTCCTCGAGATTGTGCGCCTCGTTGTAGTGCGGCCGTCGCCCGGTGAACGGCGACCGCCTGAGCACGACATTCCCGCGCCGGCTCTCGACCAAGTAGAATTCGAGCTCGCAGGCGACGACCGGCGTCAGCCCGTTCGCCTTCAGCCGATCGAGCACGCGCTGCAGGATCGCGCGCGGATCGAATTCGCAGATCGATCCGTCGAGCTCGTGCAGCGAGCACAGTATCTGCGCAGCATCGGGGCCGAGCCACGGTGCGGGGACGAGGCCGCCGGGGACGGCGCGGGCGATGCGATCGGCGTCGCCGGTCTCCCAGACCATGCCGGTCGACTCGCAATCCTGGCCGAGAATGTCGACCGCGACGATCGAGCCCGGCAGGAAGGCCGAGCCTTCATAGCATTTGATCAGCTCGTCACGCCGCAGCCGCTTGCCACGCGGAACGCCCGCGAGCGAGGTGAAGATCGTTTCGAAAAACTGCGTCTCCGGATGTGCGTCGAGCCAGTCGATCGCCTCCTTGGGGTCCGCTGTGAAGCCGCTCATTTCTGAGGCCCCAGCGTGATCGTGATCGCCTTGAGGTCGGCATATTTCTCGAGCGCGTGCATCGAGCGGTCTCGGCCGAAGCCGGACTGCCGGAAGCCGCCGAACGGCATCGTGATGTCGCACGCATCCCAGCCGTTGATCCAGACGAGGCCCGAGCGGATCGCGCGTGCGGCGCGGTGGGCGCGGGTGACGTCGGCGGTCCAGACGCCGGCGGCAAGCCCGTAGACGGTCTGGTTTGCGAGCCGGAACGCTTCCTCAGTCGTGTCGAAGCCGATTGCGCCGAGCACGGGACCGAACACCTCCTGCTGCGCGAGCGCGGAGGCGGGATCGACGTCGTCGAACACCGTCGGCGTGACGAAGAAGCCGCCGCTTTCCTCGCGCACCCGCTGGCCGCCGAGCAGGAGCTTGGCGCCATCGGCTTCCGCGCGCTGAATGCGGCGAAGCACGCCGGTCATCTGCTCCTCGCTGACCATCGCGCCGAATCTGGTGTCCGGATCGAGCGGATCGCCGGGCACGATCGCCTTGGCGATCGCGACGACGCGCGCGACGAACTCCGCCTTGATGCCGTTCTCGACGAGCAGGCGCGAGGCGGCGGTGCAAACCTCGCCCTGGTTGAAGAAGATGCCCCAGGCGGCGGCCTGCGCGGCGGCCTCCATGTCGGGGCAGTCGGCGAAGACGATCTGGGGCGACTTGCCGCCCAGTTCCAGCGACACCCGCTTGAGATTGCTCTTGCCGGCATAGCGCATCAGTAGGCCGCCGACCGACCCCGAGCCGGTGAAGGCGAGCATGTCGACGTCCATGTGGCGGCCGAGCGCCTGTCCCGCTTCCTCGCCATAGCCGGGAACGACGTTGAGCACGCCGGGCGGCAGGCCCGCCTCTAGCGCGAGCTCGCCGAGGCGGATCGCGGTCATCGGCGATTGCTCGGCGGGCTTGAGCACCACCGAGTTGCCCATCGCGAGCGCTGGCGCGACCTTCCACGCCGCCATGTTGAGCGGGAAGTTCCACGGCACGATGCAGCCGATCACGCCCAGCGGCTCGTGCACCACCCAGGAGATGCGATCGGGGTGATGTGGGCCGACTTCACCGTAGAGCTTATCGAGCGCCTCGGCATAATAGCGGAAGCTGTTGGCCGAGGCGGGAATGTCGAAGGCACGCGCATCGGCGATCGGCTTGCCCATGTCGAGGCTTTCGAGCGTCGCAAGCTCCTCGAGATGCGTCTCGATCAGGTCCGCAAGCTTGTGCAGCACCTGCTTCTTGGCGCGATAGGGCTGTTCGCGCCAGCGCCCGTCCTCGAATGCGGCGCGGGCGGAGGCGACGGCACGATCGACGTCGGCGGCACCGCACCGCGCCACTTGCCCGAGGATGCCGCCGTCGCGCGGCGAGACATTGTCGAAAGTTGCGCGAGGCTCGACGGCCGCACCGTCGACGATCGCGCGGCCGGGCAGGCGCAGGCCATCGGTTCTAGCGAGTTCTCCCACGAGTCCACCCCAAGCTGTGATCACAGCCTAGAGCATGGCGGCGCGAGCGCCAAGCGGGCGCAGCCTTTCGCCTCGATCATCCGCCAGGCCGGCGAAGACAGCTATTCCCATGCGATCGTTCGCGTGCCGGAACGAAACACGCACGCGTCCCTTCGAGTGCTGGAGGGAGGAGCCTCGTCGCGATGAGGCCGCCCAGCACTCGAACTTAGCTCGCTGCTCTTCTATACCGCGGCACGCATGCCGGCGCGCACACCGGTCACGCTGGCAAGCAGCGTCTCGGCCTGGTCCATGCTGAAGCCCGCGGCGACGAACGCCTTGAGCTCGGACACTGGCAGCGCGTAGCCGCGATGCCAGGCGTGGACCGCAAGGCGGCGCAGCGTCTCCAGCCGTGGGTCGGCGAGCCGTGCGTCCGTCCCGCGCCCGAACAGGCCGCCGAGCGCGCGGGCGAGCCGCGACGGCTCGGATAGACTGGTGAGCCCGTCGCGCCGCGCAAGCGCGATCACATTCCACTCGAGCGGTGAGAAGGACGCGGGCTGCGGCGCCGGCACATCCGCCCGCGATGCGGGCGTGGCGGGCTGGAAGGTGGCGTGAAGATCGAGATAGGCCATGGTGTCTTCCTTCCCTGGCTTCGGGCAGCCGCTATGCCCCGGTGACGCGACCAATCGGCCGCCCCGTCTGAACGGAGCATGTCGCGGCCGGTAGCGGCGCGAACGCCGCCCACCGGGTTGCTGATGCTGCTCGGATCGACCGCTCCCGACTGAGCGGTCCTCTTCCCTACCAACCGGTATAGAAACGCGGCGGCGGCGCGTCAACGCCTATTTTGTACCGATAGGTATTTTTCTGAAGCCTAGCGGCCCGGCCAAGTCGCGAGGGCGGTCTCGACGATCGCCTCGAGGTTTTCGCGCGAAGCGTTGGCGCTCGCCTGGACGGAGAGACCCTGCATCACCGCCAGCAGGTAGGAGACCAGCGCCGTCGGCGCGATGCCGTCCGGCAGATCGCCGTCGGCCTGGGCCCGCTCGAACCGCGCGATCAGCACCGCCTGCGACGAGGCGCGGCGCTTGAGCACTTCCTCACGAATGGATTCCGCTTCTACCCCACACGCGACCGCGCCGATCACGTTGAGGCATCCCTTCGGATCGCAACTGCTCGACTGCATCGCCAGCGCGCCGCGCAACAGCCGCTCGGCGACGCCGCGGGCGGTGGGGGCTTCGAGCGCTTCGCCGACATAGGCGAGCTTCTCGCGCTCGTAGAGATCGAGCGCCTTCTTGAAGAGCGCTTCCTTGTTGCCGTAGGCGGCGTAGAGGCTGGGCTTGGTGATTCCCATCTCGGCGGTAAGCTCCGCCATCGAGGCGCCCTCATAGCCGCGCTTCCAGAACACGCGCAAAGCCGACGCCAGCGCCTGTTCGGTGCAGAACTCGCGCGGCCGGCCCTTGGCCGCCGGGGAGGCAATCGCCACTTCCATACCGTGCGGTATATAGGACGTGGCGAAGGCCGCGTCCAGTGCGGGTTTCCGCTGTCAATCCATGCGGATGACGACGCGGAAGCGGGCCTTGCCGCTCATCATCCGGTCGTAGGCCGCCTGCGCTTCGGCGAACGGATAGATCTCGTTCATCGAGCGGACGTCGTTCAGCTTGCTGAAGGCGAGCGTGTCCTCGGAATCGGCGGCGACGCCCGAATACCAGCCCTTGAGCGCGGCGCTCTTGAGGAGCAGCCCAAGCGTGTCGACCGAGAAGGTGCCGACCGCGCCGATCACCATCATCGTGCCCCGCGGGCCGAGGCCGCCGACGATCGCCTGCATCGCATCGGGGCTCGTTACCGTCGCGATGATCGCCTTCGCGCCGCCTAGCTTGCCGATCGCCGCGGCGACGTCGCCATACTCGCTGTCAATATAGTCGTGCGCGCCGAGGGAGCGGGCGAGCTCTTCCTTGTCACGGCCGCGATTGACCGCGACGGTGTGGAAGCCGAGCCGCCGGGCATATTGGATGCCGAGATGGCCGAGGCCGCCGACACCGTGGACGACGACGAGATCGCCGGCGCTCGCACCGCTGTTGCGCAGCGCGTTGAAGGTGGTGATGCCGGCGCAGAGCAGCGGCGCGGACTCGACCGCGTCAAGATCGCCGGGCACGTGCGCCGCTGCCGATGTTTCCGCGAGCATGTGCGTGGCGTAGCCGCCGTCGCGCGTCACGCCCGTCGCCGCCGTGATCGTCTCGCACGCGAAGGCATCGCCGCGGCGGCAGCGCGGGCAGTAGCCGCACGAGCCGCCGAACCAGCCGACGCCGACACGCTCGCCGATCCGCCAGCCCTTCACCTCGGTGCCGAGCGCCTCGATGGTGCCGATCACCTCGTGGCCGGGCACACGCGGATATTGGATGCCCGGCATATGCCCTTCGACGGTGAGGGAGTCGCTGTGGCAGACGCCGCAGGCGTGCACGCGGATCAAGAGCTCGGTCGGGCCGGGTTGCGGCACTTCGCGTTCGATGCGTGCGAGCTTCGCGCCGGCGCTCGGCGCCGCCCATGCCACCATGTTCGCCATCGCAAGCCTCCTTCGCGCGCCGACTCCTGCCGGTGGCGATGATGCGCTCGTTTCGATGACGTTCGCAATGCCGCGACGGACGTATAGAGTGACGGCGGACTCGATCCGCATGGGGAACCGAACATGTCCGAGGGTGGCGCGCCGATGGTCTTCCAACCCCAGGGCAAGATCGACGAGACGACGTGGGCGGCCTTCGCCGAGGCGCTGACGGCGGCGGTCGAGCGTGCCAAGACCGAGCGGCGCGATCTCCGGATCGACTTCTCGGACGTGCCGTACATGTCGTCCCGCGGCCTTCGCGCGCTGACGCTCGCTCGCAAGGGAGCCGACGGCGTCGAGATCGTGCTGGCGGGCGCCAACGCGAAGCTGCGCGAGGTGTTCGCGATCAGCCGCTACGACAAGATCTTCCGTGTCGAAGACGGTTGACGCGGCGACGCAAGCCGCCCCGGCGCTGGAGCGCGGGCAACGCCGCCGCATCCGCGCTGCCGGCTTTCTCGCAAGCCTAATCATGCTGGCGTTGCTGACGCTGCTGAAGGGTAACGAGCGGCTCGGCAACGTCACCTTCGACGCCTATCAGCGGCTGCACCCGCGCGATCTCGCGGCGATGAAGGTCAAGGCGGTCGACATCGATGCCGCCAGCCTTCATGCGATCGGCAGCTGGCCGTGGTCGCGCTACGATCTCGCGCGGTTGACCGAGCTGCTCGTCAAGAAAGGGCATGTCGCCGCGATCGGCTTCGACATGGTCTTTCCCGAAGAGGACCGCCAGGCGCCCGCGCGTTTTGCGGAGCGCTACGCGACCGACCTGCCGCCGGCGACGCTGGCCCAGCTGCGGGCGCTGCCCTCGATGGACAAGAGCTTCGCGGACGTGATCGGCGCGAGCCCGGTGGTGCTGGCGCGCGCCGGCGTCACCGCGCGCGAGAGCGACTTCATCGAGCCGATCTACAAGGATGCCGCACAGCTCCCGGTCGAGGCGAGCTTCACGGCGCCGCTGCCGCCGACCGTCGAGCATTGGCCGCAGGCACTTTCGAGCATTCCCGCGATCGAGGAGGTCGGCCACGGCTACGGCCTCGTCAACGGCGAGCCGGATCCCGACGGGATCGTCCGGCATGTGCCGGCGGTGGGGCTGGTGAACGGCGCGGCCAACGCCGGCTTCGCGCTGGAGCTCGCGCGCGTCGGTCAGGGCCTGGATGCGCTCACGCCGATCGTCGCGCGTGATGCGCTGCACGGCGTCCGCCTCGGCACGAGGACGATCCCGGTCCGCACGGACGGGCGCTTCCTGCTTCACTTCGGGCGCTGGCCGGCGGGCGGCGCGAGCTCGGCGGCGGATGTGTTTCGCCGCGGCTACGATCTCTCCTCGCTCGCCGGCAAGATCGTGATCGTCGGATTGACCAGCGGCGGCTCGACCGATGTCGTAACGACGCCGCTCTCCGCGCGTGACTTCGGCCCGCACATCCAGGCGCAGGCGGTCGATGCGATCCTGCGCGGCGGCTGGCTGGAACGGCCGGCCTGGGCGCTGGTCGCCGAGGATGCGGCAGGGCTGCTGCTCGCGCTCGTCGTGATCCTGTGGTTCCCGCGCCTCGACGGCATCGCTGCCTATGCCGTGCCGGTCGCGCTGGCGCTGATCGTTCTCGCGGTCAGCGCCGCGGCGTTCCTGCTGCTCGCGCTGCTGCTCGATCCGCTGCGGCCGCTGCTGATCGCCGGCGCGGCGGCGGCGGCGACGTTCGTCGGCCTCCTCGCCGAGACGATGGCGACGCAGCGGCGGCTGCGCGAGGCGCTTCACACCCAGCAGCTCGCCGCCGCGCGCACCGCCGGCGAGATGGAGGCGGCCCGCGAGATCCAGCTTGGTATGCTCCAGCCGCGCGAGAACCTCGCCCGCATAGCCCCTGGCGTCGACGTCGATGCGCTGCTCGAGCCGGCGCGCCGCGTCGGCGGCGACTTCTATGATGCGTTCGCGCTCGATGACGGCCGCGTCGCCTTTCTCGTCGGCGACGTCAGCGGCAAGGGCGTCGACGCGGCGCTGTTCATGGCGCTTTCCAAGGCTCTGGCCGAAAGCGCGATCCGGCAGGCGGCCGGCGATCTCGCGCGTACGATCGCGCTGCTCGTCGCGGATCTCGGCCGCCACAATGCCGCGGACATGTTCGTCACGATGCTGATCGGCGTCCTCGACGTGACCAGCGGCGCGCTCGCGCTGTTCAGCGCCGGCCACGAGAACCCGTTCCTGCTGCGCGCCGACGGGAGGATCGAGGAACTCGTCATCGAGGGTGGCCCACCGATCGGCACGGCCGATGACTTTCCCTATGACGTTGAACACAAGACGCTGGCTCCGGGCGAGGGGCTCGTCGTGATCACCGACGGGATTGTCGATGCGCAGGCGGTCGACGGCCGCAGCTTCGACCGCGCGGGCGTCGAGCTGGTGCTGACGCGGCTCGGCGACGGATGGCTGGCCCGCGGGGCGGTCGATGCGTTGCGGAGCGCGGTGCGCGCGTTCGAGGACGGCGCCGACCCCTATGACGATCTCACCATCCTGGCGCTGCGGCGGACGCCGGCATGACCGCGCCACCGCCGCTTCGGATCGCACGCGGTCCCGGCGCGGCGGGCGAGGCGATCGCCTATGTTCGCCGCTTCGCCGAGCGGGAGGCTCTCGCCGAGGCCGATACATTGGCGGTGATCGTCGAGGAGCTGGTCTGCAACCTCGTCGAGCATGGCTGCGGCGATGCAGGCGGCGACATCGAGCTCGCCCTGTGGCGTGAGGCGGGCGGCACCCATCTGCGCCTGTGCGACGGCTGCGATCCGTTCGATCCGCGCGACGCCCCTCAACCGGAGCTGCCGCCCGAGCGCGGCGGCGGCGGCGGCCTGGCGATCGTGCGGGCCTGGACGCGCGTGCTCGGCTATGCGCGCGCGGACGGCCGCAACCGGCTTGATCTGCTGGTGCCGGACGAGCGCGGGGGGAACTGACATGCGCAACCTAAGCTCGGACGAGCCGTTTCGGAGCGAGTGGTCAGAGACGCGAGTGACGATAGGATGGCGAAGGATCAAATCCGCAGGCTCGTGACGGCGATCGGCTGGACGAGCATCGGTCTCGGCCTTTTCGATGCGGTGATGGCGAAGCGCCTCGCGCGCGGGGTCGGGATCACGTCGCCGACCGCGTTCAGGCTCGCCGCCGCGCGCGAAATCGCGACCGGTGCGGGCGCGGTCGCCGCGCCAACGCTCGCCTGGCCGATCGCAGCACGTCTCGCCGGCGACGTCGTTGATCTCGCGACGCTCGGCGCGACCGCGGGCACCAAAGACGGCAGCAAACGCCGCAACGCCGCGATCGGCGTCGGCATCGTGGCATTGGTCACGATCGTCGATGCGTTCGCGCTCGGCAAGCTGCGCGGGTGGGACGCCGCGACGTCCCGGAAGAGCAGCGGGGCGGCCGCCTAGAGCGCTATTCGATCAGCCTGAATCGCCTCAGCCGTTCGGGCTGAGCCCTTCGATGGCCTGCCAAGGCAGGCGCTCAGGAAACTTCGATCCTGCGGATCGAAGTCGAACCCCATGCGCTGCGGCTCGATGTTCCCTGATCGCTGCGCCACGAGACGGGGCGCTACGCCGGCTGGCCCGCGGCGATCGCCGCTTCCGCCGCGGTGTCGTAGGCGGCGAGTATGCGGTCGAAATAATGCTTCACCAGCGGGCGCATCGCGGGATGGGTGATGATCACGGGCAGGTTGGCATCGATGCCGACGATCGCCCGCCGTGCGACCTCGTCCGCGCTCAGCCACAGGCCTTCGGTGCCGAGTTCGGGCAGGTTCTCGCCCATGCGCAGTCCGCCTTCGCGTGCCGACCCGTAGCGGTCCGGCCGGCTGCGCTGGCCCTTGAGCACCTCGGTGTCCGTGCCCGCCGGAACGAGCAGCGAGAGGGCGACGCCGCGTTCGGCCGCTTCCTGGCGCATCGTGAAGACCAGCGTGTGCACCGCCGCCTTGGCGGCGACATAGGGTCCGTGCTGGAGCACCCAATCGGGCGCATAGGCGGTCTGCGATCCGGTGAGCACTATGTGGCCGGAGCCGCGCTCCGCCATTGCCGGATAGAAGGCCTGGAGGCTGTTCGTCGCGCCGCGGAGGTTGACGTCGATCGACCAATCCCAGTCGCCGTCATCATGCTCCAGATAGGTGCCGGTGGTCGTGCCGCCGGCGTTGGCGCAGAGGAGATCGACGGGGCCATGTTCCTGTTCGACGCGCGCGGCCAGCGCGCGAACCGCCGCGCGGTCGGTCACATCGCAGACTTCGGCGACGGCGGTGCCGCCCTCAGCGCGGATCGCGGCGACCGCCTTGTCGAGCCGTTCGCGGTTGGTCGAGGCGAGGATCACCTTCATGCCCCGGTCGGCGAGCTGGCGCGCCAGCGCGAAGCCTATGCCCGTTGCGCCGCCGGTCACCACCGCGACGCCGCCCTTTACAACTCCAGCCATTCCGCGTCTCTTCCTCGATTATACGGACAGCTTAATGGTGTCGTCACGGGCCGCCACTCCCTTTTGGTATGGCGCCGTCCGCGATACCGAATCGGCGAACGGCGTAGGGAGGAGCGGGGAGCATGGCGGCGTTCGCGATCGGCGATGCGATGATCGATTCGGCGCTCGAGCTCGAGATGCCGGGCATTCCGATCACCGCGCTCGGCGCGAACGGCGCGCTCGTGGAGGCGCATCGAGCCTGGCTGGCGCCGCATTTTCTCGAGCCCGGCGATCTGTGGCGGCTTAACTTCCGAAGCTGGATCGTGAAGATCGGCGACAAAATCGTGGTGGTCGATCCCTGCACCGGCAACGGCCGCCCCAATCCGATCCCGTTGTTCGACCGGCTCGATATTCCGTTTCTCGAACGGTTCGAGGCGACCGGCACGCGCGTCGAAGATGTCGACTATGTCTTCTGCACGCACATGCACTATGATCATTGCGGCTGGAACACGATGCTGCGCGACGGCCGCTGGGTGCCGACCTTCCCGAACGCGCGCTACGTCTTCGCGCGGCGCGAGCTTGATCGGTGGCACCCGGATCGCGTCGCTCGCTACCGCCGCGTCGCGTATAACGACGGCGTCTACGAGCGCTCGATCGCGCCCGTCGTCGCGGCAGGCCTCGCCGAGCTCGTGCTGGACGGTCATGCGATCCTGCCGAACCTCCACGTCGAGCCCGGGCCCGGCCACACTCATGGCCACAGCATGCTGCGCCTGGTTACGGGCGGCGCGGAGGCTATGTTCTCGGGGGACGCCTTTCACCATCCGCTTCAGCTGATCGAGCCGACGCTTCATTTCGGCGACTATGACGATGGAGAGGCGATCGTGGCGACGCGCCGTCGCCTCGTCGAGGAGAGCCTGACCCGCGACATGCTGATCATCCCGGCGCATCTGCCCCATCCGCACGCGGGCCGGATGAAGCGATCCGCGGCCGGGCTGCGCTTCGAGCCGGCTTGATCGTAGCCGCGCGCGTTACAGCCCGCTATCGCTGCGCCGGGAATCGACGGGGAGGGGCTGTGGCGACGTTCGTGCTGGTTTCCGGTGCCTGGCATGCCGGCTGGTGCTGGGAGCGGGTGGTGCCGCTGCTCGAAGCTGCGGGCCACCAGGTCGTCGCGCCCGATTTGCTCGGCATGGGCGGCGACAAAACGCCGCTGTCGACCGTGACGCTCGCGCGCTGGGCAGACCAGATCGCCGATATCATTGCCGGGTTGGCGGACAAGGTCGTGCTCGTCGGCCATAGCCGCGGCGGCATCGTGATCAGCGCGGTTGCCGAGCGCGCGCCGGATCGCATCGAGACGCTGGTCTATCTCGCGGCGTTCCTCGTGCCGCCGGGGCAGACGCTGTTCGACGTCGCCAATCGCATATCCCGCGAAGCGAAGCCGGGTGTGGTGATCGCCGGCGACGACGGCACGACGACGATCCACCCGGACGCGGTCGGGCCCGCATTCTACAACCGCACCGAGCCGGCGTGGATCGCGCGCGCCAAGGAACAACTTACTCCGGAACCCATGGCGGTCTTCACGACGCCGCTCGCACTCACTTCCGATCGCTTCGGTTCGGTCCGGCGGGCCTATATCGAATGCGCCGAGGATAATGCCGTGCCGCTCGAGCTGCAGCGGTTGATGCAGGAAGAGCTGCCCTGCTCACCGGTGTTCACGCTGGAAAGCGATCACTCGCCCTTCTTCTCGTCGCCCGGCGCACTCGTGGATTGCCTGCAGCGCATCGCGGATGAACGATAGGAGCCGGATCGGACCGGCGTGAATGTGACGCGAGCGGAGGGGATTGTGAGCGGTTGGGATTATATCATCGTCGGGGCGGGCTCCGCCGGGTGTGTGCTCGCGGAGCGGCTTTCGGAGAATCCGGGCAACAAGGTGCTGCTGCTGGAGGCGGGACCGGTCGACAAGAGCCCGTTCATCCACATGCCGCGCGGCGTCGCCAAGGTGTACGGCGACGCTTCCCAGGTTTGGTATTTACAGACCGAGGCGCATGATGACATCCCGTCGGAAACCTGGCTGCGTGGGAAGGTGCTCGGCGGCTCGTCCTCGGTCAACGGCATGATGTATTTCCGGGGTCAGCCCGAGGATTACGATGCTTGGGCGGCGCTCGGCGCGCGCGGCTGGGGCTGGGACGAGGTCGGCAAGGCGTTCCGCGAGATGGAGACGCACTCGCTCGGCGGCAGCGCCGTGCGCGGCGGTTCCGGGCCGCTGCACGTCTCGGTCGAGGCGGAGCGCGATCCGCTCACCGAAGCCTTCATCCGCGCCGGCGAGCAGCTGGGACTGCCGCGCGTCGAGGACCTCAACGACAAGCCCGCCGACGGCCGCGGCGTCGGCTACGCCACGCGCACCGTCCACAAGGGGCGGCGCCAGAGCAGCGCGGTAGCGTTTCTCGGCGCGGCCAAGGGGCGGCCAAATCTCGAGGTCGTCACCGGCGTCCTCGTCGACAAGGTGCTGTTCGAGAACGGTTGCTGCGTCGGGGTCGATGCGATCGTCGGCGGTGCGCGCCGCCGCTTCGCGACGGATGGCGAGGTTATCCTCTCGGCGGGCGGGTTGATGTCGCCGCAGATCCTGCAGCGCTCCGGCATCGGCCCGGCGGCGCTGCTGCGCGATCTCGGCATCGAGGTCGTCGTCGACAGTCCCGGCGTCGGCCAGCACATGCTCGAGCATCGCCTGCTGATGATGCAATATGAGGTGAGCGCGCCGCATTCGCACAATTTCGAGCTCGCCGGGTGGCGGCTGATCCTCAACGCCGCCCGCTACTTCTTCCAGGGCAAGGGTGCGCTCGCCGCCGCCTATGGAACGGTCGGCGCCTTCGCGAAGGTGCTCGAGGAATCGGAGACCGCCGACGTCGAGATCCTGTTCTCGCCCGCGGTCGCCACGCCGAATGCAAAGGGCGATCTGGTGCTCGACAAGGTCCACTCGATCCAGCTGTTCGGCTATCCGCTGCGATCGCGCAGCGAAGGCTCGGTGCGGATCAGCTCCGCCGATCCGGCCGCGCCGGGCACGATCCGCGCCGGCTATCTCAGCGATCCCTATGACCAGCGGGTGACGGTCGCGATGTTCCGCTATATCCGCGAATGGATGAGGCAGTCGGCGATCGCGCCGATGGTGGTGAAGGAGCGCGAGCCGGTGCCCTCGCTCAACACCGACGAGGAGATCATCGCGGCGTTCCGCACCGCCGGCCAGGCCGGCTATCACGCCTGCGGCACCTGCCGGATGGGCGATTTCCCCGACGCGGTGATCGACGAGCGCTGCCGGGTGCGCGGCGTCAACGGGCTACGCGTCGTCGATGGCTCGATCATGCCGACGATGGTCTCTGCCAACACGAACGGGCCGATCATGGCATCCGCCTGGCGCGCGGCGAAGCTGATCCTGGAGGGCCGCAACCGCTGATCGGATGGGCGTGCAATGGCTCTCCCGGCGACGTCGCTCGTTGAGGGCGATATCGACGCCAGGAGGACCGGCGATGCCAGACGACGCCAAGCAGGCTATCATCTATCTCAAGCGGTCATGCCCCTTCTGTCTTAAGCTGAGAATCTTCCTTACCGAGGCCGGCCTTGCCGAACGTTTCCGCTTCGAAGTTTTCGACGACGGCGACGCGCAGCACAAGGAGCTGCGCGCCCGCATCGAGGCAGCGGGGCAGGAGCCGAGCTTCCCGGCCGCCGAGCTGACGCCCGGAACGCTCGAGACCGGCACGGACGATCTGATCGCGCGCTTCGCCGCCGAAGCCGGCGTGGACCCGGAGACGATGCCGCTGCTCCGCTACTATGACGAGGGTGTGTTCCCGCGCCACATCGCGATGTTCCGCGAGCTGCGCGCGCTCAAGCAGGCGCGGACGGAGACGCCGATGGAGGCGATCGGTTAGAGCGGGCGGCTGCTTCGCTCGCCACTGCGCCGTTCGTCGTCACCGGGCAATCGGCGCGAAGGACAGCAGGCCGTGGAGGTAGAGCAGCCGGATCGCCACCGGCGTAACGCCGGAGTCGACGGCGATCCGCGCCTGGGACACGGTCGGCTGGCCGTGCAGCACCGCTGGATTGGCCGGCACGCCGACGCCATCATGCCAGACGCTGAAGGCGGGCTTGCCGTCGCGATCGTGGATCAGGACGAGCGCATAGCTACCGGGCGCGGGCGCGCGGATGCAGAGGCGGCCGCTGCCAGCTGGCGGCGTTGCCTGCACGACGCGCCGGAAGGTCTTGCCGGCGGCGATCAGCTTCGCATCATCGGTGAGGAAATCGTGCGGATCGTCGGGGTAAAGCTCGAGGCGAAGCACGCCCGCTGCATCCTTGATGCCGGTCACGTCGACGAGGATGGCCGGCCCTGCTTCATTGGGCCGGCAGCGCGCCGCATCGCTGCCGAGGTCGGCCGCGCCGCCGCTGCCGCTCGTGAGCGCGAGGCAACCGAGCGCGGCAAAAAATACGGGCAATCGCATGATGTTCGTGGTTGCCTCTCCACCCTCGAACGTCGCCGATCGCGCCTCCGAACGCAAGATCGCGGTGGTGCGCGCCGGCGAGCGGCGGCCGACGGGGCGTGGGACACAACGCGCGTGGATTGCAGTTTCCCGGCCGCCCGGTCAAAGGGCTCAGCGTCGACGGAGTGCTGCGAAGCGATGGACGATCTCGTCTCGACCGAATGGCTGGACGCGCAGCGCGGTGCGCCCGATCTCGTGCTGCTCGACGCGACGTTCCACGCGCTCGAGCCTGAGCGCGACGCCGCCGCAGAGTTCGCCGCCGGCCACATTCCCGGCGCGCGCCACCTCGATCTCAAGACGTTGTGCGATCCCGACGATCCGCTGCCGTCGATGCTGCCGCCGGCGGAGCTGTTCGCAGATCGTATGCGGGCGCTCGGCATCGGCCCGGAGAGCGGGGTCGTCCTCTACGACGCCGCCGCGCATCACACGGCGGCGCGTGCGTGGTGGGTGATGCGGCATTTCGGGCTGCGTCGCATCGCGCTGCTCGATGGCGGCTTCGCCAAGTGGCGCGCCGAGGGCAGGCCGATCGAGACCGGGACGAGCGCGCCGGCCCCCGCTGCGCCGCCGCTCGCGCTCAGCGACGATCCGGCGACGCTCCGCACCAAGCAGCAGATGGTGGCGAACCTGACGACGCGGCGGGAGACCGTCATCGATGCGCGCTCGCCGACGCGGTTCACCGGCGAGGAGGGCGATCCCCGCGCCGGCGTCGCGCCGGGGCACATCCCCGGCTCCTACAATGTGCGGTACAGCGCGTTGTTCGCAGCGGACGGCACCTGGCTGCGCGAGGCGGCGCTGCGCAACGCGTTTCGCGCAGCCGGCGTCGATCTCGCGCGGCCGCTCGTGATGACCTGCGGCTCGGGGACCACCGCGGCGGTGCTCGCCTTCGGCGCGCATCTGCTCGGGCGAGACGACGTCGCGCTCTATGATGGTTCGTGGAGCGAATGGGGCGCCGATCCGGATACGCCCAAGGCCACCGGACCGGCATGATGACGGACGGCGAACCCCGCGCTGCCACGACGCTCGTCGAAGCCGGCCGCGCGCCGTGGTCGACACCGGCCGTCAATCCGCCGGTCTGGCGCGCCTCGACGATCCTGTTCGAAAGCTGCGCCGTGCTCGAGGCTGAGGAGCGCAACAACGCGGACGGACGCTTCTACTATGGTCGCCGCGGCACGCCGACCCAATGGGCGCTCGCCGAAGCACTGACCGCGCTCGAGCCCGGCGCGGAAGGGACGATCCTCTATCCCTCCGGTGTCGCAGCGATCGCCGGCGCGCTGCTTTCGGTGCTGAAGCCGGGCGACGAGCTGCTCGTCGTCGACAGCTGCTACGCGCCGACGCGGGCATTCGCGCGCAACATCCTCGCGCCGATGGGGATCGCGACACGCTTCTACGATCCGCTGATCGCCGATCCGTCGTCGCTGTTCGCGGCCGACACGCGCGCGATCCTGATGGAGAGCCCCGGCAGCCTCACCTTCGAAGTGCAGGACGTGCCGGCGATCTGCGCAGCGGCGAAGGCGCGCGGCGTCGTCACGCTGCTCGACAACACCTGGGCGACGCCGCTGCTGTTTCCCGCGATCGCCGCCGGGATCGATCTCTCGATCCTCGCCTGCACCAAATATGTCGTCGGCCATTCGGATGCGATGCTGGGCTCCGTGACCGCCGGCCCGGGACACTACGCTGCGCTCAGGCGCACCGCGCAGGCGCTCGGCCAGCATGTCGGGCCCGACGATGCCTGGCTCGGCCTGCGCGGGTTGCGGACGATGGGCGCGCGATTGAAGATGCAGGGCGAGGCGGCGCTGACGATCGCGCGCTGGCTCGAGGACCGGCCGGAGGTCGCGCGCGTGCTTCACCCTGCGCTGCCGTCCTCCCCGGGGCACGCTGTCTTCGAGCGCGATTTCAAGGGAGCCTCGGGGCTGTTCTCCTTCGTGCTCGCCGGCGGTGACGGCAGCGCACGTGCCGCGCTGATCGACGGCCTCGTGCATTTCGGCATCGGCTTCTCCTGGGGGGGGTTCGAGAGCCTGGTCGTGCCGGCGGATCCCGCGTCGATCCGTAGCGTGACGCAGTGGCAGGCGGCAGGACCGGCGGTGCGGCTCCACATCGGGCTTGAGGATGTCGACGCGCTGATCGCCGATCTTGACGGCGGACTGTCCCGATTTCGCGCGGCGCGCGACGCTGGATAGGCGAGTCTTTTCAAGCGGTCAGGCTAGGCTTGGTACAACCGGCCTTCGAATCCAGACGGTTAACCGACCTTTACTAACTGTTGCGGCGCAGCAACAGTTTCACAGTTACGATGGAATCGCGTCATGAATTCCGTTGTGCGGTGCGAACCGCTGCGTCACAACCATGTTGCTGATCGATGACGTTCGCCCCGGCTCGCCGGAGATGCGCGCGCACGCAGCTAGCAGGATGGGAGATGGCCCAAGGACAGAAGGGGACTACCTTATCATGCGCACCTCCTTGATCGCTCTCGCGACGGTTTCACTCATCTCGATCGCCGCCCCCGCTTTCGCGGACGACGCCGCGGCCGCTCCCGCCAGCCCGTTCACCGTCACCGGCGGCGCCACGCTCACCAGCGACTATCGCTTCCGCGGCATCTCGCAGACCAACAAGCGCTTCGCCATCCAGGGTACGCTCGGCGTCAGCCACTCGTCGGGCTTCTACGTCGGCACCTGGGCAGCTCGATCGACGATTACGTCGCCAATGGCGGCGATCAGGAGATCGACCTCTATGCCGGCTACAAGCACACCTGGTCGGGCACCGCCGTCGATATGGGCGTGCTCTACTACTACTATCCCGGCTCGGGTGGCGTGAACTCGGACTTCTTCGAGCCCTATATCAACGCGTCGCACAGCTTCGGCCCGCTCGGCGTCAAGGTCGGCGGCAACTTCGCGTGGAAGCAGCATGCGCTCGCCTATGTGAACCCGAACACCGGCGTGGCGCATAGCCGCGGCGACGGTTTCTACGGCTATGGCGAGCTCTCCGCGGCGGTCCCGAACACCGGCTTCTCGGTCACCGGGCATCTCGGCCACTCGTTCGCCCGCAACTATATCACCTTCGGCGAGAAATACACCGACTGGAGCGTGACCGCGGCCTATACCTGGAAGGCGCTGACCTTCTCGGCCGCCTATGTCGACACGAACAAGGATCTTTACAGCGGCGGCCCGCTCGCCGGCGTGAACTTCCCCTCGGCGAAGAACCGCGACATCTCCAAGGGCGGTTTCGTCGGCTCGGTCGGCGTGTCGTTCTGAGTTTGTTCGGGAGCCGCTCCGGCGGCTGCCATTCCCGTTCGGGGGGACGGGAGAAGGGGTCGCGGCCTGCAGGGGCCGCGACCCTTTTGCTTTCCGAGGGGATCGTCATCCCGGCGAAAGCCGGGATCTCGTGCGGCAAGAACGTATTCGATCGATCGAGACCCCAGCTTTTGCTGGGGTGACGTCAAGGCCTGCGCTTATTGCTGCGGCGTCGAGACCTGCGCACCCTGGCCCTGGCCTTCGGGCGCGGCGATGATGTCGCGCGTGACCGAGCCCTTGTCGACGACATTGGTGCCGGGGCTGCCGGCGGTCGAGCGCGCGCCGGGCTGGACCTCGCTGTTGCCGGCCTTGTCGAGGATCGCGTTCTCGGCCGTGCTGCGCGGAGCCGCGCCGCCGAACATCGCCGACAGCGCTTCCGTGCTCGAATTGGATTCCTGCGGACGCGGTGCGCCCGGCTTGGGTGGGCTGAGCGAATAATCGGGCGGCACGACCAGCGGCGCGTTGCGCGTCACCTCGAACTCGTTGGGTCGCGCGCGGCTGAACACGCCGCCCTTGGTCGATCCGCAGCCGGCCAGCGCGAGCAGGCTCGCCATCGCCATCGCCGCAACCCCAACGCTCCGCCACTCTGGCGCCTTACGCATGCACATCCTCCGCAGGCTCGCGCTCCTTGCGCGTCAGGAGAGCGCGCAGGAGCAGAAGCAGAACACCGATGGTAATAGCGGCATCGGCGACGTTGAACACCAGGAAAGGATGCCAGTCGCCGAAATGCAGATCGGCGAAGTCGACGACATGCGCGAAGCGGACGCGATCGAGGATGTTGCCGGCGGCGCCGCCGAGCACGAGCCCGAGCGCGATCGCATCCTCCCGCCGCCGCTCGCGCCACAGCCAGATCGCCACCGCGCAGGCGATCGCCGCGGTGAACGCGACGAGCAGCCAGCGCTGCGTCGCGCTGCCGGCGGTGAGGAAGCCCATCGAGACGCCGTAATTCGCGACCCAGCGGAAATCGAAGATCGGCAGCAGGCGGATCGTGCCGCGTGCGGCGAGATCGAGCGGGCCGGTGACGAGCCACTTGCTCAGCTGATCGGCGACGAACACCGCCGCCGCGAGGCCGAGGCCGACCTGGCGGTGCGCGCCGCGCCTAGCCACGGACAACCTCGCCGACGACCTCAGCGCAGCGCGCGCACAGCGCTTCCTCGGTGCGGACCTCGGGCAAGTGGCGCCAGCAGCGGCCGCATTTCTCATATTCGGTCTTGGCGACTTCGAAACGGACCGCCTCGATCGCCGCCGCATTGCCGGCATCGGCAGCCACGGCCGGATCGCCGTCGCAGATCTCGACCTTCGCGACGATGCCGAGCTCGCCGAAATCGACCGAGCGCAGCAGCGCCGCGTCGCCGGCATCGTAGGCGAGGGCGGTGACGTCGACCTCGAGGCTGGAGCCGACGATCTTCTCGCGCCGCAGCGGTTCGATCTCGCCGGTGAGGCCGGTGCGGAGCGTGCGCAGCGTCTCCCATTTCATGCGCAGATCGTCGTTTGCCCATGCGGGATCGATCTCCGGCCAGGTGAGCAGGTGCACCGAACCCTTATCGGGGAAGCGCGTGCCCCAGACTTCCTCTGCCGTGAAGCAGAGGATGGGCGCCGCCCAGCGCACGAGCGCGTGGAACAGCGTGTCGAGCACGGTGCGGTAGGCGCGGCGCGTCGGCGAGGCGGGCGCGTCGCAGTAGAGGCTGTCCTTGCGGATATCGAAGAAGAAGGCGGAGAGATCGTTGTTGCAGAAGTCCGAGAGCGCCCGCGCGTAGCGGTTGAACTCGAAGCCGTCGGTCGCGGCGCGCAGCTCGACGTCGAGCTCGGCCAGGCGGTGGAGGATATAGCGCTCCAGCTCGGGCATCGCGTCCGCCGCGACGCGCTCGCTTTCCGCAAAGCCGTCCAGCGCGCCGAGCAGGTAGCGGAAGCTGTTCCTGAGCTTGCGATAGGCGTCGCTGGTGCCGGCGAGGATCTCCTTGCCGATACGCACGTCCTCGAAATAATCGGTCGAGGCGACCCACAGGCGGAGGATGTCGGCGCCGCTCTCGCCGATGATCTTGAGCGGATCGACGACGTTGCCGAGGCTCTTCGACATCTTGCGGCCCTGGCCGTCGAGCGCGAAGCCGTGGGTCAGCACCGCGTCATACGGCGCGCGGCCGCGCGTGCCGCTGCTTTCGAGCAGCGACGACTGGAACCAGCCGCGATGCTGGTCCGAGCCCTCGAGATAGAGATCGGCGCGCGTCCCGACACCATAGCGGCCCTCGATCACGAAGGCGTGCGTCGAGCCGCTGTCGAACCAGACGTCGAGGATGTCGGTGACGGGTTCGTAGTCGGCGGCGTCGTAGGAGGGGCCGAGCAGCGCGGCGTGATCGGCCGAGAACCAGGCGTCAGCGCCACCCGCCTCGAAGGCCGCGACGATGCGTGCGTTGACCGCCGGATCGACGAGATAGTCGCCCGTCTTGCGGTTGACATAGAGCGCGATCGGCACGCCCCAGGCGCGCTGGCGGCTGATCACCCAGTCAGGCCGCCCGGCGACCATCGCGGTGATCCGGTTCTCCGCCTTCTCGGGCACCCAGCGGGTGTGCGCGATCGCGTCGAGCGCGATGCCGCGGAGCGTGGCGCCGTTGCCATCGAAGCCCTCTCCCCTCGGGGGAGAGGGTTGGGTGAGGGGGGGCTGCGCTATCGAGGGATCACGCTCGGCTGCGCCGGTCTCCCCCTCACCCCGACCCTCTCCCCGGCGGGGAGAGGGAGTCAGGGGCTTATCCATGCCGATGAACCATTGCGGCGTGCAGCGGAAGATCACCTTCGCCTTGCTGCGCCACGAATGCGGATAGCTGTGCTTGTAGTCGGCGCTCGCGGCGAGCAGCGCGCCGGCGTCGCGCAGGGCCGTGCAGATCGGCCCGTCGGGCGCATTCAGCTTGGGCGCGATCACCGAGCCCTGGCCGCCCATCCACGCCCAGTCCGGCCGGTAGAAGCCGCTGCCCTCGACCGCGAACACGGGATCGATGCCATGCGCCTTGCACAGCAGGAAATCGTCCTCGCCATGATCGGGCGCCATGTGGACGAGGCCGGTGCCGGTGTCGGTGGTGACGAAGTTGCCGGGCAGGAACGGGCGGGGGCGCGCGAAGAAGGCCAATGCCTCATCCACTTCCTCGTCATCCCCGCGCAGGCGGGGATCCATATTCTCTGACGTCGAGGCATATGGATTCCCGCCTTCGCGGGAATGACGAAGATAATTGTAGATCGGGTGGCGCGCGATCGTGCCGGCGAGGTCCCGACCCGGGATCGACTTAAGCGGCGTCACAGTGCCGGCCAAATCTCCCAGCTTCATCGAGACGGGGTGACCGATGCGAGCACCAAACGCCTCGCAAAGATCGTGGGCGATCAACAGCGTCCGTGGGCCTTCGGCGATCTCATCGAAGCGCAGCAGCAGATACTCAACATCCGGCCCATAGGCGATCGCCTGGTTGACCGGGATCGTCCAGGGCGTCGTCGTCCAGATGACGGCGTGGGCGCCGACCAGCTCGGGGATCGGGCTTTCGACGATCTCGAACGCGACGTCGATCTGCGTCGAGACGATGTCCTCATATTCGACCTCGGCCTCGGCGAGCGCGGTCTTCTCGACCGGCGACCACATCACCGGCTTGGCGCCGCGATACACCTGGCCGGTTTCGGCGAACTTCAGCAGCTCGGCGACGATCGCGGCCTCGGCCTTGAAATCCATCGTGAGGTAAGGGTCGTCCCAGTCGCCCATCACGCCGAGCCGCTTGAACTGCTCGCGCTGGACGCCGACCCAGTGCGCGGCATAGGCGCGGCATTCGGCGCGGAACTGGTCGATCGGGACCTCGTCCTTGTTGCGCTTCTTGGCGCGATACTGTTCCTCGACCTTCCATTCGATCGGCAGGCCGTGGCAATCCCAGCCCGGAACATAGGGCGCGTCCTTGCCGAGCAGGGACTGAGAGCGGACGATGATGTCCTTCAGCACCTTGTTCATGGCGTGGCCCATGTGGATGTCGCCATTGGCGTAGGGCGGGCCGTCATGGAGCAGGAAGCGGGGCTGGCCGGCGCGATCGGCCCGCAGCCGGCCGTAAAGGTCTTCGGCCTGCCACTTGGCGAGGATCGCCGGCTCCTTCTGCGCGAGGCCGGCCTTCATCGGGAAGTCGGTCTTCGGCAGGAAGACGGTGTCGCGCCAATCGCGCTTGTCTACGGGTTCGGACATATCGGAGCCGCGATTAGGCGAGGTGCGGGGTGGCGGCAAGGATCGCGCGCGCCGCCTCGCAATCCCGCGCGATCCATTGCATCAGCTCGTCGAGCCCGGAAAGTTTCGCCTCTGGCCGGATGAAGCGGATCAGCTCGACCTCGATCGCCTGATCGTAGAGATCGCCGGTGAAATCGAAGAAATAGGGCTCGAGCAGCTCCTCGGGCGGATCGATCACCGGCCGGACGCCGAGATTGGCGACCCCGTCGAGCACGCGGCCGCCCGGGAGCCGGCCGCGCACCGCATAGACGCCGTAGCGCGGGCGCAGATAGCGCTCCAGCCGGAGGTTGGCGGTCGGGAAGCCGATCGTGCGGCCGATCTTGTTGCCGTGCTGGACGATGCCCTCGATCGCGAACGGGCGGGTGAGCAGCAGCGTCGCGGTCTCGCAGTCGCCCTCGCGCAGCGCCGCGCGGATCCGGCTCGACGAGATCGGTCCGGACCCGTCCTCGACGGCGGCCACGGTCTCGACCTCGACGCCATGATCGCGGCCGAGCGCCGCGAGCAGCGCGACGTCGCCCGAGCGGCCCTTGCCGAACACATAGTCCTGGCCGGTCACCACCGCGCGCGCGCCGGTGCGCGCGACGATGCGATCGGTGAAGAAGTCGACGGCGGGGACGCTGGCGAGCTCGGCATTGAACTCGAACACCAGCATCGCGTCGGCGCCGGCGCTGCGGAACAGCCGCGCACGCTGATCGAGCGTGGTCAGCCGAAACGGCTCGGCATCGGGATGGAAATAGCGGACGGGATGGGGATCGAAGGTCGCGACGATCAGCGGACGCCCCGCCGCGCCGGCGCGCGCGCGCGCCTTCGCGACCACCGCCTGGTGGCCGCGATGAAAGCCGTCGAAATTGCCGAGCGCGATCACGCCGCCGCGCAGATGCTCCGGCCACGGCGCCGCACTGGTCAGCCTTTCCATCGCGCCGGGCTATAGGGGCGGGAACGGGGGATGGCAAAAGCATCGTCCCCCCTCCCTGGAAGGGAGGGGCAGGGGGCGGGTAGCTTCGTGGCGGAGCGCTCCATCTCCATCCACCCGCCCCAAACCCCTCCCCTCCAGGAAGGGGCTTCAGAAATGGGAGGGGCTTAGTGCAAAGAGAGAGGCTCAGGCGCCCCGCACCAGCGTCACGTAATCCCAGTCCGGCCCGCCGAGCTCGCGCTTGGCGATCCGCCAGCCCGTGCCCAGCGGCGGCATGCGGACGTCGCCCTCGACCTCGCGGTGGAGCTCGGTGAGCTCGATCCGTGTGGCGCGGCCCATCAGCGCCGCGAAGATGTCCGCGCCGCCGATCACCGCCAGCTCCTCGGCGTCGCTGGCGCGGGCGATCGCCTCGTCGACGCTGTGGACGACCTCGGCGCCTTCCGCTCGCCAATCCGCGTCGCGCGTCATCACGATATGGCGGCGGCCCGGAAGCGGCCCCGGCAGGCTGTCAAACGTCTTGCGGCCCATGAGCATCGGCTTGCCCATCGTCATCGCTTTGAAACGCTTGAGATCGCCGGGCAGGTGCCAGGGGATGGCGCCGTTGCGGCCGATGACGTTGTTGTCCGAACGCGCGACGTAGAAGACGATCTCGGGTGCCGCCACTTCGGATACGCTCACACCGCCACCGCCGCCTTGATGTGCGGGTGCGGCTCGTAGCCCGTGATCTCGAAATCCTCGAGCCGATACTGGTCGATCGCGTCCGGGTGCCGAAGGATGTTCAGCGTCGGCAACGGCCTCGGCGCGCGCGTCAGCTGCAGCTGCGCCTGCTCGATGTGGTTGGAATAGAGGTGGCAGTCGCCGCCCGTCCAGACGAACTCGCCGACTTCGAGATCGCATTGTTGCGCGATCATGTGGGTGAGCAGTGCGTAGCTCGCGATGTTGAATGGCACGCCGAGGAAGATGTCCGCCGAGCGCTGATAGAGCTGGAGCGACAGCCGGCCTTTGGCGACGTGAGTCTGGAACAGGCAGTGGCAGGGCGGCAGCGCCATCGCATCGATGTCGCCGGGATTCCACGCCGAGACGATCTGGCGGCGCGAGGCGGGATCGCGCTTGATCAGCGCGATCAGGTTCGCGATCTGGTCGATCTCGCGGCCGCCGGGCGCCTCCCAGGCGCGCCACTGCTTGCCGTAGACCGGGCCGAGTTCCCCGGCATCGTCGGCCCAGTCGTCCCAGATGCTCACCTTCTGCGCCTGCAGCCACTCGACATTGGTCTCGCCGCGCAGGAACCAGAGCAGCTCGACGATGATCGAGCGGATGTGCAGCTTCTTGGTGGTGAGCAGCGGGAAGCCCTCCGCCAGATCGAAGCGCATCTGATGGCCGAACACCGATCGCGTGCCGACGCCGGTGCGGTCCGCCTGCACCGCGCCATGCTCGAGCGCGCGCGCCATCAGGTCGAGATATTGCTGCATGGTTCGCGATATGGCGCGGGCCGCGCGGCTGGCCAAGCGGCTGCTTTCCTCCATTCCGGATTCATTTGTGGGTAAGCTCAGCGAAATGGAGCCGGATCGGGATGGTGTGCCGGCTCAGTATCCGCATTGCGCTCATCCGTGGAGCGAGAGCGGACCGAGCTGGCGGGGCGGTGCGTCGCGAACGCCGCCGATGCGCATGCGATTGCACGGCAAGCGCTGCCGGAGCCCGGTGTCGGCGTGCTGCATATCGATTGCGGCGGGCGGCTGCTCGGCATCTCGGTGGAGACGGTAGCGGACGGAGTCGCGTTGCCGGTTCAGCGCGCGCTGCGCGACGCGGTACGCTGGGAAAGCAGTGCGTTGCTGATCGCGCATCGGCGGCCGGCGGATGATCCCGAACCGAGTGCGGAGGAAGTCGGCGCCACGCATGCCCTGGCGAAGGGCGCGCGGGAACTGGGCGTGCGCGTGCTGGATCGGCTCGATTTCACGCCAATGGGCTTTCGCAGCTTCCGCGCGCTGGGGCTGTTGTAGAACCCGTCAGCATCCGCCGGTCATCCGTTGGTGTGCGAGGGTTCGGCTGCGACGCCGCAGCCCCGATGCCGCTCAGATCGCGACGATCTCCGCGAGGATCGCGTCGAGCAACAGCATCCCGCTCTCGGTGAGCCGGACGCGATCGCGGTCATGTGTCAGCAGGCCCTGCGCGGCGAGCCGGCCGACGGCGCGCACATCGACGAGGTCGTCCGGTGCCACGCCGCTGCGCGATGCTACCCGTGTGAGATCGACGCCTTCGCCGAGCCGCAGGCCCATCACCAGCGCTTCAGTCGCGCGTTCGGCGGTGGTAAGTGCCGTTTCCTCGGCGAGGCCGTTGCCGGCGCGGTCGACCGCAGCCGACCAGATCTCAGGCTTCTTGTGGCGGAGCGTCGCCACGCCGCCGCGGCGGCCATGCGCGCCGGGGCCGATGCCGGCATAGTCGCCGTACCGCCAATAGGTGAGGTTGTGACGGCTCTCCTCGCCGTGACGGGCATGGTTCGAGACTTCATAGGCGGGCAGACCTGCGGCGGTCGTGACAGCGCGCGTCAGCTCGAACAGCCACGCGGCCGCGTCGCCATCCAACGGCGCCAACGCGCCTTGGCGGACCAGCGTCGCGAAGCGCGTGCCGGGCTCGATGGTGAGCTGGTAGAGCGACAGATGCCCGGTGCCGAGCGCAAGCGCTCGGCTCAACTCGGCTGCCCAGTCATCCTCGGTCTGATCGGGCCGTGCATAGATTAGGTCGAAGCTGACGCGGCCGAAGTTGGCCTGTGCGACATCCAGCGCGGCCAATCCCTCGGCGACGTCATGGGCACGGCCGAGAAAGCGCAGCGCCTTGTCGTCGAGCGCCTGCAGGCCGAGGGACACGCGGTTGACGCCGGCGGCAGCGATGCCGGCGAAGCGAGCCGCCTCGACCGAGGATGGGTTCGCTTCGAGCGTGATCTCTGCATCGGCACGCAAGCGCCATAATCTATTCGCTTCTTCGATCAGCGCAGCAACCGTCTGCGGCGCCATCAGCGAGGGCGTGCCGCCCCCGAAGAAGATCGAGCCGAGCGTGCGACCGGGGAGCCGCTCCGCCTCGTATCGCATGTCGGCGAGCAGCGCGTCACGCCACGCCGCCTCGTCGATCCGCTCGCGGACATGGCTGTTGAAGTCGCAATAAGGACACTTCGAGATGCAGAACGGCCAATGGATGTAGAGGGCGAGGGCGTCGTCGCACGCATCTCCCCTCCCTCCAAGGGAGGGGTCGGGGGTGGGTGGAAATGGGGCCGGGCGCTTCGCTTCGCTGCGACCCACCCCTAGCCCCTCCCTCGCAGGGAGGGGAGCCATGATCAAAACACCGCACTCACGAGCTTGGCGAAGGCGTCGGCGCGGTGGCTGATGCGGTGCTTCTCGTCCGGATCCATCTCGCCGAAGGTGACGTCATGCCCGTCGGCGACGAAGATCGGATCATAGCCGAAGCCGCGCGTTCCGCGTGGTGGCCAGACGAGGATACCATCGACGCGCCCCTCGAACGTCTCGATATGTCCATCCGGCCAAGCGAGCGATAGCGCGCACACGAAATGCGCATCGCGGCCCACAGTGGGCCCTTTATCTTCAAGCTGTTGGTGGACGAGGCGCATTGCCAGTCCGAAGTCCTTCGCCGCGCCCGCCCAGCGCGCCGAGAAGATGCCGGGATCGCCCCCCAGCGCCTCGACGCAGAGCCCGCTATCGTCCGACAGCGCCGGGAGGCCCGACAGATCGGCGGCCTGGCGCGCCTTGAGCTCGGCGTTGGCGGCGAAGGTGGTGCCGGTCTCGTCGGGCTCGGGCAGGCCGAGTGACGCGGCCGAGACCGGCTCCACGCCATAGGGCGCGAGCAGCGTGCGGATCTCGCGCACCTTGCCTTCATTGTGGCTGGCGATGACGAGCGTGCCCGGCTGCAGCTTGCGGATCGCCTGCGGCGCGGGCTCGTCATCCGAGACCGGTCCGCTCACCGGCCGGTCGCCTGACGCTGCGCCGTGAAGATCTCGTTGCAGCCGATGCGGGCCAGGCGGAGCAGGCGGAGCAGCCCCTCCTCGTCGTAGGTGCCGCCCTCGGAAGTGGCTTGCGCCTCGGCGATGTGGCCGTTGTCCAGCAGCACGAAATTGGCGTCGGCGTGCGCCGAACTGTCCTCGATATAGTCGAGGTCGAGCACCGGCGTGCCTTCGTAGATGCCGCAGGAGATGGCGGCGACCTGGTGCTTGATCGGATCGGCGGCGAGGTTGCCGGCGGCGATCAGCTTGTCGATGGCGATGCGAAGCGCCACCCAGCCGCCCGAGATCGAGGCGGTGCGCGTGCCGCCATCGGCCTGGATGACGTCGCAGTCGATCGTGATCTGCCGCTCGCTGAGCAGCGTCATGTCCAGGCTCGTGCGCAAGGAACGGCCGATAAGGCGTTGAATCTCCTGTGTGCGGCCGGACTGCTTGCCCTTGGCGGCTTCGCGCGATCCGCGCGTGTGCGTGGCACGCGGCAGCATGCCATATTCGGCGGTGATCCAGCCCTGGCCCTTGCCGCGCAGAAAGGGCGGCACGCGCTCCTCGACGCTCGCGGTGCAGAGCACGCGCGTCTGGCCGAAGGAGACGAGGCAGGAGCCTTCGGCGTGGACCGTGTAGCCGGTCTCCATCGCGATCGCGCGCATCTGATCGGGGGCGCGTCCTGAAGGGCGCATGGATGTCCTTTCATGTTTGGCAAGCACGTGTTCCTCCGAAAGCAGGAACAAGGCGGCGAGCTTATTGTTTGCGACCCCAGGCTCCTGCTTTCGCAGGCGCACAGTGGATTGACGGCGCCTCTAGCCCAAGTCGCGGTTGAGGGAAATGCAAGCCGGCCCTACATTTCCCGCATGACCGGCCCTCAGGTCCTCGAGCTTTCGGATCGCGCGCGGGCGATCTTCCGGATGATCGTCGAGTCCTATCTGGGCTCGGGCGAGCCCGTCGGCTCGCGCACCATCTCGCGACTGTCCGGTCTCAACCTGTCGCCGGCGTCGATCCGCAACGTGATGCAGGATCTCGAGGAGATCGGACTGCTCGCCGCCCCGCATGTTTCAGCCGGGCGAGTGCCGACCGAAACCGGTCTCCGACTGTTCGTTGACGGCATGATGCGCGCCGCCGAACCCTCCGCCGAGGAGCGCGCCGCGATCGAGGGCCATGTGCGGCCGGGCGGCCCGATCGAGGAGGCGCTGGCGGCGACGACGGCGGTGCTCTCCGGGCTTTCGGCCTGCGCGGGCATCGTGATGGTGCCCCGGCACGATGTCGTGCTCCGCCAGCTCGGCTTCGTGCGGCTCTCCGAGCGGCAGGCGCTCGCGGTGCTGGTCGGCGCCGACGGCCAGGTCGAAAATCGCGTCGTCGATCTTCCGGCGGACGTCGCGCGCTCGGCGCTGGACGAAGCCGCCAACTATATCTCCGACCGGCTCGCCGGGCTGACGCTCGCCGAGGCGCAGGCGCGGCTTGCCGCCGAGATCGGGCTCGGCCGCGCGCAGCTCGACCGGGTGGCGCAGGAACTGATCGGGCGTGGTCTGGCGGCGTGGAGCCGGGATGGCGCGCAGCGACCGGTGCTGATCGTGCGGGGGCAGGCGAACCTGATCGACGCCGCCGCCGCCGCCGATCTCGAGCGCGTCCGCCAGCTGCTCGACGAGCTCGAATCGAAGGAGGAGATCGCCCGGCTGCTCGAAAGCGCGCGCGATGGCGCCGCGACCAAGATCTTCATCGGCGCCGAGAACAAGCTGTTCTCGCTCTCCGGCTCGTCGGTGATCGCCGCGCCCTACCGCGCCGGCGACGGCCGGATCGTCGGCGTCGTCGGCGTGATCGGGCCGACGCGGTTGAACTATGCGCGCGTCGTGCCCATGGTGGATTTCACCGCACAGACACTCTCCAGGCTGATGGCATGATCGAAGACGAGAATAGCGAAATCGAGACGAACGAACAGGATGGCGCCGCTGTCGAAGGCACGGCGCCCGGCGATGCCGGGCTGCGCGCCGAGCTCGAGGAGGCGCGCAACCAGGCGCTCTACGCGCAGGCGGAGACGCAGAACGTCCGTCGCCGGCTCGAGAAGGAAAAGCAGGACGCGGTCGCCTATGCCACCACCGGCTTTGCGCGCGACATGCTCTCGGTCGCCGACAACCTCGCCCGCGCGTTGGCGGCGATCCCGACCGACCTCAAGAACGACGAGAAGCTCAAGGGCCTCGTCACCGGTATCGAGATGACGGGCAAGGAGCTGGAGACGATCTTCCAGCGCCAGGGCATCACCCGCATCGAGGCGATGGGCCAGCCGCTCGATCCCAACCGCCACCAGGCGATCATGGAGATGGAGCATGCGAGCGCGCAACCGGGCACGATCGTTCACGAGATGCAGACCGGCTGGATGATCCGCGACCGGCTGTTGCGTCCCGCGATGGTCGGGGTCGCCAAGGCCGCGCCCGAAGTGAAGGTCGACGCGACTGCGTAGCGGACGCGTGAAAAGATCCGTTCGTCCTGAGCTTGTCGATGGGCTGTCCTTTTCTCCGAGCGATGAAGAAGAACGGGGCTTCGACAGGCTCAGCCCGAACGGGTTTGTTGTCGAGAAGGATACGCCATGAGCGTCGCCTTTCGCCGCGAGAGCGACGACGAGCATAAGGAGCCGCGCTTCGAGCTGCCGATCCCGCCGGGCCCCAACCTGGTCACCGCGCGCGGCTTCGCGTTCACGCAAGCGAAGGTGGAGCAGCTCGAGGCGGAAGTCGCCAGCCTCGAGGGCGAGGCCGCCGAGGCGGTGCGTCGCGACCTGCGCTATTGGCGGACGCGGCTCGCGACCGCACAGCTCGCGCCGCCGCCGCCGCCGGGCGAGGTCGGCTTCGGCTCGCGCGTCCGTTTCAGGCTCGGCGGCAAGATACGCACCGTTGATATCGTCGGCGACGACGAGGCGGAACCTGCCGCCGATCGCTTGTCCTTCTCGTCGCCGTTGGCGCGTGCGCTGATCGGCGCGGGCGCGGGCGACCTCGTCGATTTCGGCGGTCGCCTGGACGCCATCGAGCTACTCGCGACCGAAGCGATCGCTCAGGCCGATAGTTCCTCCGCCAGCGGCTGAGCCGCGCCAGGCGCGACTCCATCGCTACGGATCGGATGGACGCGCAAACCCGGTCCGCTTGCTTCGAGCTGCTCCATCAGCACCAGCGCCGCCGCCGCGTCGCTGGCGCCGGCGGCGAAGCGATCGCCGAGCGTGCGCCGCGAGAAATCATAGGGTTTCTCCGGGCCGGTCTCGTCCGGCGACGCATGGTAGCTCAGCCAGAAGAGGTCGGCTCCCGGCCGATCGGGCGCGAGCTGCGCCTCGAGCGCGCGTTCGCGCTGCAGACCGGTCAGCCGCACCGCAGTCTGTGTTGCGAACTTGAGGTCGGCCGCGCGCGCGGCGGCGGCTTCGATGCTGCGCGGCGCCGGTCCGTCGAGCGCGAAAAGATCGATGAGGAAGCAACGCTGCGGCGTCGGTTCCTGCCGCTCCGAGGAAAGAAACGGTTCGAGCGGCGCGTTGACAGCAAGGCCGCCGTCGCCGAGCAGCCGCTCACCGATGCGAACGGCCGGGAAGGCGGGCAGTAGCGCGCCGCTCGCGAGCAGATGCTCGACCGCGATGCGATCGCCACGTGCCGTATCGAACAGCACGGGCTCGCCTGTCTCGATATCGGTCGTCGCGATGCAGAGGCGGGTGGGGCCGCCGTTCAGCCGTTCGAAGTCGATGAACTCGTTCAGCGTCGCGGCGGCGGGCGCGGTATCGTAGAGGCTCGGCATCTCGCTGTCGCCGGCCAGGCGCGGCTGGAAGAGGCCGCGGGCGCCGCCGAGCCGCGCCGCCGCCGTGTTCGCCCAGTTGCGCAGGTGACGGAGCGGCCCGCTGTCGGTCAGGCCGAACGGATCGAGCGGGAGCGCGGGCGAAATCTGCGTCGCGACGCTTTGCCAGAAGGCGCGCAGCCGCTCGACGGCGCGCTCGGGCGGGTTGCCGGCGATGATCGCGACGTTGATCGCGCCGATCGAGGAGCCGGCGATCGCCTCGAACCGGATACGGCCGTCATCGGCGAACGCGGCATAGGCGCCCGCCTGATAGGCGCCGAGGCCGAGACCACCGGCGAGGATCAGCGATGCCGCAATCGGCGCCTGCCCCGTCATCGTCGCCTCCCGTTCGCGCTCGGCTGCCTAACGACGGCTGCCCGCTTTGGCTCCGTCAGGAACGGTCGGCCTTGCCGGAAACGTCGAACAGGTTCTTCAGCCGGTGCGGCTGCGATCGGAGATATTGCGGCGGCGCCTTGACCCTGCCGCCGAGCGCGGCCGCGGCATGCCAGGGCCAGCGCGGATCGTAGAGAATGCCGCGGGCGAGGCCGACGAGATCGGCATCGCCGGTGGCGACGATCGCCTCGGCCTGCTCATAGTCGGTGATCAGACCGACTGCGATCACCGCCATGTTCGTCGCCTGCTTGATCGCGCGCGCGAGCGGCACCTGATAGCTCGGGCTGATCGGGATGCGCGCGGCCGCATCGATGCCGCCGCTCGAGACGTTGATCGCGGCGCAGCCGCGCGCCTCCAGCGCCTGCGCGTAGGCGATCGACTGTTCGATGTCCCAGCCGCCCCCGATCCAGTCGGTGCCCGAGATGCGGACGCTGACCGGGCGATCGGCGGGGAAGGCATCCCGCACCGCATCGAACACCTCGAGCGGGAAGCGCATCCGGTTTGCGAGGCTGCCGCCATATTCGTCGGCGCGTGTGTTCGCGAGCGGTGAGAGGAACTGGTGGAGCAGGTAGCCATGCGCGCTGTGAACCTGCACCGCGGTGAGATCGAGCCGCGCGGCGCGGCGGGCGGCCTCGGCGAAGGCTTTGCGGATCGCCGTCATGCCCTCGCGATCGAGCGCGTGCGGCGGGATCTGGTCGGCGGTGAACGGCACGGCGGCGGCGGAGACGGTGTCCCAGCCATTGGCATCGTCCGGTGCGATCTGGGCGCCGCCTTTCCACGGCACTTCGCTCGAGGCCTTGCGGCCGGCATGGGCGAGCTGGATCGCGATCGGCATGTCGGACCAGCGGCGGATGCTCTCCAGCGTTCGCGCCATCGCCGCCTCGTTGGCGTCGCTGTAGAGGCCGGCGTCGGCGTAGGTGATGCGGCCCTCTGGCGTGACCGCCGTCGCCTCGATCGTCAGCAGGCCGGCGCCGGACAGCGCGAGGTTGCCGAGGTGGATATGGTGCCAGTCGGTCAGCGAGCCTTCGTCCGCCGAATATTGGCACATCGGCGCGATCACGATGCGGTTGGCAAGCGCGAGGCTGCCGACGCGAAAGGGCTCGAAGAGCTTGGGGCCGGGCATCGGATGTTCCTCGTGATCGTGCAATCGCGCGAAGCGCATCTAGGGAGCGGCGCGATAGCCTGCCAGTCCTGGCGCGAAGCGCCGGCCGCTAGGGCTTCGTCTCGCGCTCGCGCGGCGTGGCGTCGATGCTGCCGATGTTGCGTGCCAGCCGATCGAGCATCTGTCCGAGCAGTTCCAGCTCCCCATCCGAGAAGCCGGCGAACACCTCGCTTTCCAGCGTCCTGGCGGTGCGGGCGAGCATATCGAGCAACGGCTGCGCGGCACCGGTGAGATAGACGCAATAGGCGCGCCGGTCCTGCGGATGCTCGCGTCGCTCGAGCAGTCCTTCAGCGACGATGCGGTCGATCAGGCGCCCGGCGGTGACATCGGTCACCTCGAGCCGGGTCGCGATCATCCGCTGGGTGGCGCCGGGATTGGCCGCGACCGTTCCGATCAGCATCCACTTGGCGCGGGTGCCGCCGGTCTTGCCGAGCCGTTCGTCGAAGCGATGGCGAAGCTGGCGCGCGACGACGGAAAGCTTGGTGCCGATCGAACGGGGCAGGCTAACCGGATCGCTCACCGCCTACAGGTACGCGCGGAAGCTTGCGGCCGCATTGATGCAGGTGACGACGCGGCGAGGGCGGCATCGGCCGCCTGTCGTTCGGCATCGGGGTTACGCATCATCGCCGGCACGCGCGTGCCCTTGCATGTAATGAGAGCGAAGAAAAGGCGGTCGCGCGGTCTTCCGCCCGATGCGACCCGACGCGCGAAGCCTTGCCGCCGCCGCGGCTTGCGCGCAAAGCGGCACGACCCATAACTGCAGCATGCCTGGGCGTCGGCCTGGCCGCAGGAGAGCATCAGTGTCGCATCCGGAAATCTCGGCGATCGAGGACATCATTGAGGATGCCCGCAACGGGCTTCCCTACATTCTCGTCGATGCGCCCGATCGCGAGAATGAGGGCGATGTCATCATCCCCGCACAGTTCGCGACGCCCAAGGCGATCAACTTCATGGCCAAGCACGCGCGCGGCCTGATCTGTCTCGCGATCACGGCCGATCGCGCCGAGCAGCTCGACCTGAGCCCGATGGTGGCGCGCAACCAGTCCGGCCACGGCACCGCCTTCACGGTCTCGATCGAGGCGCGCGAAGGCGTCACCACCGGCATCTCGGCGCATGATCGCGCGCACACCATCGCGGTCGCGGTCGATCCCACCAAGGGTCGCGCCGACATCGTCTCGCCCGGCCACGTCTTCCCGCTGATCGCGCGCGAGGGCGGCGTGCTCGTCCGCGCCGGCCATACCGAGGCGGCGGTCGACATTTCGCGGCTTGCTGGGCTCAATCCCTCCGGCGTGATCTGCGAGGTGATGAACGAGGACGGCGGCATGAGCCGGCTGCCGGAACTCGTCGAGTTCGCCAAAGTCCACGATCTCAAGATCGGCACGATCGCCGATCTCATCGCCTATCGCCGGCGCTCCGAGTCGCTGCTCGATCGGGTCGCCGAGCGGCCGTTCGCAAGCCATTATGGCGGCGATTTCCGTATCATCGTCTATCGCAACCGGCTCGACGGGGTTGAGCATGTCGCGCTCGTCCGCGGCCATGTCCGCGCGGGCGAGCCGACGCTCGTGCGCGTCCACCAGCTCGACCTCGCGGCCGACGTGCTCGGCTGGGAGGTGGGCCGGCGCGACTATGTGCCGTCGGCGCTCCGCGCGCTCGCGGAACATGAGGGGTCGGCGATCGCGGTGTTCGTGCGCGATCCCGATCCCACGCACAGCTCGCGCCGGCTGCTGAACGGGCATCCCGACTATTCCGACAACCATAGCCAGCGCGATTACGGCGTCGGCGCGCAGATCCTGAAGGATCTCGGTGTGCAGGAGATGATCCTGCTGACGTCCAGCACGCACAATCTCGCCGGCCTCGAAGGCTTCGGGCTGACGATCGTCGGCCGCCGTCCTGTCCTCGATCCGCTGACCAAGGGCGTGCGGCTGGTCCGCTAGGCGCTGCGGCATCTGGCGGGGGGGGCATCGATTGGCACTCTCGCCTGCGAGGGCATCGCCGATCCGATCCGCTCAGCCGTCGGCGAAGCCGAACGGCGCGGTGCGGCGGTGATAGTCGTCGGCGAGGATCTGCCGGCCGATCGGCGGCACCGCGCGCGCCGGACAACGATCGCGCTGGCAGAGCGCGCAGGCGATGCCGATCGGCGTCATCTCCTGCGCCTGCGGCGCCGCGAGACCGCGCGTGTAGACGAGCCGGCCGGCATGCTCGGCGGCGCAGCCGAGCGCGACCGCGCGCTCGATCCGCGGGGCACCGTAGCTGCCGCCGCCCGCGGTCACGGTGCGGGCGATCGAGAAGAAACGCTGGCCATCGGGCAGCTCCAGCCATTGCGTGACCACTTCGCCCGGCGCCCGGAAGACGTGGTGCACCGACCACAAAGGGCAGCCGCCGCCATGCGCCGCGAACGGGAAGCCGGCGCCGTCGAGCCGCTTCGAAACGTTGCCGGCCGGATCGACGCGGATGAAGAAGAACGGCACGCGCTCCTCTCCGGGCTTCTGCAGCGTGGTGAGGCGGTGCGCGACCTGCTCGAAGCTGGCGCCGAACTGGCGGCCGAGCGCCTCGACGTCATAGGCCTTCTCCTCCGCCGCGCGCGCGAAACCGGTGTAGGGCATCAGCGTCGCGGCGGCGGCGTAGCTCGCGATCGCGCGGCGAGCGAGACGGCGGGCATTGTCGCTGGCGAACCCCGCGTCGGCGAGCTCCGCGTCGAGCCGCGGCCCGAGCTCGAGATAGGTGAGCTGCAGCGCGAGCTGGAAGCGTTGGCTCGAGCGATCGAGCGTCTCGTCGAGGAAGATCGTGCCATGATGCGGATCGTGCCGGCGAACCATGCCCGCCATGAAGTCGGCGGGCATCCGGCGCACGCGCAGCCTGTGTCGTCCGGCGATATAGGCACCGATGCCGGCATGGCCCGCGATCGCCTGCGCCAGCGCTTCGGCGGCGTCGTCGAGCGCGGGAAAGCTGTTGCGCCGGCCGGCGAGGAAGCGGCGCACCTCGGTGATCGGATCGGCGGCATCGTCGCCCCCCGGCTGGGCACGACGATCGGCGAGCGCGCGCTGCTCCTCGCCATGCGCGGCATGGAGGCGGAGGAACGCTTCGGTGAGCGCCGGATAGTTGGTCGCGACGTCGGCAGCCTGGAGCGGCGGCATGTCGATGTCGGCGAACAGCGGGTCGCGCAGCGCCGCCTGGAGGCGCGCGGTGAACTCGGCGCCGCCGTCGCCAGCGAAATCCGACATGTCGATCTTGTAGGTGCGTGCGAGCCGGAGCAGCATGTCGGCGGTGAGCGGCCGCTGGTTGCTCTCGAGCAGCGAGACGTAGGAGACCGAGACCTCGAGATCGTCGGCCATGCCTTGCTGAGTGAGGCCGAGATCGCGGCGCAGCCGCCTGAGCCTCGGGCCCATATAAGTCGCGCGCTCCGCCATGACAGACGCTCCATGTGAAAGCTTCTACAGTTTTACACATCGAGATTGTAAAATTCTACAACTCCACACCAGTTCGACTCCCGATGCTGTCAATCCGCGCGTTAGTGGCGGCCAGCAACGCAAGACGGGATGATCTTCATGACCTACGACCGCCACCTTTCCCAGGCCAATGCCCTGCTGCTCGGCGCCGGCGCCAGCTGGAACGGCATCGACGCCGAGGCGGTCGCGCGCATGCAGCTTCAGAACCGGTTCAAGACCGGGCTCGACATCGCGAAGTACACCGCGAAGATCATGCGCGAGGACATGGCGGCCTATGACGCCGATCCGGCCCACTATACCCAGTCGCTCGGTTGCTGGCACGGCTTCATCGGCCAGCAGAAGCTGATCAGCATCAAGAAGCATTTCGGCTCGACGAAGGGCAAGTATCTCTACCTCTCGGGCTGGATGGTCGCGGCGCTGCGTTCCGAGTTCGGCCCGCTGCCCGACCAGTCGATGCACGAGAAGACCAGCGTCCCCGCGCTGATCGAGGAACTCTACACCTTTCTCAAGCAGGCCGATGCCCGCGAACTCGGCGGTCTGTTCCGCGAGATCGACAAGGCGCGCGAAGCCGGCGACGCCGCCACGGAAGCCGCGCTGATCGAGAAGGTCGACAATTTCCAGACCCACGTCGTGCCGATCATCGCTGACATCGACGCAGGCTTCGGCAATGCCGAGGCGACCTATCTGCTCGCCAAGAAGATGATCGAGGCGGGGGCCTGCGCGCTCCAGATCGAGAACCAGGTCTCCGACGAGAAGCAGTGCGGCCATCAGGACGGCAAGGTCACGGTGCCGCACGAGGACTTCATCGCGAAGATCCGCGCCTGCCGCTACGCCTTCCTCGAGATGGGCGTTGACGACGGCATCATTGTCGCGCGCACCGATTCGCTTGGCGCTGGCCTCACCAAGCAGATCGCGTTCAGCCGCGCGGCGGGCGATATCGGCGACCAGTACAACGCCTTTCTCGATTGCGAGGAGGTCACCGACCTCGCTTCGCTGCGCGGCGATGTCGTGATCGAGCGGGACGGCAAGCTGATGCGCCCGAAGCGGCTGCCGTCCAACCTGTTCCAGTTCAAGACCGGCACCGGCGCCGACCGCTGCGTACTCGACTGCATCACCTCGCTGCAGAACGGCGCCGACCTGCTGTGGATCGAGACCGAGAAGCCGCACATCGAGCAGATCGCCTCGATGGTCGATCGCATCCGCGAGGTCGTCCCCAACGCCAAGCTCGTCTACAACAATTCGCCGAGCTTCAACTGGACGCTGAACTTCCGTCAGCAGATCTTCGATGCCTGGAAGGCGGAAGGCCGCGACGTCTCGGCCTATGAGCGCGACGCGTTGATGAGCGTGATCTACGACACCACCGATCTCGCCCATGAGGCGGACGAGAAGATCCGCACCTTCCAGCGCGACGCCGCGGCGCGCGCCGGCATCTTCCACCATCTCATCACGCTGCCGACCTACCACACGGCCGCGCTCTCGACCGACAACCTCGCCAAGGAATATTTCGGCGAGGCCGGCATGCTCGGCTACGTCGTCGGCGTGCAGCGCAAGGAGATCCGTGAGGGCATCGCCTGCGTGAAGCACCAGAACATGTCCGGCTCGGACATCGGCGACGACCACAAGGAGTATTTCGCCGGCGAGGCCGCGCTGAAGGCTGGCGGCGTCCATAACACCATGAACCAGTTCGCCTGAGCGCCGACGAGCAAGGAGCGATCGCCATGACCACGGAAACGACGGGCGCGCCGGAGCCGGCGCGCGCCCGGCCGATCTTCTCGACCGAGGATTTCGCGCTGCTCAAGACCGCCGTGCTGACCCACCTCAAGACGATCGAGGACAGCCCGGAGTCGGTGAAGTACAGCAACCTCTATCACCGGCTCGGCCGCATCGGCTAAGCGTCCGAACACCGTTCGTGCTGAGCCTGTCGAAGCACTGTTCTTTCTTGCGCAAAGGGAAGAGCAGCCCATCGACAGGCTCAGGGCGAGCGGCATTGCTCGTTTCGAAGGCCCGCACATGACGAACTATACCGATCGCGCGGGTCTCTCCGTCGCGCCCGCTCTTGCCGCGTTCATCGAGGAGCGTGCGCTGCCCGGCACCGGCATCGGGGCCGACGCCTTCTGGACCGGCGCGGCGGATATCTTCGCGCGCTTCGCCGAAGAGAATCGGACGCTGCTCGCGCGCCGCGACGTCCTCCAGGCCGAGATCGACGCCTGGCATCAGGCACGGCGCGGCGCCGCGATCGATCCAGCCGAGTATCAGGCGTTCTTGCGCTCGATCGGCTATCTCGCGCCCGAGCCGGCGCCGTTCGCGATCGCAACCGTGAATGTCGATCCCGAGGTCGCGCAGCTCGCCGGGCCGCAGCTGGTCGTGCCGGTGCTCAACGGCCGCTTCGCGCTCAACGCCGCAAATGCGCGCTGGGGCAGCCTCTACGACGCTTTCTACGGCACTGACGCTATCCCCGGTGAACCGGCCGGCAAAGGCTACGACCCGACGCGCGGCGCGCAGGTGATCACCGCCGCCAAGGCCTTCCTCGATGAGGTGGTACCGCTGGCGGTAGGCTCGTGGTCGGATTGGACGGGCGGCGAGCCCGTGCTGGCCGATCCCGCGCAACTCGTCGGCCGCGCCGGCGACAACCTGCTGTTCCGCCACAACGGCCTGCATATCGAGCTCATGATCGATCGCACCCACGCGATCGGCAGGGACGACCCCGCCGGCATTGCCGATGTCCTCCTCGAATCCGCGTTGACGACGATTTGCGATCTCGAGGATTCGATCGCGGCAGTCGACGCCGAAGACAAGGTCGAGGCCTATGCCAATTGGCTCGGCCTGATGAAGGGTGATCTCGAGGCGCGCTTCGCGAAGGGCGGGCAGACGCTCGTCCGCACGCTCGAGGGGGATCGCAGCTATACCGCGCCGGATGGCGGGACGCTGACCTTAACGGGGCGCAGCCTGCTCTTCATCCGCAACGTCGGCCATCTTATGACGACGCCGGCGGTTCTGCTCGCCAACGGCGGTCAGGCGCCCGAAGGCATTCTCGACGGTATCGTCACCGCGCTGATCGCGGTCCACGATCTGAAAGGGCTCGGTCGCTACCGCAACAGCCGCGCGGGATCGGTCTACATCGTCAAACCGAAGATGCACGGGCCCGACGAGGCCGGCTTCACCAACCGCCTGTTCGATGCGATCGAGGATGTATTGGGTCTCGCACGGCACACGCTCAAGGTCGGCCTGATGGACGAGGAGCGCCGCACCTCGGCAAACCTCGCGACCTGCATCCACGCGCTCCGGAACCGGCTCGTCTTCATCAACACCGGCTTCCTCGATCGCACCGGTGACGAGATCCACACCTCGATGCGGGCCGGGCCGATGATCCGCAAGGCGGAGATGAAGAATTCCGCGTGGATCAAGGCCTATGAGGATCGCAACGTCCGCATCGGGCTTGCCTGCGGCCTCGCCGGCAAGGCGCAGATCGGCAAGGGGATGTGGGCGATGCCCGATCGCATGGCCGACATGATCGAGCAGAAGATCGGCCATGCGAAGTCCGGCGCCACCACCGCCTGGGTGCCGAGCCCGACGGCGGCGACGCTGCACGCGATTCACTACCACCGCGTGACCGTCGCCGATCGCCAGCGCGAGATTGCAGGCGAGGCGATCCCGCCGCTTGACGCGCTGCTGACGCTGCCGCTCGCCAATGGGGTCAACTGGTCGGAAGCCGAGATCCGCGAGGAGCTCGATAACAACGCCCAGGGCATTCTCGGCTATGTCGTGCGCTGGATCGATCAGGGCGTCGGCTGCTCCAAGGTGCCCGACATCCACGACGTCGGCCTGATGGAGGATCGCGCGACGCTGCGCATCTCCTCGCAGCATATCGCCAACTGGCTGGCGCATGGCGTCTGCGCGGCTGCCGAGGTCGATGCGGCGTTGCGCCGCATGGCCGCCAAGGTCGACGCGCAGAATGCGGGCGATCCGCTCTACCAGCCGATGAGCGGCAACGAAGAGACAAGCCTCGCCTTCCAGGCGGCGCGTGCGCTGGTGTTCGACGGCAAAGTCCAGCCGAACGGCTACACCGAGCCGCTGCTCCACCGCTTCCGCGAGCGCGTGAAGGCCGCGATCGAGGAGCGCGAGGCGGTTCCGGCCTGAGCGGGCGCTTGAGTTCTTCAGTCGCCTCCCTGCTTCGCCATGCGGCAAAAGCCGGCACCTCGGGCGTGGCGAACCCCCGTGGCGGAGGAAACGCCAGCTTCCGCTGAGGTGACGAGCGCGGGCAGGGGAGCGGAGCCTCAGGAAATGGTGTCCCCGACAGGATTCGAACCTGTGGCCCTCAGATTAGGAATACCGTGACAGCTATTGCAGCGGCTTGCATGTTCTTGCCGGGAGCCTCCTAAACAGCCGTTTTCACCCTATGTTCGTTGCACGTTCTTGCGTGCGGATGCCGTGAGGTGTACGCAGCGTGGGTTCCCGGTGGGTGCACGGCAAGGCGGAGCAAGCTAGGGTGGCTACAGGCAAGATCACGAACCAGAGCGTCAAGGCGCTCGAGCAGACCGGCGCCACAGAGTTCCTGTGGGACGATAGCCTTAGCGGCTTCGGTATACGCCTGACGCCGAACGGCGCCAAGAGCTACATCTACCAGTACCGGATCGGCGGCCGAGAGGCGCCGCGACGGCGCGTCACGATCGGCAAGCACGGATCACCGTGGACGCCGCATCTCGCGCGCGCGGAGGCGGAGCGCCTGGCACTGCTCGTCGGCCAGAAGATCGATCCCGTCGAACATGCCCGCGAGCGCCGGCGACAAGCGGTCGACCTCGCCTTTGCCGCCTATGTCGAGACCTTCGCCGACGGCTACCTGAAGCACCGCTGGAAAGATTGGCGAACAGCGAAGAGCCTCCTCGAGCGGCGCGTCGTGCCGATCCTCAAGAACAAGCCGCTGCCGCAGATCAAGAAGGCCGACATCATCGAGGTGCTCGACAGCTTGAAGGACAGCCCGGCCGCGGCCGTCTCGGCCTTCGCCACGCTGCGGAAGATGTTCCGGTGGGCAGAGGGTAGGGGAGAGATCGAGCGATCTCCTCTCGCCGGCATCGAGGCGCCCACACCGTGCGCGGCGCGCGATCGCGTCCTCGACGATGACGAGCTGGCGATGGTCTGGCGGGCATCCGCGACGCTGGGCGCGCCGTTCGCGCAAGTTTTCCAGATGCTGATCGCCACCGGTCAGCGGCGCGACGAGGTTGCGGCGCTCGATTGGTCAGAACTCGATCGGAACACGGCGACATGGTCACTTCCGGCCGAGCGGGCGAAGAATGCCCAAGCCCATATCGTGCCGCTCAACGCGCTAGCGATCGCCGCTCTCGATGAGGCGGCGGGCGTAGCCGGGACCGAAAAGCCGAAGTGGCCACGGCGTGGCTTCGTGTTCACGACGACGGGCGAAACGCCTGTGTCGGCTTTCTCCCGCGCCAAGAGCCGGCTCGATACCGCGATCACGAAAGTCGCGGCGGCAGACGTCAAGCGTCACGGCGGGGAGTCCCGCGAGCTTGCCCCTTGGCGGGTCCACGATCTACGCCGGACGCTCGCCACCGGCATGCAGCGGCTTGGCGTGCGGTTCGAAGTCACCGAGGCGATCCTCAACCATATCTCAGGTGCCCGGGGCGGCGTCGCCGGCGTCTACCAGCGGCACGATTGGAAGGAGGAGAAGCGAGCCGCGCTGGATGCGTGGGCGGGGCATTTGAGCGGATTGCTTGGGCAGGAGGCGGCCAAATGAAGCCTCCGCTCATCACTATTGAAAGTAACAGCGCTGAGGTTGAGGACAATCCAGCGGTAAAGGAAGCGTGGCATATCCCAGGCGATCCGAAGCTTATCGAGGTCTGGGATGCGATATACTGGGTGGCTTATGGCACCTTTCCGATCGACGAAATGGGAGCATGGAACGGCCCGCGAGGCTGGTACTTCTGTTCAAGAGACGAGTTAGCCTATGATGCGGCTAATCGAGAGGGAAGGGTGGCACTTGCTACAGAAATCGTCGAATCAAGAGTATTGAGCGGCAACCTGCTGCTCGCCTTTGTCAATCACGGTCCAGACCATCTGAGCACTTACAGCCTGCATCTTGACGTTGTTGACCCTGCCATATTTTCAGGAAAAAGTGGAAATATAGAATGGAATGGCGGCCCCACCGTCTTGTTGCATGGTGTTGATAGCGAACCTGATGACTACAGGTCTGAAATCGAAATAAGCCAATTTCTGCTGTTTTGGCACGAGGTTCAACAGCTCCGGCCTGATCTCGCAACGGGTGATACCTCAGGAGCTACGCGAGAGCCTATTTCGCGCCCTGCGCGGAAGCCGGCACCACGCGGCGATCCGGGACGGGAAAATTCCTCCCGCTCAAAAGCGGGACGGCCGAGGCTCAATCACGGCGCGCCCTTCGCCGGCTTCATCGCTCGCGTAGCGAAATTCGGAGCGCGGGAAGCAGCCAAATTATCGAACAAGGAATTGGGAAATTGGCTCGTGGAGGAATATCGAAAAAGCGGTTTGACGGCGCCGACGGTGGGCGATGCCGACGCCGCAGCTCGCAGCGCAGTCCAAAGATGGCTTGCGGCTACAAGTGAGGAGCCCAGCATATGACCTCGGTGCCCAGGGATGTCTTGGTTGACATGGGAAAGCAGGTTGCGACGGACCTCGGTCAGGCCCTGGATGGACTTATCGCTAATGCTTCTAACTCTTACTACAGAGCAGAGCTAATCCCTCCCTTCTACGCAATTGAGTGGCTGGCCACGGGGAATTTCTACGATACCGGAGAGATTTACCCCATCAAGGACTGGACAGCGTTTGCATTAAATCGCGAAGATTTTGAGGCCTATGCCCACGGAGCCAGGACTGAGCTTGCAACGGAGCTAATCGTTGAAGCAATAGCTGAAGGCAAGGTGCGCCTAATATATATAAATAGATCGGACTCATCCACAGCGGGGCTTGGCCCGGCCAACATAAACCTTCTTAAGCTTGAGGCGATCAGCCCTTCGTATTTTGAGGGGGCTAACATTTCCTACGAGTGGGACGAGTCTCTTTGTATCACTGCCTTCCGCGACGACGACAGTCGGCAAGAGACATTCGAAGACTTCTTCTTTCTTTGGTCGGAGGTTAGGTCCCTGCGGCCGTCGCTACCCGTGCCCACACGACAGGGAGCGCTGGTTGATCTGATGAGGCAGGTCACCGGGAACGGCCATGATGTTGCCGCCCCTGCTGTTTCAGAAGTTGCGCCTATAGCACGCTCGAGCGCCGGCCGCCGTCGGCTCAACCACGGTGGGCCGATTGCAGCTTTCGTCGCGCGGGTAGCGAAATTCGGTGCGGCCGACGCAGCGAAATTATCGGATAAGGACTTAGGGCGGTGGCTCGATCAGGAATACGCGAAATTCGGTTTGAAGCCTCCAACACCTGCGGATGCCAATTCCGCTGCTCGCAGCGCCCTAATGACATGGATTTCGCACACCGGCGAAAACTCGTCGCAACAATAAGCTCGACGGGCTTTTGAATTTCGCCCCCAAAGAGTTGAATTTCGCTCCGAGATAGCCTCTTTTCGGGGGCGGATGTTCCCCTCATGTTTCTGGCAGTCGGACGGCGCCGCTGTGCGCCGCACATGATTGCCGGAGCACGCCGTGAAGCCAAAACTCGACGAAGCGCCTAACATCGGACAGGCGCATCCCGCACCCACCGCACAGGCGATGACGTTGAACACAGAAGACGCCGCTGCTTACGTCGGGCTTTCCGCCTCGACGATGGAAAAGCTGCGCGTGTCGGGGGAGGGGCCGCGCTACGCGAAGCTGGGCCGACTGGTCCGCTATGAGCGCATAACGGATCGCGTCGCTGAGTTGCTCGCCGATCTGTCGGACGCGGGCGCCATCAAGGTCGAGCGCCGCGGCGGCGCGGGGCGGAGCATCGTGATCTACGCCGATCGCTTCGACGATAGCGACGAGATCAGCCGCAAGCTGCAAGCGGAGATGCCGGCGCGCTTCGCGCCATCGCCAGCCGGCCGCCCCGCCAAAGGAAATCATCCCGCAGCGGCGGAAATCCGCCATCCCCAGCCGGTGCCGGCGTCAAAGGAAATCATCCCCTTTAAGCCGCGCCGCAAGGCGGCCAAGGGGGCAATGCCCTCGATCGAATGGGTGCAGCTCGATCGCCTCCAGGTCGACGACAGCTATCAGCGCTCGATCGACACAAGGCCGAGTGCGGCACTCATCAAGCGGATCGGTGACGAGTGGGATTGGCGCCTTTGCGTGCCGCTTATGGTCTCGCGGCGCGTGGACGGCCTCTACGTCATCGACGGCCAGCATAGGCTGCACGGCGCGCGTCTGCGCGACGACGTGCCGCAGCTGCCGTGCTGCATCTCGGTCTACGACGGACCGGCCGACGAAGCCGCGATGTTCGTCGCCGCCAATCGCGAGCGTCGCGCGATGAACCGCCTCGACGACTTCCACGCCGCCCAGGCCGGTGGCGATGCCGACGCGCTCGCGGTCGCCGCGCTGATCGAGAGCGTCGGCTTCACCGTCTCGCGCCGCACCGGCTCGGCGGCATGGGTGCCGGGCGAGGTCGCGTTCACATCGGCGATCAGCACGATGCGGCGCAAGCATGGCGACGGCATCTGTCGCGCGGCGCTGCAGGCGATGGCGGACGCGTTCCCCGGCCAGCGGCTGGTGGCCGGCTCATCGGTGTTCACCGCGACCGCGCGGATCCTCGTGAACCCGCCGCCGGCGTTCGACCGCGAGCGGCTGTTCCGCGCGCTGCGGACCTTCGACATGCCCGGCTGGGCGGACTTCCTCACCAAGGCGAAGGGCGGCGACGAGCGCGCCCAGCGCCTGCGGGACATGCTGCTCGCCGCCTATGATGATCTTGGCCGGCCCGAGGTAACGGCATGATGGCGAGCGCTACGCAACACCTTCACCGTCAACACCTCGGGGACCGCGTCGGCGCTGCTGAACGCGCTGCGAGCCGTGAAAGAGCCGGAGGCGCCGTCACTGAAGGGCAAGCTCGCGAAGAGCGCGATGCACCTGGTGCTCGGCCACGCCACCGGCGGCGCCGGCAATCTCGCGCTCGAGGGCGCGAGCCATGCCGCCGAGGCGCTCAAGACGAGGGCCGCCAACGCCGCACTCGCCGAGGAGCTGCGGCTCGCTGGCGATGCGCCGGCGGCGCGCGCGCGTGCGAACGAAGCGGCTGCCAACCTCGCGGCGCAGCTGCGCGCACGTAGCGCGGCCGGCGGTGCCGCGGCGCGCACCGCGCCGGTGGCCGGCACCATCCAGGACAGGAGCAGGTAATGCGTAAGCTTCTCATCGCCGCGATCGCGCTGCTCGCCGTGCCCGCGCACGCCGGGTTCAACGGCAGCGGGCAGTATGTCCTGCCCTATAATTGGGAGAACGACGCTGCCAACGGCCTCGCGATCCGCGCCGACCGCATGGACGGCCAGGATGCGGATATCGCAGCGGCGCTCTCGAACACGATCACGCGCGACGGGCAGGGCGTGCCGACGGCAGCGATCAATTGGGGCGGCCAGAACCTCAGCAACGTGAATGTTCTGTCGGCGGCGTCGCTGGCGCTCAGTGGTCCGCTTAGCGCCGGTTCGCTCGTCTCGCCAGGCGGCGCCACCGGCGGTTATGGCGGCCGCACCGTGATCGGCTGGGCCGGATCCGGTCCGATCACCGGTGAGGTGGCGGGAACTTGGGTCATCGATTCGGACAACACGAACCGACTGCGCTTCTACAGCCACAATCTCGACAACTCGATCAGCACGATCATGACGGCGGTGCCGACGACTGGCGTCGCGACATTCGGCCAGCGCCCGCTGTTCGGCAGCGCGACGCCGTGGGACAGCGGCAACCTCAATCCCGCCATCTACGCGCCGATTTCGGGCACCATCTTCACGGGCGATATTGGCCGCGATGGTGCGTTCCTGCTCACCTTCAATTCGACCAATCCCGAGGTGCTCACCTCGTCGACGGGGAGCGGGCTCATCTTCAACCGCACGCTCAAGAAGTGGTATTTCCAGGTCGACGGCGTCAACGTCGCCTCGATCGACGCGTCGGGCAATCTGAAGGTCGCGGGCAACATCACCGCGAACACGACGCCATGACGCTGCAGAGCTCCGGGGCGATCTCGCTCAACGATATCATCGCCGAGTTTGGCCTGTCCGCGCAGGCGGTGTTCCCGCGCGACTTCTATGGCCTGGGCGGCGCGCCGGCATCGGGCGCGCTCAGCCTCGAGGATTTCTACGGCCGCTCCCATGTCGTGCCCGTGTTCACGCCTTCTGGTGGCAGCGTCAGCAGCAGCAGCGCCTATGCCGCGAGCTACACGCTGAGCTGCTCCGTCGCGGCGATATGGACCTTTTCACTGCCTTCGGGGGTCACAGCCTCGATCGCATCGGGCGCGTCGGCCACCAGCGTCACCTTCACGTCCTACACGGTCGGGACCCACATCATCGGAGTGCACGGCGCTTCCGGCAGCACGACTGCGGATGTGAGCGTGCAGCTCACCGTCTCCGATGGCGGCCCGCCAGTCTGATGCCGACGATATCCGCGCTGCAGAGCCTGATCGGCGCCATCCCCGGCGGCGGCATCGCCGTGCTCGCGATCTGGGCGCTCATCAAGAAAGACGCCCAGTGCACCGCGCTGATGGCGCAGCTTGCGGATATCGGGAAGGCCTCGGCCGTTACCAACAGCCAGGTGGTGAGCAGCATCGACGCGCTGCGCGAGGCGATCAAGCAAGGGACCCGATCGTGATCCGACGCATCATTCAGGCTTTCAGGCCACTCGATACCAGCCATGTTGACGCGGCGTTCGCGGAAGCGACGCAGGCGCAGAAGGATGTGCGGGTGCGTGCTCGGGCACTTCGGATGGACATGTCGTGCGGAGATCCGGCGGCAGCAATCGAGAAACTGTCGCGTGACGTGCGGACGCGGGTGGCGTTCGCGCTGCAGGCGTTCTTCGGGTCAACGGCGGCCGAACCGCTGCCGAGCGACATGCACGCGATGCTCGCGAAGCTCGACTAACGCTTCCGCCACAGGCGCGCGGCGCGCTCGCGGGCGCTGACGCCCGACCGCTTCGCGAAGTCGATCACTGCAGCGGATCTCGCCTTCAGCGGGAAAGGGCGCTCGCGGAGGAGGGCCTGTGCGCCGACTGATAGATCGTCGGGCTCGACCCCATATTGCCGCATCAGGCTCCGCGCGCGCTCAAGCGCGAGCTCGGCCTCATGCTCGTTGTCGCTGCGGGCGAGGGCGATGCAGCGCTCAATCTTGAGTCGCGTCGTGTCCATCAGCGCATCTTAACCCTGATCCCAAGTTTGTCGGACCGCGCCGAAACCGCGAGTGGCGAGCGCCCTAGCTTCTTACCAATATCTAAGGTTGTTGCACCTTCTGCGGCCATTTCCCGTAGCACGATATCATCATTCAACGTCCAGCGGCGGGCCATACCTAAACCCTCGCTCGCGCGACGCGGACCAGTATCCGCAACTCCTGCCTCAGGCTGCTGCCGCCAGCAATGTGCCGGTACGCCGCCTCATAGCCTTCCCGGCTCAGTTGCCTGATTAGCGCCTCGACGTCCTTACAGGTCCCGGAGCGTGCGATCTGATAGGCGCGTTCGATTAGCGAGGGCTTCTCATCCATTACCTATGTTGGCATGACATGGGCGTGGGTCCTAGCGGCTTACGGCCGCTCGCGCGTCGCATCCTTGAACGCCGCCTCGGCATCGAGCCGGCTTGTGAATGTGCGGACGATCGGCTCGCGACGGTCACGCAGGACGTAAGCGGCGGCCGCTCCAGGCAGCGTCACCTCTTCCAGCTGCACGTCACCGGACTTCTGAATAATGCGGCGCTGGGAGGGCACGTTAGCTGCTCGGTGAAATGCGGAATCCGCGCCAGATCCAATGGATCGTTACTGCGGAGAGCGCGACGAAAGCCGAGATGGTCAGGTCGATCAGGAAGCAGGCCGCGAGCAGTTCGCACCAATAGTAGGAGGCCGTCTTTCCTTCACGTTTATATTCTGGCGCGAAAGCGCCGGAGCGCTTCGCGCAGGTGATCGCGTCGGGATGCGTCGGACCATCCGATTGGGCGGCTACGCAGGACTGCACCATGATCTGATCAACTGAGGCCCAAGATTGCTCGCGATAGCTGTTGGAAGCGAGTGCGAGTGCTGGCACGCCGATCAGCGTTGCCACGATCCAGAGCCGCAACCACCCGTTCAAGCGCATAACCGGGCGCTACCACGAAACACGCACGCACGAAAACAACCCCGCTTGTTTGAGCGAGGCGCTTTCGTTAATCGTGTCGGTTGGGTGTGAGAGCCCGGAACCAAGATAGGCGGTGAGACCCCGTTGGCGCGGGGCTGATCGCCGAAAAAGCTGAGCGTGGATTGGCGTCCACAGCTCACCGACGACTTATGTCGGGAGCGCGGGCGCCATGCAATAGCCTTCGGGTAAAAACGCCCCACCGGTCTCTTGGTCCGGCTCTCACCCTCCCGGCACCCGGTCCGTCACCGGGAAAGACAGGCTGTGAGAGGCCTCAACCAAGAGTGCGTATCAATGAACCTAGAAACGCCTCCGTCGCCGGCAGCACCGTCGCTGCCCGCCATGTCTGACGTCCTGGGCAATCCCCGCCCGCTCCGCCCGTCGGCGCACGCGCACGCGGCCGGTCCTCGCGTGCTTCCCTTCAAGATCGCAGCCGCCAAGCACATGCTCGCGCGCGCCGCGGCGCTGGCCTGCCCGGGCCACGATCGCGCACAAGAGCGCTGGGGTGAGGCCGTGGACACGGTGATCGCATCGCAGCCGATGACGCTCGCCGAAGTGCGCGCCAAGACGGACCTGATCATCATGGAAGGCCGGTTCGACGCCGCCACCTTCAATGCGATCGCGGCCGACCTCAAGACGTGGGAGGCGGCCCATGCTTGACGGCTACCAGATCCCCGACGCGACCCCTCAGACGAGATCACGGTCGCGGTCGAAGCGTCTACCGCGCACGCGCTCGCCAAGCTCCTGAACCGCTTTGACGAGGCCGATATCAATCGTGACGCGATCGAAGCCGCGGTCGACTTGCTCATTGCCGCGCTCGATGCGCGCGACGGTGACACGGACATCGAGGATATCGACGAACGCGAGCCGGACGATCCGGCGGACCCGTCCTATCCCGAGGCATATGGCGCTGGTAAGCGCATCATGGTCGGACAGGCTGACTTAGCGCGAGAGGATGACGAGCAAGACGATCCGCTGGAAGCCAATGGCGATGAGGAAGACGGCAACCGCGACGAGGACGACTTCGTGCGTCACGCCGCCAACGGTCCGGGTTGCCCAATCGCCGATCCCGACGTCAGCGTTGATGACGGCGATCATAGCTCGGGCGATCGTAGCTATGAGGAGTGGCACACGCTCCCAGGCGCACGCCGCCGAGCCGGGCATGTCACTGGCAAGACGGGCGATGGTTGGGCGATCGACGAAGATGTGGAGCACGACGACAACGATAGCTGCGCTGCCGCCGACGACGATCCGAGCCGGCTGCCCAGCATTGCCTACGGCGACGGCAAGCCGGGCGATCGCGATGACGATGAACCGTCGCTAAGCTGGCCGCTTGAGCGCTACGAGGTGCAAAGCCATCCTTCGTCTCGTGACGACGTCGATCTTGAGGAAGGCGCCGAACGCTTGCGGCCCGGCGTCTTCGGTATCGACCAGACCAAGCTGTTGGTCGGCGAGGAGGGGCGACCCGTCACCCGTCGGCTGCTGCCCGGCGAGGTTGGGTATCGGGCGACGCGGAGGCGGCCATGAGCACGCCAACATGCATGAGCTGTCGGCACTGGCAGGCGATCGTCGAGCCCTCGGAAGACGGCAAGGGCGAGTGCTTCAGGCATCCGCCGCGGATCGTCGGCGCGGTATTCTCGAGGATCGCGCTGCTCGAAGGGCTCAGCGATGCCGACAGTTCGCCCGACTTCATGGATCGAGCCCGAGCGACGGTCTGGCCCGTAACCTTCGGCGGCAACCGATGCGGCGAGTGGGACACACTCGTCGCGTAGCTGTATAGCCGCGCCCGGATCGGGCTGGGCGGCCGTCTTGTGTCAGCGGAACACAGCGCGACTTGGTCAGTTAACCAAGCTCTTCTAGCGCATGCTCCTGCCCCGGTCAGAGATGGCCGGGGTTGTTGTGTCAGGCGCCTGCCGCTCGATCTCATCCTCGAGCTGATCCGCGAGGAAAGTGATAGCGGTCGCGTTCGGCACGCGGCCCTTCTCAAGTTTCGCGCGAGCGATACCTGCCACAGCAGACCAATGCTTGATCGTATCGGGGTAGACGGGCTGGCCTCGCCAGCGGCGCGCGCCAGCAACCGCCATCTCGAGATTTTTCAGCAGCGTTCCATCGAGTTGCATTCGAGCCGTATGGAGCAGGGGAGGGCGGCTGTCGCCAGCGGAAGCGTCCGCGCCGTACAAATTCCGTGGGTGCCGGGTGGAGACAATGCGGCTAACGAGCAACCCGACCTGTGCGCCGATAACCCACCTAAGTTCTTGAAAAGAAATGGTGTCCCCGACAGGATTCGAACCTGTGGCCCTCAGATTAGGAATCTGATGCTCTATCCTGCTGAGCTACGGGGACCCGGCAGCCGTTTAGCCGAAGCCGGGCTCTCAAGGCTAGAGGATGTCGCCGCCGCTCAGGCCGGGCGGCTCATGTCGGACGTGATCGCCGCCAGCGCGAAGGCCATTGCGCGCTCGCCCTTGTCGAAGGCGAGGCGGACGGCGCCGGCTTCGAGCCCCACCACCTTGGCGGGGATGGTTCCGGCATCGGGGTGATGCAGCTTCACGGCGCGGCCGATCTCGACCTTTGCGCGCGTCTCGATCGTGGCGCCTTTGCCCGAGATGTCGCGCAGCGCGGCAGGCGACGGCCTGTCGGCGATGAGGATGCACATGCGGCGGCGGCGCCATGGCGTCGCCATCTTGTGCTTGGTCGGAAATCGCAGTGCAGCGCCCATCGCCCCAACGCCTCGTGATCGTGTCGGGATGAGGCTAGGCCGGCGATCGTCAGCAAATGGTTAACGCCAGTCTAAGCTTTCGTGATTCAGAACGCCGCAGTTCGAGCTCCACATGCTCTCGAGCCTGTTGCAGGGGCTCCCGCCGCCTTTAGCGGCAGCGAGGGCAGCCCTGCACAGGCTCGGCATCAGACGGATTTTAGACGTGCCTCAGCGCGTCGGCACCGCGAAGCAGGCGAGGCCGGCCGCCTGCGCGGCGGCGCAACCCTTCGTGGCGGCGGCCTTGCTCGCGAACGGCCCAGCCTGAAGGCGCGTCATCGCGCCTGCCGCCGAGGTATAGTGCGAGAAGCCGCCGAGTGCGCCGCTCGCCTTCTTCCACGCCGCCTCGGCCGCACCGGCGCTGCCATAGGCGCCGAGCTGAATGCGCCACTTGCCGCCGCTCGCAGGCGCCGCCGCGGTCGTCTCGGCCTTCACCTTGGGCGCCGCGGTTTCCGCCTTCGGCTTGGCGACCGCGGCCTCGTCGGTCTTGGCTTTTCTCTCGGGCGCCGGCGCGGCGCTCGCCGTCTCGACCGCAGGGGGTGTCGCCGCAGCCGACGGCTTCACGCGCTTGCCGCCGCGCGGGGAGGGCGTCGCTTCGTTCGCGGTTTCGGGTTGCGACGGTGGCAGCGAGAAGGCCTGGATGCCCGGTGTCGTTCCCGGCAGCGCCGGACCTGCCTTCTGGATCGCCTGCGCCTGCGCGAGCGAGCCGACGACCGGCGTCGGCTGCGCCATCGTCTGCGCGAGCGCGAGACCCTTCTGCTTGTCATCGGCGGAGAGATACTGGTCCATCTGCTGCAGGCTGTTGCCGGCCTGCGGCAGCCCGGCGGCCGACGCGCGGGTCATATAGGCATAGGCGTGCGGCCAGTCCTTGGGCCCGAAGTCGCCGTTGAAAAGCGCCGTACCGACGACGTACTGCGCGCGCGGATCGCCCTTGTCGGCGGCCTTGCGCAGCCAGGGCATCGCGGCGGCGCGATCGCCGTTCTGGAACAGGATCAGGCCATATTGCGCCGTCGCCTGGACGTGGCCCTGCTCGGCGGCTTTCTTGTACCAGCCCTGCGCCTTGGCGACGTCGGCCGGGACGCCCTTGCCGAGCTTGTAGGCCTGTCCGAGGTTGAATTCGGCATCGGCATCGCCCGCCGTTGCGGCCGGCTGCCACTCCTTGACTGCCGCGGCATAATCGCCGCGCTGCCAGGCTTCGATACCCTGCTTGACGTCGGCGATCGCCGGCGCCGCCAACCCCGCCGCGGCGGCCGCAGCCAGGAACATCGTACGCTTCATCTTCTGCCCCCGTTGAGACGGTAACAACCCCAGGGTCCTATAAGCGGCGTGCCGGCCTCGCGCCGCAACTAAATTCGCGCGCCGTCCCAGCACGGCAAGCGCGCGTTAACCGTATCTTAGCCCTGACATGCGACCTCTCCGCGAAGGACCGACAGGGAACCTTCGATGAGCGAAGCCTTGCACAAGGGGCGTGCAGAGATCGCCGCACGGATGCTGATCGGGCGCGGGGGCGCCGAGCATGCAGCATGCGCACGGATCGGCTGGGGCGGGGGACCGTCCTCCGGCCCGCGCATCGCGCGCGTCGCCAACCGCCACGCACGGCCGCAGCATATCGCCACCGCCTTCGCGCCGGCGCCGGTCGGAACGCTTGACGATGCGGGAGGGCGCAAGGCCGCCTTCACGCTTCGCCTCGACGCGCAGCGCCATGCGCGGCTGCGCGACGCTTGCGCCGCCAGCCAGCGCTCGGCGCAGCAGCTCGTCACGCAGGCGCTCGACCATTTCCTCGCCGCGGTGAGCGGCCCTCAACTCGAAACGAGCGCCGCGGGCGCCATCATCCGGACCGGAGGCATTTGACATGAAGACTAGCTGGGCGAAGCTCGCCTGCTCGAGCCTGGTGCTTGGCACCCTCGCGATCGGCTGCACGCCGACCGCCAACCTTCATCCCGACACGCTGGCTTCGAGCGGGCCGAAGGCGACCAAGCTCGCCGCGCGCTCGGCGGCGCAGGCCAAGGCCTATCTCGCCGCGCACAAGCCCGCCAAGGCGATCGCGCCGGCGGAGACCGCCGTCGCCGCCGCGCCCGAGAATGTCGGCTATCGCGTGCTCCTCGGCCAGGCCTATCTCCAGGCCGGCCGCTTCGCTTCGGCGGAGACCGCGCTCGGCCAGGCGCTGACGCTCGATCCGGCGAGTCCGAGCGCGGGGCTCAACCTCGCGCTGGCCCAGGTCGCCGAGGGCAAGCAGACCGATGCGCGCGCCACGCTGCAGCAAGTCCGCGAGGGCATCGCGCCGGCCGATCTCGGTCTGGCGCTGGCGCTCGCCGGCGCGCGGGAGGATGCCGTCAACACGCTTGCCGGCGTCGCCCGCAGCCCCCAGTCGACGCCGAAGGTTCGCCAGAACCTCGCCTTCGCGCTGGCGCTCGCCGGCCGCTGGAAGGAAGCGCGCGCGGTTGCCGCGCAGGATCTCGCGCCGAACGACGTGGACGCCCGCTTGAAGCAGTGGGCGACGCTCGCCGAACCAAAGAGCGCCAACGATCAGGTCGCGAGCGTGCTCGGCGTCCATCCGGCTGCGGATCCCGGCGAGCCGACGATGCTCGCGCTCGCCCAGCCGGCCACGTCGACCGCCGTCGCCGCCGCCGATCCGGCTCCGCTCGCCGCGCCGGTGCAGGCGCGGGACACTGCTCCGGTCGCCTCGGTCGCCGCTGCCGATCCGGCTCCCGCGCCCGCCGCGGCGCCGACGATCGTCGCCGATGCCACTCCGGCCGGCGGCGGATCGCCTGCGGTCAGCTACTTCTATCCCGGTGAGGACGACGTCACCCATTTCGTGACGCCGACCGGCAATCCACGCGTCAGCTCGAGCAAGCCGATGGTCACTGCCGACGAGGCGACGCCGCGCGTGAGCCTGCGCAAGCCTGTCGCGGTCGCTGCCAGCACGCCGAAGACGCCGAAGCTGCTCGCGCGGCGCGAGGCGCCGAAGGCGTGGCCGCACGCGGCAGGCGGCGACTTCGTCGTCCAGCTCGGCGCCTACTCGCGCTCGGACGCGGTGCAGGCGGCGTGGGCGACCGACGGCCATTATCTTCAGGCGGCTGCGTTCACGCCGTCGAGCGCGACCTATGCCGGGCCGCGCCACCGCCAGCTCTATCGGCTCTCGATCGCGGGCTTCAAATCCCATGACGAGGCGTTCGACGTCTGCCTGCGCATCCGCGCCAAGGGCGGCCGTTGCTTCGTCCGCGCCGCGCAGGGCGACCAGCTCGCAGCCTGGTTCAAGGGCGGCAGCGCGCTCGCGCTGCGCGGCCCGGTGCCGAAGCCGCTGCCCGCTCCGGCGCAGAAGATCGCCCAGCGCGCGCTGCCGGTGAAGCCGGTCTCGGCGCAGGCCGGCCCACGCAACAAGGGGATCGTGATCGCCCTCAAATAAGCGGGGCGCGATCCGAAAGGGGGAGGGCGGCTAACCGAGCGGTTGGCCGCCCTTTATCGTCTTGAGCACTCGGCCCTGGACGGGCAGCCCATCGAACGGCGTGTTGCCGGCGATCCCCGGCATCCCGTCCGAGTCGATTCGCCAAGGCGCATCGGGATCGACAAGGATGAGATCGGCCTCCTCGCCGACCGCGACCTTCCCGCCGGGCAGGCCGAGCAGCGCCGCCGGCCGCGACGAGATCAGCTCGAACAGGCGTGGCAGCCCGATGATCTCGTCGCGCACGAGGCCGAGCGCGAGCGGCAGCAGCGTCACCGCGCCCGCCGCACCTGGGCTGGCATCCGCATAGGGCAGGCGCTTGGCCTCGGGGCCGCGCGGATCGTGGCCCGAGCAGAGAATATCGATCGTGCCGTCGGCGACCGCCTCGAGCGCCGCGCGGCGATCGTCTTCGGAACGCAGCGGCGGCGAGAGCCGCGCGAAGGTGCGGAACGGGCCGATCGCCTGATCGGAGAGCAGGAGATGCGCCGGCGTCGCGCCGCACGTGACCTTGAGCCCGCGCCGTTTGGCTTGCCGCACGAGATCGAACGCCGTGCGGGTGCTGAGCTGGCGGAAGTGCAGCCGCGCGCCGGTCTCCTCGAGGAGCATCAGATCGCGCGCCACTGCCATCGCCTCCGCGATCGCCGGCGCAGCAGGAAGACCGAGCCGGGTTGCAGTCTCGCCCGCGGTCGCGACGGCGCCGGCGGCGAGGCCGCCATCCTCGGCATGCGCGATGACCGTGAGATCGAGCGCGGCCGCATAGGCGAGCAGCTGGTGCATCAGCCGCGAATCCGCGATCCAGCCGCGCCCGGTCGCGACCGCGCACGCGCCCGCCGCCTTCATCAGACCGATCTCGGCGAGCTCCCTGCCGTTGAGGCCGCGCGTCGCCGCGGCGATCGGATGGATCCAGACCTTCGGTTTGCCTGCCGCCGCGGCGCGCTGGACGAGCGCGGGCTCGTCGAGCGGCGGCGATTGATCCGGCATCAGCCCGGCGCGGGTGATTCCGCCGGCGGTGAAGGCGGCGAGATCGATCGCCATCGCACCGACGTCGACGATGCCCGGCGCGATCAGCGCGCCCTTGGCGTCCGCGACGATCTCGCAGCGTGCGATGGTACCGGGCGAGAGGTGACCGATCACCGCGATACGGCCATCTTCCATCAGCACGTCACCGGGCGTGATCGTGCCGGCCTGCGGATCGACGATGCGGCCGTGGCGCACCGCGACGCGGCCGGCGGTGGGTTTGGCGGTCATGCCACTCGCCCGAGGACGAGCCGAAGAGGCCCGTTCGCACTGAGCGCAGTCGAAGTGCGTGCCCCAAGCGCCTCCTTCGCGGCTCGCCCTTCGACTACGCTCAGGACGAACGGGGAGGGGGAGGAGGTCGGAGCGACCATTACCACCCCGGCACCCCTCGTCGCCCGCGCGTCAGCACGTCGAGGCAGGCCATGCGCACCGCGACGCCGGTCTCGACCTGCTCGGTGATCGCGGAAACGCGGGGATCGTCGGCGACGTCGCTGGTGATCTCGATGCCGCGGTTCATCGGCCCGGGATGCATCACCAGCGCATCGGGCGCGGCGCGCGACAGGCGCTCGCGCGTCAGGCCGTAGAGCGCGTGATATTCGCGCGTCGAGGGCACGAAGCCGCCCTCCATCCGCTCGTTCTGGACGCGCAGCATCATCACCACGTCGGCACCGTCGAGGCCGGCATCCATGTCGCTGAACGGCGTCACGCCCATGCGCTCGACCGCTGCCGGCATCAGCGTCGGCGGTGCGACGACGCGAACCTCGGCGGCGAGCGCGGTCAAGGCGAGGATGTTCGAACGGGCGACGCGGCTGTGCAGCACGTCGCCGCAGATCGCGACGACCAGATTCTCGATCCGGCCCTTGCGGCGGCGGATGGTCAGCGCGTCGAGCAGCGCCTGGGTAGGATGCTCGTGGCGGCCGTCGCCGGCGTTCAAGACCGGGCAATCGACCTTGTCCGCGATCAGCTGCACCGCGCCGCTCGCATCGTGGCGGATCACGATCACGTCGGGCCGCATCGCGTTCAGTGTCGCGGTGGTGTCGAGCAGCGTCTCGCCCTTCTTCACGCTCGATTGGGCGACCGCCATGTTGACGACGTCCATGCCGAGCCGCTTGCCGGCGATCTCGAAGCTCAGCAGCGTACGGGTGGAGTTCTCGAAGAAGGCGTTGATCTGGGTGAGGCCGGCGAGCAGCGGGTCGTGCTTGGTGGTGGCGCGATTGAACGCGATCCACTTCTCCGCCTCGTCGAGCAGATAGACGATCTCGTGCGGCTGCAGCCCCTCGATGCCGGTGAGATGGCGATGCGGGAAGGCGTGAACGCCCGAGCCCGGCTCGATCGCTTCGGGCATGGGCGGGGAGGCGTTCATCAAAGGCGAGGCTCTATGCGGGTGAGGAGAGAAGCTCAAGCCCGCCCGCTCAAACCAAACCCAGTGTCAGCAAGCGGTAACTGCCATCGCGGCGTTGAGAAACCGACGGACACTAGCCCGATGGCGGAAGGTCCTCATCGCGCATTGTTCTCAGACCATCAGAAGAGCAAATTTCCAAATCGGCGGTCGATCGCGTCTTTAGAAGTTTGCTGCACTCCTGATCCGTCATGCCGAATATGTTGTGATGGCATTCGTCTCCAGAAGACGAGTCTGATTGGACGAGGCGGGCGGTTGCCGGTAACTCATCTGCGCTAAATCGCCAAAATGCTGATGGCGACCCACGAAGTCTCCTAGGATAATACTGCTCGATGTGCCGACATATTCCAGCACCGTGATCGAGCACGCACTGTAACTCGATAACGGAGATGCCTCCGCCGGTCGAGTTTTTGAAAGCAAGCCGGTTATAGCGACGCTTCCGCTGGTCATAATGTTCTGGTGGAAGGAGACTGATATAGAGCTTAGATTCCACCCTCGGCCTCTTAATTTCTCTTGAAGATCGGCCAGCGTTTCGACCGTCTCAATCGGAAAATCTCCGCTTCCATCATCGAATTGTACTTCGAAACGTCCAGACGCAAGGCAGAGGATTTCAAAAGAGTCGAACCCTCGATAGCCAATAATCATAATACCACCGTCGGGATCAGGAAGGACGGTGATTTCATCGACCTGTGCCAGCGAAAATATGGTGATGCAGAGCCCGGCATTTTCTCTGGCGAGCTGGCCGGACGGAATGCCTTCGCCATACCGCCATCCGAACGGAAGTTCGGCGGTAGCGGCGACTTCGCGAAACGCACGCATGGCACCAGGGGAGGTCAGATCAGGTAGCATTGGAAATCTTCTTTATGCCTTCGGCCACTTCGTCGCTTGTCATGATCGTATGATTTGTAACCCTTTCGAGATTGTCCATCATATCGGATAGCTTCTGCAACAAGGACTTCGCTGTCGTAAAAGACATGGCAAATTTCATCTGTGGCAAATTGTCGAGGGTAACCACGAGCCCGACATCGGCATTGGACAGCGCGAGCACGAAGCCGTTGCCATAGATGGTTGGCACCTGAACCTGAGCCGGCCTTGTTTCTTCCTCTGCCACGTAAGCGTCCCTCTCTGCGGCCGACCGCCATCGATCTGCTATTTATATAGTGAGCCTGAGTCCAGCAGGCTCCTGCGGCAGTTTAGCCTAAGATTTTGCGCTAACCCATCGTCAGCGCGTCGATCGCACCCTGGAGGATGTAGGCCGCCGCCATCTTGTCGACGAGCTCGGCGCGGCGCGCGCGGCTGGCGTCGGCGGCGATCAGCGTGCGCGTGACGGCGGCGGTCGACCAGCGCTCGTCCCACAGCAGGATCGGCAGAGCGAGCGCAGCGAGGTTGCGCGCGAAGGCGCGGACGCCCTGGGTGCGCGGACTGTCGCTGCCATCCATGCTGAGCGGCAGCCCGATCACCGCGCCCTTGATCGACTGCGCCGCAAAGCGCTCGCGCAGGAGTGCAAGATCCACGCTGAACTTCTTCCGCTCGATCGTCTCGGCGGGCGAGGCGATCGTCCAGCCGGCATCGCACCAGGCGAGCCCGATCGTGCGGGTGCCGACGTCGAGCCCCGCCAGCCGGCCACCCGCAGGCAGGACGTCGCGGAAGGCGGTGAGGTCGGGCGCGATCATGCCGCTGCCATACACCCGAAATTCCGTTCGGTTCGAGCCTGTCGAGAACGGGTCGCGCGCAACGCCTTCTCGACTTCGGATCTCGACAGGCTCGATCCTTCACTCGAAGCGAACGGTCGGAGAAACCGGGCCGTGCTCCGGCGAAAGCCGGAGCGCTGCCGGCGAGCGGTGCGTGTTCCTATTCACGGCTCCGGCCTGCGCCGGAGCACGGCGTTAGGAGCGCTTGCCGAAATTCGCCAGCCGCGCCGCGGCATCCGCGCGAATGTTCGCCCAGAACAGGGCATAATCGAAGACGTGATAGTTCTGGCCGGGCAGCACATAGGCGCCGTAACCGTCGGGTGGCGAGCCGATCATCAGGAAGCCCGAATTGTCGCAACGCGCCGGCGCCAGGCCGGGCTTGAGCGTCGCGCCGTCAAGCGCGGCGTTGGGGATCAGCGCGCCGCGGTTCGCGCTCGCCGGCGCGGCGCTCGCGGGCGCGCCGGTGAGCGGATTGACGCAGAGCATGCGCGTGCCGCGCCGGGGGGCGCCGGTGAGGCCTGTGGTGGCATCGAAGCGATCGCGTATCATCGAGAAGTCGGTGCCGGTGCCGAAGCCGTTGGGCGCCTCCGCGAAGCTCTGCCAGGAGAGGATGCAGCCGGGCTCGCCCGCGCTGGTGCAGGCAGGCAGGCCGATCGCGGGCAGGTCGGCCTCGAGGCTGACCGGCCAGCCGACCAGATAGGCGGCGACGATCCGCTTGGCGAGCGGCGTGCCGGCGACGCGCTCGCGCAGCAGCCGCAGCAGGTGGAGCGAACCCTGGCTGTGGCCGGCGAGGATGATCGGCCGGTCCGCCGGCTGCGCAGCCACGAACGCCTCGAACGCGCGCGCGACATCGCCATAGGCGAAGTCGAGTGCCGCTTCTCCGTCCCGGCTCTCGGCGAGGAAGGTGGCGACGGTCGCCTGCCGGTAACGCGGCGCCCACACCGCCGCGACGTTGTTGAACGCGCTCGCTTCGCCGGAGACGAACAGCTTGGCGCGCCGATCCGCGTCGCGGTCGCCGAGCGGCATGTTCCAGTGCGCGCGGCTGAGATAGGCGGTCGGCGCGACGAAGAAGAGCGCGGCTGGTGGGCTGGCGCCGGGCTGCTCGCCCGGCGGCGTCCAGCGCGCGGGATCGTTGGCGAGATCGGGGCGCGCCCACCAGCTCGCGGCGAGGCCATAGTCGATCGCACCGCCTTCGCGCGGCGGCCGGAAGGAGGTCGCGGGCGTGAACGCCGCGCGCATGATCTGGGTGCGGAACAGGTCCCAACCCAGCGCGCCGACCAATGCAAGCATGATGAGCCCCGCGATGACGTACAGGAAACGGCGCGCCATTTGGCTCCTCGTTCATGTTGCAATGCAGCAAGGTCGTCGGCGGTGCAAGCCCGGTTGATGCGGCGGAGCGCCGATGCTAGCCGCCTTGGCTCGCCCTGAGCGCCGTTAGCCCGAGATCGCATGTCCGTCGATTCCGCCACCGTCCGCCGCGTCGCCGGCCTCGCACGCATCGCCGTGAGCGACGCCGAGGCCGATGCGCTCGTTCCCGATCTCGACAAGATCCTCGGCTTCGTCGAGCAACTCGCCGAGGTCGACACCAGCGGGGTCGCGCCATTGGCCGCCGTGATCCCGATCTCGCTCCGCCTGCGCGACGACGTCGTCACCGACGGCGGCGACCGCGACGCCGTGCTCGCCAACGCGCCGCAGGCCGAGCACGGCTTCTTCGCAGTTCCGAAGGTGATCGAGTGACGGCGCCTAATACCCTGATTGAGCTCGGCGTCACCGAATTGCGGGACGGCTTCCGTGCGGGCGACTTCACCGCACGCGAGGGGGCGGAGGCGTTCAACGCGGCCGTGGCGGGCGGCAAGGCGCTCAACGCCTTCATCGTCGAGACGCCCGAGCATGCGCTCGCCGCCGCGGACGCCGCCGATGCGGCGCGCGCAGCGGGTGACGTCAAGCCGCTGGCCGGCGTCCCGCTCGGCATCAAGGACCTGTTCTGCACCAAGGGCGTGCAGACGACGGCGGCGAGCGGCATTCTCGGCGGCTTCGTGCCGCCCTACGAGAGCACCGTGACGGCGAAGCTGTTCGCCGCCGGCGCGGGTATGCTCGGCAAGCTCAACATGGACCAGTTCGCGATGGGCTCGTCGAACGAGACCAGCGCGTTCGGAAATGTGATCTCGCCCTGGCGGCGCAACGACGGCGGCAACGCGCCGCTCGCCCCCGGCGGCTCCTCCGGTGGCTCTTCGGCGGCGGTGGCGGCGCGGATCGTGCCGGGCGCGACCGGGACCGACACCGGCGGCTCGATCCGCCAGCCCGCCGCCTTCACCGGCATCGCCGGCATCAAGCCGACCTACGGCCGCTGCTCGCGCTGGGGCATCGTCGCCTTCGCCTCGTCGCTCGATCAGGCCGGGCCGATGGCGCGAACGGTGAAGGACTGTGCCGCGCTGCTCGAGGTGATGAGCGGCTTCGATCCCAAAGACGCGACGTCGCTCGATCTCCCGGTGCCGAACTGGGAAAGGCTCTTGTCGAGCGATCTCAAGGGCAAGCGCATCGGTATTCCCAAGGAATATCGCGTCGACAACATGCCGGAGGAGATCGAGGCGCTGTGGCAGAAGGGGATCGCGATGGTCCGCGATGCGGGCGCCGAGATCGTCGATGTCAGCCTGCCGCATACCAGATATGCTCTGCCGACCTATTACATCATCGCGCCGGCGGAAGCGTCGTCCAACCTCGCGCGCTATGACGGTGTCCGCTATGGCCTGCGCGACCTGCCTGACGGCGCCAACCTCCAGGAGATGTACGCAGCGACCCGGGCGGAAGGTTTCGGCGCCGAGGTCAAGCGCCGCATCCTGATCGGCACCTACGTCCTCTCGGCGGGCTTCTACGACGCCTACTACACGCAGGCGCAGAAGGTCCGCGCGTTGATCGTGCGCGATTTCGAGCAGGCGTTCGAGACGTGCGACCTGCTGCTGACGCCGACCGCGCCGTCCGCCGCCTTCGGCCTCGGCGAGAAGAGCGACGATCCGATCGCGATGTATCTGAATGACGTCTTCACGGTGCCGGCGAGCCTTGCCGGCCTGCCGGCGATGTCGGTCCCCGCCGGGCTCGACTCGAAGGGCTTACCGCTCGGCCTTCAGATCATCGGCAAGGCGTTCGACGAGCAGGGCGTGCTCGATGCCGGCCTCGCGATCGAGGAGCGTGCCGGCTTCACCGCGCGGCCGGGGAAGTGGTGGTGAGCGCTTCTGGACTTATATCTCCGTTCGTCCTGAGCGAAGTCGAAGGACGTGCGGCGAGCGCCGTGCCGCCGGCACGCACTTCGACTTCGCTCAGTGCGAACGGTTTTCTTTTTGGAATTGGCAGATGAGCTACCGCATCCAGGGCGCCACCGGCGAGTGGGAGGTCGTGATCGGGCTTGAAGTCCATGCCCAGATCGCGACCGAGGCGAAGCTGTTCTCGGGCGCGGCGACCGCGTTCGGGGCGGAGCCGAACAGCCAGGTCAGCCTCGTCGATGCGGCGATGCCGGGCATGCTGCCGGTGCCGAACCGCGAGTGCATCCGCCAGGCGGTGCGCACCGGCATGGCGATCGAGGCGCCGATCAACGCCTGGTCGCGCTTCGATCGCAAGAATTATTTCTACGCCGATTTGCCGCAGGGCTATCAGATTTCGCAGCTCTATCATCCGCTTGTCGGCGAAGGCTCGATCCACATTGAAGCCGGCGAGGGCGCCGAGAAGCGGATCGGCATCGAGCGCATCCATGTCGAGCAGGATGCCGGCAAGCTGATGCACGACCAGCATCCGACGCGCTCCTATGTCGATCTCAACCGCTCGGGGGTCGCGCTGATGGAGATCGTGTCGCGGCCGGACATGCGTTCGCCGGCGGAGGCGGGCGCCTATCTGCGCAAGCTCCGCGCGATCCTGCGCTATGTCGGCTCGTGCGACGGCAATATGGAAGAAGGCTCGATGCGCGCCGACGTCAACGTCAGCGTGCGCAAGCCCGGCGAAGGCTTCGGCACACGCACGGAGACCAAGAACGTCAACTCGGTCCGCTTCGTCATGGCGGCGATCGAGCATGAGGCGCAGCGCCAGGTCGACGTCATCGAAGGCGGCGGCCGCATCGTCCAGGAGACGCGGCTGTTCGATCCCGATAGCGGCAGCACGCGATCGATGCGCTCCAAGGAGGATGCGCACGACTATCGCTATTTCCCTGATCCGGACCTGCCACCGCTGGTGCTCGACGACGCCTTCCTCGCCGAATGCCGGGAGAGCCTGCCCGAGCTGCCGGACGCCAAGCGCGAGCGCTATATCAGCGGCTTGGGCGTCACCGCTGCCAATGCGGATGTGCTGATCGCCGAGGTCAGCAACACGCGCTTCTTCGAGCCGCTGGTGGCCGAGCTCGCGCGGCGCACCGGCAAGGCCGAGGCCGATGTCGCGCGCGCCGCCTCGAACTGGCTGGCCTCCGACCTGTTCGGCGCGCTCAACCGTCTTGGCAAGGAAATCGACGCGAGCCCGGTCAGCCCTGCGCAGGGCGCCGAGCTGCTCGCGCTCGTCGCCGACGGTACGCTTTCGGGCACGCTCGCCAAGCAGGTGTTCGAGATCATGCTCGAGAGCGGCGAGGATCCGGGTGCGATCGTCGATGCGCGGGGCCTCAAGCAGACCAGCGACACCGGCGCGATCGAGGCCGAGATCGCCAAGGTGCTCGCCGCCAACGCCGACAAGGTCGCCGACTATCGCGGCGGCAAGGACAAGCTGTTCGGCTTCTTCGTCGGCCAGACGATGAAGGCGATGGCCGGCAAGGCCAATCCCGCCGTGGTCAACGAACTGCTCAAGAAGGCGCTCGACGGCTAGCGGCACTTGGACGCACCGTCCTCCTCCGGGGAAGTCCTGAGCCCAGTTGGTGAACCGCAGCGCCGGCCGCTAGAGCGCTATTCGATCAGCCTGAATCGCCTCAGCCGTTCGGGCTGAGCGCAGTCGAAGTCCATGCGCTGTGGCTGCCCTTCGACTTCGCTCAGGGCGAACGGGAAATGGTGGATCAGTTAGGTCGAAAATGGCTCTAGTGCTCCGGCCTGCGCCGGAGCACCGGTGCGCACTCGCGTGCGCTCAAATCCGGCACTGCTTCTTGCGGAAGATCACGTCGCCGTTCTTGTCGAAGCAGTTGTCGGGCAGCGAGCGCAGCGCCGGGATCTCGACATATTCGAGCTTCAGCGGCAGGAAATTGTCGCCCGCCGGGATCAGGCTGTTGCGGAACTCGCGCAGATATTGCGTCGCCACGGTGTGGAGCTCGCCCTTGGGCATGCCGAGCGCGATGCGGCCGAGCTTGGCCGCCGTCTGGCAGAAGCCGTACTGGGCATGGAGCGTCGAGAAGCTGTTGTAGGTGCGCGTCGAGTATTGATCGAAGGCGTTGTTGCCGGCCTTCGTGCCGCCGACGCCGGGCGATTTCGCAGCCTTGCCCTTGCCCTTCGGCGCCGCCGCCTTCGCGGGCTTGGCCGCCGGCGCGGACGCGCCGCCGCCGGTCTGGCGCGAGAAATAGCCGACGAGCGCCGCCTGCGCCTGATCGAACTCGTGATCATGATGCGCGATGATGTCGTTGTAGAGCTTCACCGAGCGCAACGCCGGCTCGAACTGGCATTGCAGCGCGGCGACGTTGAGGCCGGCGCGCAGCGTCCAGACGAGGTTGGCCTGCAGCTCCTCGGGGGTCGCGCCGGGCATCGGCTGCGCGATGCCGGGTTCGTCGCCATTGACCGGCTGGCCGGAAAAATCCGGTGGATTCCAAAAGAGTTGCGCGTCTGCCCCGGTGGTCGCGACAAGAATCGAGAGGAGCGCCGCGGCCGCGGCGCCGAGGCGCGATCGATACGCCATGATCGTCCTTCCAGTTTACAGCTGGCCTGATGTACCCGCCCAGACCCGCCGCCATATCGCTACGCGGCGCCGTTGCCAGTGGTCCGCACGCATCCGGGCGCGGCGCATGCACGGCTGGTCGGGAGAATACCGGAATGGCGGACTCAGGAATTTGTCGGCCAAGAAAAAGGCCGCCCGGATCGCCCGGACGGCCTCCATCCAGCGCAAGCCTGCCGAATTACATCGCGTTGTTGGATGTCATCGCGCCCGTCGCGTTGGCGTCCATCATCGCGCTGTTGTCGGCGGCGTTGCCGCCGGCGGCGTCGACTGCGGTCATGTCGTTTGTGGTGCCTTCCGGCGCCATCGTGTTGAGATCCGTCATCGTGGTGTTTTCGGTGACGTTGGTGGACTCGCTGTGGCCGCAGGCCGCGACGAGCAGGGCACCGCCGGCCACCAGCGAACCGGTCATCAGCTTCGAGATCAGGTGACGCATCTTTGACTCCCTAGTGTCCGATTTGGCCCGGCTTGCCTGCCCTAATCTCCAAATCGTCACGAAGCTTAACTGGAAAGGGAGTCGGCCTCAAGCGAAACGCTGCAGCGCGACAGAAGCGCGTCGCGCGTCGCCCAGAGCGCGGCGTCGAGCGGCGCCATGTCCGCCGCCAGGCCCAGCGCGGCGAGGCTGGTGACGGGATAGTCCGCAAGGCCGCACGGTACGATGCCGCTGAAATGCTCGAGATCGGGCGCGACGTTCAACGAGAAGCCATGGAGCGTCACCCAGCGTCGCACGCGCACCCCGATCGCCCCGATCTTGGCTTCGCCCGCCGGCGTGTCGACCCAGATGCCGACGCGGCCGTCGACGGCGTGGGCGGCGAGCCCGAGCCGCGCCAGCGCCGCGATCACCCATTGCTCGAGCGCGTGGACGTAGCAGCGGACATCGTGCCCCCGCGCGGCGAGGTTGAGCATGACATAGCCGATGCGCTGGCCGGGACCATGATAGGTGAAGCGGCCGCCGCGGCCGCTGCGGTGGACCGGGAAGCGGCCGGGCGCGAGCAGCTCGTCGTCGGCGGCGCTGGTGCCGGCGGTGTAGAGCGGGGGATGCTCGAGCAGCCAGACCAGCTCGCGCGCATCGCCGTCGCGGATCGCGGCAGCCCGCGCTTCCATCGCCGCGACCGCGTCGCGATAGTCCACCGGCGCCTGCGCGACATGCCACTCGATCGGATCGTCCAAGGTCATCGCCGGCCAGTTGGGCGCGCGCGGGGCGGCTTGCAAGCTTCGCCGCGCCAAGCGATAGGCTGGCGCCGGTGACCGCCCCCCGGCTCTCGATCAGCGACGCGACCGCTTGGACGCAGGCCTTCCTCGAACGCGAATGGCGGCTCACGCTGCCGGTTGCCTTCGCGCTGATGGGGCTGCCGGCGATCATCGTCGAGCTGTTCGCTCCGGTCGCGCACGGTCCGCAGGATCTCGCGATCCCGCTGTTGAGCGGGATGCTGGCGGCGATCGCCACGATCGCGGGCGCGCTCGCCGTGTCGGCGCTGGCGCTGCGGCCGGCGATCAGCGTCGCCGAGGCGCTCGCGCTCGCGTTCCGCCGCCTGCTCGTGATGATCGGCGCGACCCTGATCGCCGGCGTCGGCGGCGGCATCGTGCTCGCGCTCCTGGCCGTGATCGTCACGCTCGCGAGCGGCGCCGAACAGGCGATGCAGCCCGGCCACGCCGGTCTCCTGGTCTCGGTGATGATGCTGCTCATGGTCGCGATCGCGGCGCGGCTCTGCATGATCACGCCGATCGTGGTCGTCGAGCCGATCGGCCCAATGCGTGCGCTGGTGCGCAGCTGGATGCTGTCACGCGGTCATTTCTGGCGGTTGTTCGCGCTGCTGATGATGGTGGTGATGACCAGCCTCATCGTCTCCGTGGCGGCGCAATCGGTGACCGGCGTGATCGTCTGGCTGATCGGCCGTGCGACGGGCTTCGATACGCTGATGCGCACGATCGTCGCGGTCGTCGGCGCGCTCGTCAACGCGGTGGTCAGCATGCTGTTCGCGGTGCTGATCGCCGCGATCTATCGTCAGCTCGCCGCCAGCAGAGCCACCTGAGGCGCGGCTTCGCGCGCGATGATCCCGGCGACGCGCGGATCGGCGAAGGTCTCGATCGCGCGGGAGTAGGGCACGAACCCGGCCTTACGATAGGCGGGCAGCGCCGCCGGATGATCGAGCGTGCAGGTGTGGACCCAGACGCGCTCGACGCCCGGCCGCCAGGCTAGACCGAGGGCGCTCGCGAGCAGCCATGGCCCGTGCCCCTTGCCGGCGAGCTCCGGGATAAGGCCCAGGAACGCGAGCTCGCACGTGCGGGGTTCGCGGCAATCGAGCTCGAGCATACCGATCTCGAGCCCGCGCCGATCGGCGACCGCGAATATCTCGACCGCTGGATCGTGGACGATCGCGGCGAGGTCCGCGTCGCTCATCACCAGCCGCGAGAACCATAGCCATGGTTCGCCGACGCGGCGGAACAGCGCGCGGTAGGTGGGGAGCGCGGGTGCATGCCAGCGAACGAGGCGGAACGGCGACGGCGGGAGCGGCCGCGGCGCGGGCCGCGCGGTCATCTCCAGCGACGTGACGACGGCGGCAAGCATGTGCGGTTCGAGCGGAACGAGGCTCATGCCACGAACCCCCGCTCCGCAACCTGTTCGTGCCGAGCGAAGTCGAAGCATGTGCCAAGAGCGATGCGCCCGGCTTCACGTCCTTCGACTTCGCTCAGGGCGAACGGCCTGCTGTGTGGCCGGGCTACTCCCACGTCGCCTCGGGGGGTAGGCTCATCAGGATCGCGTCGATGTTGCCGCCGGTCTTGAGGCCGAACAGCGTGCCGCGATCGTAGACCAGGTTGAATTCGGCGTAGCGGCCGCGCCAGGCGAGCTGGCGCGCCCTGTCGGCGGCGGTGAAGGGCGTGTCCCTCCGGCGCCGTACGATGCGCGGAAACACGTCGAGGAAGGCGCGGCCGACTGCCTGGGTGAAGGCGAACAGCGGCTCGAACCTGGCTTCGGACCCGCATTCGAGATGATCGTAGAAGATGCCGCCGACGCCGCGATGCGCCTTCCGGTGTGGAATGTAGAAGTAATCGTCGGCCCAGGCCTTGAAGCGCGGATGATCGGCGACGCCGGCATTGTCCTCGCAGGCACGCCGAAGCGCCGCGTGGAAATCGGCGGTGTCCTCCTCATAGGGGATCGGCGGATTGAGGTCGGCGCCGCCGCCGAACCAGCGCTTGGTCGTTGCGAGAAAGCGAGTGTTCATGTGGACCGCCGGCACGTGCGGGTTCGCCATGTGCGCGACGAGGCTGATGCCGGTGGCGAAGAAGCGCGGATCTTCGCCGGCGCCATGGATCGTCCTGGCGAACTCGCCCTCGAACGCTCCGCCGACGGTGGAGACGTTGACGCCGACCTTCTCGAACACCTTGCCCTTCATCACCGCGCGCACGCCGCCGCCACCGTTGGGTCGACCCTCGGCATCGGTGCGATCCCATGGCGTGCGCTCGAACACCGCATCGCTGCCCGCTTCGCGCTCGATCGTCACGAAGGCGTCGCAGATTTCTGTCCTCAGCGATTCGAACCAGTCGCGCGCGCGCTGCTGCTCTCCATCCAGGGTGAGCGGGGCAGGGGAAAGCAGCGTCGCCATGGCCGCTCGCTAGCCGTGCGCGCCGCCGTTGCGCAAGCGCCGCAAATTGTCAGTTGGCAAAGCGCTCCGGCCAAGGCTATCAGGCCGGCCAGCCGCCGGGGGAGCAAGGCGGTCGCGTGGGCTCAGGGGGTCATTGCCAGCATCGCCGATTTCCGGCGGCACGGCCCTCAGGCGCACGCTCCCGACCGAAGTGCCGAGGTTATTGCCGATGTCGACGATCACGAACGCCGAGGATCCCAACCAGCGCCCGGCGGTGATCGGCGAAGAGACCGACCCGCATGGCGAGGGCGTGCGTCGCCGCGACTTCATCAACATCGCCGCGGTGAGCTTCGCCGGTGTCGGCGCCGTCGCGACCGTCATCCCGCTGATCAATCAGATGAATCCGTCAGCGGACGTGCTCGCGCTCGCGCAGATCGAGGTCGATATCTCGAAGATCGCGACCGGTTCGGCGATCAAGACCGTGTGGCGCAAGCAGCCGGTCTTCATCCGCAACCTGACGGCGAAGGAGATCGCCGAGGCCGATGCCGTGCCGCTCTCCGCGCTGCGCGATCCGCAGACGCTCGAGGAACGCACCAAGCCCGGCAAGAAGAACTGGCTGATCACGCTCGGTGTCTGCACCCATCTCGGCTGCGTGCCGCTGGGCGCCGGCGCGGGCGAGAACAAGGGCCCCTATGGCGGCTATTTCTGCCCGTGCCACGGCTCGCAATACGATACCGCGGCGCGCATCCGCGGCGGGCCGGCGCCGAAGAACCTCGTCGTCCCCGAATATGCGTTCAAGTCCGACACCACCGTCCAGATCGGCTGAGGTAGAGAAGAATGAGCTTTCCCTGGGCTGAGCATTACGCACCCAAGCACCCGGTGATGCGGTGGCTGGACGAGAAGCTGCCGCTGCCGCGCCTGGTCTACAGCGCGGTCGGCCCCGGCTATCCGGTGCCGCGCAACCTCAACTATTTCTGGAATTTCGGCATCCTCGCGGGCCTCGCGCTCGGCATCCAGATCGTTTCCGGCATCATCCTGGCGATGCACTATGCCGCGAACGGCACGGTGGCGTTCGACAGCGTCGAGCACATCATGCGCGACGTCAATTCGGGCTGGCTGATCCGCTACGCGCACATGAACGGCGCGAGCTTCTTCTTCATCGTGGTCTACATCCACATCTTCCGCGGCCTCTATTACGGTTCGTACAAGGCGCCGCGCGAGATGGTGTGGCTGCTCGGCGTCGTCATCTTCCTCTTGATGATGGCGACCGCGTTCATGGGCTACGTGCTTCCCTGGGGGCAGATGAGCTTCTGGGGCGCGCAGGTGATCACCGGCTTCTTCTCGGCCATTCCCGTGGTCGGCGAGCCGATCCGCGAATGGCTGCTCGGCGGCTTCGCGCCGGACAACGCCGCGCTCAACCGCTTCTTCTCGCTGCACTATCTGCTGCCGTTCGTGATCGCCGGCGTGATCGTGCTGCACATCTGGTCGCTGCACATCCCCGGCTCGAACAACCCGACCGGCGTCGACGTGCAGGGCCCGCAGGATACGGTGCCGTTCCACCCCTACTATACGGCGAAGGACGGCTTCGGCGCCGGCGTTTTCCTGGTCTGCTACGCGCTGCTCACCTTCTTCGCGCCGAACTATCTCGGCCATCCGGACAACTATATTCCGGCCAACCCGCTTTCGACGCCGGCGCACATCGTGCCCGAATGGTACTTCCTGCCCTTCTACGCGATCCTGAAGTCGTTCACCTTCAACTTCCTGTGGATCCCGGCGAAGCTGTGGGGCGTGATGGCCATGTTCGGCTCGATCCTGCTGCTGTTCTTCCTGCCCTGGATCGACGGCTCGCCGGTGCGCTCGGCCAACTACCGGCCGCTCTACCAGAAGTTCTTCTGGATCCTGCTCGTCGACGTGCTGATCCTCGGCTATCTCGGCCAGGCGGAGGTGACGCCGATGGTGGTGCTCGCCAGCCAGATCTGCGCCATCTATTACTTCTCGCATTTCCTCATCATCCTGCCGATCGTGTCGCGGATCGAGCGGCCGCTGCCGCTGCCGAATTCGATCACCGAATCCGTCCTCCACGGCGAAGCCGCGGAAGCCGCACCGATCGGCCTTGCGGCCGCGAGCCACTAGGAGAGCCCGACTACCATGCTCGCCCGCATCTTCGCCCCGATCGTCGTCGGCCTCGGCTTCGTCACGGCGCTTGTCTTCGCGATCCTGTTCACGCCGCACGACGCCGCGCAGCCGAACGTCGTCGAGGAATTCCACAAGGATCCGAAGGCGATCCACTACGCCTCCGACGGTCCGCTCGGTAAGTTCGACCGCCAGCAGCTGCAGCGCGGCTTCCAGGTCTATCAGGAAGTCTGCTCGGCCTGCCACTCGATCCGGCTCGTGCACTTCCGCGATCTCGAGGAGATCGGCTTCACGAAGCCGGAGGTGAAGGCGATCGCCAAGCAGTACAAGATCGAGCAGCCCTCGATCAATCCGGACACCGGCGAGGCGACGACGCGCAAGAACCTGCCGTCCGATCCGATCCCGTGGAACTTCGCCAACGAGATTGCCGCGCGCGCCGCGAACAACAACGCGCTGCCGCCCGATCTCTCGCTGATGGTGAAGGCTCGCGAGGGCGGGGCGCCCTACATCTATTCGCTGCTCACGGGCTTCGCTCCGGTTCCGGCGAACCTGCCCGCGTCCAACCGCCCGGCGCCGAACCTCCACTACAATCCCTATTTCGCGAACCTCAACATCGCGATGCCGCCGCCGCTCACCGCCGACGGCCAGGTGGAATATTCGGACGGCACCAAGGCGACCGTCGATCAGATGGCCCGCGACGTCTCGGCCTTCCTGATCTGGACCGCGGAGCCCAAGCTCGAGGCGCGGCACCGGGCGGGCATCGGCGTGGTGATCTTCCTGCTGATTGCGACCGTCCTCGCGTACATGTCGTACCGCAACATCTGGGCCGGCAAGAAGCATTGATCGGGCGGGGAGGACGGCCCTCGTCCTCCCGCCTATGTCGTCACCCCGGCACAGGCCGGGGTCCAGAGTCTCGGGCGATCCGCCTGCTTCTGGACCCCGGTCTGTGCCGGGGTGGCGTGTTTCAGGAAGGGCGAAGACTATGTCCGCCGACATCGACCTCAAGGCGCTGATCCGGACCATCCCGGATTTCCCCAAGCCCGGCATCCAGTTCCGCGACATCACCACGCTGCTGCTCGATCCCGCTGGCCTCGCCGCGGCGGTCTCGCGGCTGGCGGCGCATGACGGCCCGATCGACGTCGTCGCCGGGATCGAGGCGCGCGGATTCGTGTTCGGCGCGGCCGTCGCGCACAAGCTCGGCCTCGGCTTCCTGCTCATCCGCAAGGACGGCAAGCTGCCCGGCGTCACCGTCGCGGTCGATTATGCGCTCGAATATGGCAGCGACCGCATCTGCATGCACGAGGACGCACTGGTGCCCGGCGCGCGCGTGCTGCTGATCGACGATCTCATCGCCACCGGCGGCACCGCGATCGCCGCCTGCCGGCTGATCGAGAAGGCCGGCGGCAAGGTCGCCGCAGCGCATTTCGTGATCGACCTGCCCGAGCTCGGCGGCGCCGCGGCGCTCCAGGCCGAAGGCATCGAGACGCGCAGCCTGGTGGCCTTCGAGGGACATTGAGCCCCATGAGGGCGTCTCAATTCCTGCGCCGCTTAACATTTAAATTCGGATGCCGTTCGCCCTGAGCCTGTCGAAGGGCTGTTCTTTTCCGCACGAAGCAGAAAAAGACAGTGCTTCGACGAGCTCAGCACGAACGGTTTTCCCGCGACTTCGTGCTAAACCACCCGCCGCCGGATCAACTCGGTCGCGACGAAGGTCATCACGCGCTCGCCATGCTGGTTGTGGAGCGTCGAGCGGCTCCGCATCGTGCCGCGGTCGGGCTTGCTGCGCGATGGCGTCACCTCCAGCACTTCCCATTCGAGACTGAGCGTGTCGCCGGCATAGACCGGCTTCAGCCAGCGCAGCTCGTCGACTCCCGCGCCGGCGAGCACCGGCGTGAGGTCGCCGCGGGCACGGCGATGCTCGACGAGCAAGCGCATGGCGATCCCGGCCGATTGCCAGCCGCTCGCCGCCAGCCTGCCGAACAGCGGGTTCGCCGCGGCGGCCGCGTCGTCGAGATGGAAATCCTGCGGATCGTAGAGCCGCGCGAACGCGAAGATCGCCTCGCGTTCGACCGGGAAAGCGCCAAACCGCTCCACCAAGCCCGGCTCGTAGTCGTCCAGCCAGCGGGTCACCGCGTCATACGTTGAAGCGGAACAGCATCACATCGCCATCCTTGACGACATAATCCTTGCCTTCCGAGCGCAGCTTGCCGGCCTCGCGCGCGCCTGCCTCGCCGTTGAACTGGACATAGTCGTCATAGGCGATCGTCTCGGCGCGGATGAAGCCGCGCTCGAAATCGGAGTGGATCGCGCCCGCGGCCTGCGGCGCCTTCGAGCCGACCGGGATCGTCCAGGCGCGCGACTCCTTCGGGCCGGCGGTGAAGAAGGTGAGCAGGTCGAGCAGCGCATAACCGGCGCGGATCACGCGGGCGAGGCCGGTCTCCTCGAGCCCGAGGTCGCTCAGGAAGGCGGGGCGATCCGCGGCGTCCATCGTCGCGATCTCGGCCTCGATCGCCGCCGAGATCACCACCGCCTGCGCACCTTCCGCCTGCGCCTTCGCGAACACGCGGGCGGAGTGGGCGTTGCCCTCGGCAGCATTCTCTTCCTCGACGTTGCAGACGTAGAGTACCGGCTTGGCGGTGAGCAGCTGCGCCTGCGCGAAGTGGCGCGCCTCGTCCTCGTCCCTCGGTTCGGTCAATCGCGCGGGCTTGCCGTCGCGCAGCAGCGCGAGCGCTGCCCCGAGCACGCTCGCCGCGCTCTTGGCTTCCTTGTCGCCCTGCTGCCCCTTCTTCTGGAGATTGGGGACGCGCTTCTCGAGGCTCTCGAGATCGGCGAGCATCAGCTCAGTCTCAACCGTCTCGGCGTCGGCGATCGGATCGACCTTGCCCTCGACATGCGTCACCTCGCCCTCGAAGCAGCGCAGCACGTGGATGATCGCATCGACCTCGCGGATATTGCCGAGGAACTGGTTGCCCAGCCCTTCGCCCGTGGAAGCGCCGCGCACGAGGCCGGCGATGTCGACGAATCCGAGCTGTGTCTCGACGACCTTGGCCGAGTGAGCGATGTCGGCGAGCTTCGAGAGGCGCGGATCGGGCACCGCGACCTGGCCGACATTGGGCTCGATCGTGCAGAACGGATAGTTGGCCGCCTGCGCCGCGGCGGTCTCGGTCAAGGCATTGAAGAGCGTCGATTTGCCGACGTTGGGCAGGCCGACGATGCCGCAGCGGAAACCCATGATGCGCTTTCTATGAGGAAGGTTCGCGCCGCTCCTTAGGCAAAGGGCGGGGGCGGGGAAAGGGCGCGAGGAACGCGCCGCGCGACGCTTCGTTGATCTGGGTGAAACCGATGACGGCAAAGGAGGCCGACATGGCCACGATCGATCCCAAGGCTGAGGATAAGGCGAAGCTCGCCGAGGAAACCGAGATCGCCGAGGAAGAAGAGTATCTCATCCGCAAGAAGGCGCGCGCCAACGCCGTAGACGATGGCGATGCGGCGCATGGCGGCGGCATGGGCGCCACGGGCTCGGCGCCCGATTTCGGCCGGCCGAAGAATTTTTCCGGCGTTGACGACCAGGGGCTTTGAATTCGCGAACGGCGGCTAGAACGCTATTCGATCAGCCTGAATCTCCTCAGCCGTCCGGGCTGAGCACGCGCTGTGGCTGCCCTTCGACTTCGCTCAGGGCGAACGGGGGAAATGGTGGATTAGTAAGCTCGAAAAATGCTCTAAAGATCGCCGTTTGTGCTGAGCTTGTCGAAGCATTGTCCTTCTTCTCCCCACGAAGAAAGAACAACGCTTCGACTAGGCTCCGGGCGACGGGCGGATGATGATGCCTCCGCTCAATCCTGCAACCGCAGTGCCACCTCGTTCATAAAGCGGGCATCGTCGCCGGCGGCGAGCCAGGGCGCTTCAGCCGCGATCGCGCCGAGCATGCCGGCGAGCGGGTCCATCTCGCTCTTGGAATAGTTGCCGAGCACGTGACCGGTGACGCGGTCCTTGTGGCCGGGGTGGCCAATGCCGATGCGCACGCGCCGGAACGCGTTGCCGATGTGCGGTTCGGTCGAGCGCAGGCCGTTATGGCCGGCGGTGCCGCCGCCGACCTTCACCTTGACCTTGAACGGGGCGAGATCGAGCTCGTCGTGAAAAAGCGTGACGTCGCCGACGTCGAGCTTGTGGAAGCGCGCCGCCTCGCCGACGGATCTGCCACTCTCGTTCATGAACGTCGCGGGCTTGAGCAGCAGGATGCGCTCGCTGCCGATCCGGCCTTGAGCGACCCAGCCCTGGAAGCCTTTCTTCCACGCGTCGAAGCGGTGAACCTCGGCGATCGCGTCGACGGCCATGAAGCCGACATTGTGCCGGTTGAGCGCGTGTTGCGCCCCCGGATTGCCGAGGCCGACCCAGAGCTGCACTTCGGCTCCCGCTCCTCTCATTCCCTCTCTCGCCTTTGCGGGAGAGGGTTAGGGTGAGGGTCTTTCTGCCTCGGGCTGATTCAGCCGCGACGCGTCGTTTCAAACGAACAAGACCCTCACCCGACCCTCTCCCGCCAGCGGGAGAGGGAGGAGAAAGGGCTGCGACGAAGTCGGGACTAAGCCCCTTCGCCCTCGCCGACGACCTCGGTCTGGACGTCGCCTTCCTGGCTCTTGAGCGCGGACGGCGCGACGATCGTCGCCAGCGTCTCGTCTTCCTCGTGGGAGACGGCTTTGGCGCCCGCCGGCAGCGTGATCTGCGAAAGATGGAGCGAGGCGCCGACCTCGAGCCCCTTCAGCGAGACGGTGATCTCGCTCGGGATGTTCGCGGCATCGACGACCAGTTCGAGCTCGTGATGGATGATCGAGAGCACGCCGCCGCGCTTGATGCCGGGGCTCTCCTCCTCGTCCGCGAACACGATCGGCACGTTGACGTGAACGCTGGCATGCTCATCGATGCGCAGGAAGTCGACATGCAGCGGGCGGTCGGTGACCGGGTGGAACTGGACGTCCTTCGGCAGCGTCCGGGTCGCCTCGCCGGCGCCCTCGATCATCACCACCGTGTTCATGAAGTGGCCGGTGCCCAGCATCTTGACGAGCTCGCGCTCGTTGACGCTGATCGCCAGCGGCTCCTTCTTCTCGCCGTAGATCACGGCGGGGACGCGGCCCTCGCGGCGCAGATAACGGGAGGCTCCCTTGCCAGCCCGCTCGCGCGCCTCGGCCGACAGCGTCAGCACATCGCTCATCGCATGTCTCCAGTTCGCATGAGTTCAAGAACCGGCCGAGCCTCCAGGGATGACCCCGGCCGGAAGCGGGCGCGCATAGGGGAAGAGGCGACATTTGCCAAGCAAAACCCGTTCGTGCCGAGCGTAGTCGAAGCACGTGCAGCATTGAGGTGCCGCTTGTGACACGTAATTCGGCTGCGCTCAGGACGAACGGATGCCGCTTTTTACGGAAGCGTCACTCCACCCGATCGACCCTGAAGCCCTTCGCCTCGAGCAGGTGGACCACCGATCCCGGTCCCGCAAGGTGGCCAGCGCCGACTGCGACGAGCGTGGCGCCCGGTTGACCGAGCCGCTTGGCGATCGCGTCCGCCCAGGCCGCATTGCGGCGGGTGAGCAGCGCGTCGCGCAGCGCCGGCGAGGCCTTGAAATCCTTGTCGAAGCTCGCGCTGATCGCGGCCTCGTCGCCCTTGCTCCACGCCGCCAGCATCGCCGCGAACTCGCGCTTGTCGTCGGCCGGATCCTCGAGCACGCTCTGCAGGAACTCGACCTGCTGCGCTTCCGGCAGATCGTGGAGGATGTCGAGCTGCTGCTCGGCGGTCTCGAGCGTGGCGATCGGCTTGCGCGCGGCGTTGAACTGCGCCTTCAGCACCTCCTCGACGCCGTTCGCGGCGCTGACGCCGAGATCGCCCATCGAGACGCCGAACAGCATGAACGCCGCGGCCCAGGTCGCCATCCCGTTGAACGTCGTCGCCGGCGCGCCGGCCTTGGCCTCGAGCGCGGCGAGCGCAGGGCGATAGAAGGGCGCGACGCGTTCGGCGAGCGGCGGCAGCGTCTGCGTCGGTGCGGCGAGCTTGGCGAAGGTCGCCGCCGCGGCGGCCGGATCACCGTCGATCTTCGCCTCGATGACGAGTTCGCGTGCGGCGGCGAAGCTGCGGTCGAGCTTGGGATTGCGCCACCGAAAGCCGGCGGGAAGCGCGTGGATCGTTCCGAACAGCCACACGGTCGCGCCGCCCTTGCGCACCACCCACAGGGCCGGATGCGCCGCCGGGCGAGGCGCGGGCGGCTTCGCCGAGAGCGGCGCGGCGAAGAGAAGCAACGCCGACAGCGCGGCGCGGAGGCGAGGCAAAGGCATGGATGCTGTCTAGCCGAGGCAGGCTCAACCGCAATCTCCAACGCGGTCCCCCTCCTTGGAGGGGATGGGGTAGGGGTGGGTTGCGGTCGATCGGAGCACTTCGCTTCTTCTCCACCCACCCCGACCCTCCGTTCCAGGGAGGGGAGAAGTGCCCCTCGCTTGACCCCTCGGCCCTGCTGCGCCAGAGCGTCACGCCTCGTCTAACCCGGAGCCTGCCCCCTTGAGCGAGCCGCGCCCGCTCAGCTTCCAGAAGCTGATCCTGACGCTCCACGATTATTGGAGCGGGCAGGGCTGCGTCATCCTCCAGCCCTACGACATGGAAATGGGCGCGGGCACCTTCCATCCCGCGACGACGCTGCGCGCGCTCGGCCCCAAGCCGTGGAAGGCGGCCTATGTCCAGCCCTCGCGCCGCCCGACCGACGGCCGCTATGGCGAGAACCCGAACCGGCTCGGCCATTATTACCAATATCAGGTGATCCTGAAGCCTTCGCCGGCGGACCTGCAGCAGCTCTATCTCGGCTCGCTCGCCGCGATCGGGATCGACTTCACGAAGCACGACATCCGTTTCGTCGAGGACGATTGGGAGAGCCCGACGCTCGGCGCCTGGGGGCTCGGCTGGGAGGTCTGGTGCGACGGCATGGAGGTGACGCAGTTCACCTATTTCCAGCAGGTTGGCGGGTTCGACTGCAAGCCGGTCGCGGGGGAGCTCACCTACGGGCTCGAGCGGCTGGCGATGTACATCCAGAACGTCGAGAACGTCTACGATCTCGCCTTCAACGACGAGGGCGTAACCTATGGCGACGTCTTCCTCGAGAATGAGAGGGAGTTCTCCGCCTATAATTTCGAGGCGGCGAATACCGAGACGCTGTTCGCCCAGTTCCGCATGGCCGCCGACGAGGCCAAGGCGCTGATCGCCCGCGCGCTGCCGCTGCCCGCCTATGACCAGGCGATCAAGGCGAGCCATATCTTCAACACGCTGCAGGCCCGCGGCGTCATCTCGGTCGCCGAGCGCCAGGCCTATATCGGCCGCGTCCGCGATCTCGCCAAAGGCGCCTGCGAAGCCTGGATGGCGAAGAACGGATGGCAGGCGTGATCCTCCCCGACACGGGGAGGGGAACCGCCGGCGAAGCCGGTGGTGGAGGGGGAGTGCGGCAGGCGCGTCGCCCCGAGGTGGCGACTGCCCGCAAACTGCGCCGCATGATGAGTCTGCCGGAAGTCCTGCTGTGGGAGCGGCTGCGCGGCGGTAGCGTCGGCGCCAAGTTCCGACGGCAGCATCCGATCGGACCCTATGTGGTCGATTTCTACTGTCGCGAGGGTCGCTTGATCGTCGAAGTGGATGGCGAGGTGCATAATCGCGGCGAGCGAACGACGAGGGACGCAGTGCGCGAAGCTTTTCTCCGGGAGAATGGCTTTCGGTTTTTTCGCACGCCAGCCGCGGACGTGCTTCGCGATCCGGATGCGGTGGCACAATCGATCGCGGCGCTTGTTGAGTGCCTCCTCCACCAGCCTGCGGCTGGTCCCCCTCCCCGTGCCGGGGAGGAGCTGTAATGGCCGACTTCCTCCTCGAACTCCTTTCCGAAGAGATCCCCGCGCGGATGCAGGACAAGGCGCGGGCCGATCTCGCGCGGCTGTTCGCGGAGGAGATTGCGAAGGCGGGGCTTGCCGCCTCGGCCGTCGAGACCTTCGCCACCCCGCGCCGGCTCGCGCTGATCGCGCACGATCTGCCGTTGGCGACGCAGGCCGTCTCCGAGGAGATCAAGGGGCCGCGCACCTCGGCGCCGGCCCAGGCGCTCGACGGCTTCCTGCGCAAGACCGGCCTGTCGAGGGACCGGCTCGTCGAGCGCGACGGCGTGTGGTTCGCGCTGATCGACAAGCCCGGCCGCGCCACGGCGGAGGTCGTCGCCGAAGCCGTTCCCGCGCTGATCCGCGCCTTCCCGTGGCCCAAGTCGATGCGCTGGGGCGCGGCCTCGGCGGAGAGCACGAGCCTGCGCTGGGTGCGGCCGCTGCAGGGCATCGTCGCGCTGCTCGGCGAGGATGTCGTGCCGTTGGAGGTGGCGGGCATCCGCGCCGGCGCCGCCACTGTCGGCCACCGCTTCCACCATCCCGGCGCGATCACGATCGGATCGGCGGCGGATTATGCCGCCAAGCTGCGCGCCTGCCACGTCATCGTCGACGCCGAGGAGCGCAAGGCCTTCATCCGCACCCGCGCCGCGGCGCTGGGCGAGGCAGCGGGGCTGAGTGTGGTGCCTGACGAGGGGCTGGTCGCCGAGAATGCCGGGCTCACCGAGTGGCCGGTGCCGATCCTCGGGAGCTTCGATCCCGCCTTCCTCGCGGTGCCGCCCGAGGTGATCCAGCTCACCATGCGCACCAACCAGAAATATTTCGCGCTGAACGACGCGGGCGGCAAGCTCGCGCCCGCCTTCATCTGCACGGCCAACATCGAGGCGGCCGACGGCGGCGCCGCGATCGCCGCCGGCAACGCCCGCGTGCTCGCCGCGCGCCTCTCCGACGCCAAGTTCTTCTGGGAGCAGGACCTCAAGGTGCCGCTCGAAGAGCAGGCGCAGAAGCTGTCGCAGATCGTCTTCCACGAGAAGCTGGGGACGGTGGCGGACAAGGTCGAGCGGGTGGCCAAGCTGGCACGCTGGTTGGTGGAAGAGGGGATCGTCACAGCTTCTCCCTCTCCCCTCGGGGGAGAGGGTCGGGGTGAGGGGGAGCAAGCGCAGCGAGCGTCCGCCCTCTCGATGGCGCACCCCCCCCTCACCCAACCCTCTCCCCCGAGGGGAGAGGGCTATGATCGAGCGGCTCTCGCCGACATGGCCGAGCAGGCCGCGCGGTTCTGCAAGGCCGATCTCGTCACCGGCATGGTCGGCGAGTTCCCCGAGCTCCAAGGCGTCATGGGCGGCTACTACGCCCGCGCCCAGGGTCTGCCGCCGCAAGTCGCCGACGCGATCCGTGACCATTACAAGCCCGTCGGCCAAGGCGACGACGTCCCCACCGCGCCGGTGACGGTCGCGGTGAGCTTGGCCGATAAGCTGGATACGATCTGCGGTTTCTTTCTATTCGGTGAGAAGCCGACCGGCTCCAAGGATCCTTTCGCACTCCGCCGGGCGGCGATCGGGATCATCGAGTTGGCGTTGGCGAACAGCTTGCCTCTCGAGACTATGCATCTCTTCGCTCGCTCAACGGGCTTCTATCATCGCCAACTCGAAAAGCGGCCGGAATATCAGACAGAGGAATGGCGTGACGGCTTGGGCAAGCTGATCACCGCAGAGTTCTATGGCGCTGTGACCGAATTCCTAATCGACCGCCTCAAGGTCCAGCAGCGAAGCGTCGGCACGAGACATGATCTGATCGACGCCGTGTTCGCAACCGGCGACGATCAGCCAGTCCGCCTCCTCGCGCGGGTGAAGGCGTTGCAGGCGTTCGTCGGGACAGGCGAGGGCGCGGACCTGCTCGCCGGCTATCGCCGCGCCGCGAACATCCTGAAGAAGGAGGGGTGGGACTCTCCCTCTCCCCGCGGGGGAGAGGGCCATGAGAAACAGCTTTCCTACACGCCTGAAAAGGAGGAGGCTGCCCTCATCGCCGCGCTTGATGTCGCCGAACCCGCCGCGCGCGCTGCGGTGGCGGCGGAGGATTTCGAAGGGGCGATGGCGGCGCTCGCGGCCTTGCGCGGTCCGATCGACGCCTTCTTTGACAAGGTGACCGTCAACGATTCCGATCCCGCCCGGCGCGCGGCCCGGCTCGCTCTGCTCGCGCGCGTTCGCGATGCGGTTCATGCGGTGGCTGATTTTTCCAGGATCGAAGGCTGAGCGACGCCCGAAGATCACGAAACCCCGTGACCTTCCGCCCGCAAAGAGTGTGACCTTCCAGCGCAGACGGCCGGTTCCGAACCCATGGCTAAACGCATCTCGACCGCGCGGCGCGCATTCCGCCGCAATTGTCAGCGGCCCTGCTTCTTGCGCTCTTCCAGCTCGTAGGTGATCCAGCGGCAGAACATGCCAGTGACCGACGTGACCGCGCCGACGATCAGGCAGGCGCTCATCGCCGTGGTCTTTTGCGCGCTCTGCCAGCTGACGATCGCGAGCAGCAGCACGCTGATCGAGGAGACGAGGTAGCCGAGCGTCTTGATGTGGTGCATGCGCGATCCCTAGCCGAAGCGTCGCCGCCAGAAGCTTGCGCGAATCTGTGTTGCAGCGCACAATGGCCTGTCGAAAAGATGAGGATTAGCCCGATGGCCACGACCGCGGAACCCAGGACGGAAGCCGGCACGCACGCGCCGCGCTACGTCTATCGCTTCGGCGGCGGGGTGTCGGACGGCGGCAAGGGCGACAAGAACCTGCTGGGCGGCAAGGGTGCGAACCTCGCCGAGATGGCGTCGATCGGCCTGCCGGTGCCGCCCGGCTTCACGATCTCGACCGCGATGTGCGCGCGCTACTATGACGAAGGGCAGGCGTTCCCCGAGAGCCTGAAGGCCGAAGTCGCCGACGGCATCGCGCATATCGAGCAGGTGACTGGCAAGCGCTTCGGCGATGCGTCCGATCCGCTGTTGGTCTCGGTCCGATCGGGCGCGCGCGTGTCGATGCCCGGCATGATGGACACGGTGCTCAACCTCGGCCTCAACGACGCGACCGTCGAAGGGCTGGCGAAGGCGTCCGGCGACGAGCGTTTCGCGTGGGACAGCTATCGCCGCTTCATCCAGATGTATTCGGACGTCGTGCTCGAGCTCGATCATGGCGATTTCGAGGAAGCGCTCGAGATCGCCAAGGAGGATCGCGGCTTCCATCTCGACACCGATCTCTCGGCCGACGACTGGAAGGCGCTGGTCGCCGAGTACAAGGCGATCGTCGAGCGGCAATGGGGCAAGCCCTTCCCGCAGCACGTGCACGACCAGCTCTGGGGCGCGGTCGGCGCGGTGTTCGGTTCGTGGCAGTCCGAGCGCGCGAAGGTCTATCGCCGGCTGAACGACATCCCGGGTGATTGGGGCACCGCGGTCAACGTCCAGGCGATGGTGTTCGGCAATATGGGCGAGACCTCGGCGACCGGCGTCGCGTTCACGCGCAACCCCTCGACCGGCGAGCGCGCTTATTATGGCGAGTTCCTGATCAACGCGCAGGGCGAGGACGTCGTTGCCGGCATCCGCACGCCGCAATATCTGACGAAGGCCGCGCGTGAGGAGGCCGGCGCCAAGCCGCTCTCGATGGAAGAGGCGCTGCCCGAGACCTACACCGAGCTCGCGCGCGTCTTCGATCTGCTCGAGACGCACTATCGCGACATGCAGGACATCGAGTTTACGGTGCAGCAGGGCAAGCTCTGGATGCTCCAGACGCGCTCGGGCAAGCGCACCGCCAAGGCCGCGCTCAAGATGGCGGTCGAGATGGCGGGCGAGGGGCTGATCGGCCACGAGGAAGCGATCGCGCGCGTCGATCCGCAGGCGCTCGACCAACTCTTGCACCCGACGCTCGATCCGAGCGCGCAGCGCGACGTCATCACCAAGGGCCTGCCCGCCTCACCGGGCGCCGCCTCGGGCGAGATCGTGTTCGATGCCGAGACCGCCGAGAAGCGCGCCGAACAAGGCGCGTCGGTGATCCTCGTCCGCGTCGAGACGTCGCCTGAGGACATTCACGGCATGCATGCCGCCAAGGGCATCCTCACCGCGCGCGGCGGCATGACCAGCCACGCCGCGGTGGTCGCGCGCGGCATGGGCCGCCCGTGCGTCTCCGGCGCCGGCAGCCTCGCGATCGACGGCAAGGCGAAGACGCTGCGCGTCTCCGGTCGCGAGTTCAAGGAAGGTGACATCGTCACGATCGACGGCTCGACCGGCGAGGTAATGGCCGGCCGGGTACCGACCGTGCAGCCCGAGCTCGCCGGCGATTTCGGTACCCTGATGGAGTGGGCCGACGAGGTCCGTCGCCTCAAGGTGCGCACCAATGCCGAGACGCCGCTCGATTGCCGCACCGCGCGCGATTTCGGCGCCGAGGGCATCGGGCTGTGCCGCACCGAGCACATGTTCTTCGATGCCGCGCGGATCACCGCGGTTCGCCAGATGATCCTCGCCGAGGACGAGAAGGGCAGGCGCGCAGCGCTCGCCAAGCTGCTGCCCGAGCAGCGCAAGGATTTTTCGGAGATTTTCGAAATCATGGCCGGCCTGCCGGTGACGATCCGGCTGCTCGATCCGCCGCTTCACGAGTTCCTGCCGCACGAGGAGGAGGAATTCGAGGAGGTGGCGCAGGCGTCGGGCATCGGCGTCGCAGCCTTGAAGCGCCGCGCGGCGGAACTGCACGAGTTCAATCCGATGCTCGGCCATCGCGGCTGCCGCCTCGGCGTCACCTATCCCGAGATCTACGAGATGCAGGCGCGCGCGATCTTCGAAGCGGCGGTCGACGTCGCCGTGAAGACCGGCGAGGCGCCGATCCCCGAGGTGATGGTGCCGCTCGTCGCGACCTGCCGTGAGCTCGAGCTGATGAAGACGGTGATCGACGATGCCGCCAAGGCGGTGTTCGCCGAGAAGGGCAAGTCGGTCCGCTACCTCGTCGGTACGATGATCGAGCTGCCGCGCGCCGCGCTCAAGGCCGGGGAGATCGCCGAGGTCGGCGAGTTCTTCTCGTTCGGCACCAACGATCTGACGCAAACGACGCTCGGCGTGAGCCGCGACGATGCCGGCCGCTTCCTCGGCACCTATGTCGAGAAAGGCATCTACGCGCGCGACCCCTTCGTCAGCCTCGATGTCGAAGGGGTGGGCGAGCTGATCGAGATCGCCGCCGAACGGGGGCGGAAGACGCGGCCGGGGATCAAGCTTGGCATCTGCGGCGAGCATGGCGGCGATCCCGCCTCGATCGCGTTCTGCGAGGCCACCGGGCTCGATTATGTCTCGGCCTCGCCTTATCGTGTGCCGATCGCCCGCCTCGCGGCCGCACAGGCGGCGCTGAAGGTCAAGGTATGAGGCCCGGCGTCAGCATACGGCTGCGGACCGTTCTCGGTCTCGTGGCGGTGTTGCTGATCGGCTCGAGCGCGCTCGCCGCGCCGGAAGCGCCCGGCGCAGCGGCGAAGATCACGCCCGATCCCGACGTCAAGCCGGAAAAGCCGATCGGTGCGCAGGCGCGTGCCAAGAACGGCCCCGATCCTATGGCGGTGCCGCCAGCGGATGCGGGCATGACCGACGATCCCACCGACATGCCGGTCCACCCGAGGGATTCGCCGCCGATTCCGACAAAATAGCCGATCGCCGCCCTGCGCTGGGGAACCGGAAGATGGGAAACTGAGCCTCAGCCCCAGCGCTTGCTGTGCTCCGTGGTCTTGCCGCTATCGAGCAGCTCGGCCTGATCGCGCCACTCCTCGCGGCCGATCGTCCCCGGTTCCGCACCGAGCTTGCCCTCGAGTGTCGCCGCCTCGTTGTCCGAAAGCTCGGCGATGTCGCGGTAGCGGAAATAGCCGAGCTCGTTGAGCCGCGTTTCGCCGGCGCGGCCGACACCCTTGATGAGCGAGAGATCGTCGCGCGTGCCCGCTGCGGCCGCGCCGATCCCGCCCGCGGTCCCGGCGACGATCGGCTGGCTTGCGGTCTGGCGTTCCAGCTCGGCGATACGGGCGTTCGTGCCGGCGATGCGCGCCTCCGCCGCCTCGCGCCGCTTGCGCTCCTCGATGGCTTCGGCGCGCCACTTGGCGCCGCCCGAGCGCGAGAGCAGCCCGAGCAACCAGCCCAGCACCAGCACGAGGCCGAGCACCGCCCACTGGTTCGTCGTGAAGCCCATCATCGCCGGCTCTCCTGTTTCGGAGGTTCAACGATGCGCGGCCCGGCGCGTTCCTGGCAGCTCTCTTCGAAGGCGGCGGTCAGACGCCTTTGCCGAAGGCGTCGCTGATCGAGCAGGCGGCGGGCCCCAGGATCACGATGAACAACACCGGCAGGATGAACAGGATCAGCGGCACGGTCATGATTGCGGGCAGCCGCGCGGCCTTCTCCTCAGCGCGCATCATGCGCTCGTGGCGGAATTCGGCCGAGAGTACGCGCAGCGCCGAGGCGAGCGGGGTGCCGTATTTTTCGGTCTGGATCATCGTCGTGACGACGCCCTTGACGGCATCGAGCTTCACGCGGGTCGCAAGGTTCTCGAACGCTGTGCGGCGATCGGTGAGGAAGCCGAGCTCGATCGCGGTCAGCGCGAACTCGTCGCCGAGCTCGGGATAGGCCTTGCCGAGCTCGCGCGCGACGCGGGCGAATGCGGCGTCGACGGTAAGGCCCGCCTCGGCGCAGATCACGAGCAGATCGAGCGCATCGGGCAGGCCCTTCTGGATCATCTGGCTGCGCTTGGTGATGAGGTTCTTCAGCCAGATGTCCGGTGCCTTATAGGCGCCGATCAGCGCTCCGGCCACGAGCGCATATTGCTTGAACGGGCTCCAGTCGGGAAACCAATCGAGCACGTAGACGACGATGATCGCGCCGCCGCCGAGCACGATCGGACCGACCATGCGCGCGAAGATCACGCCGACGGCGGCATCCTTGGTGCGGATACCGGCTTGCATCAGCGAGATCTGTGCCTTCTTGAGCTGCTCGTCCTGGAGCACCTTCAGCGACGAGAGCAGCGACCGCATGCGATCGGTCGTTTCGTTCTTGCCCGTAATCTTCGCGCGGCTGCGCTTGGTCGATGCGGTGATGCCGGCCTTGAGTTGCTCGCGCCGCTCGTTCAGCGCCTTGACGCGCTTGGCCATTGGATCGCGCACCGTCGTCGCGGCATAGATGGCGACGAGCACGGCGAAGGTGGCGAGCGCCGCCAGCATCGTCGCGATCGTATAGATGTCCATGCCCAACATGCTCGGCGCGGCGGAAGCTTGCTGCATCGGTCCGGTCCTAGATCTCGAAGCTGACCATCTTGGCCATGATGAAGGCGCCGATGCCCATCCAGAAAAGGCCGCCCATACCCGCAATCATCAGTCGCGTGTCGGAGAAGAAGCCCTTCATGTAGTCGGCGTTCACGAACCAAACCATGATGAAGACGATGAACGGCAGCGAGCCGACGATCAGCGCCGATGCCTTGGACTCGGACGACATCGCCTTGATCTTGAGCTTCATCTGCGCGCGCTTGCGCAACACGTCGGCGAGGTTCGAGAGCGTTTCGGCGAGGTTGCCGCCGGTTTCGCGCTGGATCGCCAGCGTGATCGTGAAGAACTGGAACTCGGGCGTGCCGAGCCTGTCGGCGGTTTCCTGGAGCGAGGCCTCCATGGTCCGGCCGATCTTGATACGATCGGAGATCGCGCGAAACTCGACGCCGACCGGTCCCGGAACTTCCTGGCCGACGACGGTGAGCGTCTCGGAGATCGGCAGACCCGAACGCAGACCGCGCACGAGCAGCTCGATGGCGTCAGGGAACTTGGCGGTGAACAGCTTCACGCGCCGGCCGATCAGGAAGCCGACCGCCTTGTGCGGGAAGCCGAGCCCGACGAACAGCCCGACCAGGATCGAGAGCGGCAGTGGTGGCCCCTTGAGGTGGACGAGCAGCGCCACGCCCACCGTGATGCCGACGCAGGCGAGGGCATATTGGCCCAGCGTCCAGTCACGCCCGGTCATGTCGAGCCGCTTGCGCAGCGCCGCCGGCTTCGGGACGAAGCGCGTGAAATATTCGTCGAGCTTGGTGTCGCGCTGGGCGAGGATGCCCCGCAGCTGCGCTTGCGCCACCGTCTCGCGCGAGCCGGAATAGCGGCCTTTGAGCGCATGCAGCCGCCGGCTCTGGACACGGCTGGCGCTCGGCCCCGCAAAGGCGAAGCCGAGCAGCACCAGGCAAAGCGCCCCCGAAAAGGCGAAGAGGATCACGGGCATCATCATGGCGCGCGCCTGCACCTCGTCTCAAGCCGGCGCCGCGAGCGGCGCCGAGCGGTCAATCCTTCTTCGCCTTCGAGGGGATGAGCCCCTTGAGGTCGCCGAACTTGTCGAGCAGCGAGCCGGCTTTGGCCTTCTGCTCGCCCTTGCTCCTGGGGGCATCATCCGCATCCGGGTCGGAGACGCGGATCACCTGGCGCGCGAGGTCGGCGAGCGCCTGGCCGACCTTGGCGGATTTGCCCGCCTCGGCGAGCGGCTTGCCGAGCTTGGCGGCCTGCGCGGCGAGCTTGTGATCGATCGGGATCAGCAGATCGATCTTGCGCTCGATCGAGGTCTCGAAATCCTTGCGGCTGACCTCGGCGGTGCCCGCCACGACCTTGTTCGCGACGACGAGCACCTTCGACTGGGGCGCGTTCGCCTTGAGCCAGGAGAGGATGCGGATCGCATCGCGCGCCGCGGCGAGCGTGAACTCGGTGACGAGCACGGTCGAATTGCAGTCGTGCAGCAGATGCGGGTGCTGGACCAGCATCGTGCGCGGCAGATCGACCACCGTGCATTCGAACGCCGCGCGCATCTCCTCCTGGAGCTGATAGAAAGCGGTGCCGTCGCTGATCAGCGGCTGGTGGATCGGCGCCTCGGCCGAAAGCACCGCGAGCTTCTCGTTGGCCTTGACCATCGCGCGTTCGATGAAGAGCCCGTCGATGCGGCTCGGGTTCTCGATCGCGTCGGTCAGGCCGCGGCCCGGCTCGAGATCGAGGTTGAGCGCGCCGGTGCCGAAATGCACGTCGAGGTCGAGCAGCGCCGTGGAGCGCTTTGCGTTCTCGCCGAGCAGCCACGCGATCGAGGTGGCGATCGTGGTCGCGCCGACGCCGCCGCGAACGCCGATCACCGCGCTCATGCAGTGCGGACGGTCGGCCTGCGCTTCCGCCACCTTGGGCCCGGAGAGGGCAAGCTGCGCGTGCGCGAAGGCTTCGCGGGCCTGATCGGGGCTGAATGGCTTCAGCAGATAGTCCTGAATTCCGCTCGCGACGAGGTCACGATACAGCCGTACGTCGTTGACCTGACCCGAGGCGACCACCACCGTGCCGGGCTCGCAGACTTCGGCGAGCGCATTGATGTCGTTGAGCGGATCACCGCTCTCGGACAGATCGACGAACAAAATCTGCGGGCTCGCCGAGACGGCGAGCGTCTGCACCGCCGTGCGCAGGCCGCCGCGCTGGATCTTCTCCGGCGCCCATCCGAGCTCGATCGCGACGGGGCGGAGCATCTCCGCCGTCGCATCGTCGCAGACGAAAGCGGAGAAAGGATCGCGAAGCCCGGCGCCGCGAGGGTTGAAAGGCGCGTTCACTGGCCACCTCCCGACTTGGTGCTCTCTTGCTTCAGACCGCCCTTGCCGGTCGGATCCTGATCACGCCACAGCGCGACGGACTTGTTGGCGACCCGCGCGTCGGTCGGGCCGCTGCTGGCATGGCCGCGGACCAGATCGGTCGGGCTCGCCACCATCGCGGCGAGGTTGGTGTTCACCGCGCACCCGAAGTTCGAGCTCGTCGATTCGGAGAAGTTCGGCTGCGACGGGGCATCCCAGTTCGGGCAGCGATCCGTACGCGCCGAGGAGCGCGTGACGACGACCCGGATCATTCCCGCCGCGACCGGGTTCTGCGTCACCGGCGCTTCGTTGTTGACGAGCAGGCCGTAGCGCGCGGCGACCGCAGCGACCGTATCGTGCGCGCCCCGGTGCCCGTACGGAACCGGGTCATCGACGGCGACGGCATCGCCGTAGCCGAGACGCATGGTGTCGAACCAGCCGGCGAGGCGCTGTTCCTCGCCGGGGGCGAGTCCCTTCGGCGCGGTGCCGAGGTCGATCGCATAGTCGGCGCGGCTCACCAATGGTTGGTGGACGCTCTCCAGACCGCGATTGACCGGTCCGCAGGCGCCGAGGCTCGCGACCAGCGCAAGGCCGAGGGGGGCGGTGATGCGACGCATGATCTTGCTCTCCATCTCGGTCGAGCCTCAGTTGTTGAACGAGAAGCCAGGCGCGGCGTCCGCGACCTTCTTGGGCTTCTTGTCCTTAGGATCGGTTACCGGAGCGGCCGGATCGGCCATGCCGACCTGCGCGACCGGCGGCGGCGGCGTTTCCATTTTCGCGGTCGGTCGCTTCTGGCCGGTCTTGCCGCCGTTGTCCTGGCCGCCGAGGATCCGCTCGAAGTCGGTCGCCGCCTTGTAGCCGTCGGTCGGCAGCGCGATCTGATCGGCCGAGGTCGGCTTCACGAGATACGGCGTGACGACGATGACGAGCTCGGTCTCGTTGCGCGTGAACTTGTTGTCGCGGAACAGCGTGCCGAGCACCGGCAGATCGCCGAGGAACGGCGCCTTGTTGGTCGTGTTGCCATGCCCGTTCGAGAGCAGGCCGCCGATCATGAAGCTCTGGCCGGAGCCGAGCTCGATCGTCGTTTCCGCGCGCCGCGTGGTGAGACCGGGCACCGCCGTGCCGCCGATGGTGACGCTGTTCGAATAGTCGAGCTGCGACACTTCGGGGCGGACGCGCATCGAGATGCGGCCGTCGGCGAGCACGATCGGCGTGAAGGCGAGGCTGACGCCGTACTGCTTGTACTCGATCGAGATCTGGCCGAGCTGCTGCGCGACCGGGATCGGGATCTCGCCGCCGGCGAGGAAGCTTGCCGTCTCGCCGGAAAGCGCGGTGAGGTTGGGCTGGGCCAGCGTCGTGACCAGGCCATCGTTCTCGGCGAGATCGATGGCATCCATGATGTCGACACCCCAGAGCTTGCCGGCAAGGCCGAGCGAGGTCGTCGCGCCGTCCTTGAGCAGGCTCGAGAAGTTGTAGGTGGTGCCGCCGGTGATGAACTTGCCCGTCGCCGGATTGAACGGCAGGCTGAGCGAGCCCGCCGGCAATCCGTAGAGCGACGATGCGTCCAGCGACGGCAGGCCGGAGGTGCTGTACGGATCGATCGAGCCGAAGCTGCGGCCGCGCGCGACGTTGAAGTTGAAGCCGCCGGTCGTATCCTTCGTGATCAGGTTCATGCCGATCTGCTTCAGGAACGTCCGGCTGACCTCGGCGACCTTGACGTGCAGGTTGACCTGCATCGGCGTCGCGGTCGCGAGCCGGCTGATCACCTGGATGTCCTTGCCGACGAACGCCTGGACGAGGCGCTGGGCCTGCTCGACGTCATCGGGCGCGGCGACGGTACCGGTGAGCAGGACGAGGCCCTGCATCGGCGTCGCCGTGATCGTCGCCTGCGGCATTGCGAGCTTCAGCATCGTCTGGATGCTGTCCAGATTGGTGCCGACGCGCACGTCGGACGACCAGATCACCGCACCGCTCTTGCCGGTGGCGTAGACCGAGGTCTGGCCCGCGCCCTTGCCGAAGACGTAGAGCTGCGTCTTGGAGCGCACCTGGACGTCGGCGATGGTCGGATCCGCGACGAACAGATCGGTCATCGGCGCCCGGAGGTTGACGAGCTCGCCGCGGCCGACCGAGAGGGTGATCTGGCCTTGCGGCCGCACGCCCGGAGCCGAGGTGGTCGCTGCCGCGGCGGGGGTGGCGGGCATCGCCGCCAGGCCTGCCGCGAGGGCCGCCGCCAGCGCGCCGCCAAGCGCGCCATGGCGAAGGATCGACTGCGTGTTCATCTCACTTACCCCCCAAGGGCACGACAGTGATGGTTGAGCCCCGCGCGACCTTCACGCTCGGACCGGTGGGCACCGCAGGCGCGGCGCCGGGCTGCGGCTGGCCGTTGGCGGCCATCTGCGGGCCGGACGGACCGGCCTTGCCCGGGACGGTGTTGCGCTGGAAGCGCGAGACTTCGCCGCCGGTCGTGTAGGTCGTGTCGGTATCCAGCGGCCGCGAGGCGATCGGCAGCAGCACCTGCTGCGGCGCCTTCGGATCCTTGCTGTTCGCGGTCGCGACCGTGGTTTCGCCGCTGGCGAGCGCCTTCTGCAGGTCGGCGCTGTTGTCGGCGATCGAGCGCAGCGACAGCGAGAGCTGGCCGAGCGTCTGGGCGACCGCGATCTTCTCGGCGATCTTCGGCGTCGCTTCCATCGTCACCGTCGAGAAGGTCTTGACGTCGGTCTTGCCCTCGTCGTCCTTGCTGTTGGTGCGCTGGTCGGTGGCGAGCACGCGCAGGTTGCGCACGATCGTTTCGGAGACCTTGAGCGGCGGGCCGTTGCCGCCACCCTGGACGTCCGAGGTCAGCACCAGATCGACGCGGTCGCCTGGGAAGACGAAGCCGGCGACACCCGAGGCGGCCGAGACCGAAACGGTCATGGCGCGCATGCCGGGGCTGAGCGCGGCGGCGAGGAAGCCGCGGTCACCCGGCTTCACCAGCGCGCCCTGGGTGAGCGGCTGGCCGGCGGTGATCTCGGTGCGCACGACCGTGCCGGCGAGCTTGAGCGGATCGACGCCCGGCTGGCCCTTCACGAAATAGGCGTTCCCGACGAGATCCTTCGGCCAGGGCTGGAAGCGGAAGCTGCCCTCCTGGAGAATGGTTCCGACCGGCAGCGGCTGCGTAGCCACGAGCACTTCGGGCCCGGTCTCGACCGGGGCGGCCTGCGCCTGGGGCGCGGCTGCGCCGGTGAACATGTTCTTGGCCATCACCGCGGTAATCGCAGCGACGACCAGAGCGCCCACCAGCAACGCAAGCTTCTTCACATCCATGGTGCCGATCGCCCCCCTCGAGGCTCGTTGAAAAGTCAGCGCTTCTCTTCACCCAAAATGGTAAAGATATCGTTCGCCTATCGCCCACAGCCCGGCACAAGAGATGGCGAGGCCGTAAGGCACCTCGATCGCGCCGCTGCTCTTGCGCACGCGGGCATGGATCACCATCGCGACCGTGAGCACGCCGCCGAGCACCGACATCAGGAACAGCATCCGGATGGCGGGCTCCCACGGCAGCCACAGCGCCAGCGCGCCGATCAGCTTGACGTCGCCGCCGCCCATTGCGCGCAACGCGAACGCACCGGTGAAGAGCGCGAAGACGAGCACCGCGAACAGGATCTGTCCGGCTATATCGGGCCAGAGCGCGAGCCCGTTCGCCCACCACCACAGCGGCGCGGCAAGCGCGAGGCCTGCGGTCAGTCCGTTCGGGATGGTGCGCGACCGCAGGTCGGTGCAGGCCGCGACGAGCAGCGCGAGCCCGCAGCCCGCTCCCAGGATTATCGCGAAAGCCGTATGCATGCAGCCAAGCCTAGACGGCACGGCTTTCCAAACCGTAACGCAACCATCGATGACCGCTGAATTCCCGGCTTTCGATCCGCGCGCACGGCCGGCGGGACTGCGCTTTTCGGAGTGGAACGCGCCCGATGGCTGGGCGCACCGCACCTATTCCTGGGCGCAGGACAAAGGCGTAGCACGGCAGCGCGGTAGCCTGCTCTATCAAGGCGGGCGCGCCGACTTCGCGGAGAAACATCTCGAGTCGCTGTACGACTGGCATCGCGCCGGCTGGCATCTTTCGGGGTTCGACTGGCGCGGGCAGGGCGGTTCGGGCCGGCTGCTCGCCGATCCGCATATCGGTCATCTGCCGAGTCTCGATCCGCTCGTCGACGACCTCGCCGCCTTCGTGGTGCGGTGGCAGGCGGAGACGCCGCCGCCGCACGTGATCGTCGCGCACTCGATGGGGGCGCATATCGCGTTGCGGATGCTCGCCGAGCGCGACTGCCCAATCGACGCGGGGGTGCTGCTGGCGCCGATGCTGGGCATCAACACCGCTCCTTTTCCGGAATGGTTCGCCCGCGTCGTGGTCGCCGGCATGCGCCTGGCCGGACGCGGTGCGCGCGCGGCGTGGCGGGAGGGGCAGGGCGGCGCGAGCGACCGCATGCGGCAGCTCCGCCTCACCAGCAGCATCGAGCGGTTCGAGCATGGCCGCTGGTGGAAGCGCCGCCATCCCGAACTCACCACCGGCGGCCCGAGCTGGGACTGGATCGCCGCCGCGCTCGGTTCGCAATGCGCGCTCGATCAGGATGGCGCGCTCGAGGCGATCTCGACCCCGCTGCTGATCCTCGCGACGCCGACCGATCGGCTCGTTTCGAGCGCCGGCATCGCCCGCGCCGCCGAACGCCTCAGGGACGCGCGGCTGCGCATGTTCCCGGGCGCGGCGCACGATCTGCTGCGCGAGGCGGATCCGATCCGTAGCGCGGTGATGGCGGAGATCGCCGCCTTTCTCGACGAGCGGGCGCCGGCGCGGTGATCGCGGTCGATGTCGCGATCGTCGGCGCCGGCATCGCGGGCGCGGGGCTGGCGGCGGCGATCGGGGACCGCGCGCGGGTGCTGCTGATCGAGGCGGAGGCGCAACCCGGCTATCATGCGACTGGGCGTTCGGCAGCGTTCTGGCAGGAGACCTATGGCGGTCCGGGCGTGCAGCCGCTGACCACTGCATCGGGGCCTTGGCTGGCGGCGGGCGGCTATCTGCGGCGGCGGGGGGCGCTGCATCTCGACGACGCTGCTGACGGTACCGCCGTAATTCAGCTCGATGCGGCGTTCGGCGCGCGGGTGCGGTTGGTGAGGCTTGGGCGGAGCGGGCTGGCGGCGCGGGTTCCGGGGCTGCGCGCGGCGTGGCAGCGCGGCCTGTTCGAACCGAGCACCGCGGACATCGATGTGGCCGCGCTGCACGAATATTATCTCGCTGAAACAAGACGATATGGCGTGCGCTTGCTGTGCGACTCGCCGCTCCGCACGGCCGTTCGCGAGCGTGGGCACTGGCGGATCGAGGCGGGCGAGGAGACGATCGCCGCCGACCTGCTCGTCAATGCCGCCGGAGCCTGGGCGGACCGGATCGCGATCCTCGCGGGCGCTCCGCCGCTCGGCATCCGGCCTTATCGCCGCACCGTCGTCCAGCTCGCCGTCGACCCGCCCGCGCCAGCCGACATGCCGCTCGTCATCGACGCCGCCGGCCGCTTCTACTTCAAGCCCGAAGCAGGCGGCCGCCTGTGGCTCTCGCCACACGACGAGACGCCCTGCGACCCGTGCGATGCGGCGCCGGAGGAGATCGACGTCGCGCGCGCGATCGACCGGCTCGAACGCGTCGTCGATTGGCGGATATCGCGGGTCGAGCGAAGTTGGGCTGGCTTACGCAGTTTCGCGCCCGATCGTCTGCCCGTCTACGGCTTCGATCCGCGACGGCCCGGGTTCTTCTGGTGCGCCGGGCAGGGCGGCTTCGGCATCCAGACCGCGCCGGCGGGATCGGCGCTCGCGGCATCGCTGCTGCTCGGCCTCGCGCCGGACGGGTTGGCGGCGGACATCGACGCCGCGGCTTACGCGGCCGATCGCTTCGCGCGCTGAGCCCTGCGGGTCTGTGCCGGCGCGCCCGGGAAGGTCGCGTACCCCAGATAAGGTCGAGGATCTCTGTAATCATTTCCCGGCTGAGCGGTACCGAGAGCTGCCGCCGTCATGCTCGCCTACTTCAGCGCTCCTTTACCGTCTCCATCGCGACGAAGGTCGAGGTGCTCGCGACGTGGGGCAGGCTGGAGATCTTCTCGCCGAGAACGATGCGATAGTGGCGGATGTCGGCGGTGCGGACCTTGAGCAGATAGTCGAAGCTGCTCGCGATCATGTGGCATTCCTCGACTTCGGGGATGCGGCGGACGGCGGCGTTGAATTCATCGAGCGCGGTCTCGCGCGTATCGGACAGCTTGACCTCGGCGAAGGCGACGTGATCGAGACCGAGCTTGGCCGCATCGGTCACGGCGCGAAAGCCGAGGATCACGCCGCTCTCGATCAGCCGCCGCAACCTCACCTGGCATGGCGTCTTGGAGAGGCCGACGCGCCGGGCAAGATCGGTGACGGTGATACGTCCATCGTCCGCGAGCACGGCGATGATCTTGCGATCGAACACATCCAGATCGACCGCTGCTGAGCTCTTTTCCATGCCAATCGCCCTAAACACCCGACCGATCAAGCCGATCCGAGCTGTCGATAGCCGATCTTTGGTCGGATCGTCAGCGGCGGATCTGGTAAGGATACCGGCATGATCGATCAGCCGCCCTTCGCCGCATTCGCACCGCCCATTCGCCAGCCGTCGCCGCTCCGGCAAGCGATCACCGCCGCCTATCGTCGTGACGAAGCGGCGTGCCTCGCGCCGTTGATCGAGAGAGCGACACTCGACGACGGCATGAAGGCTGCGATCCGCGAAACCGCCGTCACGCTGGTGACGACGCTGCGTGCCGCCCATCGCGGCAGCGGCGTCGAGGGGCTGGTGCAGGAATATGCACTGTCGAGCGAAGAGGGTGTCGCGCTGATGTGCCTCGCCGAGGCGCTGCTGCGCATTCCCGACGACGCGACGCGTGACGCGCTGATCCGCGACAAGCTGGCGGAGGGGGATTGGGGAGCGCATCTTGGCGGCGGCCGTTCCCTGTTCGTCAACGCCGCGACCTGGGGGCTGGTCGTCACCGGCAAGCTTGTCGGCAGCGTCGACGATCGCGGGCTCGGCGCGGCGCTGGCGCGTCTCGTGGCGCGCGCAGGCGAGCCGGTGATCCGCCGCGGCGTCGATCTCGCGATGCGGATGATGGGCGAGCAGTTCGTCACCGGCGAGACAATCAAGGAGGCGCTTAAGCGTGCCCGTGAGCTGGAGGCGAAAGGTTTCCGCTACAGCTACGACATGCTTGGGGAGGCGGCGACGACGATGGCCGATGCCGAGCGTTACTATGCCGATTACGAGCGCGCGATCCACGCCATCGGCAAGGCGTCCGGCGGGCGCGGGGTCTATGAAGGTCCGGGCATCTCGATCAAGCTTTCGGCGCTGCACCCGCGCTACGCGCGATCGCAGGCCGATCGCGTAATGGGCGAACTGCTGCCGCGCGTTCGCAAGCTGGCGTTGCTCGCCAAGGGCTATGACATCGGCCTCAACATCGACGCCGAGGAAGCCGATCGGCTCGAGCTCTCGCTCGACCTGCTCGAGAGCCTCGCGCTCGATACCGAGCTCGCCGACTGGAACGGGCTTGGCTTCGTCGTCCAGGGCTATGGCAAGCGCTGCCCGTTCGTGATCGACTGGATCATCGATCTCGCGCGGCGGTCGAAGCGGCGTATCATGGTTCGGCTCGTCAAGGGCGCCTATTGGGACGCCGAGATCAAGCGCGCGCAGGTCGATGGGCTCGCCGACTTCCCCGTCTACACGCGCAAGGTCCATACCGACGTCGCCTATATCGCCTGCGCGCAGAAGCTGCTGGCGGCGGCGGACGCGGTTTTCCCGCAGTTCGCGACGCACAATGCGCAGACGGTCGCGACGATCTATCATCTCGCCGGGCCGGATTTCGCGGTCGGCCAATATGAGTTCCAGTGCCTGCACGGCATGGGCGAGCCGCTCTACCAGCAGGTCGTCGGCGCCGACAGGCTTGATCGGCCGTGCCGCATCTATGCGCCGGTCGGCACGCACGAAACGCTGCTCGCCTATCTCGTACGCCGCTTGCTCGAGAACGGCGCCAACTCCTCCTTCGTCAACCGCATCGCCGATCCGGCGGTACCGGTCGACGCGCTGATCGCGGAGCCGGCCGAGCAGGTGCGGGCGATGCCGCACCCCGGCGCACGACACGACCAGATCGCGTTGCCCGCCGATCTTTACCCCGATCGCCCCAACTCGGCCGGGATCGATCTCAGCGACGAAGCCGCGCTGGCGGCGCTCAGCGCGGCGCTTCGCGAAAGCGCGGGGCTGGACTGGCGGGCGGCTCCGGCCCACGGTAGCGGCAGCGAGCGACCGGTGACCAACCCGGCGAACCATCGGGACGTCGTCGGCAGCGTCGTCGAAACGTCTTCTACACAAGCCACGGCCGCGGTAGCGCGCGCCGCGGCGTCCGCTTGGGGCCGGACGCCCGTCGCCGAACGCGCCGCAATGCTAGAACGTGCCGCGGACGCGATGCACGCGCGCATGCCGATCCTGCTCGGGCTGATCGTGCGCGAGGCGGGCAAGTCGCTGCCCAACGCGATCGCCGAGGTGCGCGAGGCGATCGACTTCCTGCGCTATTATGGCGCGCAGGCGCGCGCGACATTCGGACCGGGGCAGACGCCGCTCGGGCCGATCGTCTGCATCAGCCCGTGGAATTTCCCGCTCGCGATCTTTGCCGGCCAGATCGCCGCCGCGCTCGTCGCGGGCAATCCGGTGCTCGCCAAGCCGGCGGAGGAGACGCCGCTGATCGCCGCCGAGGGCGTGCGGCTGCTGCACGAGGCCGGCGTTCCGGCCGACGCGCTGCAGCTGCTGCCGGGCGACGGCACGATTGGCGCCGCCCTGGTCGCCGCGCCCGAGACTGCAGGCGTGGTGTTTACCGGATCGACCGAGGTCGCGCGGCTGATCCAGCGCCAGCTCGCGACGCGGCTATCGCCCGCCGGGCGCCCGATCCCGCTGATCGCCGAGACCGGTGGGCAGAACGCGATGATCGTCGACAGCTCCGCGCTTGCCGAGCAGGTCGTCGCCGATGTTATCGCCTCGGCGTTCGACAGCGCCGGCCAGCGTTGCTCGGCGCTGCGCGTGCTCTGCCTGCAAGAGGAGATCGCCGATCGCACGCTGGCGATGCTCAAGGGCGCGCTCAAGGAGCTGCGCATCGGTCGTACCGACGCGCTCAAGGTCGATATCGGTCCGGTCATCACCGCGGAGGCGAAGGAGGCGATCGAGAAGCACATCGCCGCGATGCGTAAGCGCGGCGCGCGGATCGAGCAGCAGGCGCTGCCGGCCGAAGCGGTCAACGGCACCTTCGTCGCGCCGACGATCATCGAGATCGCGGACATCGCCGAGCTGCAGCGCGAAGTGTTCGGCCCGGTGCTGCACGTCGTGCGCTACCGGCGCGAGCGATTGGGCGCGCTGATCGACGCGATCAACGCCACCGGCTACGGCCTTACCTTCGGTCTCCACACCCGGCTCGACGAGACGATCGCGCACGTCACGGCGCGCGTGAAGGCGGGCAATCTCTATGTGAACCGCAACGTCATCGGCGCGATCGTCGGCGTCCAGCCGTTTGGCGGGCGCGGGCTCTCGGGGACCGGGCCGAAGGCGGGCGGACCGCTCTATCTCGGCCGGCTGGTCGCGCAGGCACCGGTGTTCGCCGCGCGGGCCGGGCATCTCGATACGCCGCTGCACGATTTCGCCGCCTGGCTCGACGCGCAGGGTGACGCCGCCGGCGCTGCGAGCGCGCGCCGCTATGGCGAGGCGTCGGCGCTCGGTGTCGATCTCGCGCTGCCGGGCCCGGTCGGGGAGCAGAATCTCTATTCGCTGCACCCGCGCGGGCGCATCCTGATGCGGCCCGCGACGCTCGCGGGTTTGTTCGAGCAGATGGCCGCCGTGCTCGCGACCGGAAATCGCGGCGCGGTCGAGGGCATCGCGCTACCGGCCGATCTGCCCGCGAACGTGGCGGCCGCCTTCGTGACGGTGCCGGGCGAGGGCTATACCGCCGCGCTGGTCGAGGGCGATCGCGCTGCCGTCATCGATACCGCCGCGCATGTCGCCGCAATGCCGGGGCCGATCGTCTCGGTCCACGCCGCCCAGGTCGGCCAGCCGCTCGCCTATCCCTGCGACTGGCTGCTCGAGGAAGTCTCGACCTCGATCAACACCACCGCGGCCGGCGGCAATGCCAGCCTGATGATGATCGGCTGACGTTCCGGCGTCGAGCGTCGCGCCGCTCAGACGGGTGGCGCGGCCGCCTGTCTCTGCCTAAAAGGACGGCGATGACCGACACCACGACGATCGACAGCGCCACCTTTCGCCGCGTCCTCGGTCACTATCCGACCGGGGTTTGCGTCGTCACGGCGGCGGATCCGCGCGGCGCGCCGATCGGCATGGCGATCGGCTCCTTCACGTCGGTATCGCTCGAGCCGCCGCTCGTCGCCTTCTTCCCGGACAAGCGTTCGTCGAGTTGGCCGCGCATCGAGGAGACGGGCAAATTCTGCGTGAACGTGCTCGCCAGCGATCAGCAGGAGCTCTGCCGTCAATTCGCGATGCGCGGCGGCGACAAGTTCGCCGGCGTCTCACATCGGCTCTCAACAAACGGCTCGCCGATCCTCGACGACGTCATCGCGTGGATCGACTGCGATCTCTACGCGGTGCACGAGGCGGGCGATCATTTCATCGCGCTGGGCGTCGTCGTCGAGCTCGAGGTGCATCGACCCGGCGGCCCGCTGCTGTTCCTGCAGGGCGCCTATGGCGAGTTCAACCTGCTCGGCTGACGCAGCGGGACGGCACGCGGCTCAATAGCCCATCAGCTTGAGCACTTCCTGGCGCGACCGCTCGTCGTCCCGGAACACGCCCATCATCCGGCTCGTCGTCATCGCGACGCCGGGCGTGCGGACCCCGCGCGCGGTCATGCAGCCATGCGTTGCTTCGATCACCACCGCGACGCCCTGGGGATGGAGATGCTCCCAGATGCAGTCGGCAACCTCCGCGGTGAGCCGCTCCTGCACCTGTAGCCGGCGCGCGAAGCCGTGCAGCACGCGCGCGAGCTTCGAGATGCCGACGACGCGATCCTGGGGCAGATAGGCGATCGAGGCCTTCCCGACGATCGGCGCCATGTGGTGCTCGCAATGCGACTGGAACGGGATGCCCTTCAGCAGCACGACCTCGTCATAGCCGCCGACCTCCTCGAACGTGCGGCTGAGATGATGGGAGGGATCCTCGTCATAGCCCTGGCAGTATTCGCGCCAGGCGCGCGCGACGCGCTTCGGCGTATCGACGAGGCCTTCGCGCGTAGGGTCGTCACCGGCCCAGCGAATCAGCGTGCGGATCGCCTCCGCTACCTCGGCCGGCACCGGCAGCTTGCCGGTGTCTTCGATCAGATCGCCATCCTCGGGATCGCCATGATCGGTCATCTCGTCTCCTGCGCTGGTTCGCGATCGCTGCCGCGATCCAAGTTTACGCGATCTTGTTTCGGCTCTAACCGGAACGAGCGAGCCAAGGCTAGTGTCCGCGCGCCGCGCAGGCGGGGTCTCAGTGGGTCAGCGTGACCCAGAAGGCGGCGCTGCCGGTGACGACCAGCGCGAGCATGGCGAGATAGGCGGCCACGCCGGGCCGGACCGCCCCGCTGTCGTCCTGGACATGGCGTCGTCCGCCGAGTCTGGCCGGGGGTGTGTTCATCGCGCCGCCGAGAGTGGCGCGATATGGTTAACAACATCTCAATGCGTCGCCGCGCGGCGGCGTCAGTGCGCCGGCTAGCGGGTGCCGTCGTCGAGCGTGTGGATGAAGGCGATGATGTCGGCGATATCGCGATCACTTAGCGGCGGCGGCGCGCCGGCTTTACGATCGAACGGCGCGTCGGCGAAGTCGACGTTCTTGCGGTAAGCCGCGGGCAAATCGTTGAAGATCGCGATCTTGCCGCTCGCGTCGCGCGGATAGATGCGGCCTGGCGCCACGTTGCGGAGGTTGTAGAAATCGAGCACCTCGCGCAGCGTGTGATAGACGCCGTTGTGGAAGTAGACGCCGCGCCGCGCGCTGTTGCGGAGCGTCGGCGTCAGGAACATGCCGCAATATTGCGTCTGCCGTGCAAGGTCGGTGCGCAGCGGGCCGCATAGGCCCATGTCGTGGAAGTTCGGATCGCGGTTGGCGGCGAGGTGCTGGTCGCGAGGCACGCCAAGCGCTTCATATTCGGTATCCGTGAAGAGCGGCGGCAGCCCGTCGGCACCCGGCGCGCTCAGATGGCAGCCCGCGCAATTGGCCTTGGCGGGATCGTTGAACAGCTTGAGACCGCGCAGCTCGGCCGGGCTGAGCCGCGCCTTTCCCTCGAGCCAGCGATCATATTTGCTGTCGAAGCGGTGGAACGAGACGTCCTCGATTTGAAAGCGCGAGAGCGCGGACATTGCCTCGGCGAAGAGCATGTCGGGATTGCCGTAGATTGCGGGGCCGAACAGCGCGCCGAAGCGGTCGCGGTAACGGGCGTGCAGCAGCTTGCCGACGATTTCCGCCTGATCCTTATTGGCCATCTCGGCGGGGTTCAGCATCGGCCCGCTGGCCTGCGCCATCAGCGTATCCTCGCGGCCATCCCAGAACAGGCCGCCCTGCGGCACGATCGCGGCGGCGGCCGCCGCCGACGCACCTGCGGTCTTTGCCGCGCGCAGCGTCGCGGCGCCCTGCGCGGCGAGTTGACTGAGCGATGCGGGGGTGTCGTTCTCCGCGCTTTCGGGGCCGATGCCGAACGGCAGCTGGCGATAGAGATAGGCGAGCGACGGCGGCGGACGCAGGCCCTCGCTGATCAAGTTCGGGCCGCCGAGCCGCACCGAGCGCCCGTCGGGCGGGCCGTAGCTGTGGTCGGCGCTGTGGCAGCTCGCGCAGGATTGCTTGCCTGAGGCCGAGAGCGAGGGGTCGTTGAACATCTCGCGGCCCAGCAGCGCGAGCCCGCTCAGCGGCGCCTGCGCCGGCCGCATCAGCTTGATCGGGTGGGCGTTGGCGCCGGTGAGATCGGCGATGCGGTCCGCGAGCGCTGCCGGCGCATGCTCGGGATGGAGCGTGAGATAACCCAAAGCGAGGGCGAGCAGGGCGAGCGCGGCGACAATGATCCTGCGCGCACTATGGCTGGCTCGCCGCGACGATCGACCGTCCTGGTTGGCTGAAGCGGGAAGGCTGGGCTTGCGCTGGAGGTTCATCACCGGAAAATCTGCTGGCCCTGAAACGGGTCTCGCCGGGCATGCGCCCGGCGAGACTGATAGATCACGATGATCGGGATTAACGCGATCAGCTGCTGGCGGGTGCTGCCGAGAGCTTCGTGCCCATCGTCGGATCGAGATAGAGCGGCGTCGTGTGCGGCGATGACTTGAAGTCGAACAGCGCCATGATGTCGCCCGCCGTGGTATCGGCCGAGCCGCCGCCGAGGCGTTTGCTGCTCAGCCAATTATCCTCGATGAACTTGATCACCGACGCCTGGGTGATGGCGGTGTGATCGATGTAGTTCACCTTGGCGTAGGGCGAGATCAGGACGAACGGGATGCGCGAACCCGGGCCGCAGCGGCCGTTCACCGGGGTGGCGTTCACGCCCATCGCCGGGCCGGCGCTGGGGCTGGTGCAGATGCCGGAGCTCGTGAACTGATCGGCGCCGGTGATCGTGCCGGGAGCGGGGTTGATCGATTGCGGCGTGGTCGAGTCGAACGACGAGCGCAGGATCGTCGGCGACTGATGATCGTACCAGCCGTCGGAGTCGTCGTAGGTGACGATCACGGCGGTGTTCTTCCAGTCCGGCTGCTGCTGGAGGAAGTTCAGCACCTTGGTCACGAAGGTCTGCTCGTCGAGCGGGTTCGAGTTGCCGGGGTGCGCATCCTGGAACGCCGGCGGCTTGATGTAGCTGACCGACGGGAAGTTGCCGGCGCCGACCGCGGCGACGAAGTCGTTATAATCATATTCGTGATTGACGGCGGTCGCGCCGCCGGGGGCGTCGTTCGCCTCGGTATAGCCGATCTTGGACGTCGCGCTCGGGCGGGTATGCGCCTTGTTGAGCGTCGAGTTGTAATATTGGAACCAGGCGTGGTGCGGGATGTAGTCCGTCACCTGGCGGCTGGTGACCGGTGAGACGGTGCTGCGCGTGCAGCCCGTCGAGTTGTTGGCGTTCTTCGCGGTGAGGTCGAAGCCGCCCATGAAGCTGCCCCAGGTGATGTTGGCGGCGTTGAGCAGGTCACCGATGTTCTTGCCGGACATCTGGATGGTCTGCGCCACGGTCGACGTCGAGCACTGGTCGCCGGCGGGATCGGAGTCGTTGATCAGCGTCCAGCCGCCCTGGCCGTCCGGCACGGTGCTGTTCGTCGCGTTCGAGCCGCCGTTGGTGGTGCCGGCGACCACGTTGAGCGCGCCCGGCGTCGACGGACCGAAGCTGTCCGTGAACATGTTGTCGCTCATCGCGAAGTTCTGCGCGTAGTTCCACAACGCGGTGACGGTGCGGCCGTCGAAATAGCCCATAACCTGCGCCTTGGTGCCGAACGCGCTGGCGCCGGCCATGTTGGTCTTGCCGGTATGCGCGACGAACGCGTCCATAAGGCCGTGATCGCTCGCGAGCTGCTCCGGCGTGTAGGCGTGGTTCTGGCTCGCCGTGTCCGCCTGCGAGCGCAGCAGCAGGAAGGGGTTCATCAGGTTGGCGGGAATGCCCGTCGCGAGGTTCTGCGCGTTGGTCGTGTTCGGATTGGCGGTCAGCAGGGTCGGGGTTTGAACATAGTTGTTCGAGGTCGGCGTGCCGCTGGCGGCGGTGAAGTCGGGATCGCCCGCCGACGCCGGCGAGACGTTCGGATAGGTGCCGAAATAATGGTCGTAGGACTCGTTCTCGTCGAAGATCACGACGAGATGCTTGATCGGCGTCGCCGTCGCCAGCGCATCCTGCGGGGACTGCTGCGGCTGGGTCGTGCCGGTATTGTTGCTGCTGTTGTTATGATCGTGGCCGCACGAGCTCAAGAGCAAGGCGATACACGTAGCCTTCGTTACGGATGACAAGCGCCTGAACATCGATGGACCTCCCGAGTGCGGCCGTTGGTGTTCCCGGCGCCGGATGGCGACGGGGTTATCGTGATCGAAATGGCACGGTCAGGCGCATCAACGGGCGCCCCCCAGCCCCAAGCTTTGAACGCAGCTTCTGGAGCCTCAGGAGCAGCTTAACGTGACACAGACGTGACGAAACGCGGACAGCGCAAAAGGTTAGGCGACGAATCCTGCCGACGAGACGGGTTTCCAAAGGCGGGTCGGCAGCTGCAGCGGGCGGGACGGTCAGGCGGCGGCGCTGTCCGTCGTGACGCCTGTGGTCGGCGCCGGAGCGATCGCGGGCCGGAGCGCGTTGCGACCGCGCTGGCGATCCCGGCGGTGCCATCCACCGAGCCGCTGGCCTTTCGGGTCTCGCTGCGGCCGGCGCGCCGCGAGCACGTCGCGGTAGAGCGCCGCATAGGCGTCGGCCTGCGCAGCGAGCGAATAGTCGGCGGCGCGGGCGGCGGCGGCGGTGCCGAGCCGGGCCCGCAGCGACGCGTCGACCATCAACCGCGCGATCGCCTCGGCAAGCCGCACCGGATCGCGCGCGGGCACGAGCAGCGCCGCGCCCGTGGCAAGCGCGGGCACCCCGCCGACCGTCGTCGCGATGCAGGGCAGGCCGCAGGCCATGGCCTCGAGCAGCGCCGCCGGCGTTCCCTCATGATCGGAGGGCAGCAGCAAGGCATCGAGGCGGCGATAGAAGCTGGCCATGTCCGCGACCGGACCGAGCATCCGCACGTCGAGCCCAGCTCCGGCGCGGGCGATCTCCTCGTGAAGGGGACCCTCGCCGGCGATCAGCAGCCGGCAGCGGCGGCCGCGCTTCTCGACCAGCCGCAGCGCCGCGATCGCATCGGCATGGCGCTTCACGGGGTGCAGCCGTGCCGCAATGCCGATCGTGAACGGAGCATCCGGCCGAAGCGCGGTCGAAGCGGCGAAGCGGGCGAGGTCGACACCGGTCGGAATCGTCGCGATGCGCCGGCCCGCGATCCAGCCGAACTGCCGGGCCAGATCGCCCGAAACGGCCGTGACGGCGTCGGCCGCACGCAGCCCGCGGGCGATTGCCGGCAGCCAGCGCCAGCCGCTTCCGAGCGCGATGTGCAGCGTCGCGACCATCGGCATCGCGCGCGTGACGTGGCGGGCAAGCGCCGCCGCGACATGGCCTTGGGCGTGGAGGAGATCGATGCGTCGATGCTGGAGCGTGCCGACGAGCGTCGCCGGGAAGCCGCGTCGGCGTCGCTCGAGCGCGACGATCGGCGCGACGGGATCGAGTTCGGCGCTGCCAGGCACCGGATCATAGGTGATAACGATCGGATCGATGCCGTGCGGCGCGGCGGTTCGACAAAGATCCGCGACGATGCGCTCGCGGCCGCCCACCGCCATGCTCGGCACGAGATGCGCGACGCGGATCATCGCGGCGCCATCCCTCAGGCCGGGCTCCGCGCCGCCGCCAGCGCGCTATATTTGCGGAAGCTTGGGCCGTGCTTCTCGATCCGCGAGGCCGCCTCGCAATGGCAGTTCGGGCAGTGGAGCTGGAAGGCGTCGCGCGCGGCCTGGTGATGCGCCGGGTTGTAGAGGATTTCGGAGAGCCGCTTCTCGTGCAGGTTGCCGAGCGGGAAGGTGACGTAGCAGAGCATCACCGATCCGTCGGCGCCGACCCAGAGTAGCTTGCGCGCGTCGCACGGCACCCGCATCTCTTCCTGGAGCAGCGCCCAGTCAGCGAAGGAAGCGAGCGCGGCGGCTGATTCGGTCAGCAGCTCGGGCTGGCTCGCCTTGATGGCCAGCATGTGATCGATGACGCGATCGACCGCCGGCCTGTCTTCGGGACGGAACTGCAGCTCGCGATCCTCGCCTTCCTGGAAGTAAGGCAGCGAATAATGGACCACGTCCATATGGATGCGCGCATCGAAGCGTTCGGCGAAGGCGCGCACCTGCTCGACCGCCGCGATCGTCGCGGAGCGGCGGCTGAGCAGGAAGTTGAGCTGGATCTCGAGTTCGTCCGGCCCGAACAGCCGCCTCGTGTTGGTCAGGCTCTCGATCAATCGGTCGAATCGGCCGGGGCGCTGGACATAATCGTCGAACGCGCCGCCCTCGCCATAATAGCCGATCGTCAGCTTGCGCAGACCGGCGGCGTGCAGCGCCTCGATCTTGCGATCGAGGATGAGCGCATTGGTCGTCATGTAGCAGCCGACGCCGAGCCGATTCGAGGCCTCGACCATCCTGACGACGTCGGGATGGAGCAGCGGTTCGCCGCCGTAGAGCCGCACCGCCGGCACTTTGGCTGCGGCGGCATCCTCGATCAGGCGCTCGACGATCTCGTAGGGCAGCTGCGCGCCGGGCATGAAATCGCGCCCGTAGCGGCAGCCGCGGCAACGCAGGTTGCAATGTGCGGTGATCGCGATCGTGATCTTCTCGGTGCGGGCGCGGATCAGCCCCGGCCAGGTGCCGCCCAGGCCGCTCAGCATCCGCTCGCTGGCGCGATAGCCTTGCTTCAGCGCCGGCGCCGTCGCCGGCACGGCCCTCGCAACCGTGCGCGCGAGGCTTTCGATCGTCATCGCCTGTCCCCCTCCGGACCGGGAAATGACATGCGATACGGCTACGGGCGAGGCGGATAGATGCTTAACGCGGCGGAATGCGCGCCGAATCTGAACACACGTGCCATCGCGACGATTGCACTTTTCGTCGCTTGAGCGTTAACCGTGGCGAAACGAGACGCAGCCTGTGGAAACGAGCGAAGGCCCGCGGATGATGGACCTGGACGCCTACGGCAAGCTCACCGAGCGGCAAAAGCAATGTCTGCGCATGGTGGCGGCGGGCAAGCGATCCAAGACGATCGGCGCCGCGCTCGGCATCTCCCACCTCACCGTCAACCAGCATGTCGAGGCCGCTAAGGCACGCATCGGCGCCGCGACGCGCGAGGAGGCGGCCCAGATCCTCATCGCCCACGAGCAGACTACGCATACCGATCAAATCACTAGTTATCCGCCAAGCCTTGGCGACACGCTTTTTTTCGACAGGATCGGTGCATCGCCAACCCCGGACGATGCACTTCCCACCAGACCCGCCGACGTGATGATGGAGGAGCAGGCCGCCTATCGGGCGGCCGGCCTCGGCGTCGAGGAGCTGCTGCGATTGCCTCTCCGCACGAGAGAAAGGCCGCGCAATGACCTGAGCACGCTCCAGACGCTCTTCGCTGTCGCGGCACTCATCCTTCTTCTCGCCATCGGCGGGATCGCGGTTGCCGCCATCGTCGAGACGATCACCAGGTTCGACACCAGCCACCGCTGAATTTTCCTACAACTTCAAGCCAGGACCGCGTCGAGCATCGGCGCGGGAGGGGGTAACTCATGTCCAAATCTTCCGCACAGCTCGCGTCCCACGGCAGCACGCTCGCCGAGGTCGCTCACGAAATCGGTCACCAGATGGCCGCCGCCGAAGTGGCGATCGACGAGGCGATCACGCGGGTCGCGACGCTGATGGCGCGTGTTCCACAGGCGCGCATGGAGGCTGATCTCTCCGCCACGGTCGGCCAGCCCGTGTTCGATCATATGGGCAGCACGATCAGCTCGCTGACCTCGGGCCGCGCCGAAATGGTGAAGGTGCACCGCCTGCTCGAGACGCTGCGCCGCGAGCTCAATTTGCCCGTCATCAGCTATGGCGACAAGCCGGGCGGTCCGGCCCAGATCACCTCCGAAGCGACGCCGCGGCTGCGGGCGGTCGCTCCGTGAACTTGACCGCTCGGCTGAGCGGGGGCACCGGGCGCAGCGATGCTGCGCCTGGTCCTGTTCGAGTTCATCTTGTTGGTTCCTTGCGCTTATGCCCTGTGGCGGGGCGGCGGTCCCGAGCGCGTCGCGTCGATCACCTTCCTGGTGGCGGCGACGCTCACGGAGATCGTCTGCCGGCCCCATGCGACCCGCTTCGTGCAGATCGAGACTGGCATCACGACGGTCGACACGGCCGTGCTGATCGTGATGCTCGCGTTGGCGCTCTTCTCCGAAAGGTTCTGGCCGATATGGATGGCCGCCATGGCGGGGATCATCGTTCTCACGCACGTCTCGATGCTGTTCGGCCTGAGCCTCAAGGCATGGGCCTATTGGCGGTCCCAGGCGCTCTGGAGCTATCCGATGCAGCTCCTGCTGGCGCTCGCCACATGGCGCCATCACGCGCGGCTGAGGAGGACCGGTGCCGATCCCTCCTGGCGGCGATTCTTCGCCCGATAGAGCGATCCCGTACCCACGCCACGGTCCAGCGGCTCGTCTTCACCTTCCGTTCGATCGGCGCGGTCCTCACCGCCGGCGACGCGGCGCTCGCCGCGGCCATTCCCGATCGCCCGCTAGCGGCGCACCATCTTGCCGCGATCCGCGACGGGCTGATGCACGCGCTGCGCGCGCAGGTGCTCCGTGAACCGGTGCTGTCCACCTCGCGCGCGGTCACCGAATATCTGTTCGCGACGATGGGGTATCTCCCGGTCGAGCAGATCCGCGTGCTCTATCTCGACGCTGCCAATCGACTCATTGCCGACGAGCTCGTGTCGCACGGCAGCGCCCGCGAGGCGGTGGTGCCCGCGCGCGAGATCCTGCGCCGTGCGATCGCGCACAATGCGACCGCCCTGATTCTCGCGCACAACCATCCAAGCGGACAGCTCGAGCCGAGCGCCGCCGATATCGCTGCCACCAACCGCATGGCGCGGCTCGGGCGCGATCTCGGCATCGGTTTCCATGATCATCTGCTGGTCGCGCGCACCGGCGTGGTCAGTTTCCGCGGGCTCGGCCTCATCGAGGGGGTGCCCGGTGGCGACTGATCCGAAGGGCAGGAGGCCCGGCGGCGGCCGCGGCAGCGCGCCCGACGGTCGACGCGTGATGCGCTACCCGACGCGGTTTCCGGCCGAGCTGCACGTGCGGACGGAGCGGCTGCCGGTGACGGTGCGCGACATCTCCGAGGCGGGCGCGATGGTCGAGGGCGCCAAGCTACCCGGGGCGGGCAAGCATATCCTCTTCGTAGCGCGCGAGATCGAGGTCGAGGCGCGTGTCATCTGGCAGCAGGACATGATCGCCGGGATCGAGTTCCTGTTGCCGGTCAACCCGCTGGCGGTGGTTCGTCACAACGTGCCCGACATGGTGCGAAGACGTCACCCGCCGCGAACCGGGGTTTAGCGGCGCCGCTCGACGCGCAGCACGGCATCCAGTGGTAGCGTTGCGTACAGATGCGGGAACAGCGCGCCGCCGCGCGACGGCTCCAAGCGGACGGCATCGCCGAAGCGTTGGAGGTCGATCTCGGCGATCACGAGGTCATGCTGGTCTGCGAAGTGCGCGGCCAGCGTGCCCTCCAGCTGTTCGGCAGTCGAAAGGTGGATGAAGCCGTCCGCGAGGTCGATCGGCGCGCCGGCAAAGCTGCCTTCCGCCTCGAACCGGCGCCACTGGTCGGCGGTGAGGATCTTGAACGCGGTCGCGCTCACTGTCCCTCGTCACCGTCGGCGAGATCCTCGCCCGTGTCGGCACCGTCGTCGGGCGCGGTCTTGGGCGCGATCGCATCGTCGGCGAGATCGACCTCCGCCTCGTCCTCGCTCTCCTCGATCCGCGCGGCCGAGACGACATGCTCGTTGTCGGCGACGTTGAACAGGCGCACGCCGGCCGAGCCGCGCCCGATCACGCGGGTATCGCCGACCGACATGCGGATCAGCTTGGCCTGATCGGTGACGAGCATGAGCTGCTCGCCATTATGCGCGGGGAAGCTCGCGACGACCGGGCCGTTGCGCTCGAGATTATCGATGTTGGAGATACCCTGGCCGCCGCGCCCGATACGGCGATACTCGTAGGCCGACGAGCGCTTGCCGTAGCCGTTCGCGCAAACGGTCATGACGAACTCCTCCGCTGCCGCCATCGCCTGCATCGTCGCCTCGTCGAGCGCCGGCTCGCGGTCGCCCTCCTTCCAGGGTGCGGCGCGGAGATAGGCTTCGCGCTTCTCGGTATCCTGATCCCACTCGGTGCCCTTGAGGATCGAGAGCGAGATGACCGCGTCGTCGCCGAGCAGACGCGCGCCGCGCACGCCAGCCGACGTCCGGCTCTGGAACTCGCGCACGTCGGTGGCGCGGAAGCGGATCGCCTTGCCGTTGCGCGTCGCCAGCAGGACGTCGTCTTCCTCGGTGAGCAGGGTGACGCCGATCAGCCGGTCGGTGGTCGGCTCGATCGTGTCGTCGTCATCGCCGCCGTCGCTTTCGGAGCCGCCTTCGGAGAAGCGCATCGCGATCTTGCCGGCGGTCGGCACGCGCGTGAACTGGTCCATGCTGTTGCGGCGCACGAGCCCCTTGGCGGTCGCGAACAGGATGTGGAGCTTGCCCCATTCGCCCTCGTCCTCGGGCAGCGGCAGCACCGTCGAGATCGTCTCGCCTTCCGCCAGCGGCAGCAGGTTGACCATCGGCCGGCCGCGCGCCTGCGGGGCACCTTCGGGCAGCTTCCAGACCTTGAGGCGATAGACCTTGCCGGCGGTCGAGAAGAACAGCACCGGCGTGTGCGTCGAGGTGACGAACAGCTTGGTGACGGCATCCTCGTCCTTGGTGCCCATGCCGGCGCGGCCCTTGCCCCCGCGCGCCTGAGTGCGGAAGGTCGCTAACGGCGTGCGCTTGATGTAGCCGCCGAGCGTCACGGTCACGACCATGTCCTCGCGCTCGATCAGGTCCTCGTCGTCGATGTCGTCGGCGGCGGCGATGATCGTGGTGCGGCGCGGCGTCGCGAAGTCCCGCTCGACCGCGTCGAACTCCTCGCGCATCACCTCGTAAAGCCGGGCGCGGTTGCCGAGGATCTCGAGCAGCTCGGCGATCGTCTCGGCGAGCTTGGCGAGCTCGGCGCCGATCTCGTCGCGGCCGAGCGCGGTGAGGCGATGCAGGCGCAGATCGAGGATCGCGCGGACCTGCGTATCGGAGAGCCTGTAGGTTGCGCCGAGCGCCGCCTCGTCGATCGCCTCGACGAGACGGAGATAGGTCGCGACCTGATCGATCGGCCATTCGCGCGCGAGCAGCGCGGTGCGCGCCTCGGCCGGAGAGGCGGATGCGCGGATCGTCCGCACCACCTCGTCCAGGTTCGATACCGCAACGACGAGCCCGAGCAGGATGTGGGCGCGTTCGCGCGCGCGATTGAGCTCGAACTTCGCGCGGCGGGTGATGACCTCCTCGCGGAACTTGACGAACGCCTCGATGATGTCGCGCAGGTTGAGCGTCTCCGGCCGGCCGCCGCGCAGCGCGAGCATGTTGGCCGGGAAGCTGGTCTGCGCCGGGGTGTGTCGCCAGAGCTGGTTGAGCACGACGTCGGGCGTCGCGTCGCGCTTGAGGTCGATGACGATGCGTACGCCCTCGCGGTTGCTCTCGTCGCGGATGTCGCTGACGCCCTCGACGCGCTTGTCCTTGGCGGCCTCGGCGATCTTTTCGACAAGCCCGTTCTTGCCGACCTGATAGGGGATTTCGGTGAGCACGATCGAGCGGCCGCCGCGATTGGCGCCGCGCCCTTCCTCGATCTCGTGGCGCGAGCGCATGATGATGCTCCCCCGCCCGGTGTGATAGGCGGAGCGGGCGCCGGCGAGGCCGAGGATCAGGCCACCCGTCGGGAAGTCCGGACCGGGGACGATCTCGTTGAGCCGTTCCACGCTGATCCCGCCGTCGTCCATATAGGCACGGCAGGCGGCGAGCACCTCGCCGAGATTGTGCGGCGGGATATTGGTCGCCATGCCGACCGCGATGCCACCGGCGCCGTTGACGAGCAGGTTCGGGAAGCGGGCGGGGAGCACCTGCGGCTCGCGCTCGGACGCGTCGTAGTTCGGCTGGAAGTCGACCGTGTCGAGATCGATGTCGTCGAGCAGCGCGCTCGCTGCCTTGGCGAGCCGCGCCTCGGTGTAGCGCATTGCCGCCGGCGGATCGGGATCCATCGAGCCGAAATTGCCCTGGCCGTCGATCAGCGGCAGCCGCATCGACCAGTCCTGCGTCATTCGTGCGAGGGCGTCGTAGATCGAGCTGTCGCCGTGAGGATGATATTTACCCATCACGTCGCCGACGAGACGGGCGGACTTGCGATAGGGCCGATTGGCGGTGAAGCCGGCGTCCTGCGCGCCGTAGAGAATGCGGCGGTGGACCGGTTTCAGGCCGTCGCGCACGTCCGGCAAGGCACGCGCGACGATCACGCTCATCGCATAGTCGAGATAGCTCGACTTCATCTCGTCGACGATGGAAACGGGGGAAATGTCGCTGCTGTCGAGCGGCGGCGGGGCGCTTGCCACTGGGAATTCCGGTCGAATGTTTAGGGTAGGGCTACTGCCCTAGCGGCATCGACCGGCGCCTGCAAACCCGCGCCGCCGGACGGCTTCGAAGGCGCGGAATTTCGGTGGATAAGCGGGACGGGCCGCGCGCCCGGCAGAGGATCGGCATCGCATAAGGGGACGTGCGCAACTCGGCTATCACGACCCCGAGGCCAGCCTAGCTCAGCGCTCTTCGTCGTCGCCTGGCACGGCCGATATCCAGGACGCGTCACATTGCGCCAATCTGGCGTGGCGGAGGTCTTTGGATCCCGACCTCCGCCGGGTGAGGATCGATGGTCCGGCGCAGGAGCCGGACCGGCGGAATGCGCTGGCTCAATGCTTACAGGCGGCCTTGTTCTTGTTGCCGGCCTTGCTGCAATCATAGGTGATCGTCTTGCCGGTCTTCGTCTTGGTGGTGACGAGATGGCCGTTGACGTTGGCGGTCGCAGTCGTCGTCGCGGTGGTGGTCTTGGCGACCTGCTTCGCACCGACGGCCGGCTTGCTGGCGGTGGTGGCGGTGGTGACGTGGGTCTGCGTCTGGACGTGGCCGGGCGCGGGTGGCGTCTGCGCGAACGCCGGAGCGGCGGCGACGGCGGCAAGCGTGATAACGATCCTGTACATGGCAATCCCCCTCATCCACGGACGCGGTGGCACGGTCGTGCTGTCGCCGTTCCGACCGTTGAAGCTCTATCATGGGTTAATGGTTCCTGTCTCACCCCTCGCCCGGTGCCCGGGCGACGATCGCCAGCGCGTGGACGCGCTCGCGCAACAGCTCGGCGAGTGCAGTGTTGACGAGCCGCTGGCGCGCCACGCGGCTCTGTCCGGCGAACGCCGCGCTCTCGATGCGCACGGTGAAGTGGGATTCGCCGCGCGCGTCGTGGCCGGCGTGGCCGCGATGCTTCTCGCTGTCGTCGATGACCTCAAGGCAAATCGGCGAGAGGGCGGCGGTCAGTCGCGCCGCGATTTCGGCCGCGACCGGGCCTTGGGAAGCGTTCGTCATGCGCCCATATACGCGTTTTGCTTGAGAGGTGTCGGGGTTTTGGCGGACGGCGAACGGGCAAGGGGGCCGCGGTTTCACGGGCGATTGCCCAGCGGCCAATGCTGCTCGGAACCGGGCTGCACCGCAGCGGGCGAGTTTCGCGCGCCCGCGGCCAACGGCCGCCGTCCCGGCTTCGACGGGCCTGGCGACTGGCGCTGGCTCTGTCTCGATCATGTCCGCGCGTTCAATGGCCGCTACAACTTCTTCGAGGGCATGAGCACCGAGGAGATCGAGGAGCAGCAGCGCCCCTATGCCGGTTGGGAGCGTGAGACCCGCGCCTTCGCGAGCGCCGATCGGCCGCCGCGCTGGGCCGATTTCACCGATCCGCTCGAGGCGATCTCGGGCCGCTTCGGCCGGCTGCGTGAGGAGGCGGTGCCACGCGCGGACGGCAAGCCGCTGAGCGAGGGCGATCGCAACGCGCTCAAGATCCTGGGGCTCGGGCAGAACGCCGATCGCCGCGCGCTGCGCACGCGCTATGCCGAGCTGCTCCGCCGCTACCATCCCGATCGCAACGGCGGCGACCGCAGCCACGAACGCGCGCTGCAGGCGGTGATCGACGCCTATGCGCAGCTGCGGAAAGCGCCGGCATTTGCTTAATGCTTAAGCCCCTCCCTGGAAAGGAGGGGTTTGGGGTGGGTCGCGAGGCGAGGTGCGCTGCCGATGGCAACCCACCCCCGGCCCCTCTCTTCCAGGGAGGGGAGAGAACTATGCAAGCCCTTCCGCGATCGCCTTGAACTGGTCCGCGACCACGTTCCAGCCCTGGTCGAAGCCCATCGCCAGGTGCTGCCTGTAGGCCTCCTCGGTCCAGTGGCGGGCGGCGGCGGTATAGCGCGTGCCGCTGCCTTCGTCGGCGAAGCCGAACAGGCCGATCATGAAGGGATCCTGCGGTATCCAGCCCGCTTTGAACGCATTGGTGAAGACGACGCGGCGCGCGGGATCGACCTCGAGGAAGACGCCCTCCATCGCCGACTCGCTCGCGTTGCCGTTAGCATCGGGGCCACGCATCACCAGCGCCGAGCGGCCACCCGGGCGCATATCATGCTCGACGATCTCGGTCGTCCAAGGCTTGGGCGCCCACCAGTCGGTCAGTCGATCGATCCAGGCGCGCCATGCCTGTTCGCGCGGCGCATCGATATAACGGGTGACGGAGAGTTCGAGGGGTTCGCTCATCGTCACTCTCCTCGCCCGGCGCGCCCGAGCGCCGCGATGTCGAACTTCACCATCTTGAGCATCGCCTCGGCGACGCGCTTGCCAGCGGCCTGATCGCTCGACTGCATCAGTGCTTCGAGCCGGCTCGGGACGATCTGCCAAGCGACGCCCCAACGGTCGCGCAGCCAGCCGCATCGCTCGGCCTGTCCGCCCTCGAGCAGGCCATCCCAGATACGGTCGAGCTCCTCCTGCGTGTCGCAAGCGATCACGAACGAGACGGCGTGGTTGAACGGGTCGAGCGGCCCGGCCTGCATCGCCTGGAAGTGCGTGCCGGCAAGCGTGAACTCGACGATGATGACGCTGCCGGCAGGCCCGCTCGGGCTATCGGCCGGCATCCGCATCGTCCGCTCGATCCGCGAGTTGGGCACGAGCGAGACGTAGCAGGCGACCGCCGCCTCGACGTCCTTCTCGAACCAAAGACTTGGAAACACCTTCATTTCGCGCGCTCCCGCTCAGGCGTCCGAGACGAGTTCGAAGCCGCCGAAGATCATGCGCCTGCCATCGAACGGCATCTGCATGTCCTTCATGCGCTCGTCGGCCATCAGCTTAGCCCAAGCGGTGTCGCGCGTCGGCTTGTCGGGCCATTCGACCCAGCCGAAGGTGACGACCTCGCCGGGTTCGGCGGCGACGGCGCGCTTCATGTCGGTCTGTTTGCCGTCGGGAACGTCGCTGCCCCAGCCGTCGGCCACGCGCGTCGCGCCATATTCGCGGAACAGCGCCGCCATCTTGCGCGCGGCGGCGATGAAGGCGTCACGGTCGCCTTCCTTGGTGGGCGTCATGACGCCATCGATATAAGCCATGGTCATTTCTCCTGCGGGTGAGCGCTCAGGCGGACTCGGGCTGCGACGCGGCTGCCGCGATGTCCATCCAGAGCGGCCCCCAGCTGTGACCATCGAGATCCTCGAAGGCGCGGCTGTACATGAAGCCCTCGTCCTCGGCGCCGTGCAGTTCGCGGCCGCCGGCGGCGACCGCCGCCTCGCTGATCGCGTCGACCTCGGCGCGGCTGTCGAACGACAGAGCGAAGGCACAGGCGGATACCGCGCGCGCGTCGGCGATTGGCTTGGCGACGAGCGTCGCATAGAATTCGTGGGTGGTCAGCATGACGCTGATCGTGTCCGACCAGGCCATCATCGTGGCGTGCGGTCCGCTGAACCGCTCGTTCTGAACGAAGCCGACAGCCTTGTAGAAGGCGGTCGACGCGGCGAGGTCGGCAACCGGCAGGTTCACGAAGATCATCTTGGCCATCGTCCATCTCCTCACGACTCGATGCTTGAAGCTTGTGCCGGATCAGATTATCTAAAGCAACTATGGAGTCACAAAAAGTAACTATGGAGCGCAAGCGTTGGTACGAGGACGCCTGCGGTGCCGCGCACGCGCTCGACATTGTCGGCGAGCGGTGGGCGCTGCTCGTCATCCGCGAACTCATGTTCGGACCGCGCCGCTTCGGCGAGCTGCGCGCCAATCTGCCCGGGATCAGTGCCAATATTCTGACACAGCGGCTCGAGGGGCTGGAGCGCGAGGGCGTAGTCGTGCGCCGCAAGCTGCCGCCGCCGGCTTCCGTGCAGGTCTACGAGCTGACGCCCTGGGGCTATGAGGCCGAGCCGATCTTCCAGACGCTCGGCCGCTGGGCGACGCGTTCGCCGACGCACGATCCGACGCTGCCGATCAGCAACGCCTCGCTGCTGCTCTCCTTCCGAACCATGATCGATGCCGCGAAGGCGCGCGGTCTCGGCGCCACGATCGCGCTGCGGCTCGGCAACGAGGACTATGTCGCGCGGCTTGCGGATGGCGCGATCGCGATCGCGCGCGGCGAGGCGGAAGCCGCGGACTTGCGCATCGCGGCTACGGCGGCGGCGCTGGGCGCGGCGATCTATGGGGGTGCGGCCTTCGAGACGCTCGAAGCGCAGGGCGTGCTGGCGCTCGAGGGGGATCGCGCGTTGGCGCGGCGTTTCGCGACGCTTTTCCCGCTGCCGGAAAAGGCAGACGCTCCGCCACCCCCGGCTTGATCCGGGTCCCGCCGTTTTGAACCGATGGAGAGAGAAGCGGGGCCCCCGCCCGGAGGCCGGGGCGAGGTGGTCTTTTGATCGAACCGCATTGGGCACCGCAGCGCAGCATGAGCGTTGCGGCACAGGCCGGTAGGCTTTACCGGCTTGGCACCGAGCGCCATCGCGCGAGCAGGAATCCCTTCATGACCGACCTTCCCAACGTCCAGCCCGATTCGCGGAGCGCCACGGTGCTCGACGCGCCCGACCGCAAGCTGAGCGTGCGCGACATCTTCGGGATCGACGTCGACATGCAGGTGCCCGCCTTTTCCGAGGCCGACGAGCGCGTGCCGGACCTCGATCCGGCCTATGTCTTCGACAAGGAGACGACGCTCGCGATCCTCGCCGGCTTCGCGCACAATCGCCGCGTGATGGTCCAGGGCTATCACGGCACCGGTAAGTCGACGCATATCGAACAGGTCGCGGCGCGGCTCAACTGGCCGTGCATCCGCATCAACCTCGACGCGCACGTCTCCCGCATCGATCTGATCGGCCGCGACGCGATCGTGCTGCGCGACGGCCAGCAGGTCACCGAGTTCCGCGAGGGCCTGCTGCCGTGGGCGCTGCAGACGCCGACCGCGCTCGTCTTCGACGAATATGACGCCGGGCGGCCCGACGTGATGTTCGTGATCCAGCGCGTGCTCGAGGCCGAGGGCAAGCTCACGCTGCTCGATCAGAACCGCGTGATCCGCGCCAATCCGTGGTTCCGCCTGTTCTCGACCGCCAACACCGTCGGCCTCGGCGATACCAGCGGGCTCTACCATGGCACCCAGCAGATCAACCAGGGCCAGATGGACCGCTGGAACATCGTCGTCACGCTCAACTATCTGCCCGCCGCGGTCGAGGCGCAGATCGTGCTCGCCAAGTCGGGCGAATATGACAAGCCGGACGGCAAGCGGGTCGTCGACCAGATGGTGAAGGTCGCCGATCTCACGCGCCAGGGCTTCGTCAACGGCGACATCTCGACGGTGATGAGCCCGCGCACGGTGATCAGCTGGGCGCAGAACGCGCTGATCTTCGGCGACGTCGGTTTCGCGTTCCGACTGACCTTCCTCAACAAGTGCGACGAGGCCGAGCGCACGATGGTCGCAGAATATTATCAGCGCGTTTTCGGCAAGGATCTGCCGGAAAGCGTGGCGGGGAAGAAGTGACCGGTCTCTCGTCATGCCAGCCAAAGCTGGCATCTCGGGCTGTAGGCTGCGCGCTCGCCGCACGAGACCGCAGCTCTCGCTGGGGTGACGGATACTAGCCGATGGCCGAAACTCCTCCCCTCGAAGCCTTCCGCGTCGCGCTCGGCGGGGCTGCGCGCGCCTTGGCGCGCGAGCCCGAGCTCGAGCTCGCCTGGACGGCGGACGCGCCGCTCGCGAGCGGCAAGTCGCTCAAGGTGCCGATGCCGGGGCGTGGGCTTCCGGCCGATCAGGTCGCCGAGGCGCGCGGCGCCGCCGACGGCTTCGCGCTGCGGCTGCGGCATCACAACGCCGCGCTCCACGCCAGGGGTGCGCCGGCCGAGGCGACCGCGCGCGCGGTGTTCGACGCGGTCGAGCAGGCGCGCGTCGAGGCGCTGGGTTCGCGCGCGATGGCGGGCGTGCGCGACAATCTCACGAGCGCCCTCACCGCACGCTTCCGCTCCGATCCGCTGACGCGGGCGCGCAACGCCGACGAGGTGCCGCTCGCCTCGGCGCTCGGCCTGATCGTGCGCGAGCGGCTGACCGGCGAGGTGCCGCCCGCCGCCGCCGCCGCCGGCCTCGCGATGGTGCGCGAGTGGATCGAGGACAAGGCCGGCGCAGACCTCGACGCGCTGTCGCTGCTCGTCGATGACCAGCAGTCCTTCGCCAAGCTCGCGACGCGGCTGCTCGAGGATCTCGAGCTCGTGCAGGCGGAGTCGGCGCCGGAGACCGACCCTGACGAGGGCGACGAGCCCGAAGGCGAAGATCAGGACAGCGGCGACGACAGCGACCAGGAAGGCGAGGAGGGCGCCGCCAGCGACTCCGACGTCGAGGTGCGCTCGGACAGCAGCTCCGGCGAGGAGGAAGAGGGCGAAACGCGCGAGCGCGAGATGGAGTCCGACCCCGACAGCGAGGAGGGCATGGGCGACGACGGCGAGGAGGGCATGATGCCGGTTCGCCCGAACCGGCCGTCTGCCGACCTCGGGCCGATCGTCGACTACAAGTCGTTCACCGCCAGGTTCGACGAGGTCGTCGAGGCGACCGAGCTCTGCGACGAGGACGAGCTCACCCGGCTGCGGGCCTATCTCGATCAGCAGCTCACCCATCTTCAGGGCGTCGTCACCAAGCTGGCCAACCGCCTGCAGCGCCGGCTGATGGCGCAGCAGAGCCGGAGCTGGGACTTCGATCAGGAGGAAGGGCTGCTCGATGCCGCGCGGCTGGCGCGCGTGGTCGTCAGCCCCGGCCAGTCGCTGAGCTACAAGATCGAGCGCGACACCGACTTCCGCGACACAGTGGTGACGCTGCTCATCGACAATTCGGGTTCGATGCGCGGGCGCCCGATCTCGATCGCGGCGATTTCCGCCGACATCCTCGCGCGCACGCTCGAGCGTTGCGGCGTCAAGACCGAGATCCTCGGCTTCACGACGCGCGCCTGGAAGGGCGGGCAGAGCCGGGAAGCCTGGCTGCAAGCTGGGCGACCACCGCTGCCGGGCCGCCTCAACGACCTGCGGCACATCGTCTACAAGAAGGCCGACGAACCGTGGCGGCGCGCGCGCAAGAATCTCGGGCTGATGATGCGCGAGGGGCTGCTCAAGGAGAATATCGACGGCGAGGCGCTCTTGTGGGCCCACAACCGGCTGATCGGCCGTCCCGAGGAGCGTCGCATCCTGATGGTGATCTCGGACGGTGCGCCGGTCGACGATTCGACGCTGTCGGTGAATTCGGGGAGTTATCTGGAGCGGCATCTGAGGCAGGTGATCGGCTGGATCGAGAACCGCTCGCCGGTTGAACTCGTCGCGATCGGCATCGGCCACGACGTCACGCGCTATTATGCGCGCGCGGTGACGATCATGGACGTCGAGCAGCTTGGCGGCACGATGGTCGAGCAGCTCGCGGACCTGTTCGACGAGAAGGGCTGAAGGACGAGTGCCCCTGCGAAAGCAGGAACTCGAACACAGCCGTAGCGCTTGCGGCTCCCGCGTCCTGCGTTCGCAGGAGCACCGCGGAGTTTGATTGAGCCGGTTTGACGCTCCCTATCTGTGATCTTAATTTGCGCCGAGCAGGCTAAGCGAGGTGATGGCGTGGGTTCGGGCAGCGGGCGGGGCGGGCCGATCACCCGGCGCGATTTCGTCAACGGCGTCGCGGTCGGCGCCGCGGGCGTAGCGGCCTCCGCGTGGCTGCCGGGCATGGCCGCTGCCGACACCGTCCAGCAGCCGCCTGGCGCCGCCTCCTACCCGCCGTTGCGCACCGGTCTGCGGGGCTCCCATCCCGGTTCGTTCGAGATGGCACATGTGCTGCGCGACGGCGGTCATCCCGGGCGCGGGGCGCCGGCGGATACCGGCGAGCATTATGATCTCGTCGTCGTCGGGGGCGGCATCAGCGGGCTCGCCGCCGCCCACTTCTTTCGCGAAGCCAAGCCGCAGGCGAAGATCCTGATCCTCGACAATCATGACGATTTCGGCGGCCATGCCAAGCGCAACGAGTTCCACCCGGTGCGCGGGGCGACACTGCTCTGCAACGGCGGCACGCTCGGCATCGACAGTCCCTATCCCTACAGCCCCCAGGCGGACGGCCTCCTCAAGGCGATCGGCATCGACGCGGCGGCGCTCAAGCCGATCGAGAAGGAGGATGTCTACGCGGCGCGGGGCCTCGGCCGCGCGATCTTCTTCGACAAGGCGACGTTCGGGCGCGATCATCTCGCCGTCGGTGCCGGCACGCGGCCGTTCGAGCAGCTGCTGGCGGGCGCACCGCTGAGCGACAAGGCCAAGCAGGACATCGCCACGATCGAGAGCGGCGGCGGCGACTATCTTCCCGGGCTCGGCTCGGCCGAGAAGAAGGACCGGCTCAGCCGGATGAGCTACAAGGCCTATCTCGCCGATCATGCCAAGGCGGATGCGCAAGCGCTCGCCTATTTCCAGCCGCGCTCGCAGGGCTGGTGGGGCGTCGGCATCGACGCCATCACCGCGCTCGACGCCTGGGGCATGGGCTTCCCCGGTTTCGAAGGGCTGAAGCTCGACAAGGGCGGCATTCCGCGCATGGGCTTCACGCCGCGCGGCTATGCCGACACCGGCGGCAGCTACACGCTGCATCTGCCGGACGGCAACGCGACGATCGCGCGGCGGCTGGTCGGAGCCTTGGTCCCGGGCGCGCTACCCGCCGGCGGCGTCGCGGACACGATGCTGGCGCCGGTCGACTACACCATGCTCGATCGGCCGGGTCAGCGCGTGCGCATCCGGCTCTCGAGCATTGTCGTCGCGGTCCACCACGAGGCCGACCCGCGCACCGCGAAGGGCGTCGACATCACCTATGTTGCGGGCAGCGATCTTCGGAAGGTCCATGCCGGACAGGTGATCATGGCCTCGTGGAACATGATGATCCCCTATGTCGTGCCCGAGCTGCCGGAGCCTCAGAAGGCGGCGTTGCACGCGCTGGTCAAGGCGCCGCTGGTCTACACCTCGGTCGCACTCGCCGGCTGGCAGGCGTTCGATCGGCTGAAGGTGGCGCAGGTCTATGCGCCCGGCTGTTTCTTCACCGACTATCGGCTGAACGAGATGGTGGATATCGGCGGCTATGCGACGCCGCGGGATCCCACGATGCCGACGGTGGTGCGGATGGAGCATGTTCCTTGCATGCCCGGTCTACCCGAATTCGATCAGAACCGGGCCGGTCGCGCCGAGCTGCTGGCGACGCCGTTCGAGACGTTCGAGCATCATGTCCGCGACGAGCTCGGCCGGGCGCTCGGGCAGGGCGGCTTCGATCCCGACCGCGACGTCACGGCGATCACGGTGAACCGCTGGCCGCACGGCTACGCGCCGGAGTACAACCCGTTGTGGGAGGAACTGCTACCCGACGCGCAGCAGCCCACCGTGATCGCACGCGCGCGCTTCGGCCGGATCGCGATCGCCAATGCCGATAGCGGCCGCGGCGCCTACACCAACGTCGCGATCGACCAGGCGCATCGCGCGGTGGCGGAGCTGCTCGGCTGAACGCGCGTGCGCCCGATCCGGACGCGGGCGAAGCGACGCTCCGCGCCGGCGTCTATGCCGAGCTTCGACATCGTCTCATCACCGGCCGCATCGCGCCGGGCGTCGGGCTTTCGACACGCGGCCTCGCGCAGCAGCTCGGCGTCAGCCAGATGCCGGTGCGCGATGCGCTCTCACGGCTGGCGTCGGAAGGTGCGGTCGAGATCCGCTCCAAGCGCCGGATCGTCGTGCCGGTGATGGCACCCGCGCGGATCGCCGAGGTGATGCATTGCCGCCGCCTTCTCGAGCCCGAGGCGGCGGCGCTGGCGCTTTCCGCGATCGACGCGCGGCTGCTCCGCCGGCTGCGCGACGCCGACGCCGCGATCGACCGCGCACTCGAGGGCGGTGACATCAACGCCTATATGGAGAACAACTACGCCTTCCACTTCCTGATCTACCGCGCGCCCGGCGAGGGCGTGCTGACGCGGATGATCGAGATGCTGTGGATGCGGTTCGGACCGCTGATGCGGGTGGTCTACGGCCGCGTCGGCACCGCCCGGCTGATCGACCAGCACCAGCAGGCATTGGACGCGATCGTCCGCGGCGATGCCGGTACCCTCCGCGCTGCGATCGCCGGCGACATCGCCGACGGCGAACGGCTCATCGCAGAGGGAGAGGGGTAGGCATCGCAATCCGTTCGCAATGAGCCTGTCGAAGTGCTGTTCTTTCCGACCGCAGCGGGAAGAGGAACAGTATTTCGACAAGCTCAGCACGAACGGAGTATAGCGGTTCCTACCGCTTCGCGTCGGCGAAGATCTGGTCGAACACGCCGCCGTCAGCGAAATGCGTCGCCTGCACGCGCTGCCAGCCGCCGAAATTCTTGTCGATCTGGAAAAGCGGGATCTTCGGGAACTGGCCGGTATATTTGGCCGCCGCGGCGGCACCGGTCGGACGGTAGTAGTTCCTGCCGATGATGTCCTGCGCCTGCGGCGTGTAGAGGAAGCGCAGATAGGCCTCGGCCACCTTGCGCGTGCCCTTGGCGTCGACGACCTTGTCGACCACCGCGACCGGCGGCTCGGCGCGGATCGAAACCGACGGCACGACGATGTCGAACTTGTCCTTGCCGAACTCGTTCTGCGCGAGGAACGCTTCGTTCTCCCAGGCGAGCAGCACGTCGCCCTGGCCGCGCTGCACGAAGGTCGTGGTGGCGCCGCGCGAGCCGCTGTCCAGCACCGGCACGTTGTGGAACAGCTTGGTCATGTAGTCACGGGCCTTGGCATCGGAGCCATAGGTCTTGCGCGCATAACCCCACGCCGCCAGGTAGTTCCAGCGCGCGCCGCCGCTCGTCTTCGGGTTGGGCGTGATGACCTTCACGTCCGGCTTGATCAGGTCGCCCCAATCGTGGATCCCCTTGGGATTGCCCTTGCGGACGAGGAACACGATCGTCGAGAAATAGGGCGTGGACTTGTTCGGCAGCCGCGTCTGCCAATTGGCCGGCAGCAGCTGCGCCTTCGAGGCGAGCGCATCGATGTCGTAGGCGAGCGCGAGTGTGACGACGTCGGCCTGGAGACCTTCGATCACCGCGCGGCTCTGCGCGCCGGAGCCGCCGTGGCTCTGGTTGATGACGACATCCTGGCCGGTCTTTGCCTTCCACTCTTTCGCAAACGCGACGTTGACGTCGCGATAGAGTTCGCGTGTCGGATCATAGGAGACGTTGAGCAGCTGGACCGGCTCGGCCGCCACGAGCGCGCTAGGCGCTACCAGCGCGGCGGCGAGCGTGCCGGCCAACGCCTTCAGAAACAATCGACGCATATCGTTCCCCCTGGAATTGATGAGCTGCCGGGATATTCACGAGTCGACCCGTAGGGAACAAGAGAAATCTATACTTCTCGCAAGCGACGCTTCAGAGCGTTGCATGGATGGCAATCGTGCACCCGTCGGAACGACGCATCCGGCCCGCCGTTCATGCCGCTTCCCGAGGAGATACCCATGCCCGCGCCAGTCCCCTATTCTCCCGGTGTTGAGACAATCGAACCCGACGAGGCGGAGACGCAGGAGGGGATCAACGCCGTGCTGCGCGCGATCCTCGACGTGACGTCGAAGGACTACGGGCACGCCGTACGCTCGGTACATGCCAAGGGGCATGGCATTGCCGAAGGCGTTCTCGAGATCGTCGACGGACTGTCGCCCGAGCTCGCACAGGGACTGTTCGCGCGAGGTGGCCGCTATGACGCGATCCTGCGCATTTCGACGAACCCCGGCGACATCCTCGATGACAGCATTTCGGTGCCGCGCGGCGCTGCGCTCAAGGTGATTGGCGTCGACAGCGGTAGCGGCAGCCAGGATTTCGTGCTGGTTGACGAGCCGGCGTTTTTCGCGCCGAACCCGAAGATGTTCCTCCAGAACCTCAAACTGCTCGCCAGGACGACGGACAAGGCGGAAGGCTTCAAAAGGGGTCTGTCCGCGGTGCTGCGTGCGGCGGAAGGGGCGCTCGAGCTGGTCGGGCTTCAGAGCAGCGCGCTGCAATCGCTAGGCGGCGCGGCGAACAGCCATCCGCTCGGCCGCACCTACTTCAGCCAGACCGCGTTCCGCTACGGCGACCACATCGCCAAGTTCCAGCTCGCCCCCGTCTCGCCCAACCTCGTCGAGCTTGCCGGTGCGACCGTCCATACCCACGACCGCCCCGACGCGCTGCGCGAGGATGTGAGGGAGGTGCTCGCGGAGCAGGAAACGGTGTGGGAGCTGCGCGTCCAGCTCTGCACCGATCTGGAGGCGATGCCGATCGAGGATGCGAGCGTCGCCTGGGACGAGAAGCAGAGCCCGTTCCGCACCGTGGCGCGCCTGATCGTGGAACCGCAGGCGGCGTGGGAACCAGGCATCAGCGAGAAGCGCGAGGACGAGCTCGCCTTCACGCCTTGGCACTGCCTCGAGGCGCACCGGCCGCTCGGTGGAGTCAATCGCGCGCGCAAGCCGGCTTACGAAATGTCGTCGGGCTTCCGTGGCCGCTTCAACGGTTGCCCGGTACACGAGCCGCGCGCGCTCGCCGCCGGTCGGGCGCCGCAACTCTGAGGCTTAGACGCGGAACCGGTACGTGTCGCCCGGCTTGCGATCGATATCGGGCGGGAAGCTCGCACGTTTGTCGGCGAAATAGCGGCCGCGCTGATCGCCGTCCGCGGCGCGATTATAGGTCACGTAGAGAATGCGTCGCTGCTGTGCGGTGAGGTTGGGCTTGGAGGCATGCGGCGCGTAGCTGTCGAAGAAAAGCACGTCGCCGGGCGCCGTCGGAACCGGCTCGAGCGGCGCAGCACTGAGCTCGCCCGGCGTCAGCGGCTTCCACTCGGCGCCGATCAGCGAGGTGACGCGCGGCCCGCCCGCCATTTCGAGGCAGCCATTCTCGATCGTCGCCGGATCGATCGTGACGAGCGCCGTCACGAACCAGGGCGCGTAGGTCGACCATCCGGCCTGCTGGTCCTGATGCGCTTCGAAGCCGGCGCCGCCGGGCATCTTGAAGTTGATCTTGTCCTTGAACAGCAGCGCCGGCTCGCCGATCAGCCGCTCCACCGCTTGCTGCAGCGGGCCACCGCGCATCAGCGCATCGAAGCCATCATGATGCGGGCAGAAATCCTCGATCCGCTGCACCACCTTGGCGTCCGCGTCGAGCAGGCTCGGCTCGCGATAGAGCATTTGCGCGCCCGACCGTTCGGGCAGGTCGGTTACCTCGCCGGTCCAGCGTGCGATCTCGGCGATCTCGTCGGCCGAGAAGAAGCCGGGCGCTGCCGCCCAGCCGCGCTCGCGAAACGCCTCGACCATCTCCGCGGTCACGCCGGAAGCGGCTTCGATGTCGACGGTCATGCTTGCAGCCTCGGCAGAATCTCGTCGCGTGCCCGTGCGACGTCTTCGGGGAAGTCGATCTCGGTCCACGGCAGATCGGTTACGTCGACGGCCGCGAACCGTTCGGGCTCGGCGAGCAGAAAATCGCGGATCACCTCCTCATACTCCAGGCTCGCGCGCGTGTCCGCCGCATAGGCTTGCGCGCGCTCGGCGATCGCCGCCGACATGGCCGGCGAGAATCGGAAGAAGCCGACGGATTCGCCGTGGCGGACATGCGGATGCTCCGGCCGCTTGCGGAAGTCGACGATGCGATCCGCCGCGTCGAAGCAAATCTTCACGGGTTCGTCGCCGGGTTCGATCTCATGATCGAGCAGCATGATGTTCTCGCCCGCGCCGGCGAGCAGCCGCGCGTGCATGCGGTCATCGTAAAGCACGTCGCCATCCATCAGCACGGTAGCGGTGCCGTCGCGGAGTGTCTCGCTCGCGGTCGCCAGCGAGACGCTGCTGCCTTCGCGGAACCGAGGATTGTGGACGAAGCGCACGTCGAACGGCGGCGCGATCGCGGCGATCGCACGCTCGATCTGCGCGGCCTCGAAGCCGGTGACGATCGTCACCGAGGATGCGCCGTTCTTCGCCAGCGCGGCGCAATGGCGCTCGAGCAGGCTGCGTCCTCCGAATTCGAGCAGCACCTTGGGCGCGGCGATGTCGCGATCTAGTCGCTTGCCAACGCCGGCGGCCAACAAGATTACCGAAAAGTTAGGGAGACTTGACTGCGACAATGTGTCAACCCGATGACGAACCTGAAACACGCTGATGACGCGATCGGCGCTTCGGGACAAGTGAGGGCGGGTAAAGCGTGAACGAGCAAAGACGCATTGTCGCGGGCGCCCTCGTGCGTGGCGCGTTGGAGAGCCGTACCATCAAGCTGCGGCGGCTGCTGACGACACGGCCGCTGTCCTTCCTCATGGAAGCGCACAACGGCCTCTCCGCCAAGATCGCGGAAGAGGCGTGCTTCGAAGGCATTTGGGCATCGGGGCTGACTATTTCCGCGAGCCTCGGCCTACGCGATTCCAACGAAGCCTCGTGGACGCAGGTGCTCGAGGTGCTCGAATATATGGCGGATGCCGCTTCGATCCCGATCCTCGTCGATGGCGATACCGGCTACGGCAATTTCAACAGCGTGCGCCGGCTCGTGCGCAAGCTCGGCGAGCGTGGCATCGCCGGCGTCTGCATCGAAGACAAGCTGTTCCCGAAGACCAACAGCTTCATCGGCGAGGCGCAGCCGCTCGCCGACATCGAGGAATTCTGCGGCCGGATCCGCGCGGGCAAGGACAGCCAGACCGACGACGACTTCACGCTGGTCGCGCGCGTCGAGGCATTGATCTCGGGGCGCAGCATGGCCGAGGCGCTGCAACGCGCCGAGGCCTATCGCCAGGCGGGTGCGGATGCGATCCTGATCCATTCCAAACAGTCGACCGCCGCCGAGATCCTGACCTTCACGCGCGAATGGGCGGATCGTGCGCCGCTCGTGATCGTGCCCACGACCTATTACGCCACGCCGACCGACGTCTTCCGCAACGCCGGCATCAGCGCGGTGATCTGGGCCAATCATCTGCTGCGCGCATCGATCACGGCGATGCAGGAGACCGCGCGCGCGATCGTGGCCGAGGAATCGCTCAACAGCATCGAAGGCCGCGTCGCGAGCGTGAAGGACATCTTCCATCTCGCCGCGAACGGCGAGCTCGAAGCGGCCGAGCGCCGCTATCTGCCAGCGACCCAGCAGACGCGCGCGGTGATCCTCGCGGCCTCGCGCGGCGATCTCGGGTCGCTCTCCGCCGATACGCCAAAGTGCCTGGCCGACGTGCGCGGCCGCTCGGTGCTGCAGCGGCTGCTCGACGGTTTCGGCGCCGCCGGCGTGCGCCAGAATGTCGTGGTGCGCGGCTTCGGGCGGGACAAGGTGTCGGCGCAGGGCGTCGCCTTCGTCGACAATGAGCGCTTTGCGGAGACCGGCGAGGCCTTCTCGCTGGCGCAGGCGGAGGAGTGGCTCGATGGCGAACTGCTCGTCTCCTATGGCGACATCCTGTTCCGCGACTTCATCCTGCGCGGGCTGCTCGGCACCGCGGGCGAGATCGTGATCGCGGTCGATATCGCGGGGCGAAACGGCAAGGGCGATCGGGCGCGCGATCTCGTCGCGGCCGACCGGCCGCTGCATGACGATTATGACGAGGCGCCGGCGCATCTCACGCGGGTGGCAGCCGATATCGGTGCGGAGGTGGCCGGCGGTGAGTGGATCGGGCTCGCCCGCTTCAGCCCGATCGGCGTCGCGTGGCTGCGCGAGGAGATCGATGCGCTGCGACAGGACGGGTTGCTCGAAACCGCCGACATGCCGCTGCTGCTGACGCGGATCGCCGCGAAACACCCCGTCGCCCTCCACGTCTTCTCCGGGCACTGGATGGACGTGGATACGCTGGCCGATCTCGCTGCGGCGCGGAATTTCACCTAGGCCGCTGCGGGTATGGCAAAGGCTACCGCTCACCCTGAGTCCGTCGGTGGGCTGTTCTTCTCTTCGCGCGAAGAAGGGCAGTGCGTCGACAAGCTCAGCACGAACGGGCTGCTTCAAGCCGATCGGCAATCGCTCTAAGACGTCTCCATGATCACCGCAGAGGATTTTCTGGCCGCGGCCGCGCGCGCCGGCTTTAATTTCTACACGGGCGTGCCGTGCAGCTTCCTGACACCGCTCATCAACGGCGTCCTCTCCGACGCCCGCGCGCGCTATGTCGGCGCGGCCAGCGAGGGCGAGGCGGTGGCGATCGCGGCCGGCGCGTGGCTGGCAGGCCGGCGCACGATCGTGATGTGCCAGAACTCGGGCCTTGGCAACGCGGTCAACCCGCTCGCCTCGCTCAACGCGCCATTCCGCATCCCAACGCTGTTCGTGACCACCTGGCGTGGCCAGCCCGGCCTCGCCGACGAGCCGCAGCACGAGCTGATGGGGCGGATCACGCAGGATCTGCTGCGGCTGATCGAACTCGATCTGCAGAACTTCCCGTCAACAGCCGACGCGCTCGACGATGCCTTTCGAAAAGCGGTGGAGACGATCGAACGCCGCACCACCGTCGGCTGGGTAATGGCGAAGGGAGACGTCGCCGAGACCCCGCTGGAGCAGCCGCCGCTTGCGCTGCCGGTTCCCGGCATCCGCGAGCGGTTCGAGACGCGCGGGCAACGACCGACGCGCGAAGCGGCGCTGGCGGCATTCCTCGAGCTCGCTGGCGACGACGCCGCCGTGATCGCCACGACCGGCAAATCCGGGCGCGAGCTGTTCACGCTCGCTGATCGTCCGCAGCATCTCTATCAGGTCGGTTCGATGGGCGGGGCTTCGGGCATGGCGCTCGGCGTCGCGCTGAACACGCGCCGCCGCGTCTTCGTGCTGGATGGCGACGGCGCCGCGCTGATGAAGCTCGGCAGCTTCGCGACGATCGGCGCCTATGCGCCCGACAACCTCGTCCACATCCTGCTCGATAACGGCGTCCATGATTCGACGGGCGGGCAGGCGACGGTCAGCGCCAGCGTCGATTTCGCGGGCGTCGCGCTCGCCTGCGGCTACGCCTTCGCCGCCTCATGCGACGATCTCGCCGGCTTCCGCGCCGCGCTGGCGGCGGTGGAGGAGGGGCCGGCGCTCATCCACTTCCGGATCGCGCCGGGATCGATGGCGAAGCTCGGCCGGCCGACGATCGGCCCAGCCGACGTCGCGGATCGCTTCCGCGCCTTCCTCGCGGCATGAAGCAGCGGCTGTTCACGCCGGGACCGCTGACCACCGACCCGCGCGTCCGTGACGCAATGCTCCGCGACTGGGGCTCGCGCGACCGTGACTTCATCGCGCTGACTGCTGAGCTGCGGGAGCGGCTGCTGGCGGTCGCCGCGGGCGAGGCGAGCCATGTCGCGGTGCCGCTGCAGGGAAGCGGCACCTACATCCTCGAAGCTGCCGTGGCGACGCTGATCGGCGGCGCGCACAAGCTGCTCGTGCTCGTGAACGGCGCCTATGGCCGCCGCATGGTGACGATCGCTCAACGGCTCGGGCGGTCGGTCGAGGCGATCGACTGGCCCGAGAACCATCCCGTCGATCCGGATGCCGTCGGCGCACGCCTCGCCGCCGATCCCGCGATCAGCCACGTCGCGTTCGTCCACTGCGAAACGACCACGGGCATCCTCAACCCGCTGGAGTCCGTCGCTGAGGTGGTGGCACGCGCCGGCCGGCACCTGCTGGTCGATGCGATGGCGAGCTTCGGCGCGCTGCCGATCGATCTCGCGGCCACGCCGATCACGGCCGTCCTCGCCTCCAGCAACAAGTGCATCGAGGGCCCGCCGGGTATCGCCTTCGCACTCGTTGCGCGGCCGCTCTTGCAAGAGGCTGCCGGGCGCAGCCCCTCGCTGTCGCTCGATCTCCACGCGCAATGGCGGGGCTTCGAGAAGGACGGCCAGTGGCGTTTCACGCCGCCGGTGCAGGTCGTCGCCGGCACCGTCGAGGCACTGCGGCTGCTGGAGTACGAGGGCGGCCCGCCGGTCCGGGAGGCGCGCTATCGCGGCAATCTCACGATCCTTCGCAGCGGGCTCGAGCCGCTCGGCCATCGCCTCTATCTCGATCCGGCGGTGCAGGGGCCGACGATCGCCACCTTCGCGCCGGCGGCGGATCGTCCATTCGATTTCGCCGGACTGTACGAGCGGCTGGCGGATCGCGGCCTCGTCATCTATCCCGGCAAGCTCACGCAGGCGGAGACGTTTCGCATCGGCTGCATCGGCGCGCTTTCGGAAGCGGATTTCCGTGAGCTCGTCGCGGCGTTCGCCGAGGATGCCGCCGCGCCCACCTGAAGGATCGTCTTGCCGACCCGCCTTCTCATTTCGCTCGTGCGCTTCGCGTGCCGCCAGCCGTGGCCGATGCTCGGCGTGGCGCTGCTGCTCGCGCTGCTGTCACTCGGCTATGTCGCGGGCAACATCCAAATGTCGAGCGATGCCTCCGCGCTGATCTCGGTGAAGGTGCCGTGGCGTGCCGCCGAGCACCGCATGGACGCTGCCTTCCCCGGCAACGGTGACAGCACGCTGGTGGTGATCGACGGACAGACGCCCGAGCTTGCCGAAGCCGCCGCCGCCACGCTCGCGCAGGCGCTCGCGACCGATCACGCCCATGTCCGCGCGGTCTCCCGGCCGGATGGCGGACCGTTCTTCGCCAAGGAAGGCCTGCTGTTCGCTTCGGCCGCAGAGGTCCAGGCGACGACCGCGCGGATGATCGAGGCGCAGCCATTTCTCGGGCCACTGGCTGCCGATCCTTCGCTGCGTGGCATCGCCGGCGCGCTCGGCACGATGCTGCAAGGGGTCGCGCGCGGCGACGCCAAGCTCGACAAGATCGACGCGCCGATGGCGCACCTCGCCGCCGCGCTCGAGGCGCAGGGGGCGGGTCGACCGGCTTATTTCTCGTGGCAGAGTTTGCTGCAGAGCGGGCGGGGGACACTCGCCTTGCCGACGCGGCGCCTGCTGCTCGTCCGCCCGGTGCTCGATTACGGCGCGCTGATGCCCGGCGAGGCGTCGAGCGACGCGATCCGCGCCACGGCGGCACGGCTGCATCTCGATCCGGGCCATGGCATCACGGTGCGGCTGACCGGATCGGTCGCGCTCTCGGATGAGGAGTTCGCTTCGCTCGCCGATCATTGGTGGATCGTCGCGGGCGCGATGGCGGTGGCGATGATCGGCACGCTCTGGCTCGCGACGCGATCGCTGCGCGTCACCGGCGCGATCCTCGGCAGCACGATCATGGGGCTGGTCGTCACCACCGCGCTCGGGCTGCTGGCGGTGGGGCGGCTCAACCTCATATCGGTCGCCTTCATCCCGCTGTTCGTGGGGCTCGGCGTCGATTTTGGTATCCAGCTCGCCGTCCGCTTTCAGGCGGAGCGCCATCGCGGCGCGGCGGCCGCGGCGGCGTTCGAGGATGCGGCGGTGCGGCTCGGGCCGGCGCTGCTGCTCGCCGCCGGCGCGGTCTGCCTCGGCTTCCTCGCCTTCCTGCCGACCGACTATCGCGGCATCGCCGAACTCGGCATGATCGCGAGCATCGGCATGATCGTCGCGCTGCTGTTCAGCGCCACCGCGCTGCCTGCGTTGCTGATGATCCTGCGCCCTGGCCGGCCGCGCGATGAGGTCGAGAATATGGCGCTCGCGCCGGCCGACGCCTTCCTGCTGCGTCGCCGCCGGCTGGTGCTCGGCTCCTTCGTGGTCGCGCTCGTCGCGAGTATCGCGCTCCTACCGTTCGTCCGCTTCGACTTCGACCCGCTGCATCTGCGCGCACGCACGGGCGAGGCGGTCGCGACGATCTACGATCTGATGCGCGATCCCGATCGCACGCCCAACACGATCGACATCCTGACGCCGAACCTCGCCGCCGCGCAGGCGCTTGCCGCGCGTCTCGAGAAGCTTCCGGAGGTCGGCCGCGTCATCACCGCGGCGAGTTTCGTGCCCGACGACCAGCCTGCCAAGCTCGCGATCATCGCCGATGCGCAGACGCTGCTCGATCTCACGCTGGATCCGGTAGCCACGCTGCCGCCGCCGAACGACGGCGACGCTGTCAAGTCGTTGGCGGGCACTGCGACGGCGCTGCGCTTGGCCGCCGCAGGCGAGCCGGGCAAGGCCGCCGATGACGCACGCGGGCTCGCGGTGCAGTTCGAGCGGCTCGCGCGTGGCGCACCCGCTGTGCGCGCCGCGGCCGCCGCGCTGCTCGTGCCGCCGCTGCAGACGATGCTCGGCGAGCTGCGCGACTCGCTTGCCGCGCAGCCTGTCGCGATCGGCGATCTGCCCGCGGACGTGCGCGGCGACTGGCTGGCGAAGGACGGGCAGGCGCGCGTCAACGTAGTACCGAAGGCGGCCTATGCTGGCGGTGCCGGCCTCACGAGCTTCACCAAAGCCGTGCTCGCGGTCGCGCCGGACGCGACCGGGCCGGCGGTCTCGATGCAGGGTGCGGCGCGCACCATCGCCGGCGCCTTCGTCGAGGCGGGCGTGCTCGCCTTCGCGATCGTCACCGCGCTGCTGTTCGTGGCGTTGCGCTCCTCACGCGAGGTGGTGCTGACGCTGGCGCCGGTGGTGCTCTCGATCTTCCTGACGCTCGGCACCTGCGTGCTGATCGGTCAGCCGATCAACTTCGCCAACATCATCGCCTTTCCGCTGCTGTTCGGGATCGGCGTCGCCTTCCACATCTACTTCGTGATGGCGTGGCGGGCGGGTGCGACCAACTTGCTGCAATCGAGCTTGGCACGCGCCATCTTCTTCTCCGCGCTCGCCACCGGCACCGCATTCGGCAGCCTGTGGTTCTCGCACCATCCCGGCACCGCGAGCATGGGCAAGGTGCTGATGCTGTCGCTCATATGGACGCTGGTCTGCGCGCTGATCTTCGAGCCGGCGCTGCTCGGCCCGCCACTGCCGCGCCAGGGCGAGCGCGCATGAGCCGGCTGGGGTGGGCGACGATCGCCGCCACCGCAGCCGGACTTGCGCTCGCGTTGTGGATGCTCGGCATCGTCGGCGCGCGGCAGACCTTCCATGCGATGGCGCAGATCGGTGCGCCCGGCTTCGTGCTGTTCCTCGCGAGCTACGGCCTGGTGCTCGTCGCGCTCGGCGGCGCTTGGGCGGTCTCGGGGCGTTTCGCGATCAGGCAGATACCGGCGTTCGTCGTCGGCCGCGCGGTGCGCGAGGCGGCGAACGACCTGCTGCCCTTCTCGCAGATCGGCGGCCTGGTGCTCGGCCTCAAGGTGGTGGCGAGCGCCGGGATCGCACCGGCACGTGCCTATGCCGCGACCGTGATCGATCTCACCACCGAGATCGTTTCGCAGCTGATGCTCGTGCTGCTGGGCGTTGCGATCGCGCTCGGCCTCGCGCGCGGGATCGCCGCCGATGCCCGGCTCCAGACCGCGATCTGGAGCGGCACGGCGCTGCTTTGCGCATTCGCAGCCGGCGTGCTGCTGCTGCGCCGGCCGGCGCTCAACCTCATCGCGCGTATGGCGAACCGGGTCGTGCCGGCCGCCGCGGCGACGATGGACGCGGTGCGCGACGAGCTCGCCGCGCTCGAGCGTGGGCGTTTCTCGCTGCTGCCGTCGCTCGCGTGGAATCTCGCCGCCTGGCTGTTGTCGGTCTTCTCGATCTGGCTGGCGCTTCGCCTGCTCGGCCATCCGCTGGTCTTTTCACGCGTGCTCGCGCTGGAGGCGCTGATCTCGGTGGTGCGCTCGAGCGCGTTCCTGCTGCCCGGTGCGCTCGGCGCGCAGGAGGCTGGCTACGTGCTGCTGGGCGCGCTGGTGGGGCTCGATCGCGAGACGGCGCTGGCGCTGTCGCTGCTCAAGCGCGCGCGCGATCTCGCAATCGGCGTGCCGACCCTGCTCGTCTGGCAGGGCGCCCTGGTCCGCCGCGCCGCTATCCTTTCGGGGGTGGGGGAGCCGAGATGAGCGGATCATGGAGCCATCGGCTCGTGCGGCCGCTCGTGCCGCCGCTGCTGCGCGTCGGGGTGCGGCCCAACTATGTCACCACCGCGCATCTGATCGTCGGAGCGGCGTCGCTGGCGACGATTGCACTCGGCGACGATCGCGCGCGCCTGTGGGCCGGCATCGCGTGGCTTTTCTCCTGCCTGCTCGATCGCCTCGACGGCGAGCTCGCGCGGATCGGCGACATGTGCTCGGCCACCGGCCATCGTTACGACTATCTAGTCGACATGTGGTTGAGCGCCCTGTTCTTCCTCGCGATCGGCTTGAGCGTGCCCGGCTCCTATCATCTTCTCGCGACCGGATGCGGCGCGATCGCCTGCCTGAGCCAGCTGCTCAACTGCCAGGTCGCCGAGCGCTATGATCGCCTTTCCGGCGAGGCGGGGCGCGTGCTCGCGAGCCGCTGGGGCTTCGACGCCGACGACGCGCTGTACATCCTCGGCCCGCTGGGCTGGCTGCCGGCGCCCTATCGGCTTGCGGTTGCCGTGCTGGCGGCGGTGGGGACGGCGCTGTTCCTCATCCTGTTTGTCCATCGCTACACCAGGTTGAAGTCCGAGAAGCCGGCCTGAACGCAGATGTCAGCGCGCGGCGCGATATGTCCGATCTCGTAACAAACTGACATCGCCGGCTCATCTGCGGGGCGCACGCCGGCCATATGAGCCGCAAGACCAGATCGCAGGCCGCGAGCGATCGCTTCGTTCAGGCCATTCTGTGGGCGAGCGCCGCCGGCGCGATCGGGCTCGCAATTCTGATCGTCTGCGTGCTCGGTCGAGACGCGATCACGCTGGCTTTATGGATGGCGACGCGCTGAGCAGCGCATCGCGCTAGGCTGCGATCCGCGCATCATAAGCGAGCGGGAGCCGCAACTAGGCGGTGAAGCCGTCGGCGGAGCGGACGACGCGGACGGCCTGCTATACCGGCCGCT
>JAFAZF010000004.1 GCA_019239915.1 Sphingomonadaceae bacterium
AATACGAGGAGGTCTACCTCCATGCCTACGCGTCGGTGCCCGAAGCGCGGGCTGGGATCGGCCGCTACCTCGAGTTTTACAACGCCGTTCGCCCGCACTCGAGCCTTGGCTGCCGAACACCGGACGCGATATACTTCAACCAGCCGCGTCTCGCAGCGGCATGATCACCCGCCGGCGATCCACTTAACGAGCCCGCGAGGCTGTTCAGACAACCCGAGCCACCTCTCTTCACGGCAGCCAATGCTACCTTCACCTTGAATGCCGGGCTGTGATTCCGGCGTGGTCGCTTGCTCATCATGCCTCCTGCTCGCAGCCATCATGGCTGCCGTCAGGCCGCCAATCTGCTCATCCCGTTGTTCAAATCCCCGAGCCATTTCTCAGTTTAACTGCGTTCGGTTCGACGGGCAGTTGCGCTGGCGTTCTATTCTTTGAAGAACTGCGGCGTTCAAAACCGCGACCGGCGAGGCTCAGGCAAACATCGCGACGCTGCTCAGCACATAACGCACAAGGTCGCCTTGCCCGCGCGTGCCGGTTTTGACGTAAAGGCGTTTGGAATAGTTCCGGGCCGTCTCGAGCGTTAAACCAAGCGCCTTTCCCGCCTCAGCAATCGTTTGGCCGTCCGCCATCATCAGCGCTAATTGCGCCTCAGTGGCGGATAATCCGTTCAGTGCGGCGAGCGCCGCCGCCTGGTCCGGGTTGGCGACTGGACGCACTCTGCCAATTGCGACGAATGCCGGGTCTGACAAGGCCTCCGACTTCAACGGCGATGGCAATGCCAGCAGTCTGATATCAGCCTCGTCACCAAGTCTGACTGCCGCGGGCCGCGTCACTGGTTTCATGCACGCTTCGCGACCTAAGCGAGCGACGCGTCGTTCGGCCTCTCCCGAAGGCCAAGACAGGGTGGTCGGACGCGGACCGGCAAGCTGCGATCCATCTGTGCCGATCACGCCCCAAATGACGCCCGCCCGTCGCAGCAAATCTTCGGCCACGCCGGCGCGCAACCTTGCCCGCTCCAACTCCGCAACATTGCGAAGAGCGATGGCCAGGTGCGGCGCTAAACGAGTGAGCAGCGCACGTTCGCTGACCCCAAAGGCGGATCCGGTGCGGATCAGCACCACGCAGCCGTTCGTACCACTTCGGTCAAGAAAACGGATGGCGCAAAGGTGAAGCGCCGGCAGCCTGGCAGATCCCATCGCGGGATCGGCGATCAACTCCTCGGTGACGTATGCGCGCGCCGGATGCATCCGGGCAAAGGGGATACTGGTGACAGCCTCCTCCTGGACAATACCGCACCAATGCTGCGTTGCTCGAACCAGCGAATCTTCGCCTGCCGCGATCAAAAATACGGCACTTTCCGCGCGTGTGTACGCTCGTGTCCGGTTGAGGAAATCATTCCAAGGCGGTGTGTCGTCACGGCCGGAATGCAGCGCCTTTAGCAGCTCATCGTCATCGACTCGGCTCAGCGACATAGCCTCCCATATGGGAAATTCGGGGGCCAATCATAGCAGTAGAACTGGGGCGAACGCTACAAAGCGGCCTGGGAGATGATGATGCTGTTCGGGGGCTTCCCGTCGAACTCGGAAAAGGACACCCTGGCGACGGATTCATCATGGTGCCGAAAACAAGCGCCCCGGAAGAAGGCGCTCGGAGCTTGAAGCAGCCATGAAGAGTAGAAGGTCGCGGCGCGCCGCCGATCCCGATTTCACAGTCTTGGCAGAAGGTCTGGTGTTTCCTGAAGGTCCGACCTGGTCTGCCATGATGGGGCTGTCGTGTACGGAGGTTTTGGGACAAAGGCTTACGCGCATTCGACCCAATGGCAGGACGGAGATCATTTCCCAAATAGAAGGCGGCCCCAACGGCGCCGCCATTGGTCCTGACGGCCGATATTACATCACCAACAACGGCGGCTTGACCGCCTTAGACCTGGATCGGCTGAGCCGAGGAGATGACGATCCTGACGCACCTCCGCCCGGGGGAAGGATAGAGGTAGTGGACCCCTCCACCGGTTCGAAGGAGACCCTCTATGACCAGTACGCATCGATCCCGGACTACGGGAAGGTGATCAGGGGCACCGGCGGCCTCCGCAAGGGCCGCATCGCGAAGGACGCGACGGGCAAGAGCGGCGGCTATCGGGTGTTCAGCTTCTACCTCGATGCCCGCAACCCGGTGTTCCTGCTCTGGATCATCGACAAGACCGAAGACGAGAACATCACGGATGCGGAAGCGGCGGCATTCAAAGGTTTGACCAAGCAATTGAAGGAGGCGTGCAGATGAAGAAGGAAAATTTCGACGGCATCATCGCCGGCCTCGAGGATGCGATCGCCTTTACCAAGGGTGATCACAGCCGTGGCAGGATCGTCGCCGGTCCGGACGTTCGTTCGATCCGTAAGGCGCGTAAGCTGACTCAGGACGGGTTCGCCAAGACCTATCACTTCCCCGTCGGCACCGTGCGCGATTGGGAGCAGGGGCGCCGGCAGCCCGATGCCGGTTCAGCCACGCTGCTCCGAATGATCGAAGCGGACCCGAAAGGCGTCGAGAAGATCCTCGCGAAGGTCGGTTGAGCCGAGGACACCATTACGGACCTAGACTCGATCCCATTGACGGCGAATAGCTACACTATGTTGCCCTCCAATGTCGGCTACGTGGTCTATGTCGATGAGGCAGGCGATCCCGGCGTCAAGCAGAAGACTGCCAGCGCGATAGCTCATGCGTCTGAATGGTTCGTCATCTCGGCAATGGTTGTAAGCCTTGCGCGCGATCGCGACGTTCCCATGTGGGCCGAGGACATGCGAGATGCTGTTCGGAAGCCCTCGCTTGAGCGATTGCACTACCGAAACCTGTCAGCTCCAAATCAGCTGCGCATTGCGCGCATGCTGGCGCGAAAAGACCTGCGGCTCTTCACGATTGCCTCTCACAAGACGAATATCCGGGGCTACCAGAACGCTCGTATGGGCGGGAGCTTCGGCAGAGGCGAGTTCTACAACTGGTGTCTCCGGCTACTACTAGAACGCGTGTCAGACTGGTGCGCGCGTCGATCGTTGAAGCAGTCGGAAGAGCTGGAGGTGGCCAAGATCGTGTTCTCCGAGCGGGGCGGTCACGATTACGATCACCTCTACGGCTATCTCGATACCCTCGCGATGCAGGCAGAGAACCGCACGACCTTCATCAAAACCAAGGAGATTGTCCCGGGCGTTCTACAGACGCGGCACTGCTCGGTGATGCCCGATCACAAGATCGCCGGACTTCAGCTCGCCGACATCGCGGCAAGCGCGTTTTTCCAAGCCGCCGACAGTCTATTGCCCAAGCACTCCCTAGCCGCCGCGAGCGAGCTCAAGGCGCGCACGGCGATCGGCCCGAAACAGCGAGTGGCGGCGGAATACGGGCTCTTGCGTCTGCCCTTCCGCCACCAAGGGGAAATTCCCGAGGCAGATCGGCCTCTGTTCGAAATGTTCGGCTACAGCTGGGATTAGGTGGCGGGCCCTGGCCCTCTTGCCACCGGACGGAAGATAGGCCGCCATCCCTTGGGCAACCATCCGGCCGGCTGCCGTCACGCGCGCGGCGATCAGGCCAAGGGGTGCTCCAGCGCATCCCGCCGATACGCAGCTTAATCACGAACAGTTTCTACTCAACCTGTCGCCGAATTCGCTCGACTCGGCTCAACCGGCGGGGGACTCGATCCGTCGCAAATGACCGTTCGCGATGCGGCGCTGCTCCTGCGCGCGCTCCACGCCTGCCGCCTCCTAATGGTCGAACGTCGGCGGACACTGACGAACGCGGGCGGCCTATTTCCCACGCCGACGGACAACCGCGGACGAACCGCGCTTTCATCAATCGTGCAGAAGCGTCCAGCGTTCCCGCCCGGCCGCAGAAGGAGAGGGCATGAAGGTGAGGGCTGCCAATGATGGCAGAAGGGAAAATAGATATGAGCAATCCACGTCTATGGCGCACGAAGCCGCGCACGTCGAAACCGAACAGCAGGCAGAAGCGGAACGGGTTGTTCCTCGATGCGCACCCGGACTGCCAGCGGTGCAGTCGGCAGGCCGCCGAGGAAGCGCACCACGACCTGCCGAAGGGCCATCCGCAGCGCTATCTCTGGCGCTACATGAGGGCGCTCTTTCGGATCTGCCATGTCGCCGTGCATCGGCGGTCAGCCCCGGCCCGACCGCGGCGTCGCAAGCGCTGACCTAGAAGGGCACGTCGTCCGCGGGATCGTCCTGATCGGCCGGCACGGTCCACGGGCCCGAGTATGGCACGCCGCTCCAGAAGAACGCGCGGCGGCGTGCCACTTCCTTGATCTCGGCGATCATCTCGCGGGTGGGTTCCCCGACATAGTCCGCCTGCCGTCTGAGAAATTCGGCCTCATCCTCGGTCAGCTTGAAGCTGCCGGTGCGGTCCGTCAGCAGGCTTGCCACCCAGCGCGGCCAATTGAGACTGGTGACGCTGTAATCCCTGAGCGAGCCCGAACTCTTGTTGTCGCGGGTGTTCGCCAGCGAATAGAGGAACGAGTGCACGACATATTCGAACTGCACGTCGAACGACCGAAGCAGCTCGACGAGTTCCGCGACGTCTTCCGCAAGCTGCGGTGACCGGTCGGTGGCGATCTGCCCTGCGAGAGCCCGGGCGCGCTCAACCTCATCGTCCGAGGGGATGCGATCCTCGGGGAAGACGATCATCGCTCACCACCCAGCCGGCGGATGCTCTCCACCGAGATCAGCGTGCGGCCACCGATCTTGATCTTGTCGAGCTTGCCGTCCTCCATCAGCTTGTAGACGGTGGTGCGCCCGACGCCGAGCATGCGCGCAGCATCGTCGACGGAGACGTTGACCGGATCGGGTCCTTGGGCCGCTTCCCCGGAGAACAGATCGCCGGTGTCGTTGGCGGGCCTGTGTTTGCGCGCGGGCTTGGCCGCCGGGGCGGCATCCCGCTCTTGCGGCTCCGCGGCGGCAACCGTCCCGGAGTTGTCGAGCGCAGCAGCTGCACTGTCCGGGCATGTGATGGGCGACGGCGTTGGCGCTTCTCCTCCATGCCGCTCGGCAAGCCTGGTCACCGACTTCTCATCGAAGCTGATGCCCACGATCGACGTTGCCGGCCGGCCGAGCGGGGTGGCGTCGCCGACCAGACGGACGCTGCCCTTCTTCCACACATCATCGAGCTTTCCCTCGACGATGATCTGTCGCCAGAGATCGCGATCCATGCGCGCGTCGCGCACCGTGCCGCGCTCCACCCAGGGAGCCTGCTTTTCCACGACGCGAGCATAGGTCTTCACGACGCCGCCGGCCGCATATTCGGCGAGCGCTTCCGCCAGGGCATCGTCGTCCGCAATGGAGCCGACGATCTCCAGCGCCTTCTTGGGGTTGATCGGATTGTGTGCAGCCAAAGGTTCCTCCCCCGAGGATGCGGCCCACTCGACCGCGAACCCTGCGCAATGGGCGGAGGAGGTGAAAATCCCGCTAGGGAAAAGGCTTACCGGTTCCTGCTCATCGCCGAGGGGCGAGGAGCCGGCTTGAGCCCATCAGCTTTGACACGGACCGCTCCATGCGCGGGATCGTTAAATTCCACCGGCACCGCCCAGCCGCTGTCGAGTGTTCCGCCTGTCTCTGCATCTCCTGCGACGAGGGGCACGGGATCGCCGGCAACGACCCCTATCCCAAAGACGGAATGGCTCACGCGGTCGCCGAATTTATATGGCGGTGCCGACGGGGCCGACGGGGCAGCCATCTTGGACTGCGGCACTCCCAGTCCCGCTTCGATCAGCCTGCGGATCGCCTCCGGGCGCCCGGGCTCATCCACCTGCTTTTGGGCCCAAGCATCAATGCGTGCGGCAAGCTCGGCCGGCATGGTGAAATGTTGTGCGACGGTGTCCTTCTTCGGACGACCCCGCCCGCGCAGCGATGATTTTTCTGTAGAGTTTATTGTTGACGGCATCGCTATTTCTCTGTAGAGAGAAATGCGAGCCGAGGCAAGGCGGCAACCTTGCTCCCGGCTCTGACCACCACTCGCTTACTAGGAGCGAAACGATGGCTACCCACAGTCTACCCGCCCCGTCCGGGCGGGCAATGCCCAGCTTTGCCCATCTTCAGGCGATGCGCGCCGCTCACGTCGAGCGTGTCGCCGCCGCGGCCGAGCGCCGCATGTCCAAGAGCGTCGCCTTCGAGGGAATGCCGGGCGGCATGCCGTCCAAGCTATTCGCGGCCGGCTGCTTCCTCGCCGCGGCTGGCCTCCCGATCGAACAGTGCGATGGCGAGCGCTGGTTCGGCGTCGAGCCAGCCGTATACACCGAGATGCTCACCGCGAACGCCGAGGTGGGCGAGCAGCTCGTCGAGGAGGGCCGGAAGGCATTCTTCGGCAAGTGGAAGCCGATCGTCAGCGCGGAACTCGCCGCCGAGATCGAGCGCAGCGTGGCCATGTCGAACGCGTGGGACGAGATGGCGTCGGCCGCAGGCAAGTTCGACGGCTCTTTCGAGACCGCTAAGGAGCGCTTCTGGGCGCTCGCGGGGATGGCTCATGCTTGAGCCCATCCGCACCAACCACGTCGCGCGGATCGATGCCGGCATCGCCGCTGCGTCGGTGCCCGCATGGCGCCGCCGGCTGAGCAGCTTCGGCCGCGCCGTCGTCAGCGCGGTCCGTGCGATCGAACCTCAGCACATCCGGGGCAAGGTGTTTATCGAGCGGTGCGATGGCCGGGGCAAGGGATTCGCTCGCTTCGTCGATGTCGACTTCCTCGGTCTCCATCTCAGCCTGACATACGGGCGCACGCCCGCGGCGCGGGAGGGCTGAGCGATGGCGACCTATGATGACGCTCGGGCCGTGCTCGGCGCCTGGAAGCTGGACACGGGCGCGCTACCGTTCGGCGATGCAAATAGCCACGACGCTGGCGATCGTGCGCGCCAACTGCTGACGCAAGCGTCTTGCCTACTCAGCATGATGGGTGCCGCTTGCAGCGATGCGCGGGCGCTTACCGGCGCCGGCAAGGGCAGTGAGTTTCACGCCCGCAACAGCGAAACCATGGCCCGAGCCTTCGATGGAATCGGCAGCTTGGTCGATCTCGCCAACTTCCTGCTGGAGGATTGATGATGACCCCCACCTGGACCGAAGCGCTGGAAGCCTATCAGCGCGCGACCTCCATCTGCGAGGCGATCGATGCTGAGCAGCACGTGGAAGCATTCGATGAAGCGGCAAGGCGGCAGGGTGTCGTCATTGAGGCTGCGCTGCAAGCGCCTGCGCCTGATCTCGCCGCCGTCGCGACCAAGCTCCAGATCATGCACCGCGACGGCTATCAACATATGCTGGCGCAGGTGCTTGCAGATGTGGAGCGGCTGGCGGGCGGCCCTCCCTCCACTGCGACGGCGGAAGCGCCATGGGGATCGCGAGACGGCAAGGTCTACCGGCTGCCCGCCGCCTTCCCGGGCGTCAGCGACGCGGTGAAAGCCGCGTTTGCTGGCTATCGAGCGGCATATTTCGCGCGTGGTGATAATGCCGGCGAGGGCCTGAGCGCTGCGGCTGCAGCGATCGCGCAAATTCCCGTGCGCTCGCTCAGTGACCTCGCGGCCAAGGTCCTCATGGGCGCGTTAGAAAGCAGCCCGGGTCATCGCGGCGATCAGCTCGTCGTCGACCTGAACGCCATGTCGACGGATGGCGCGGCCGACATCCTTCTCGCCTGTGCCGACGATGCGCTTCGTCTTCGTGCCTCTGCGGAGGACCCGAGGCTCGCCGAAGCCTTCGAGGCATATCGATCTGCGCTCTGGGCCCTGAAGGTCCCGATCGATGATCTGTCCGACGAAGCCGCCGCGCCGTTCTACGCGCAGATGGACCCGGCGGACGTGGCCATGAAGACGGTGCCCGCGATCACGACGGCTGGCGTGATCATGAAGCTTAAGCGCGTGTTCGTGGCGTTCGCGGGCGAGCAATGGTCGGACCACGCCGTGTTCGATGGGCGGCCGACCGACTTCGACACGCATGTGCAGAACAGCGACCTCTACCAAGAGATGTTCTGGCGCGCGATCGAGGACCTCGAGCGCATCGCAGGATCCGAGGTGCGGTCATGAGCGTCAAACAGCGATGCCGCAACTGTCGCTACTGGGATGAGAACGGCGGCTTGGAAAACGCCGAATCCGCGATCGATGATCGCCATGGTGAGTGCGTTCGACACCCGCCAAAGGTGATTGGAGAGGTGTTCTCACGCATTGCCGCGCTCAGGGGCGTGGGATCTGGATTATCCTCGCCGGACATGGTCGATCGCGCGTCCGCGACGATCTACCCCGTCACGTTTGGCTGTATGCGCTGCGGCGAGTGGGTCGCAGCTCGACAGAAGGGGTGAGACATGGCCTCTTCTATCGTCACGAAAGCGGCTTCAGCCGCACCCTTCGACCCGCGGCTGTGGCTACAGACATTCGTATCGATCGGCGGCAGCTACGCTCTCACACCCGAGCCAGATCGGCGCATGTGGCTTTTCGTCGAGCGGTGCGATGCCGAAAACCTCGCGACCGTGATGGCGCAGATCGTTGGTCACAAGGATCGACAGGACGCGGTCAAGCTCGTCATCGAGCAACGCCAGCTTGGAACGATGCCAGCGTGACGCAACCTCGTTTCTCCACTCGCCCCCGGCGCCGTCGTCGCCGGCCATGGTGTCGGCGCGATTCCCGCCCGCTGCCGCCCGCCGTCTCGGCGCTCCTGGCCGCAATCCCGAGCCTGCCTCGGCCCGTTCTATCACGGCTCACCATGGCGATGATCGATCGCATGGACGAGATGGATGGTGATTGCGACATCGAGGACGACGATCCTGCAGGCGATCCGCTCGACGCCGGCGAGTTCGAGGCAGGCAGCCATCCGAACGACGTGCTCGTCAAGACGCGGCCAATTTATGGCGTCGACCAGTCGCTCGGCCCCATCAACCAGGACGACGCCTGGCAGGAGCATCGGCGCAACATCATGAAGCAGGCCGAATGAGAAGATCGCCCTGAGTCCTGAACCCGAGCTTCCTCCGCATTCGTCCCAGCCTCGGCGTCGCTGCCGAGGTGACGCACCCCCGCGTCCTCGGCGCGTTCACCGCTTCCGCGAAAGTCTCGCCGTTTCGGAGGCGCACAGCGGCGCCGAATGGTGGCTCCAGACGTATCGGCGCGCATTCCCGCGGCTGGCGTCGGCCGTCTCGGTTCGCGAAGATGGCTGGGCCCAGCGCGCCGGCGTCGACCGCGTCCTGACGCTGGCGTGCGGCCGGGTATATACCGTCGACGAAAAGGTGCGCACGGAGGACTGGCCGGACGTGCTGTTAGAGCAATGGTCAGACGAGGCTCGGCGCTCGCCCGGCTGGGTGCAGAAGCCGCTCGCGTGCGACTTCATCGCTTACGCCTACGCGCCGTCCGGCGTCTGCTATCTGCTTCCCGTTGCGCCGCTCCAGCGAGCCTGGCGGCAGCACGGCCGGGATTGGATCAGGCGCTATGGGCAGGTGCGCGCGCAAAACGAGGGCTATGTGAGCGTTAGCGTGCCGGTCCCGCGCCCGGTGCTCATGTGGGCAATCGTCGACGCGATGATGGTCACGAGCGCCTCTTAATCGGCCGGAGGCACGGGCTCCCCGAGCGGCTCGGCCGGCGGCCCGTCCGGCGTGTCGGCGCCCGGCGGCGGGTTCTCGGGCATCTCAGGCGGTAGTTCGCTCGGTCTCGTTGCCATCATCCTATCCTCCCGCAAAATTCCCGCCGCCATCTGGCTCGCCCTTTTCCTCGATCTCTTCAGATGCGTCAGCCTCCGGCTCGGGATCGGTCACGGTTTCCAGCAGCGTCGGCTTCGGCTCGTCCGCTGAGCCTCCGATGTCGGCGTTCTCGTCGCGCGGCTTGGGCATGGCGCACCTCCGCCGCCCTAAACGCACAGCAATCGAAGCCGAGCCGCAATGATGCGACTTTGGGCACCTCGCGAAAGCCGTTATCGGAGAGTAGATGCTATTCTTCGCGCTCTTGCTCGGCGGCGATGCCCCTTCGGCGCCGACCGCCGGCCCAGTGGCCGCAGCGATGGCCACCTATGAGCAGGTTGCCCGGACCAGCCTCGCAAACGCGCCACAGGCTGCGATCCCGGTTTGCGCGGCCGTCTCCGCGGCGTCGCTTGAGCACGATCCATCCGGCGTGCGGGCCATTGAGTCATATAAGGGGCCGGGCCACACGATATTGGGTCTCGAATGCCAGGGGTATCTGCACGGAGTCGTTGATGCGCTGTCGGCAGCCGGGCGCAGCGCCAAGCCATGACAGCCCGCGGCGCCGACGTAAGCAATCGTCGATGCTATGATGTTAGCGGTATGAGCGAAGCAGCGAACGACCGAAGCGCAATTGATCTCGTTGAGTTCGCGAAGGCATTACCTCCGGAGCATCGGGCTCTCGCCGGCGCGATCCTCGCGTTGCGCGACGCTCAATCGTCTAGGACAGACCTGCACGTCGCGTTCGATTTCGTGACGAGCCTTCGACAGATCCGCGAACCTGCGATGCAGGCTGGCGTCGGCAAACTTGCCGAAAACTGCGCTCTTGCGCTCATGTATGGCGCCATCGTTCTCTACACGCGCGCGACGAAATCGGAGTCCGATCACCGCCGGACGTTCGATCCGCGCTCGAAGTTCGACGACGAAGAGAAAGCGGCGCACACGATAATCTGCGGCCTGCGAGATGACGCTGTGGCCCACTATGGGCCTGGCACGCCCTACGCTGGACCGTCGTGGCAGGCGGACGGGGTTTTCGCTGTTCCGCCGGATGGCCAGATCATGACTGCCAGTCGGCGGCTGATGATCGTGCCCAGCATGATCGATCTGCTTGAAAAGCAGGTGCATCGCGCGCTCATGATCGCGGACAGAGAAGTGCAGACCCGCAACGAGGCGGTGGCCAACACGCTGACTGCAGCCGGCTCTGAAGACGCTACGCTATGGCCGTTGGCACAGCGATTCCGGGTCGACCTGAAAGTGTTCCTGGAGAGCGAGGCGGCGGCCGAGGATGTCTTGTCGGGCTCGCGTCAGGGCTATCGGCGCGGGACATCGCGGCATTGAGATCAGTGGAAGTCGATCGGGCGTTCGACTGCCGTCACGCTCTCGATCCACGCGGGTGGAATTGCGGCTTTCACCAGTACGTCCCACCCCGAACGTTCCGGCGACTTCAATCCCTCAGCCTCCAGCATCTGATCAAGCATGGTTGGCGCCAGGCGCAGATCCCCGAACGTGCAACAGCCAAAGGCTGGAATGTTGAAGGTGACGATGGCCGGAGTGCCGATCGCTTGGATCGCCGCCTCGAGGCGCGGCGACGCTATGTAGGCGAGACGCTGGATGACCTCGCCCCCATAGTGAGCGAAGAATATCTCACAGCCGCCATCATGCAGAAGGGAGCGGATCGGGACACCCCATACCTGGTGCTGACGGTTCTGGAAGAACGGGTCTCGCGTATCGACATGAGCCACCGTCGAGTCGAAATCGTCAGCTGACGCGATTTGGCCAGCGGCTACCAAGGCCCGGCGCACGGTAGCGATTTGGGAGGTGAGATCGAGCGGGCGAAGGCCGTCGTCCAAGATGGTCTGGAAGTCGAGAAGGCGGGTGGCATGGAAGACGCGCAAGCGAGCGCCCGCAAGCGCGTCGGCAATCATCCACTCGGCCGCCCTCGAAGCCGGTGCTGGCGGCGGATCCTTGAACCAGCAGTCGCTCGATAGGTCGAAGGTCGTCCGCGCCGCTCGCTCAGATGCGATCGCCGGCAGAACTGGCCTGAGACCCGTCACGAGGCGGTTCGGCCATGTTGACGGGTAGTCGAGATCGACAATCATGGGCATCAAGTAGGCTGCCGCTTCACGTTCCGATCGCTCTTGATGAGTTGAGTATCGAAGTGCCGGCGCACCGGCGCGCGCATGCTGAAGCTAGGTCGGACGCCGCTCACCGAACAGAAGCCAGAAGGCTTTGAACACCGGTAGCAGCGTCTCGTTCGTGAACGTTTCGACAATCAGGTCCGGCAACCGGGCGAAGTCGCGCCAGGCCGGCTTCGTCGCATAGCCATCGCCCGCGGTGAGCCGAAAACCTTCGGTACCGCTCACCGAACTCGAAACTACCCAAGGATCTTCAATTCCGAACGGAGCCAGCTTGGCTGCAATCGCGGTCCCCATGTCGAGCAGTCCCTCCTCGAAAGATTTGGGCCAGACGAGCTTCATCTCATCGCCGTGTAATCCCTGCCGAACACCGCCAACGGTCCACGCGGCATCCAAGCGGCCGGTTCGATGCGTCAGCGCGTAGGCTCGGACCGCGCCCTTGTCCGACGGTGGAGCGTGCACCAACGCCCCCTCTAAAGTTTCCATCCAGAAGACGCTGCCGCTTGGCTTGACAAACATGACGGCCTGCTCCGGCCGAATGTCTAAGTCTCGCCGCTCCCGGAAGAAAGTGACAGGCGATATCGACACGATCGCTCTTGGAGCTGCCTCGATCGGGTAGGGCACATCTTTGCCGTCCGCGCCGGCAACGGCCTCCTCATGTAGGCTGCGGAAGCGCTTCGGTAGCGCGTCGCTTTCAGTGAAGGCGGAGCGCAACTCGTGCGTGTCCATCTCATATTTCCCCCGGCTATTGCGCGTGAAGAAGCGGCCGCTGTTCTTGAAGCGAATGCGGTGGGGCGCCGCGAAGCTGGCCGGAACGCGCATGACGATGACGCCGGTGGCACGAACCGGCACCCATCGTGTCTTGATGCCGTTGACCCTCGGCTCAAGCCCGTCTCGGCATATGTTCTCCAGTCGCAGAATGGCTGCATCGACGTCGCTGGCGCCTACTCCCGACACCTCGGAAGCAACGCCAGCATTGTCCAGGATGCCGAACAACAGATCGCCGCCCTGCGCATTCGCAAGGGAGCTCACGTCCGCTAGAAACTCTTTGACCTCGTCGTCCTTGCCGCCGGGCAGGTCGCGTTTGAACTCCAGATCTCGCCCCTCACTCCTACCGGACGAGACGAGCTGGTCGATGTCGGCCTCGCTGATGGTCGGGAAAGCCGCCGAGATCATCGCGTTCGCATCCACCGAGTTGATCGCTGCCGGGCACGGCGCAAGTCGGCGCATACTGGAAGCGGCGATCGTTCGCCACTCTTCGCCCTTGTTCGCCGCTGACCGCGTGATCGTGTGGGATAGAGCGACGGAGCGAGATCAGATTACCGCGCGGTTTCTAACTTAAAATCAACGTCTTAGCTATCAAGGAATGGTGCCCAGGGGCGGGATCGAACCACCGACACCGTGATTTTCAGTCACGTGCTCTACCAACTGAGCTACCTGGGCACGGGAGCGTTGGAGGGGCGCCTATAGAGGCGGCTCGGGCGTGCTGTCCAGCCTCGCGTCAGCGTTTTCGACGTCCTCCGGATCGGCCGCGCGATAGCCTTCGCCGAGCCAATTGAGCAGGTCGCGATCGCGGCAGCCGCGGCTGCAGAATGGGACATGCTCCGCCGCCGCCGGTGCGCCGCAGAGCGGGCAGAGCTCGCGGCGACAACGGTCAGGGGTGTTCGACGGCGACATAGCCAGCGGATATGGCGAGGCTGGCCTCGGCGCGCAACATAACCGGCGCGCCGAGCGATCGCGCGAGCCGCTCCACCCATTCCGGCCGCGCCGTGATCCGGTCGACCAGCGTGGGCGCTGCGACGAGCGTGCGCGCACCGATGCCCCGGCTGTGCTCGGCGGCGCGCAACAAGGCTCGCGCCGCAGCGCCGGTCCGGTCGGCACGCAATTGCTCGGGGATAGACGGGCGCTCGCGCCGCCGCACGATCTGCAGGAAGCCGAAACCGTTGACCGCGGTGCGTTCGAAGGGCTGCGGCAGCACTGCGTCGAACGCGGCGGCGGCGGCCTGGCGATCGGCCTTGGAAGCTAGCGTCGGCAGATCGATGCCGATCGAGCCGCCGATCCCCAGCCTGCGGATCGCGCGTCCGGCTGCGCCGGCGCCGGCGATCGCGAGGGGCAGCGGCGCGAGCGCGCCATCGACGTCGAACAAGGCCATAGCGGGCGTCAGCGACAGGCGCAGTCGACCGCCGGCAAAGGCGATCTGCCCGCTCGCCGCTTCATCCAGCAACTCGGACCAGCCGGATTGCTCGAGCCGATCGGGATCGCCGGTTCGGAGCCGATGCACCGGTAAGCCGGTCGCGCCGATCCGTTCGAGCAGACGCGGTGCAGCCCGCGGCACCGCGTCATCGGTCGCGGGACGGGCGAGCGGGAGCTTCGGATTGCCCGGCTCCGGGATGGCTTCGCGTACGATCTCGACGAGGATGTGGCCGCCTTCGCCGATGCCGCGCGGGACCGGACTCACCAGAGCCTCGCCATCCTCCAGGCGAGCAAGTGCGCTCGATGGCGGGACTGGGGGGCCGAGCCGCGCGGCCATCACCGCGCCGACGAGCGGCGCCGTTTCGTCGAGCTCGATCGCGGCCTCGATGATCGTGCCGCCGTCGACGAGCGCGGCACGGTTTTCGCCGATGCCATCCTCGTAGAGCCACTCGGCCATCAGCCGAGCGGATAGCCGGCGGCGGTGAGCAACGCGCGCGCCTCGAACAGCGGTAAGCCGATGACGCCGGAATGGCTGCCCGCGAGATAGCGCACCCAGGCTTCCGCGTGGCCCTGGATCGCGTAGCCGCCAGCCTTGCCGCGCCATTCGCCGCCGGCAAGATAGGCGTCGATTTCGATCGGCGAAAGCCGCTTGAACGCGACGATCGTCGTCGTCTCGCGATGGCGCGCGCGGCCGTCCGCTCGGATCAGCGTTACGGCGCTGTGGACGCGATGGCGTCGGCCCGAGAGCAGCGCGAGGCAATTCCGCGCGGCCGCCTCGTCCTCCGCCTTCGGCAGGATGCGCCGCCCCGTGGCGACGACGGTGTCGGCGGCGAGCACGAGACTGTCCGGAAAGCGACGCGCCACCGTCGCCGCCTTGGCGGCCGCGAGCCGGCGCGCATGGATCAGCGGCAGCTCGCCGGGAAGCGGCGCCTCGTCGATATCGGCGGGATCGACGGCATCGGGCACGACGCCGATCCGCGCGAGCAGGTCGAGCCGCCGCGGCGAGGCGGACGCGAGGACGAGGCGCATCGGCGCGACGCGCCCGCCGCTACTTGAAGCGATAGGTGATGCGGCCCTTGGTCAGGTCGTAGGGCGTGAGCTCGACGAGCACCTCGTCGCCGACGAGCACGCGGATGCGGTTCTTGCGCATCTTGCCGGCGGTATGACCCAAAATCTCGTGGTCGTTCTCGAGGCGGACGCGGAACATCGCGTTCGGCAGCAGCTCCACCACCTGGCCGCGCATCTCGAGCAGTTCTTCTTTCGCCAAACCTGTCGCTTTCGAGCTGAGGTAAAAAGTGCGCCGCCCTTAACGCCTGGAGGACGCAAAGGGAAGCATATGCCCCAATCTCGCCATGCGCGGCGGCTATTGACCGCGTTGTCGATCGGCAAATAACAGAAACGCCATGCTTTCGCAGAAGACCCGCTACGCGCTGCGCGCGCTCCTCCACCTCGTCGAGAAGGGCGGCGAGCGGCCCATCCAGATCAGCGAGATCGCCGCCGAGCAGCGCGTGCCGCGCAAATATCTCGAGCTGATCATGCTCGATCTCAAGCGCGCGGGCCTCGTCTCGAGCCAGCGCGGGCCCGGCGGCGGCTATACGCTCGCCCGTACACCCGCCGAGATTAGCTTCGCCGACGTCATCCGCATCATGGATGGGCCGATCGCGCTCGTGCCATGCGCCAGCCTCAACTTCTACGCGCGCTGCGGCGATTGCCATGACGAGGCGAGCTGCGCGATCCGCAAGGTGATGGCGCGGGTGCGCGAGGATGCGGTGCGCGTGCTCGGCGGCACCTCGCTGGCGGATGCGGCGGCGATCGAGATCGCAGCCTGACGCACGTCAAGCATCGCTAGGCCGACCCCAAGTTTTCCCTCATTCCCCACCGGCCAACTCGGAAATAGGTTCGCGAGCGATCGGGAGGGTGGATTCGCATGCGTCGATTGTCGTGGATGGCCGAAATCGCGCAGCGCCGCCCGCTTTTCCCGAACGCTGTTTTCGCGAACGCCAAGCGGTGACTCCCTGGCGACACTTGCGGCCCGGCGCTCGTCGCCGGGCCGTTTTTTCCGTGGCTCGATGCGGCGCCGCCGCGACGCTGCGCGGCATCGCCTGATGGCCACGGCTGCGCTTCTCGTGCCGCGGCGCAAGCGCCGTTCGGTGATCCCGGGTTTCGGGCTGACGATGGGCCTGACCGTCGTCTGGCTGTCATTCCTCGTGCTGATCCCGCTTGCGGCGGTCTTCGCGCGGTCCGCCGGTCTCGGCTGGGGGCATTTCGTCGACGTCGGCCTCTCCGATCGAGCGATGCGCGCCTATCGGCTGAGCTTCGGCGGATCGCTCGCCGCTGCTGCGATCAACAGCGTGTTCGGGTTGCTCATCGCGTGGGTGCTGGTGCGCTACGAATTTCCCGGTCGCCGCCTGATGAGCGCGTTCGTCGATCTGCCGTTCGCGCTGCCGACGGCGGTTGCCGGCATCGCGCTCACCGCGATCTATGCCGATACCGGTTGGGTCGGGCGGCTGCTGCCGTTCCCCGTCGCCTACAAGCCGCAGGGGGTGGTTGTGGCGATGGTGTTCATCGGGCTGCCGTTCGTGGTGCGCACGGTCGAGCCGGTGCTCGCGGATCTCGGCAAGGGCATCGAGGAAGCGGCGGCGACGCTCGGCGCGGGGCGGCTCACGACCTTCTGGCGGGTGATCCTGCCCGAGATCGCACCGGCGCTGCTGACCGGCTTCGCGCTCGCCTTCGCGCGCGCCGTCGGCGAATATGGCTCGGTGATCTTCATCGCCGGCAACGTGCCCTACGTCTCGGAGATCGCGCCGCTGCTGATCGTCACGCAGCTGGAGCAGTTCGATTATGAAGGCGCGACGGCGATCGCGACGGTGATGCTCGCCGCCTCGTTCCTGATGCTGTTCGTGATCAACCTCATCCAGGGCCGTGAGCGCCGCCGCCTGGGGCAGGAAGCATGAGCCGCGCGCAGCATACCGCGCGCGCCGCCGTGGGCGAACCAGGGGCGGTGCGGCTCGTGCTGATCCTGCTCGCGCTCGGCTGGCTCGCGCTCGTCATCCTGCTGCCGCTGTTCGCCGTCTTCGCGCAGGCGTTCGCGCGCGGCTGGTCGACCTATCGCGACACGATCGCCCAGCCCGACACGCTCGCCGCGATCCGGTTGACGCTGATCGTCGCCGCGATTGCGGTGCCGGTGAACACCGTGTTCGGCATCGTGATGGCGTGGACGATCGCCAAGCATGACTTTCGCGGCAAGGATTTCTTTGTCAGCCTGATCGACCTGCCGTTTTCGGTGTCGCCGGTGGTGGCGGGGCTGTGCTTCGTGCTGCTGTTCGGACGCAACGGCTGGTTCGGGAGCTGGCTTTCGGCGCACGACATCCAGGTCGTCTTCGCGGTGCCGGGGATCGTGCTCGCGACGCTGTTCGTCACCTTTCCCTTCGTCGCGCGCGAACTCATCCCGCTGATGACCGCGCAGGGCCGCGACGAGGAGGAGGCGGCGCTGACGCTCGGCGCGAACGGGTGGCAGACCTTCTGGCACGTGACGCTGCCCAACATCCGCTGGGGCCTGCTCTACGGCATGCTGCTGACCAACGCGCGCGCGATGGGCGAGTTCGGCGCGGTGTCGGTCATCTCGGGGCACATCCGGGGCCAGACCAACACCATGCCGCTGCAGGTCGAGGTGCTGTACAACGAGTATAATTTTACGGGTGCCTTCGCGGTCGCCTCGCTGCTCGCCGGGCTTGCGCTCGTCACGCTCGTCGTCAAGACGGCGCTGGAATGGCGGCATCGCGAGCAACTCGCGGGCGCCGGGCACTGATCGGCAGCGGCGGGGGCGCATGACCATCTCCATCGAGAACGTCTCCAAGACGTTCGATACCCAGAGCGCGCTCAACGGCGTCAGCCTCGCTATCGAGGACGGCGCCTTCGTGGCGCTGCTCGGCCCGTCGGGATCGGGCAAGACGACGCTGCTGCGCATCATCGCCGGCCTCGCCGCAGCCGACGGCGGCCGCATCCTGTTCGGCGGCGAAGACGTCACCGAGCGGCCGGTGCAGAAGCGCGGCATCGGCTTCGTGTTCCAGCAATATGCGCTGTTCCGTCACATGACGGTGGCGCAGAACATCGCCTTCGGCCTCACCGTGATGAAGGGCAAGGACAAGCCCGATCGTGCCGCGCGCGACCGCCGCGTGCAGGAGCTGCTCGAGCTCGTGCGCCTGCCGGGACTGGAGAAGCGATTTCCGGCGCAACTCTCGGGCGGCCAGCGCCAGCGCGTCGCGCTCGCCCGCGCGCTCGCCCGCAATCCTTCGATCCTGCTGCTCGACGAGCCGTTCGGCGCGCTCGACGCCAAGGTCCGTAAAGAGCTGCGCATCGCGTTGCGCGAGATCCACGATCGGGTGGGGCTTACCTCGATCTTCGTGACGCACGATCGCGAGGAGGCGTTCGCGCTCGCCGACAAGGTCGCGATCCTCAATCTCGGCAAGATCGAGCAATTCGCCCCACCTCAGGAGATCGAAAGCGCGCCCGCGAGCGACTTCGTTCGCGATTTCGTCTCCTGATCTTGAAGTAGGCAGATCAGCTACGTCCGTTCGGCCTGAGCGAAGTCGAAGGCCAAGACGGCGGCCGCACTTCGACTTCGTTCAGTGCGAACGGGGTCGGCTACGACGTTAGTTATAATGCAGCCCGATCCACAGCGTGCGCGGCGTCGCGCGCTCGATCACCGGGCCGGTGATCGCCGTCTCGACGAGCGCGTTGGCAAGATTCTCGGCGCGCGCCGTGACGGCGAAACCATGGCCGAGCGGCAAACGCGCGCTGGCGTCGAGGGTCAGCGCGCGCTTTAGAACTTCGCTGTTCTGATCGTCCTCATATTGCGGGCCGACATAGCGCAGCGTCAGCGCAGCGGAGAGCCGTTGCGGCGGTTGCCAGCCGAGCGTGGCGGACGCCTGGTGGCGCGGCGTCTGCGCCGGCCGCAGGCCATCGAGGCTGGTGCCGGGCGCGCGGACATGCGGATCGGCGAACGAATAGGCCGCCGCCAGTCGCCAGTCGCCGAAGCTCAGCCGACCGCCGAGCTCGACCCCTTTCGCCTCGACCGCCCGCACGTTGCGGCGCTGGATACAATCACCCGTGGCGACGAGGCCTGGGCAGAGCGCATCGCGCGTCGCGTCGAACACCGTGACGTTGGAGATCGCGTCGTCGAGCCGGTTCCAGAAGACGGTCGCGCCGAGATGGAGCGCCGGCAGCGGATCCCAGTCGACGCCGCCGTCCACTCCCTTCACGGTCTCGGGCTTGAGTGCGGCGTTGGCGACGGTGCTATCGTTGCCCAACCGGAAGGGGCGATAGAGCTCGTTGAGCGTGGGTAGTCGCCAGCCGAGATAGCCGGCGCCGCGCAGCGTGATCGCGCTTGCCGGCTTCCAGGCGATGCCGGCTCGACCCGTCGGCTTCCAGCCGGCGCGGTTCGGATAGTGCGTTGTCGCGATCGGTGCGCGGCTGGCGATGACGCTGGTGCGGAGCGATCCGTCGTCGATCCACCAGCGGTCGATGCGGCCGCCGGCGGTGAGCGTCAGTCCGCTCGCCGGCTCGGCGCTGAGCTCGGCGAAACCGCCGGCAGTCAGCGTGCGGCCGCCGGCGATCCGCCGGTTGGAGGGCACGCCGGCGCTGAACATATAATATTCGCGCGTGCTTCCCTGCGTCTGGCGCGCATCGCTGCCGAGCCGGAGCTGGATAGCGTCGCCGAGCGGTGGCCGCACTTCGAGGTGGCCGCCGACGCCGGTGCCGGGCACGTCATACTGGTCCAGCGTCGCGGTCGCGGTGGTGCGCGCGGCGTTGACGCTGGCGAAGCCGCTCGTGAACTTGCGCAGCTGCGTATAAGCGAGCGCCTCGAAACCCCAGCGGCCGCGGCCGATGAGCCGCAGGCTCGCGTCCGCGCCGGTGGTCGCGTTGGGTTCGTACGGGATGCCGCGCGTGCGATGATCGTAGAAGGCGAGTCCGTTCGCCTGCAGCTCGACATCGGGCGCGACTGGGAAGGCGGCACGCGCGGCGACGCTGCCCTGGCGATAGGGCGCGCGACCGTCGATCGGCCCGCGCGTGCCCCGGGTGATCGGGATGAAGCCGTCGCCGCGGGCGTAGCTCCCCGCGAGAAAGCCGAAGCCGCCGCCAAGCGTGCCGGATACCCCAGCCTGGGCATCGACCGAGTTGCGGCTGCCATAGTCTAGGCTCGCCCAAAGCGGCGCGAGATCGGTGGGGCCTGCGCTCTCGAGCTCGATCGTGCCGGCGAGCGCGCCGGGCCCGTAGACGCCGCTGCCGCCGCCGCGCGTCACGCGGACCATGCCGAGCCGCGTCGGCGCGAGTGCCGCCCAGCTGATCCAGCCGCCGAACGGATCGGTTTGCGGCACGCCGTCGAGCAGCACGAGCGCGCGACTGGAGGCGTTGCCGCCGAGGCCCCGCAGCGTCGCGCCCTGGCTGGTCGGCTGCGCCGAGCGGCTGTCCGAGCGACGAAACTGCTCGAATCCCGCGGCGTCGCGCAGAATGTCCTCGAGCCGCCCGCTGGCGTCCTGCTTGAGCTGATCGCGATCGATGACGATGCTGTCATAGGCGGCGTCTCCCGGCGGCCGCGCGAGACCCGCGCCGGTGACGACGATCTCGCCACTGGATGCCGATGCGCTCTCGTCCTCCGCGCGTGCGGCCGTACCCGCCAGGAGGATCAGTACGAGGGCGGCACATCGCTTCACGCCGACGCCCCTAGGGTTGGCGCCGCGCGGCGACAAGCTCGGTCGAGGTGACAAATCGGAAGGCTGCGGGCAGGGAGCGCGGATGGCGGTGACGTTCGGCAGTCGGCGGGCGCATATCTCGATCGCGGCGGTGCTGATCGTCGCGCTCGGCTTGGCGTCGGCGTTGCTCCTGCATCGGCCGCAGGCGGGCGTGCATCGTGCGCCGGCCGCCGTACGCGTGCAGCGCTTACCGGCCGCGCCGCCGGTGCGGGCGGCGCCGCCGGTCGAGCTGAAGTTGTTCGCGCCGGTGAGCCCCACCGATGCGCGCGCGCTGAACGATCGCGTTCCGTTCGTCGCCGGGCCGGTGAAGCCGGCACCACCGTTCAAGTTTGCGGGTCCTCCCGTCGATCGCGCCGCCGCCGAGACCTGCCTTGCCGCTGCCGCTTATTATGAAGCGGGCGACGACGCCGAGGGCGAGCAGGCGGTCGCGCAGGTCGTGCTCAATCGCCTCCGCCATCCCGCTTTCCCCAAGACGGTCTGCGGCGTCGTGTTCGAAGGCGCGGAGCGGCGCAGCGGTTGCCAGTTCACCTTCACCTGCGACGGCGCATTGGCCCGCCGCCCGAGCGAAGCCGCATGGAACCGCGCGCGTGACGTCGCCGATCGCGCGCTTTCCGGCTATGTCGACAAGCCGGTCGGCACCGCGACGCACTATCATGCCGCCTATGTCGTGCCCTACTGGAAGGCGTCGCTCGACAAGCTCGCTGCGGTCGCGGGCCAGATCTACTATCGCTGGCATGGTGCCTGGGGACAGCCCGCCGCGCTCGCGCTGCGGCCGGCGGGCGGGGAGCGGCTCGATCCGCGGCTGAGCGCGCTGCCGGGCGCGCAAGCCGTGCTCGTCGGCGGCGGCGATCAGCTCGACGTCGCCAACGCCGCCGGCGCGGCGCTGCCGTCGCTCAGCATCCCGGGCGTGCCGCGTACCGCGCTGCGGGGCAGCCTCGTGCGCGCGATGGACGGCGATGCCGGGCAATATGTGCTGCAGCTCGCGTCGTCAGGTGGCGCGAGCGGCTATGCCGAGATCGCGCGGGCCATCTGCCGCTCGCGCGCCGATTGCATCGTGATGGGCTGGCTGCGCGCCGATCATGTTCCGGCGAAGCTGCCGGTGCTGCCCGCGCGAATGCAGTCGATGGCGTTCCTCTACCGCAAGAGCAGCATTCTCGATCTCGCCAAGGCCTATTGGAATTGCGGCCAGGTAGCGCGCGCCAACCGCAGCGACTGCCTGCCGGGAACGGCGCGCTAGAGCGCTATTCGATCAGCCTGAACCGCCTCAGCCGTTCGGGCTGAGCCCTTCGACTGCCTGCCAAGGCAGGCGCTCAGGATAAACTTCGATCCTGCGGATCGAAGTCGAAGCCTACGCACTGTGGCTACCCTTCGACTGGCCCCAAGGGCCAGCCTGTCCTGAGCGCCTGCCCTGCAGGCAGTCGAAGGGCTCAGGGCGAACGGGGAAAGGTGGATCAGTAAGGTCGAAAAGTGCTTTAACTTCCCTATTCCCCGATCGGTTCGTCCTGAGTAGCCATCGAACTCGTCGAATGGCGTCTCGAAGGGCGATTTCGCGCTCTTCGAGACGAGGCTTTGACAGGCTCAGCCTCTCCTCAGGACGATCGGCCGCTTGAAGAAACCTATGAGCCTCGCAGCCCGACCAGCGCACCGGCGATCGCTTCGGCGGTATACGGCTTCTGCAGCACGGTCGCGCGCTCGTGGACTGGCGGCAGCTGAAGCTGTTCGCCATAGCCGGTTGCGAACAGGAAGGGCACGCCGAGCGCCTTCAGCCGATCGGCGATCGGGAAGCTCGTCTCCTGGCCGAGATTGACGTCTAGCAGTGCGAAGTCCGGCCGTTCGCGATCGAGCTGCTGCTGCGCTTGCCGAACGGTCGCGGCGGCGAGCACGCGGCCAGCCCCGAGCGACGCCAATATGTCCTCGGCGTCGAGCGCGATGATCAGGCTGTCTTCGACGAGCAGCACGGTCTCGCCTTCGAACGGAGTTTCGCTCGTCGACAGGGCGATCGCCTCCGGCCTCGGCTCGGCAGCGTGCCCTGCCAGGCGGCCTTCGCTGACATGGCGATGGGGGACGCAGAAGTTCGCTTCCAGGCCCTCGCCAAGGTAGCGGACCTCGGCCTTGCCGCCGAGATCATAGGGGATCGAGCGTTGGATGATCGTCGATCCGAACCCGGTCCGCGTCGGCTGCTTCACCGGAGGACCGCCGCGCTCCTGCCAATGCACGTGCAGGTCACCGTCGTCGTCGAGCCGCCATTCGACCGCGACACCGCCGCTGTCCGACAATCCGCCATATTTGGCACTGTTGGTCATAAGCTCGTGGAAGACGAGCGCGAGCGTCGAGAAGGCCTGCGGATTGAGCAGCACGTCAGGCCCGCTCGTGCGCACGCGATCCGACTTGTCGCCCAGATAGGCGCCGGCCTCGGTCTCGATCAGTCCGCGCAGCGATCCCGGCCCCCAATGTTCCGCGGTGATCTGGTTGTGCGCCCGGGCGAGCGCCTGGATGCGGCCCTCGAGTTCGCCGACGAAATCCTCGATCGACCCGCTCGCGCCGCGCGACTGGCGGACGAGCCCGCGGATCAGCGACAGGATGTTGCGCACGCGATGGTTGAGCTCGGCGATCAGGATCGCCTGGCGCTCACCTGCCTCGCGCCGCTCGACATTGGCTTGATCGGAAATGCGCAGCAGGATCTCGACAAGCGCGCCGCGCAGCATGTCGGCAACGCTGATCTCCGCGGCGGTGAACGGCTGTGCCGTGCCGCGCACCAGCTCGGACCAGCTCTCGAAGCTCTTGCGCGGCGTCAGGCGCGGGCCGTTGGGGCCATAGTCGACCGACTTCTCGTTGGGGTCGCCGGCCCAGCGCACCGTCTTGATGATCTCCTGCCGGAACAGCACGACATAGTCGCGCGGGGAACGCGAGATCGGCAGCGCGAGCAGGCCGGCGGCGCGTTCGGCATAGCGCTCTGCCTCGGGCAAGAGATCGGCGATGCGGTGCGTCGCATAGACGCGCCCCGCCGCAGTGGCGTTGAGCGCACGGATCACGTCGAGGAACTCGTCCTCGCCAGGCGTGAGCCCCGACAGCGCCATGCGTCCGTTGAGATAGACGCCGACGCCATCCGCCGGGATCGCCTCGCCGAGGATGTCGGCGAGCCAGGCCGGCTCGGCGAGCAGCGATTCATCGCCGACCACCGCGGTCAGCAAGCGGTTCACCACGTCGCGGCCCTGCGCGACATAATCGCCGCGAGCACGCCGCTCGCGCGCCTCGAGCTTCATCGAGACCATCTGGCCGAACAGCTCGCACAGGCCGCGCCGCGCCAGGCTCGGCAGGCGCGGCGCATAATGATGGCAGGCGAACAGCCCCCACAGCCGTCCCTCGATCACGATCGAGATCGACAGCGACGCATCGACGCCCATGTTGGCGAGATATTCGAGATGGATCGGCGACACCGAGCGCGCCACCGAAAGCGACAAGTCGAGCGGCTGCCCCTTCTCGTCGAGCGCCGGCAGGATCGGCACCGGCGCGCCATGCACGTCGGCGATGACGCGGAACAGATTGCGCAAATAGAGCGCGCGCGCCTGCGCCGGAATGTCGGTATGGGGGTAGTGGAGCCCGAGGAAGGTGCCGATGCCGGGCCGCACCGCTTCCGCCGCAACCTCGCCCGAGCCGTCCTCGGCGAAGCGATAGACCATCACGCGATCGAAGCCGGTGAGGGCGCGCACTTGCCGCGCGCTGTCGCGCAGGAAGGCGTCGAAGCTCGGCGCCTGGTCGAGCCGCGCCATCAACGTGCGGATCGTCCCGGCGGTGTCGCCCTCGTCTTCCTGCGCCGTCTCGGCCTCGATGACGACCTGATGGCCGGAGATGTGGACCGCGACATCGAAATGGCGGCCATCGCCGAGCAGATCGACGGAATAGAGGCGCTCCGTCGAGTCCGCGCCGCGCAGCAGCGTGATGCGGTTGCGGATCGCATGGACCGCCTCGCCGGCGAACAGCTGCACGATCGGCGTGCCGAGCAGCGCGTCGGGCGGTCGGCCGAAAAAGGCTTCGCTGTTTGCCGAAACGCGCGCGATCATCCAGTCGCTGGAAAGCGCGATCAGGCAACCGAACGGCTGCACGGCGCCGAGGATGTGGATCGGCTCGCGGTCGCAGTTCGAAAGATCAACCCTGAAACCGACGTCGGTCACTCGGCAGTCCGCTCCAGCATCTCCCGGCCGGCGCGCTCGAACAGCGCAAAGGCCCGGGCCGCCGCGGCCCCCGCCCTCGCAGCTCGATCGGCGCTGTAGAGACGTTCTTCCAGAGTTTCCAGAAACTTCCGCCAGGCGCCCGGCGCTTGCGGCGTGCCGAGATAGGAGTTTGGCAGACCGTCGCCGATCTGGCGGGCAAGATAGGCGCCACCCAGTCGCGAGCCTTCGAGCACGTAGGCGGTGCCCCAGGCCTCGTCCGTATCGCTCAGCGGCGCAATCTCGAGCGGGGAGGGGAGACCGGCGCCCAACGCGCGCAGATCGGCTGTGAGCGCCTGGGTGCGTTTGCGCTGATCCCAGTCGTCGAGTTCCTGGCCCATGCCTGCCACCCCGGTTGCCGCTTCGAGCGGCGGCAGCGCCATCGCATGGGCGGTGAGGAAGCCGCGATAATCTCGCTCGAGCCTGAGGTCGAAGCGGCCGAACAAGGCATCGAGGCGCTCGTGTGCCTCACAGGTTTCCCCGCGCAGCGCGGTGAGCGCCAGCCCGGCCTGCCGGCTCACGCCGCGCTCGCTCCGAACACCCGCGCGAAGATCGTGTCGACATGCTTGAGGTGATAGCCGAGGTCGAACCTCTCCTCGATCTCGGCCGGCGAGAGCAGCGCGGTCACCTCCGCGTCGCCCTTGAGCAGATCGAGCAGCGAGAGCGCACCGTCCGATTCCCAGACCTTCATCGCGTTGCGCTGAACGAGGCGATAGGCATCCTCGCGGCTGGCGCCCGCCTGCGTCAGCGCGAGCAGCACGCGTTGCGAGTGGACAAGGCCGCCCATCTTATCGAGATTCTTCTGCATCCGCGCCGGATAGACGAGCAGCTTGTCGATCACGCCGGTAAGCCGCGCCAGCGCGAAATCGAGCGTGATCGTCGCGTCGGGCCCGATATAGCGCTCGACGGAGGAGTGGCTGATGTCGCGCTCGTGCCAGAGCGCGACATTCTCCATCGCTGGGATCGTCGCGCTGCGGACGACGCGGGCGAGGCCGGTGAGGTTCTCGGTAAGTACCGGATTGCGCTTGTGCGGCATGGCGCTCGAGCCCTTCTGGCCTGGCGAGAAATATTCCTCCGCCTCGAGCACCTCGGTGCGCTGGAGATGGCGGACCTCGGTCGCCAGCCGTTCGATCGAGGAGGCGATCACGCCCAGCGTCGCGAAGAACATCGCGTGGCGATCGCGCGGGATCACCTGCGTCGAGACCGGCTCGACCGATAGCCCGAGCTTGGCCGCGACATGCTCCTCGACCGACGGATCGACGTTGGCGAAGGTGCCGACCGCGCCCGAGATCGCGCAGGTCGCGATATCCGCACGCGCCGCCAGCAGCCGGTCACGGTTGCGGGCGAACTCGGCATAGGCCTCGGCGAGCTTGAGCCCGAAGGTGACCGGCTCGGCGTGGATGCCGTGGCTGCGTCCGATCGTGGGCGTGAGCTTGTGCTCGAAGGCGCGGCGCTTGAGCACCGACAGCAGCGCTTCCAGATCGGCGAGCAGGATGTCGGCGGCGCGCGCGAGCTGGACGGCGAGGCAGGTATCGAGCACGTCCGAGCTGGTCATGCCCTGATGCATGAAGCGCGCCTCGCCGCCGACATTCTCGGCGACCCAGGTGAGGAAGGCGATCACGTCATGCTTGGTGACCGCCTCGATCGCGTCGATCGCCGGCACGTCGATCGCGGGGTTCGTCTCCCACCAGTCCCACAGCGCCTTGGCAGCGGATTTCGGCACGACGCCGATCTCGGCGAGCGCATCGGTGGCGTGCGCCTCGATCTCGAACCAGATCTTGAACTTCGTCTCCGGCGCCCACAGCGCCGTCATCTCCGGGCGCGAATAGCGCGGGACCATGGCTTCATCCTTTAGGTGTGCCGGGCGCCTAGCAGAGCCGTTCCGCCGCTTCAATCGAAGCGCGAACGGCGGCGGAACGATCAGGGCGCACGCGCGCTGTGTTGCAAGTCACACCCTCTTAAGGGGTGGCGTGCAATGATGGCTCTCCCCGCGACCCTCAGGTCGCCAGGCGAGGAAGACGAATATGGCTCGCACCCTTTCGCTTATCGCGCTGTTCCCAGCGATGATCGCCGTCACACCGGCGACCGCGCAGGCGGTTGGCACCTCGGCCACGGCCGCGGCCGCCGCGCAGGCGGCAGACCCGGCGAGCAACGCCTCGCAGGTTTCGTTCGCGGACGCGCCGCAGCCGCACAGCGTGCGGATCGCCGGAAAGACGGTGGCGATCGATTCGCTGCCTTCGAACGGCGACGTCGATCAGGGCGCCAAGGCGGCGTCGAAGCCGGAAGCCAAGTCGAAGCCGCGCGCACATCGCTGAGGGATCGCTTGACCGAACCCGCGCGGCTCGCGAGGATCGCGCGATGGCGCGCTGGACGACTTCAGACATAGCGTCGCTCGGTGGCCGCTCCTTCGTTGTGACCGGGCCGGGCGGGCTCGGTTTCGAGACCGGGCTTGCGCTCGCGCGCGCAGGCGGCGCCGTGATCCTGGCCGGGCGCGATCCCACAAAAGGTGAGGCGTCGCGCGACGCCATCCGCGCGCAGGCCGGCGAAGCCGACGTCCGGTTCGAGCGGCTCGATCTCGCTAGCCTCGCCTCGATCCGCGCCTTCGCAGAGCGGCTCGCCGGCCAGCGCGAGAGCCTGGACGTGCTCGTCAACAACGCCGGCGTGATGGCGTTGCCCCAGCGCCGCATTACCGCCGACGGCTTCGAGATGCAGCTCGGCACGAACCATCTCGGCCATTTCGCGCTGACGGGGCTGCTGCTGCCGCTGCTTCGTCGTGGCAGCAGCCCGCGCGTCGTCACGGTGAGTAGCCTAGCGCATCGCAACGGGCGGATCGCGTTCGACGATCTTCAATCGGAGCGGCGCTACAGCGGGTGGCGCGCCTATGGCCAGTCGAAGCTCGCCAACCTCCTGTTTGCGCGCGAACTCCAGCGCCGCAGCGACGAAGAGGACTGGGGAATTGCCAGCATCGCCGCGCATCCCGGCGCCTCGTCCACCGATCTGATGGACAACGGGCCGGGCAGGCGCAGTATCGCCGGGCGGCTGGCGCGGCTGTTCGCGCCGCTCGTCTTCCAGTCGGCGGCGCGCGGCGCGCTGCCGCAACTCTATGCGGCGACGTCGCCCGATGCGGTGCCCGGCGGCTATTATGGTCCCGACGGCTTCTCCGAGATGAAGGGCGAGCCCGCCGCCGCGCGGCGCACGATGGCGGCACGCGACGACGCCGTCGCGGCGCGGCTCTGGGCGGTTTCGGAAGAGCTGACCGGCGTCCGTTACTGATTTCGCTCCCCGCGCCGACCCGAGCGTCCCGCGCCAAGCGGGGTGTCGAGTGTCGCGCCTTCGCCTGCCACGATCGGGGGCCTTGGGCTGGGCAGGTTAGATCAGCCCCAACGCGCGCAGGCTTGCGTGGCCCGTCGAGCCGATCACGACATGATCGTGGACCAAGATGCCGAGCGGCTTGCCGGCGGTGGCGATCTCTCGGGTAAGCGCGATGTCCTGACGGCTGGGGCTGGGGTCGCCGCTCGGATGGTTATGGACGAGGATCAGCGCCGCCGAGCCCAATTCCAGGCCGCGCCGCATCAGCTCGCGAACATGCACCGCCGACTGATCGATCGTGCCCTCCCACATCAGCTCGTCGCTGATCAGCCGGTTCTTGCTGTCGAGATGGAGCACGCGGACGCGCTCGACGAGCCCATGCGCCATGTCGGCGGTAAGTTAGTCGATCAGCGCCTGCCAGCTCGCCAGCACCGGCTTGGCTGTGGTTTCCGTCCGCAGCATGCGAAGCGCGACGGCCCGCGCGACCTTGAGCGCGGCGACGGAGTTGTCGCCCAACCCTTTGACCGTCTTCAGCGTGTCCGGAGAGGCTTCGAGCAGTTTCGGCAGCGTGCCAAAACGGCGTAGCAATTCGTTGGCGATCGGCTTCGTATCGATCCGCGGAATGGCGACGGCGAGCAGATATTCGACGAGCTCGTAATCCTGCAGGCCCTCGCCGTTGCTGGCGAGCAGCCGATCGCGCAGCCGCGCGCGATGGCCGGCGGCGTCCGACGGAGGATCGATGTCGCTCATGACGTCTGTCGAATTCCCTCCCGCCTGAGCCGCTTATGCCCGATCCACAGCCTCGTGTCGCGTGCGCCCCGCGCAAGCGTTGACTCGGGGGGAGGGCTTTCCTAAGGGGGCCGCGCCACAGCGGGATCGCCCGCCGGCATGGCGCGCGCCCCCAAGTGGTCAAGCGAAGGGGACGGTTCATGACGGAGGACGAGACCGGGCAGGATCCCGGCGACAGGCAGGATGCGCGGTTCCGCTCGCTCGACGAGCAATTGAGGAGCGCGCGAACTGCCGAGGCGGCGCGGACCGGCACGGAGCGCGGCAAGCCTGGCAAGGGTTATTCGCAGGGCAGCAAGGTGTTATCCGAGCTGGTCGCGGGGCTTGCCGGCGGCGCGCTCATCGGCTGGGTGCTCGATCGCTTCCTGGGCACCTCGCCCTGGTTGCTGTTGCTGTTCCTGTTCCTGGGGGTGGGCGTCGCCTTCCGGGCGATTATGAAGATTTCCGGCGAGACGCCGGAGTGAGGGGTGCCGGCCGCGGCCGGCGAACGAGGGGTTCGAACGAGCGTGGCAGCCGGCGGCAATATCGATCCGATGCACCAGTTCACGGTCGAGCCGATCGTGGGCCTGCATGCGGGCGGCTATGACATCAGCTTCACCAACTCCGCGCTATGGATGGCGATCGCGCTGCTGTGTTTCTGGGGGTTCATGATCGGCGGCATGAAGCGCGAGCTCGTGCCTGGCCGTTGGCAGATGATGGTCGAGGGGCTGACCGGCTTCGTCACCAACATGATGCGCACGAACATCGGCCCCGAAGGCCGCAAGTTCACGCCCTACGTCTTCTCGCTCTTCACCTTCATCCTGATCTGCAACTTCTTGGGATTGTTCCCGATCGGCATCATCCGGCCGCTTGGCGTGAACGCCCATAGCTTCGCCGCGACCAGCCATTTCTCGATTACCGGCGTGCTCGCGATCCTGAGTTTCTCGATCGTGCTGATCGTCGGCTTCGGGCGCCACGGTTTCCACTTCTTTTCGCTGTTCGTGCCGCACGGCACGCCTTGGTATATCGCGCTGCTGGTGGCGCCGATCGAGTTCGTCTCGTTCTTCGTGCGTCCGTTCAGCCTCGGGCTGCGACTGTTCGTGGCGATGACGGCGGGGCACATCCTGCTCGACGTGTTCGGCAGCTTCATCGTGACCGGTCTTAACGCAGGGCCTGGCTATGGTCTCCTCGTCAGCCTGCCGAGCTTCTTGTTGATCATCGGCATCTCTGCGCTCGAGATCCTGGTCGCCGCGATCCAGGCCTATGTCTTCGCGTTGCTCACGTCGCTCTATCTCAACGACGCGATCAACCTGCACTGATTTCTGTCCAATCAAACAGTAGCTAGGGAGTTACAGTATGGATCTCGCATCCGCCAAGGTTATCGGAGCCGGTCTCGCGGCGATCGGCGTCGGCCTTTCCGCGCTCGGCGTGGGCAACGTGTTCGGCTCGTTCCTCGAGAGCGCGCTGCGCAATCCGGCGGCCGCCGACGGCCAGCAGGGGCGCCTGTTCATCGGCTTCGCCGCCGCCGAGCTTCTCGGCCTGATCGCGTTCGTCGTCGCGATCATCATTCTGTTCGTCGCCAAATGATCGAGCCGGGGCCGGAGTGATCCGGCCCTGCCTTCGACCAGCCACGGACCGGACCCGATATGCCTCAGATCGACCAGCTCTCGCAAATCTACGCATCGCAGATCTTCTGGCTGCTGGTGGTGTTCGGGATCATCTATTTCGTGATCGGCCGCGGCATGATGCCGAAGATCGAGGCGACCGTGGACGCGCGCGATCACAAGATCGCCGAGGATCTCGCCGCCGCCGATCGCGCCCGCAAGAGCGCCGAGGCGACCGAGGCGGATTATACCGCCCGCATCGCCGAGGCGCGCGCGATCGCGCAGAAGGCGACCGCGGAGGCCAAGAGCGCGGCCGCCGCCGAGCTTGAAGCCAAGACCAAGGCGGCCGACGCGGCCACTGCGGAGAAGCTCGCCGCCGCCGAAGCCCAGCTCGAGGCGGCGCGTCAAGCCGCGCTCGGCCAGATCGAGAGCGTCGCCACCGAGGCGACGCAGGAGATCGTCCAGCGCCTCTCCGGCATCGTGATCGATCGCGATGCCGCCGAAGCTGGTGCCCGCGCCGCTCTCGCCAAGGCCGCCTGACCATGATGGCTGACATGACCACTTCCGCCGGCACGCTCGCGCCCGCCGAGGAGCATGAGCCGACCGCGCTCGGGCTCGACGCCCCGGCCTGGGTCGCGCTCGCGATGATTGTCGTGATCGCGGTGATCGTCGCCAAGAAGGTGCCGTCGATCATCGGCGCCGCGCTCGACAAGCAGATCGCCGCGATCCGTACCAATCTCGACGAAGCCAAGCGGCTGCGCGCCGAGGCCGAGGCGCTCCGCGCCGAATATGAGGGCAAGGCCGCCGCCGCCGCGACCGAGGCCGAACAGATCCGCAAGCACGCCGTCGATGAATCGCAGGAGATGCTGCGCAAGGCGCGGATCGATGCCGACGCGCTGATCGAGCGCCGCGCGCGCATGGCCGAGGACAAGATCGGTGCCGCCGAGCGCGCGGCCGTCGCCGAAGTCCGCGCCAAGGCGGCGACCGCTGCAGCGTCCGCTGCCGCCGCGCTCATCGCCGAGCGCCACGATGCCGCCAGCGACAAGGCGCTCGTCGACCGCACGATCGCGCGGCTGAACTGAACGCGTTGGGGCGGAGGGTACCTCATCGACCCTAACCGTTCGTCCCGAGCGAAGTCGAGGGACGTGCCGCAAGCACCGCGCCAACGTGTCTCGACTTCGCTCGACACGAACGGGAGTGTTGTTCGATCGCGAGCGAATGCTCGCGATCCAGCCTAGCTCAGGAACGCTACCAGTGCGTCGGGGTGGATCGCCAGGCTTTCGAAGCCGGCCACCAGGAAGAGCAGCCCGAACCCGCCCGACACCCAGCCGACGGCAAGCAGCCAGAACTGCTCGATCAGCGCGGAAATCGCGACCACGGCGAGCGCGATCGACATGAAGCCGTCGGAAAGATCGAACTGGTCGTCGCGGCGGCCCTGCACGTCGTAGTCATGCTGCGCGTCCTGCGCCTGGCGCTTGAGACCCGCGGATTCACCGTCATAGCGTGCGCTCTCCTTTTGTGCGGCCGCCGCGGCACCGGCGCCGGTGGGAGATTGGCCGAGCAGCGTCGCGGCGATCCGCTGGTCATGCGCCTTGATCCGCGTCGACTGATATTCGCTCCACAGGTCGATTTTGCTCGCCTGGTCGGCCTGCATCGCCTGAACGATATTGTCGTCCTTGATCTTGCCCACCGCCATCGCGACCGAGAGGATTACCACGGTGACCGCAACCATGCGGTTGAGCCGGCGGTTGCCGCCCTCGGGTGCCTCGATGCCTTCGCTCATGCTTTTCTCCTCCGCCGCGACCGCTAAATGAGCGCCGCGCGCCCGGCCGCTTAAATCCCTGTCATCAGGACGTAGCGCGCGGACTCGCGGAGTCCTAAATCAGCTCTCGTGAGCGACACCCCGACCACCGACCGCTTCTCGGAAGAGAAGGCGACCTATGCCGTGCGAGGCGCCACCGAAGGCGGCGGTGCGCCCGACATCGAAGCGGGCGTAGCCGCGATCCGCGCGGTGGTGAAGACACTGCCGGTGCGGCCCGGCGTCTATCGCATGCAGGATGTGCGGGGCGACGTGCTCTATGTCGGCAAGGCGCGTTCGCTGAAGAACCGCGTCACCAACTATACGCAGGTCGCGCGGCTGCCGAAGCGGCTTTCGCGCATGGTCGCGCAGACGCGGTCGATGACGATCGTGACGACCAACACCGAGGCCGAGGCGCTGCTGCTCGAGGCGCAGCTGATCAAGCGCTTCCGGCCGCCCTACAACGTGCTGCTGCGCGACGATAAGTCCTTTCCCTTCATCCTGTTGCGCGAGGATCATGATTATCCGCGCGTGCAGCTGCATCGCGGCGCGCGGCGCGCCAAGGGGCAGTATTTCGGGCCGTTCGCCGGCGCCGGCGCGGTCCGCAAGACGCTTACCGCGCTGCAGAAGCTGTTCCTGCTTCGCTCCTGCACCGACAGCTTCTTCGCGAACCGCACGCGGCCCTGCCTGCTCCATCAGATCAAGCGCTGCAGCGCCCCCTGCGTCGAGCGAATCAGCAAGGAAGCCTATCGCGAGCTGGTCGACGACGCGGAAGCCTATCTCGCCGGCCGCTCGACCAAGGTGCAGGAGAAGCTGGGCGCGCAGATGCAGGCGGCGGCCGAGGCGATGGACTTCGAGCTTGCCGCGATGTTCCGCGATCGCCTGCGCGCGCTCACCTTCATCCAGGGCAGCCAGGCGATCAACGCCGAGGGCGTGCAGGACGCCGACCTGTTCGCGATGGCGTGCAAGCCGGGCACGATCTGCATCCAGGCCTTCTTCATCCGCGGTGGCCAGAATTGGGGGACGCGCGCCTTCTTCCCCGCGCATATCGCCGACGTGCCGGTCGACGAGGTGCTGACCAGCTTCCTGATGCAGTTCTACGAGGAGGTGCCGCCGGCGCGGCTCGTGCTCGTCGATCGCGCGCTCGAGGAGGCCGAGCTGATCGCCGACGCGCTCTCGGAACGTGCCGAGCGCCGGGTGATGCTGAAGCACCCCCAGCGCGGCGAGCAGCGCAAATTGCTCGCGCAGGCGACGCGCAACGCCGAAGAGGCGCTCGACCGCCATCTCGCCGAGGGCACGACCCAGGCGAAGATCCAGCGCGAACTCGCCGACATGTTCGAGCTCGAAGCCGCGCCCGAACGCATCGAGGTCTACGACAACAGCCACATAATGGGCACCAACATGGTTGGCGCGATGATCGTCGCCGGCCCCGAAGGCTTCCGCAAGAACGCCTATCGCAAGTTCAACATCAAGCGCCCCGAGACCGCGCCGGGCGACGATTTCGCGATGATGCGCGAGGTGCTCGAACGCCGCTTCGCCCGGCTCGAGAAGGAGGATCCGGATCGCAAGTCGGGCGAGTGGCCGGACCTGCTGCTGATCGACGGCGGCAAGGGCCAGGTCTCCGCCGTCTGCAAGGTGATGGAAGAGATGGGCGTCCACGACGTGCCGATCGTGGGCATCTCAAAGGGCCCCGACCGCAACGCCGGCCGCGAGCATTTTCACCTGCCGGACGGCCGCGAATCGATGCTGCCGCTCAACTCGCCGGTGCTCTTCTATCTCCAGCGGCTGCGCGACGAGGCGCACCGCTTCGCGATCGGCGCGCACCGCGCCAAGCGCGCCAAGAGCCTGGTCACCAGCCCGCTCGACGAGATCCCCGGCATCGGTCCGGCGCGCAAGAAGGCGCTGCTGATGCACTTCGGCACGGCGCGCGCCGTCCGCAACGCCGCGCTGGAGGATCTCGAACGCGCGCCCGGCGTCTCGGGCACGATGGCGCGCGCGATCTACGATCACTTTCACCCGCGGGGGTGACGTTAAGCCCCTCCCTTTCAAGGGAGGGGTTTGGGGTGGGTGGAAAACGGAGCGATACGCTTGCCGCCGCCCCACCCTAACCCATTCCCTGAAAGGGAGGGGCTAGAGTATGCCGCCGCAATGACCAGCCGCAGCTTCACCACCACGCTGCAGCCCGGCGAGGGCGTCGGCCGGATCGTGCTGCCGTTCGATCCGAAGGCGGTGTTCGGCACGACGCGCGCGCCGCTCGCCGTCACGGTCAACGGCCACAGCTACCGCAGCACCGTCGCGGCGATGGGCGGCGCGCCTTTCGTGCCCTTTCGCAAGAGCCATCGCGACGCGGCGGGCGTGCGCGAGGGCGACAGCTTCGCGGTGACGCTGACGCTCGACGTCGCACCCCGCACGGTCGATCCGCCCGACGACCTCGCCGCGGCGCTGCACGCGGCCGATGCCTGGCCGCGCTGGGAGGCGCTCAGCTACACCGCAAAGCGGGAGCTTGCCGAAGCGGTGGAGCAGGCGAAGAAGCCCGAGACGCGCGCGCGGCGGATCGAGAAGGCGGTGGCCGCGCTGAAGGCATGACGGACGATAAGCATGGCAGCTTACACCCAGTAGCAGACGTTCATCCCCCCTCCCTCAAAGGGAGGGGCCGGGGGTGGGTTGCGGCACTCGGAGCGCTCGCTGGACTGCGCCGATGGAGCGCGGCCCGCCGGCGCTGACGAGCGACGCACGCCGCTTGGCGCCGGATCGACGTTAGACGAGCGTCTGCTGTGGA
>JAFAZF010000011.1 GCA_019239915.1 Sphingomonadaceae bacterium
TCCCGGAACTGACCTCGCACCCTATCACGACCTGCTTGACGCAATGGAGACGCGGCTAGACCTGGCCGGCCGCGGCGCCAAGACACCGGCTGATCGCGCCGACGCGCTGGCGGCGGTGCTCGGCGGCGAATTCGGTTTTGCTGGCGATGCCGAGACTTATGATGATCCCGCCAATGCAGACCTCATCAGTGTCCTGGACCGGCGTCGCGGGCTGCCGGTGAGCCTGTCTATCCTCTGGGTAGCGATGGCACGTCGACTTAGCTGGAGCGCCGACGTGCTCGATGTGCCAGGTCACGTCCTCGTGCTGATCGGCGCCGAGGTGACACCGGTAATCGTCGATCCGTTCGCAGGCGGTATGCGCGTCGGTGCCGAGCGGCTCGCTGCGTTCCTCGAAGCGTCCGCGGGCGGCGGCCGTGCGGTGACCCACGTTGCGGCTATGCCGAACCGCGCGGTGCTTGTCCGCCTCCTCCAGAACCAGGCGTCACGCGCCGAGCAAGCGGGGCGGGGACGCCGCGCGCTCGAACTGTACGTCCGCATGACGACGATGGCACCGGACTACCCGCACGCCTGGTGGGAGCGAGCGCGGCTCGAGCTCGTCGACGAAAATATATCTCCCGCACGTAGTAGCCTCGGAGCGATGCTGGAGATCACGCGCGACGCAGAATTGCGTCGACGCCTGACCGAGACGCTCGAAGCGCTGCCGGAGGACTGATCCGATTTTTCCAAATCTTGGAAGATAGCCGCCAGTCCATCTGCATCGAAAGCTTGTGGCATAACCAAGTCAGGTTTTGCTCCGCTGGCCGCGCGCAGCCATGGTGCAGCGTCGGCTGTGGAGCCCAGATGACTAAAAGGTTTAAGCGGAGGCGAGCCGTTGAGTTTGGCCGGGGTGGCTCCAACTTTGCAAACCTCGATGCGCTCGGCAAGGTCGGGCGAGACGCTTGGCTATCCTGGGCGACGCTGCTGCGAGGCGGGATGGCCTCAGCACCTTCGTCAGCGGCGCTTTGCACCGAACGATTCCCCTTTGGGAACGGTACAGCATCGCCAATTTGTCTTCAGGCGCCAAGCCGATGCAGCAGGAAATTCGTGTGGCCTTTTGCTATCGTGATCGCGGCGATTATCGCATACCAGCGCGATGATGTCCGTCAGCGCAGTGGCAAGGCGCGTCTCCGACAATCTTGATCGCAGCGCTGTCATCACGTTCGGCGGATGCATAGAAAACGTTCCACCGCAGCCAAGTTCACGGCACTTTCCTGCCGTAGGGTAACGCCGCCGCCGATGCTGGGGGAGACCGTGTCGGTCGAACCGCACGCTTCGGGCAACAGGTATATAACGCTGCGCATCCCCATCTATCGACCGAGACCATGGCTAGCGAGACGAGCTTCGACGAGAATATAAAGCAGCCCGGCGCCCTCCGGAGCGCGGTGCAGTGAAAGCCACATATGGGCTTGCGCCGCATCCATGCTACAGCGGTCTCGCAAGGATTGACCGGCAATCGAACATGGATCCGGACAAAGCAACAGAGTGTCTCGCGCTCATTCAGAGAGCGCTCATGCTGATTGATACATCCGGCCGACCGGAGGACATGGTCGCAGCCGCGCGCCTGTCTGGCGTCGGCCATGAGATCGCGCTGACCTATCAGCTGCCTTGGACCGAGGAATATAGCCAACGCGACGCCTCATCCATGTAGACGTCGAAGCTTTCCAAAGCGGTACGCGTGAGCCGAACATATCGGACCCGCTGGTCATTTTGAGAACGATAGCGCTCAACCAAGCCGCGGCGTTCCAAATTGGTCAGCCATCGTAGCGCCGTTGAGGGTGGCGCGCCCGATGCCAGGCCGAGCGAGGATACACCGGTTTCTACTCCACGCGCCTCACGTACATAGAGGTCGAGCAGCATTTCCCACGCGGGATCCGAGAACAGACCGTCGCCGAAGATACGACTACGCCCGCGTCGTGCTGCGAGCAGCCGCGCCGCCAGTTCATGGCGATAGGCTCTTCGCTCATCCTTCAACGCATCGTCGGCGACGGCAAGAATGTTGGTGACGCGTTCCGCTGCTTCGCGCAAATGCGAAAAGACAGCGCTCGCCTCCAAGCGCGCGAGATCGAGCGCTGGCTCACCCTTAGCCGCCATGGACCCCCCCCTTTTCATGTCGCAACCATGATAAAGGATTTAACGGCCAGGATCAGCCAATTTGATGAGCAAGCCTAGCAATTTATGCCGACCGCGGCCGCAATGCGCAGGCACGACCGGTCCCGTCTGCTGATCGCGGCCATCCAACGCTGCGTCGTGCTGTGCCTCCGCGCTGGCCACGTGGAGCGGCGTCGCTGCCCTATGCTAACGCCAAAGCTAGCTAAGCACGAGACTTGCGCCAGCGGTCCTGAACGAGGACCTCTGAACACCGACTGGTGCGGGTCTGGCCGCAAAAAAGGATCAAGCACCGCTCGCTACGCCATCGGCGCTGGCAGGGCACTATGCCGCGTCGCGCAGCATCTCGCCGACCTGTCGGACGAGAGTGGGGCGGCTTCCCGCGTCGGCGTCTTCGAGCGCGTCCTCGAGATCCGCGGCGCGCTGGCCGAGCTCCGCGCGATCGAACATGCCCGCTGATCCGGCGAGCTTGTGCAGCAATCCTCGCAGCTGATCGATGTCGGCGTCGGCGAACAGTCCGGCGTGCCCGATCCGCTCCGCAAGATCGCGCAGCTCGCGCGTTCGCGTCGCGAACAGCGCATGGAGCCGCGGCTCGACGGCTAAAGCGGCGTCGGCGGGCGGGGGGCGGACCGTCTGCTCCGCCGGCGCCCACTTGGCGATCGCGGCGGCGAGGTCGCCGAACAGCACCGGCTTCGCAAGATGCCCCTGCATACCCGCCGCCAGACAGGCGTTGATGTCGTCCGCATAGGCGTTGGCGGTGAGCGCGATGACCGGCACTTTCTCCCGATCGGCCCTCAGCAGACGCGTCGCCGCGAGACCGTCCATCTCCGGCATCTGCATGTCCATCAAGACGAGGTCGAACGGCTTGTCCTCGCCGCGGCGGCGGCGAACGGCGGCGACGGCATCCTTGCCGTTGCCGACGACGACGGCCTGATGGCCGAGCTGCGCCAGCATCGCCTCGACGAGCGCCTGGTTGACGTCATGATCCTCGGCAAGGAGGATGCGCAACGCGCGTGTCGGCGCACTTGGCTGCGCTGCCTCGCGGCGGACCTGGCGCGGCGCCCGTTTTTCCGTCAGCGGAAGGCGTAACATAAACGTTGAGCCCTCGCCGGGCAGGCTTTCGACGCTCAGGCTGCCACCCATCAGCATCGCCAATCGGTTGCTGATCGCGAGCCCGAGGCCACTGCCGCCGAACCGTCGTGCCGTCGATTGATCGGCCTGGACGAAGTGATCGAAGATCGCCGCTTGCCGCTCTTCCGGGATGCCGATGCCGCTATCCTGCACGCGGAACTCAATACTATCCAGCGACGGCTTGGCGACGCGTGCGCTGAACGCGATGCGGCCATGCTCCGTGAACTTGACCGCATTGCCGAGCAGATTGAGCAGGATCTGCCGCAGCCGCAGTCCATCGACGGCGACGAACATCGGCAGATCGGGCGCGACCTCGAAGCAGAGGTTGAGCCCCTTCTGCGCGGCGGCGGGCTGGATGAGCCGGATGCAATTGCGCAACGTGTGGCGAAGATCGACCCGTTCCGGCGCGATTTCCATCCGCCCGGCCTCGATCCTCGAGATATCCAGGATGTCGTTGAGCAGTCGCATCATCGCCTTGCCCGAATCAACGATGAGTTGCGCGTAGCGCTGCTGCTCGGGCGTGAGTTCGCCGTGCAACAACAGATCGGCAAAGCCGAGCACGCCGTTCATGGGCGTGCGGATCTCATGGCTCATATTCGCGAGAAAGCTGGATTTCGCCTGCAGCGCCGCCTCGAGCGCGCCCTCGATCCGCGCCTGTTCGGCGATCTGACGCTGCTGCTGCGCGTTTGCATCGCGAAGGACCTCCAGCCGCTCGAGGCGTTCGCGATTGAGCGCGTAGGCGAGCGCGAGCACGAGCAAGCCGCAGACGCCAAACGCGATTTCCAGAGCATATTCGAGATCGCCCGAGCGGCGCAGGCGCAGCTGCAGCAGCCGATCCTCCTCGCCGCGCACCTCGGCGATCCGGGCAAGAATGTCGGTTGCGCCACCACGCGTGGACGGTTGGTCGATCAACGCAATCGCCTCGGCCTGCCGCTCTTGATCACGCAGCGCCATCACATGTCTGGCGAGCACGAGCCGCGCGATGACGGCGCTCGCGAGCCGCGGCACCTGCAGGCGCTGGTGCGGATTGTCCGCCGTCATGTGCTCCAGCGCGCGAAACGCAGCCGGGATGCGGGCGTCCAGCGCACCGACGTCGGCGCGATCGGCGGGGCTACCGGTCAGCACATAGCCGCGCGCATAGATTTCGGCGCGAAGGCTGAGGATGCGGATATCGGAAAGCCGATCGGTGACTGCAAAGGTGTGCCGCACCCATCCGTCGGCGCGCTGCTTCTGCAGGATCGTCCACAACCCGGCACCGGCGCCGAGCAACAGGAACAGCAATATTGCCGCGATCATCAGTTGCGAACGGCGGTTTCCTTGCTCGATCACATCTCGGCACTCCCGGAAAAGCGCCGGTCTATTCGTTGCCGGTTAACGCTTCTTGTGGATGCTGGCGGCATGGTTGCCGCGCCAGACACTAACTTCGGTTGCGACCGCAACGGTCACGAAACGTTGGGGGGTGCGGCAATAGCGGATGGATGAAGGCCGATGGCGCGCATAATTGTGGCAGATGATGACGAGATCGTAGGCGAGATTGCATGCAACGCATTGATCGCGGCAGGTCATGGCGCGGGGCTGATCACCGATGGCGCTGAGGCGCTCCGCGTGATCAAGGCGCGCCAGCCCGATCTCGTCGTGCTCGATTGCAACATGCCCGGCTTGTCGGGTGTCCTCCTCGTTCAGGAATTGCGCAAGACCGCCGGTTTCGAGCAGCTTCCGGTGCTGATGCTGACCGGCCGACGCGGCAAAGCCGACGAGGAGCTCGCGCGCTTCGCCGGTGCCAACGACTATCTGAAGAAGCCCTTCGATCCCGAGGAACTGGCCTTCCGCGTCGACGAGCTGCTGAGCGTCAACGGCTGAGGCGGCGTGCGATGCGGCCTTGCAGGGTTCGCAGGAGGATGAGCGGGGTCATGCGCGGCCGAGCACCGGTCGCGAATCGGGCGAGCAAGACTTCAGGCGGACAGGGTAGGTCTGTCGAAGGATCGAGATAGCGCGGGTAGAGGATGAGCGCGCCGGCGATGAGCGCCGCGAGTGCTAGCGGCCGGCCTCGACGCGCGACCGGCGGCGCGAGATCGGTGGTCAAGCCCCAGCCCGCGTAAAACGGCTGACCGTGCGTCACCACCGGCTTGCCGCGCAGCAGCGCCTCGAAGCCGATCAGCGAGGTGAGCACGTGGACCGCGTCGACCTGCTCCACCGCGGCGATCGCGGTGCCGCCCCTGACGACATGATCGGCATAAGCGAGCGCCTCCTCGTCGGCGACGCGGCCGATGCGATGGCCGGCCTCGACGTCGGGATGGGGGCGGAACCAGATCTCCGCGTCCGGCTCGGCGGCACGCGCGCGGCGGAGGAGGTCGAGATTGCCCGCGACGCCGGCACCGCCGGTTGCGACCGAGAGATCGTCCTCGACCTGGCCCGCGACCAGCACGAGCTTGCGGCCGCTCCGCTGCGGCCAACTGTCGTTCGCCTCGGCGACGCCATATTTGCTGATGCGGTTGGCGACCAGCGCGAGGGCGAGCCGTTCGGCGCGGGTGAGCAGGTCCGGCGTGAAGTCCGTCTCGGCGAGCAGCGTTTCGAGGTCGCTTGGGCCGCTCGGATCGAAATAGACACCGCGACTGTCGACCACGATCGAATAGGGAAGGTGGAAGTTGCTGCCGAGCCCGATCGAGCGCACGAAACCGTCCTCGATCCGCGCGACCGGCACGCCGGCCGCCGTCGCCTCCTCGCGGAGCCTCTGCGGCGTGCGCGCCGGCCATACGGCCACGCCACCGCCTTCCTTCTTTGCCGCGCGAACGGCTTTCGCCGCATCGTGCGTGAAGCGGAGCGGCGTTCGCCGCCCGGTCCAGAGGAACGCGGCGATACGCCCGCGCTTCCACCAGGAGATGCCGGCTGCCGCGCCGATCGCGCGATTGGCGTCGAGGAGATGTCGCCAGAAGGCGAGCTGCGCGACCGCTTTCAGCGCATCGGCAACGCCGCCGTCATAAGGGTCGCGATAACGGACGCTGCCGAGAAGCGCATGCTGGAGATCGGGCAGCGGCAGCGGCTCGGCGAGCGTTTCCGCCGGCACGCGCAGGATCGTGGCGAGCAGCAGCCATTCGTCGCCGGGATGCGCAAGCAACAGACGCGCATGTACGAGCAGCGGCCACGGGTCGACATCGCCGCGCGCCGTCGCGACGCCTGCTCGGCGGCACGCCGCCTGTGCTTTGCGCGCCCATCGCGTCTTCGGCACCAGGATAATGAGGCGATCGCGCTCGGCGGCGAAGCGGCGCAGGCTCGCGACGACGTCCCGCTGGCGCTCGGCCCGAACGACGATTGCGGGCTCGGAAGGTACGGGCGGCGAGGGGGCCCAGAAGCTTCCGCCGACGCGCGCCTCGCGAATAGCGGTGACGACGGCTTCGAGATTATCATCCGGGCTGGGCATCGGCGAGATAGTGAACGCGCTGATCGCGGCGACGTCGGTTCGCACGCCGGGATAAGGTGGCGACCGCAGCAACGGCAAACCGCCGCTCGTCACGGCCCGGCGCTCGGCAACGGGGCGATCGGCGTCGTCCGGCCGATCGGCCGCCACGGCTGGCCGAGCAGGCGCGCCAGCCGGTCCCGCCCGCGCCACATCCAACCGATCCGTCGCTCGGCAAGGCCGGGCAGCGCGAGGAAGTCGAGCCCCGTCCAGGGCACGAACGGGTTGCGCCGGGCATAACCCCAGATTTCGACACGGGCGGAGGGCCGGCGCGCGATGCCACGCGCGTGGAAGCCCGAGGTATCGGCGACGATCAGCGTGTTGGCCGGTACGGCGAAGCAACGTGGCGGCGGCAGGCCGAGCCCCGCCAGCTCGGTTGCGGCGATGCGCAGCGAACCGCGCCCGGAGAGACGATCGGCGCCCCCGTGCTGGAGCGCGCGCGCATCCTCCCACGCGAGCCGTGCCGGCGTGCGGCGATGGGAGCCCGGCACGTAGCAGAAAGGGCCGTCTTCCTCGGCGACGTCGGTGAGGAACAGCCATGCCTTCATCGTCGCGTGGAAGGTGTCGCTGTGCAGCATGGTCTGCGGATCCTCGTCCCCCGGCAGCGCACGCGCGAAGATCGTCTGGACATAGGCGAGCGGCGCGCCAGCGAAACTCGCGACATAGCGCGTCATCCCGGACCACGGCGATCCGCCGAGCAGCGCGCGAAGCTCGGGCACCGCCGCGAGCATCGCGGAATCGATCGCCATGCGCCGCGTGATCGTGTTCCCCTGTACCTGCTCGCGAGCTTCGCCGGCATAGCCGAGAACGCCGTCGCGCAACCGCGCGAACAGATCTGGCGGCAACGCGTTCTCGCGGACGATGAAGCCGTCGCGCGCGAAGCTCCTGGCGTCGTCCGCTGAGATCAGCCGCGCCAGTCGCCGCCGTCGCGATGCCGCAAGCGCGCACGCCAGCCGGACGCGGCCACGGTGCAGCCCGAGCGCATTCAGCCGCCGCGAGCCGATCAGAGGATTGTCGATGAAGGATTTGGCGGTGGTGCCGAGCTGCAGCAGCCACCAGGGCGCGAGCGCATAGCGGAGCACGCTGCTCTTGCCCCTGTCACCACGCACGCTCACCAGCGCCGACTAGCAAAGCCGGCGCGGTGCCTCAATCACTCAAGTTTCAGCCGCGGCGCGCGGCCGCAATGCCCGGGCCGTCCTCTCGCCACACGCCCATGAAGGGGGGGTCGGGAATGGTGTCGCGCGCCTCGTTGAGCATCAGCGACCATCGCGCCGAGAGATCGTTGAAATAGGCGTCGTCGGCCTCGATGCGGCGGCGGATGACCGGCAACGTGCGATCGCTCGGCAGCACGGTGAGGTCGAGCGGACGGCCTACTGCGAGGTTCGAGCGGATCGTGGAATCGAACGAGATCAGCCCGACCTTCACCGCCTCGTCGACCGGCGTTCCATATTTCAGCGCGCGATCGAGGATCGGCTTGCCATATTTGGTTTCGCCGATCTGGAGGAACGGCTGGTCCGCCTGGCACTCGATGAAATTGCCCGCCGAATAGATGTGGTAGAGCTTCAGCGGCGCGTCGCCGATGCGGCCGCCGACGAGCACCGAGATGCCGGCGGAGACCTTCTCCTTCTCGAGGGCGGCGCGCATGTCCTCGCGTACCATCCGCACCGCGTCGCCGACGAGCTGGGCGGCGCGGAACATGCTGGGCACGTCGTGGAGCGTGCGCCTGCCTCCATCGTCATCTTCGCGCGGTAAGCCCTCCTCGAGCAGGCCGAGCGCCGTCTGGGTGATCGAGAGGTTGCCTGCCGTCGATGCGAGGATGAGGCGATCGTCGGCCTCGGCGAGCGTGTGCAGCTTGCGGTAGCTGGAGATGTTGTCGACCCCGGCGTTGGTGCGCGTGTCGGCGATCATCACCAGGCCGCCCTCTACGAGCATGCCGACGCAATAGGTCATGTCACGCCACCTCTAGCGCTGCGGCGCCGGGCCATCCAGGCGCTCGACGCGGACCGCGACCGTCAGTCGCTCGGCACCGCCGCCGATGCGTGCCCCGGATAGCGGAGCCGCGTCGCGATAGTCGAGTCCGATCGCCACGCGGACATAGCCATCGTCCGGGCAATGGTCGTTGGCGGGATCGAAGGCGATCCAGCCATAGTCGGCGAGCCAGACTTCCGCCCAGGCGTGCGTCGCGGGCTGATCCTCGTCGGGAGCGTCGGGCCGCCAGATATGGCCCGAGACGTAGCGTGCCGGATGGCCGAGCACGCGCGCCGCGGCAATCATCGCATGCGCGTGATCCTGGCAGACGCCGCGCTCCTCGGCGAATGCCTGCCCCGCCCCGCGACCGATCTCGGCAGACGACGGATCGAACGCGATCCGCTCATGCAGTGCGCCCATGAGCGCGTGCAACGTCGAAAGCGCCGAATCCTGGGTTGCTGCGATCGTCGTCGCGAAGTCGGTGATCGGCTCGTCGGGGCGCGTCAGCGCGGACGGCCGGAGATAGAGCTGCGGCGGCAGCGGCTCGATCGCGCCCGCGACCATGCCGGCACGGTTCTCGGTCAGCACCTCGCCGCGCACGGTCACGTCGATCGCCTCGATCGGGCCGTCGACATAGAGCATCGTCGCCTCGTTGCCGAAGCCGTCGCGGCCGCTCTTGAGCCGCGCGTCGCAGTCGACGTCGATCTGCCAGTCGGCGACGTTCTGGCCGTAGCAGCTGAGCGGCGTCACCCGCAGCAACTGGACGAGGCGCTTCTGCGGCTCGGAGAAGCGATAGCCGGTACGATGATGGATGAGCAGGCGCACGGGGATCGTCTCAGGCGAAGCGGAATTGCGCGCCGATCGCCTGATCGAGCCGCGCGTTTTCGGCAATGAAGGCGGTGAGATATTCGTGCAGGCCGCCGTTGATGATGTTCCGCGTCGTCGCACGGGCGAGGGCGGTCTGTCGCAGGCGCGCGAGGCGATCGGCCTCGCCCTGCAGGCCTGTGCGCTTGCCAATGTTGGTGAGGATCATCGCGACCTCGTCGCAGGAGGCGGCGAGCGAACGCGGCATCTCCCCGCGCAGGATGAGGAGATCGGCGACGTTGAGCGCCGTGAGCCCATCGCGATAGAGCCAGCGATAGGCGGTCACGGCCGAGACGGTCTGCAGGATCGTCGTCCACTGATCGCGATCGAGGACACCGCCGACCTTCTCTCCTTCTGGCAGCAGAAGATGATATTTGACGTCGATCAGCCGCGCGGTGTTGTCGCCACGCTCGACGGCCGCGCCGAGCCGCACGAAGTGGCTCGCCTCGTTGCGCAGCATCCGGTGGAGCGCGCCTTCGAAGCCGCGCGCCTCCGCCTTCAGGCTGTCGATCAGTGCCAGCGTTGCGCCCTGGCCGCCGGTGGACGCGCGGTCGCGCACGCCGAGCCAGGCGCGGTTGATCGACTCCCATGCTTCGCGGCTGAGCGCGGTGCGCACCGCGCGGGCGTTGCCCCGCGCGGCATCGAGGCAGGCGCGGATCGAGCTCGGATTGTCGTGGCTGAGCGTCAGATAGCGGCTGACGCTGGTCGGCGTCAGGCTCTCGCCGCTGATCGCGAAGCCATAATCGGCGGCGACAACCGCGAGCGCACTCTCCCAGGCGCCGGCACCGGCGGGCGTGTGGCTGAGCGAGTCGAGCCGCATCGTCGCTTCGATCAGCCGCGCGGTGAACTCCGCGCGCTCGACATAGCGCCCGATCCAGTAGAGCGAGGCGGCGGTGCGCGAGAGCATCAGCGCTCGTCCGAGCTATCGTGCGCCGGACCGGCGAGGGACTGGCTCTGGATCGTGTCGCCGAGCTTCTGGATCTGACCGCCCTGCGCCTGACCGAGGCCGATCGCGACGCTCATCCCGCCTTCCTGCTGGAGGAGCGATCGGTCGATCGATTGATCCTGCTGCTGCCCGGATTGCGATTGCGACTGACGCTGCCGTCGCTTCGCGCCGGCGAGGATCAGGCTATCCTTGGTGCCACCGCCCTGGCTCGAGTTGACAACCAGCGAACCCTCCCGGAGCGCGACCCGCGTCAGGCCGCCGGGCACGATCGTCACGCCGTTGGTGCCGGTGAGGCAGAAGGGCCGGAAGTCGACATGGCGCGGCGCGACGCCCTTGGCGGTGAGCGTCGGCACGGTGGAAAGGGCGAGCGTCGGCTGCGCGATATAGCGATGCGGTTCGGCGGCGAGCGCCTCGCGGAAGCGCTCGATCTCAGCCTTCGATGCGGTCGGCCCGACGAGCATGCCATAGCCGCCCGAGCCGTCAACCAGCTTGACGACGAGCGACTCGAGATTGTCGAGCGTATATTGCAGCGCCTGCCCTTCGCGGCAGCGCCAGGTCTCGACATTGGGCAGCTTGGGCTCGCCGCCGGAATAGTAGCGGACGATTTCGGGCATGTAGCTGTAGATCGCCTTGTCGTCGGCGACGCCGGTGCCGGGCGCGTTGGCGAGCGCGACGTTGCCGGCGAGATAAGCTGCCATCAGCCCGGGCACGCCGAGCACCGAATCCGGCCGGAAGACGAGCGGATCGATGAAGTCATCGTCGATGCGGCGATAGATGACATCGACGCGCACGCGCCCTTCGATCGTGCGCATCCAGACGAAATCGTCGTCGACCTCGAGATCGGCCGCCTCGACCAATTCGATGCCGAGATTGTCGGCAAGGAAGCTGTGCTCGTAGAAGGCCGAGTTGAAGTGGCCCGGCGTCAGCAGCACGCACACCGGCTCGTGCCCCGAGCCTCGCGGGGCAACCGAGCGCAGCGTTTCGCGCAACATGTCGGGATAGGAGTCGACCGGCTCGACTTCGTAGGTGTCGAACAGCTCGGGACAGAGGCGGATCATCGCCTCGCGATTCTCCAACATATAAGAGACGCCGGAGGGGGTGCGGGCATTGTCCTCGAGCACGAAGAACTGGTCGGGCCCCGTGCGCACCATGTCGATCCCGCAGATATGCGCGTAGATGCCGTGCGGTGGGCGCGCGCCAGAAACCTCGGTGCGGAACTGCGGATTGCCGAAGATCAGCTCGGGCGGGATGATTCCGTCCGCGAGGATGCGCCGCTCGCCGTAGATGTCGTCGAGGAAGGCATTGATCGCGAGCACGCGCTGCTCGAGGCCCTCCTGCAGCCGCGCCCATTCGCCTGCCGAGAAGATGCGCGGCACGATATCGAACGGGATGATACGTTCGGCGGATTCTTCCTCGCCATAGACCGCGAAGGTGATGCCGAGCTGGCGGAACGCCGCCTCCGCCGCATGTTGACGGCGCTCGAGCTCGGTCGCCGGTGTCTCCTCGATCCAGCGCGCCAACGCCGCGAACTCCTCGCGCGCACCCGCGGCATCGCTGCCATAGATCTCGTCGAACGCCTTGCCGCCGCTCATGTGGCCTCGTGGCTGCTGTGGCGTGCAGACTGCAACGCATTGGTGCGGCGCACAAGAGGCGTTTGCGTGCGTAGACAGCAGCAGTGGATCATTCGCAAACGCGCGCCGCTGCCGTGGTTATGGTTGCTTATGGAACGGAAGCTTGACTGCACCGTTCGCGCACCACGAGGGAGTCGGTGGCGCGCATTGCGCCAGCCGGGGGATTGATGACGGCCAAGCGTATACCTGCGATGACGAGCGAGCGGTTCGAGCTGCTCGTTCAAAGCGTTACCGACTATGCGATCTACATGCTCGATCCCGGCGGGCACGTCGTGAGCTGGAATGCCGGCGCGCTGCGGCTCAAGGGCTACACGCAGGACGAGATCGTCGGCGAACATTTCTCGCGCTTTTATACCGATGAGGACAGGGCCGCGGGTATCCCGGCTCTCGCATTGTCGCGGGCGGAGAGGGAAGGTCGGTTCGAGGCCGAAGGCTGGCGCGTGCGTAAGGACGGCGCGCGATTCTGGGCCAATGTGCTGATCGATCCGATCCGCGATAGTTCAGGCACGCTGATCGGTTTCGCGAAGGTCACCCGCGATCTCACCGAGCGCCGCCAGGCCGAGGAGGCGCTTCGCCGCAGCGAAGAACGGTTCCGCCTGCTTGTCCAGAGCGTTACCGATTACGCGATCTATATGCTCGATCCTACCGGCCGGATCGTCAGCTGGAACCCCGGTGCCCAGCGCTTCAAGGGCTATCTGCCCGATGAGATCATCGGTGAGCATTTCTCGCGCTTCTATACCGAAGAGGACAAGGCCGCTGGAATTCCCGCGTACGCGCTCGCCTGCGCCGAAAACGACGGGAAGTTCGAGGCCGAAGGCTGGCGCGTCCGCAAGGACGGCACGCACTTCTGGGCGAGCGTCGTCATCGATCCGGTGCGGGATGCTTCGGGGCGGCTGATCGGCTTCGCCAAGATCACCCGGGATCTCACCGAGCGCCGCGAGACGCAGCGCATGCTCGAGCAGGCGCGCGAAGCGTTGTTCCAGTCGCAGAAAATGGATGCGCTGGGAAAGCTGACCGGCGGCGTCGCGCATGACTTCAACAATCTGCTTGCGGTGATCGTCGGCAGCATCGATCTCGCCCGCCGCCGTTTGGCCGAGGGGCAGGACATCGGCCGCTTCCTCGACAATGCGATGCAGGCGGCCGAGCGCGGTGCGTCGCTCACGCAACGCATGCTCGCGTTCGCGCGCCGCTCCGAGCTCACCTTCGAGGCGGTCGACGTTGCCGCGCTCGTTCATGGCATGGCCGATCTGCTGCAGCGGACGCTCGGGCCGGACATCGCGATCGATACGCGGTTCCCGCTGCTGCTCGATCCGGTGGCAACCGATCCGCGGCAGCTCGAGCTCGCGCTGCTCAATCTCGTCGTGAACGCGCGTGACGCGATGTCGCGAGGCGGACGCATCGCCATCGTAGCCGAGCGTGTCGAGATCGCCGTCGACGAACCGCAGGGCCTCTCGGCAGGCGCCTATGTGTGTCTGTCGGTGATCGATCAGGGAGAAGGGATGGACAAGGAGACGCTCGACCGCGCCGCCGAGCCCTTCTTCACGACCAAGGGGATAGGCAAGGGCACCGGGCTCGGATTGCCGATGGTGCACGGCCTGGCCGAGCAATGCGGCGGTCGGCTGACGCTCGCGAGCGTCAAGGGTGAGGGCACGACGGCAATGCTATGGCTGCCGGTTGCGAAGCGCACCGTCGCCTCGGATGACACGCCGGCGCCGGAGGCTATAGCAAGCGCGCCGGCGGGCTGCTCGTCGCTCACTATCCTCGCCGTCGACGACGATCTGCTCGTGCTGATCAACACCGCGGCGATGCTGGAAGAGGCCGGCCACGAGGTTTTGCAGGCGACCTCGGCCGCGCAGGCGATTGGGCTGCTGCGCGATCACCCGGTGGATCTGATCGTCACCGACTTTGCAATGCCGGAGACCAACGGCGCTGAGTTTGCCGAAGCGGTCGCGCGCGAATGGCCCGGTATGCCGGTGCTGCTTGCGACCGGATTTGCCGAACTACCCGCCGGCACCGCCATGAGCCTGCCCCGGATATCGAAGCCATTCCGCGAGGATCAGCTCGCTGCCGCTGTGGATGCCGCGGCACGTCGCGCCGCCGAGCGATCGGAGGCGGAGAAGCGCTAGGTTGGCAAGTCGCCGACGCCGCCGCTAGACTTTGCCTCAAGCGGAGAGGCGGGCATGCAGCGAACGATATTGGTGATCGGCGGCACCGGTCTGATCGGGGGCGCCGCGGCGCTGCATCTTCGCTCGCTCGGCCACGCGGTGACGATCAACGGCCGGACACCGACAGCCGCGCCGGCGCTGGCGGGCCTCGATTTTCTCGCAGGCGACTATACGCGCGACGACATCGGACGATCGACGCTTCGGGGTTTCGACACCGTCGTCTTCTGCGCGGGGCAGGACGGGCGCCGCATGCCGGTCGGGTCCGATCCGGCCGCCCACTTTCACCGCACCAACATCGTCGCCGTGCCCGCATTTCTCGCCAAGGCGCGCGACGCCGGTGTCGAACGCTGCGTGTATGTCGGCAGCTATTATCCTTGCCTGCTCTCGCAGGAACGCGTGGATGCGGATCCCTATCTGATTGGGCGCCAGATTACCGACATGGAGGTGCGCAAGCTCGATCGGCCCGGCTTCACTGTCTGCTCGCTGGCAGCGCCGTTCGTGATGGGCTGGCTGGAGGGCGTGAAGGTCGAGCTGATCGAGCTGATCATCCGCTATCTCGTCGGCGAGATCGGCGGACCCGGGCCGCGCTTCATCTTTCCGGGCGGCTCCAACTATATGTCGACGCTCTCCTTCTCGGAAGCGATCGCCGGCGCGATCGAGCGAGGCGAGCCGGGAAAGGAATATCTGATGGGGGACGAGAACCTCAGCTATTTCGCATTCTACGACGCGGTGCGCCGCGCGCTTGGCCTGCCGGATCCGGTTGAGGTGCGCGATGCGGACCATCCGGTCATCCCGAACGGATCCTACATGACGTTGCGCGGCGGCATCCCCGCCTATGAGCCCGATCCCGAGATGGTCGCGAGGCTCGGCTACCGCCGGCACGACTTCCTGCGCGAGGTTGCGGACATGATCCCGAAATACGCCAGGGAACTGGGCATCGTGATCCCGGCCTGATCCCGAAGGCTCACGCCCGGCGACGCCTTGCAGCCGAACCGACGCTTGGTTACGTCCCCATGCTCGCGTCGGAACACCAAGCCGAAGGTGCCCAGGCGTCGCGATCAAACCGAGAGGATGACAATCATGGGCTTCGTGGAGGATCTGCCGAACTCCGTGTTGGACGCGATGCGCGGCGCCATCGTCGGCGAATATGCGACCGTTAGCGCGGCCGGCGTTCCGATCGATACGCCGACCTTCATCTTCGCCAGCGACGATCTGAGCAGTTTCGATATCGCGACGGGGCTGGCCTACCCAGCAAAGGCGGAACGCGCCCGCAAGAATCCCAAGACCGGCCTGTTGTTCGAGGGCGGCCAGGGCAAACCTGTGGTCTCGGTAGCCGGCAACGCCGCCGTCTGCGATGCCGATCTCCAGGCGAACATGAACCGCTATCTCGCCGAGACGATCCTCGGGCCGCCGATCAGCCCCGATGTCATCGATTGGTCGGTCACCCGGCAGGCGGTCTGGTACCTCACGCGGATCATCGTCCGCGTCGCGCCGACGCACATCCGTTGGTGGGAGAGCGCCGACGCGATGGACGCGGCGCCGCAGGAATGGCGTGCGCCCGAGGGCTTCGCCTTCCCGAAGTCCGATCCCGCCCCGGGTGGCGCGATCAGCCCGGCGCCGGCGTGGCCCCAGCCGACGTGGCGGGAGCTGGCCACGCGGGTGCTCGACAATCGCGGCGGGCTCGGCGGTGTCGGTGCCCCCGGTCATCTGACGCTGCTCGATCCGGACGGCTACCCGCTGCCGATCCGGGCAAGCGGGATCGAAGCCGCGGAACACGGCTTCCGGCTGACCGTGCCGAAGGGTGCGCCGTGGTCGGCCGGCAAGGCGACCCTGTCGTTCGGCGGTCTCGAGGTGTTCGTGGGCGAGGTGAAACCGGAGGATGGCGCGCTGTTAATGACGGTCGAGCGTGCGCTGCCGGTGCTGCCGATGGTGCAGGATCCAGCGGAGGTCATCCAACCGACCGCGGATACGCGCATCAAGCTCATGGAGCGTCTTGAACATGAGACGAGCCGGCGTGGCCAGCCGATCCCGGTCGTCCCTGAGACGCCGCCAGCGCCCACGGCGGGAGCGCGGTTTCGCGCCGAGGCGATGGCTGCGGCGATGGCGCAGGCGGCGCACTGAACCGGCGCATTGCGGGCCGCGCCGCAGTGACCGCGCTTAGCGCGACCGCGATGCCATGATCGCGGCTGCGGTGTCGTGGACATGCAGCATCGCCATGCTCCGACTTCGCCCGGCGGGACGAACCAGCGCGAGCTCGGCGTCGTTCAGCCCGTTGCCCCCGTTCGGCAGGATTTCGTGCGCGCGGCCTTCCGCCAGTTCGCTTTCAAGCACTGCGTCACTGGCAAGCCAGATCATGTCCGTGCGGCTCATCGCCTGCCGCAAGACTTCATAATCATCGCACTCGACCGTGGTGCCGAGCGGGCCGAACACGCCACGTAGCGAGGGCTCGACCGATGGCTGCGCGGTGCCGGCCGCGCGGGGAAAGGGTGCGAGGTCCGTCCAGCGGAGCGGGGTTTCGATCTGGGCGAGGGGGTGGCCGGCGCGCACGAAATAGCCGAGCCGGAGCGCGCCGATGCGCGTTACCGTCAGCGCCGGATGGGCGCTGAGCTGGTTGGCCGCACAGACGCAGAAGTCGAGCCGGCCATCCAGAACCTTCTCAATCAGTGCATTGGTGGTGTCGATCGACGCGGTGATCTTCAGCGTCGGCCAGCGCGCGAGGCACTCGGCCAGTAGCGGCGCCAGGAGATAGCTCGCGGCGAGCGGACCCAGCCCGATCGCGACGCGCCCGGCCTCGCCGCGGCTCTGCAGCAGCAGATTCTGTTCGATCGCGGCGACTTGACCGAGGATCTGGCGCGCGTCGGCCACGAGATCGGCACCCGCCGCCGTCAGCGTGATGCCGAGCCGGCCGCGGTCGAACAGGCGCAGTCCGCAGGCTTGCTCCAGTTCGGCGATCGAGCGGCTGAGCGACGGTTGCGTCATGCCGAGGCGCTCGGCGGCGCGGGTGAAATTCTTCTCTTCGGCGAGCGCAACGAGCTGGCCGAGTTTGCGAAGGCTGAGCATCATGCCTTTTTAGGTATGGAAGTTCTACACTCTATGCATTGGACAATATGATGCGGCTCCGTCAACCTTCCGACGCCCAACAGCGAAACAGCGAGGGTGAGGATATGCAGGATCGGCGGCACTGATGGCCCAAGACTATAACGCTGCGTTGCTCGAAGCGTGGGATAGTTTCTGCGATCGGGTGAAGGCGGCGGGCAAGCTCGCCTTTCGCGAGCAGGCGCCGGACTCGCCGCTCGTGCGCGCGACGGGCGTGCGCTACATGGCGCGCTACATCTCCAAGGCGCTCGACCATGCGGTCAACTTCGCCGATCCGCTCTATCCGCAGCTCTGGCATCTGCAGACGCCGACCAACAAGTCGTTCGGCGACAATCCGGATTGCACCTATCTGGTCGGCGTGATCGACGGCGGTCATGATTATCGCATCGTCGGCAACCGCGGCACCGTGACCTGGGTGTCGTTCAAGGTCGGCGATGCGATCCTCCACAATCACAATCTGCAAGCAGAGTGGGACGGTTCGTTCGTCATCGAAGTGAGCGCGACCGAGAAACCGGGCAACTGGATGAAGCTCGAGCCGGGACTCCAGCGCGTGTTCATCCGCCAGTTCTTCGGCGAGTGGGATACCGAGGAGCCGATGCGGGTGCGGCTCGAGCGGCTCGACATGGATGCGCCGCCGCCGCCGCTGACGCCGCAGGAGGTGATCGACGGTCTCGCCGCCGCCGCCGACTGGTACGAAGAGGATTCGGCGCGTTGGCCGCCTTGGGTCGATGCGTTTCACGAGAACCCGAACGTCTTCACGGCCGGTGTGCCCAAGGCGATCCAGATGGATGGGCAGGAGGCCGCGCTCGGCCGTCTCCTCAATTTCGTCGGTTGGAAGATCCAGCCGGACGAGGCGCTGGTGATCGACGTGAAGCCGCCGAGCCCGTGCAGCTACTGGAACTTCGAGCTTGGCGATCGCTGGTGGAACTCGACCGATTATCGCTACCGGCTGTCGTCGCTCAACTCGAAGCAGGCCGAACTGGCGGCGGACGGCAGCGTCTGGGCAGTCGTGTCGCATCAGGATCCGGGCATCGCCAACTGGCTCGACGTCGGCGGCAACATCGAGGGTTCGGTCAATCAGCGCTGGGTCGACGCGACGGAAAGCCCGCTGCCGCGTGCGCGGCTGGTGAAGATGGCGGAGCTCGACGGCATCCTGCCGAAGGAACTGCGCCGGCTCTCTCCCGAGGAACGCCGCGAGCAATTGCGCCGCCGCAAGATCGGCGTCGATCGGCGCTTCGCCGTCTGACGCGCAACAAAGATTACCAAAGAGAACATCAAGGAAGAGACGATGGCTACCAAACTCGCACCGCCCGAACAGACCTTCACCACCCGCAAGGTGCATCCGACCATCGGGCTCGAGATCAGCGGTCTTGACGTTTCGAAGCCGCTCGACGCGGACACTATCGCGGAGCTCACGCGGCTATCGTCCGAATACAAGGTGCTGATCTTCAAGGAGCAGAATCTCTCGTCGGAGCAGCTCGGCGTGTTCGCGCAGAACTTCGGGGACACCAAGCAGATCCCGCCCAAGATCGGCAACAATCGCGAGCGGCAGCACAATGTCTCGCGACTCGGCAATCAGGAAGAAGCCGGCGCCAAGCATGTCGAGGTGTCGGGCTACGCCAAGGTAGCGCGCTTCTGGCACACCGACAGTTCGTGGCGTCCGATTCCGACCTGGCTGACGTTCCTCACCGCCGTCGAGATCCCTGATAAGGACGGCGATACCGGCTTTGCGGACATGCAGGCCGCCTATGAGGCGCTCCCCGAGGAGAAGAAGGCGTTTCTCGCCGACAAGCATATGGTCCACAGCTGGCGGACGCTGCGCCACTACCAAACCGATATCGCGGCGATGGGCGACGACGAGAACGTGCCCCCGCCGATGACGCATCCGCTCATCCGCACGGTGGACGGCCGCAAGAGCCTCTTCCTGAACGGCCATGTCTGCTATTATGTCGGCGGCATGCCGTCGCTCGAGGAAGGCGAGGCGCTGTTCCGCGAGCTGATCGACCACGCCACTTCGCAGCCCTTCGTCTACCAGCACAAATGGACGGTCGGCGATCTCGTCATGTGGGACGACCGCAGCACCATGCACCGCGCCATGCCGTGGGATTACAGCCAGCGTCGCGTGATGCATCGCGCCGAGGTGTGCGGCACCGAACCGCCGAAGTAAGCCGCGACAGTCAGGCGCCGCGGGCCCTGTCCAGGTGAACGGCACCTGGAGCAGGGCCGCGGTCATGGGAGACAGACGACATGGCCACCATCAGCACCATTCCGCCACGCAAGAGCCTTGTCGCGGATACCAATGCGCCGATGTTCAACGGGCTCTATCAGATGGGCTTCGTCACCTCGGACCTAGACGCCGCGCAGGAGCGCCTCGGCAAACGCTTCGGCATCAAGCAGTTCCGCGTGAAGCGCGACGCCGCGCGCATGTCGACGGCGCATGCTTATGCCGGCGATATGATGGTCGAGATCATCCAGCCCGGCCCGGAAGCCTCACCGGTCTATCATGACGATGTGCCGACGGACGGCGCGGTGCGGCTGCATCATCTCGGCCATCTCGTGCCCGATCTCGAAACCTGGAAGGAGATCGAGACGATCGTCGAGCGCGAAGGCTGGGCGACGCCGATCAAGGGGACCGTCATGGACGGCAACCTCCACTTTCTCTACGTCGATTCGCGCGCCGACCTCGGCTACTATCAGGAATATGTCTACCTGACCGGCCCGGCGCTCCGTCTCTATGATGACGTGCCAGCTAACTGAACGGCGCAGCCGATCAGCATTTCGGAGGACATATGACGGATGTTGCTGCCGCGCTCGGCCACGCGTTCGGCCTTGCCGGCAAGACGGCTATTGTGACCGGCGCGGGCTCGGGCCTTGCGGAGATAATCGCCAAGACGCTTGCGCGCGCCGGCGCGAGCGTCGTCGCCGCGCACGACGACGCTGCCGAGGCCGAGCGGATCGCGGCGGCGATCCGCGAGGCGGGCGGCAGCGCCACCGCAGCCGCCTGCGACCCGACCGACGAGGCCGCCGTGGTCGCGCTGTTCGAGAAGCACGACGTGCCGGACATAGTCGTGCTCGGCGCGATGATGCAGGGCGGCGTACCGGCTGTGGACATGAGCGCCGAACAGTGGGACGCGATGTACGCGGTGAACGCGCGCGGCGCTTTCCTGACCGCGCGTGAGGCGATCAAGCGCATGATCGCGGCCAAGCGCGAGGGCCGGATCATCGCGCTGAGCACGATCGGCTCGGAGCATCCGGTTCTCCGCGGCAATGCCGCCTACGGCTCGTCCAAGGCCGCGCTTAACGCGCTGTGTCGCAATCTCGCCTTCGAGCATGCCGGCGACGGGATTCGCGTCAACGCGATCCTGCCTGGCGCGATCCCGGGCACCGCGCCGCGCATGGCCGGGGCGGTCGCAGCCGGCGGCCCGGGCGCCAACCCCGATCGGCATCTGAGCGGCTTCGGCGAGCAGGTCGATGTCGGCTGGCTGGCGGTCTATCTCGCCGGGCCGGCGGCGCGCTACGTCACCGGCCAGACTTTCGTGATCGACGGAGGATTCCAGGTTGGCTAAGGCAACGAACGGCAATTCGCTCGCCGGCAAGACCGCGCTCGTCACCGGCGCGGCGTCGGGCATCGGCCGCGCCACCGCGCAGGCGCTGAGAGGCGAGGGCGCCCGCCTCATCCTCGTCGATCAGAATGCCGAAGGCCTGGCAGAGTTCACCGGCGCGGACGTGCACGCACTGCCGACCAATCTTGCCGATCGCGCCGCGCTGCTGAAGATGACGGAGCGGGCGATCGGGCACGGCTGGGGCGTCGACATCCTGATCAACGCCGCGGGGATCACCGGCCAGGGTTCCACTCTGCTGGAGACAAAGGAAGAGATCTGGGATCTCGTTCACGCGGTCAACAGCACCGCCCCTTTTCTGCTGATCCGCGAGATCGGCAAGCACATGGTCGAGCAGGGCAAGGGCGGGCGGATCGTGAACATCACGTCGAGCTCGGCGCATCGCGCGCTCAGTTCGCAGACCTCCTACGGCGCGTCGAAGGCGGCGCTGGCGCAGCTCACCCGGATCGCGGCGGCGGAGCTCGGCAAGCATGACATCAACGTCAACGCGATCGCGCCCGGGCTCACCCGCACGCCGATCGTCGATCGCGCGTTCACGCCGGAGGCGCTCGCCCAGGCGCTCGTCAGCGGGCCGATCGCCAACCTGCTGCAACGCATCTCCGAACCCGAAGACATCGCGGCGGTCGCGCTGTTCCTGTGCCAGCCTGTGAGCCGCCAGATCACCGGCCAGACCGTGCATGTGAGCGCCGGCGCGATCGTCTGATCGTCTAACGCCTCTCGTCGGAGGGGCCGCCATGGCCGGTCGCTGGAGGCCCGAGCCGGAATCGAACCGGCGTGCACGGATTTGCAGTCCGCTGCGTCACCACTCCGCCATCGGGCCCCGCGGCTGCGGCAAGGCCGCGCAGATGCGTGGCTTTTCCGCAGCCGTCAAGGCGCGATGGCGTGGAGCGCTCAGCGTGCCGCGGTGAGCGTCAGGCCGGTCTGCGCCGCCTGATAGCGGTTCAGCACCTCGAGCGCGGCGGTCACCTCGGCTTGCGACGGTGTCGCGACGCGCGGCGCCGCGATCGGTGCCGCCGAAGCGATCACCTCGTGCGCGGCGCAGGCGCCGTCCGCTTCCTGCGGCGGATCGCTGCGCTGGTCCGCGAGCGCGAACAGTGTGTCGGCCGAAGCTGCCGCGTCATCGGCGGTCTGCGCCGCCTCGTCGCAGGCGCCCTGCGTCGTCGAGGCGCCGCCATAGGCGTTGGCGAGCGAGGTCGCGAAGTGATCATAGGCGATCTGACCGCCCTCGCGGGAGAAATGCGCCTTGATCGCGGCATTGGCGAGATCGAGCTGCGCGTGCCGCGCGCTCACGAAGCCATTGTAGTGCGCCGAGATATCCATGCCCACGGCGTGGCAGCGCAAGGTCGCGGCCATCAGCATCGTCTGCAGATCACGTACGCGCGCCGCTGCGAGCGACGGGCTGTCCCAGCACTGCGCGACGCTGGGCGAAGCCACCAACGAGCTGCTGAGCGCACAGAGAATTCCTAGCTTTTTCAGGTTGTTCACGAAAGCCCCCGGTCCTGGACGCGGACTGATTCCGCGATGCAGCATGGATGCGGGAGAGCCGGTTTTCGGAATTTGAAGGAACAGGCTTGGGCACGCGTTAACGTTTTATTTCTGCAGGTTACGCAATGTTTGCGGGTCTGATCGCGCGTGCGGCACCGATGTGGCGGTCCGTTGGCGCTTGGCGGATGTAACGGGACGCGATAGGCCTTGCTCGCCGCCGGCGCGCCGGCTGTATTGCATCGCTAACACAGTTGTGTCAGGCAGGGGCGTGACCGAGCAGAATTTCGAACGAATGCGCCGCGCGATGGTGGCCAGCCAGCTGCGCCCGACCGGGGTCAACGACGCGCCGGTGCTCGATGCGCTCGGCGCTGTCCCGCGCGAGCGGTTCGTGCCGCCCGCCTGGCGATCGCTCGCCTATGTCGATGCGACGGTCCCGCTGGGTCACGACCGCGCGATGAGCCAGCCGGTCGTGCTCGGTCGCCTGCTCACGGAGGCGCGGCCGCGCGCCGGCGAGCGCGCGCTCGTCGTCGGCGCCGCGCTCGGCTACAGCGCCGCCGTGCTCGCGGCGATCGGGCTCGAGGTGATCGCGCTCGAGGAGCAGGCCGCGCTCGCCGGCGAGGCGCGGATCGCGCTCGGCGGTGTGGCGCGCGTCGTGGAAGGGCCGCTCAACCAGGGCTGGGCGAGCGGCGCGCCCTATGACCTCATCCTGATCGACGGCGCGGTGGAGCGTGTTCCCGACGCGCTGCCGGCGCAGCTGCGGGAAGGCGGCCGCCTCGCGACGGCACTGAACGAGCGCGGCGTGACCCGGCTTGCAATCGGGCGGCGCGCCGGAACCGGCTTCGGCCTCGCATGCTTTGCCGATGCCGAAGCGGCGTCGCTGCCGGGGTTCGCGCCTGCGCCGCAGTTCAGCTTCTGACGCGATGCGCCGCGCGGGCCTGAGCCTTGCCGTGATCGCGCTCGCGTCCGTTTCGGCGCATGCGGCCACGCTGCGCGACGCGCTCGTGCAGACCTACGCGAGCAATCCGACGCTGACGGCGGCCCGCGCCGGCCTGCGTGCCACCGACGAGACGGTCGGCATCGCCAAGGCGCCGGGCCGGCCGCAGGCGAGCGCCAACGGCCAGTTCACCCGGAACTACGAGAAGTTCGGCAATCTCTTCGAAGCCAACCCGCTGCAGGGACAGGCGGGCGGCACCGTCACCGTGCCGATCTATCAGGGCGGGCGCGTGCTCAACGCGACACGGGCGGCGAAGGCCCGCGTCGAGGCGGGGCGCGCGGATCTGCGCGGCACCGAGGGCGACACGTTCACCAACGCCGTCGGCGCCTATATGGACGTGATCCGCGACATCTCGATCGTCCAGCTCAACGCCAACAACGTGAAGGTGCTGGAGACCAACCTCCAGGCCACCAAGGACCGGTTCCAAGTCGGCGACGTGACGCGCACCGATGTCGCGCAATCGCAGGCGCGGCTTTCCGATTCGCGCACCCAGCTCGATTCGGCGCAGAGCCAGCTCACGGCGAGCCAGGAGAATTATCTGCGCATCGTCGGCACCGTGCCGAACGACCTGCAGGCGCCGCCTCCGCTGCCGACGCTGCCCGACACGCCGGATCGCGCCGTCGAGGTCGCGCTCGATAACAACCCGACGCTGATCTCGATCGCCGCGCAGGTGAAGGCGGCGCATTTCGACGTGGGCACAGCGCGCGGCGATCGTCTGCCGACGCTCTCGGCGGTGGGCAGCGGCGGCTACACGCATGTGTTCAGCGGCTCGGATCCGCTCGCCGGTGTCTACAACAACCAGGTCACCGCCAGCATCGGGCTGCAGGCGACCGTGCCGCTCTACCAGGGCGGGCTGGTCGGCGCCGAGGTCAGGCGCGCACAGGCGCTCGAAAGCCAGCTGCTCGAGCAGCGCGTCGCGGTCGAGCGCCAGGTGATCGACAATGCCCGCGCGGCTTTCGCCTCCTATCACGCCGCGCTGGCGGTGATCGATTCGAGCCAGGTCGCTGTGAACGCCAACACGCTCGCGCTGGAGGGCGCGCGCGCGGAGAACAGCGTCGGCACGCGGACCGTCCTCGATGTCCTGAACGCGGAACAGGAGTTGCTCAACAGTCAGGTCCAGCTCGTCACCGCACAGCATGATGCCTATGTCGCGGGCTTCGCGCTGCTGAACGCGATGGGGCAGGCCGAGGCGCGCTATCTCGGGCTCGACGGCGGCCCGCTCTACGATCCGACGGTCAACTATAATCGCGTCAGCAAGCGCATCTCGGACTGGAGCGACGATCCCCAGCCGGTGACGCAGGCGACGCGCACCGTGCCCGCCGTGGTCGGCACGCCACAGCCTCCCAAGATCGGCCCGATGCCCGAACCGCCGCCCGCCGATTCGGACGTGACAGCGCCGCGCCGGTGAGAGATACCATGCGCATGGCGCAGTTCAGCTCCGATCCGTCGATGGAGGACATACTCGCCTCCATCAAGCGCATCATCGCCGAGGAGGAGCCGCAGCCCTCGCCGTCGACGGTGCGCACCGCGCGCAGCCCGCGGCGCGACGATGCCGAGACGCTCGAGCTCGAGGACGAAGCGCCGCCCGAGGACGTGCTGGAGCTGACGCGGCCGATCGGGCCGACCGTCGCGCGCGGCAGCGCCGCCAACGACAAGGGATCGGCGGCGCCCGATCTCATCTCGAACGTTACCGCCGATGCCAGCCGGAGCGCGCTCGCGGCGCTTTCGTCGGTCGCCGGGCAGGGGGGGACAGGCGGAAACGCGCTGGAGGGTCTCGTCCGCGAGCTGCTGCGCCCGATGCTGCGCGACTGGCTCGACGCCAACCTGCCGGCGATCGTCGAACGCCTCGTCGCCGGCGAGATCGCGCGGATCAGCGGCGGCCGCTAAGGCCTCTCCCCTCCCTTAAAGGGAGGGGCTTCGTGCCAGCTTCGGCGCACATGCTTGGCTTTGCGCGCGACCGCCTGCTAGGCGCAGCCGATCATGACCGAACTGCCCAAGACCTTCGACCCCGCTGCGATCGAGGCGCGCTGGTATCCGCATTGGGAGGAGCAGGGCCTGTTCCATCCCGAGCGGCCCGGCGCCGAGCCTTGGACGATCGTGATGCCGCCGCCGAACGTCACCGGCTCGCTGCACATCGGCCACGCGCTCGACAACACGCTGCAGGACATCCTCACCCGCCACGCGCGCCTCAAGGGCCGCGACGCGCTGTGGGTGTGCGGTACCGATCACGCCGGCATCGCGACGCAGATGGTCGTCGAGCGGATGATCGAGGCGGAGGGGCTGAAGCGCGCGGAGATGGGCCGCGACTCCTTCCTCGAGCGCGTCTGGACGTGGAAGGCCGAGAGCGGCGGCGCGATCACCCGCCAGCTCCGCCGGCTCGGCGCGTCGTGCGACTGGGCGCATGAGCGCTTCACGATGGACGAGGGCTTCTCGAAGGCGGTGATCCACGTCTTCGTCGAGCTGCATCGGCGCGGGCTACTATATCGCGACAAGCGGCTCGTGAACTGGGACCCGCGCTTCCAGACTGCGATCTCCGATCTCGAGGTCGAGACCAGGGAAGTGCAGGGCCATTTCTGGCACCTGCGCTATCCGCTGGCGGACGGCTCGGGCCATATCTCGGTGGCGACGACGCGGCCCGAGACGATGCTCGCCGACATGGCGGTCGCGGTGCATCCCGAGGATGCGCGCTACAAGGCGCTTGTCGGCACGATGGTGCGGCTGCCTATCACCGGGCGGCTGGTGCCGATCATCGCCGACGAACATGCCGATCCCGAGCTGGGCTCGGGCGCGGTCAAGATCACGCCGGGGCATGATTTCAATGACTTCGAGGTCGGAATTCGCGCGGGCATCAAGCCTGGCGGGATGCTCAACATGCTCGATGCGCAGGGCCGCATTGTCCAGACGACCGACGGCCTCGTGCCGGCCGAGCTGCTTGGTCTCGATCGCGTCGTGGCGCGCAGTCAGATCGTCACGCTGCTCGAAGCCGACGGCGCGCTGGAGAAGGTCGAGCCGCGCACTATCGCCACCCCCTATGGCGATCGATCGGGCGTCGTGATCGAGCCGTGGCTGACCGACCAATGGTATGTCGACGCAAAGACGCTCGCCGGCCCGGCGCTGGAAGCGGTGCGCACCGGCGCGATCAAGGTGGTGCCGAAGAGCTGGGAGAAGACCTATTACAACTGGCTGGAGAACATCCAGCCCTGGTGCGTCTCCCGCCAGCTCTGGTGGGGCCACCAGATCCCGGCTTGGTACGACGAGGATGGCAAGGCTTACGTCGCCGAGGACGAGGCGGCGGCACAGGCGCTCGCCGGCAACAAGCCGCTCCGCCGCGACCCCGACGTGCTCGACACCTGGTTCTCCTCGGCGCTGTGGCCGTTCGGCACGCTGGGCTGGCCGGATGCGGTTTCGGATCAGCCAGCCCCGTTCGTCCCGAGCGAAGTCGAGGGACGTGAGGTTGGCGGTGCGTTCGCTGCACGTACCTCGACTGCGCTCGGCACGAACGGAGATTTGGAGGCGGGCAAGCCACGGCAGCTCGACGGTCGCTATCCCAACGACATACTCGTCTCCGGCTTCGACATCCTGTTCTTCTGGGATGCGCGCATGATCATGCAGGGTTTGCAGTTCATGGGCGATGTGCCCTTTAAGACCCTGTATCTCCACGGTCTTGTGCGCGACGCACAGGGCGCGAAGATGTCCAAGTCGAAGGGCAACACGATCGATCCGCTGGGGCTGATCGATCGCTACGGCGCCGACGCCTTGCGCTTCACCATGGCGGCGATGGAGAGCCAGGGGCGCGACATCAAGCTCGATGAGAAGCGCGTCGAGGGCTATCGCAACTTCGCGACCAAGCTGTGGAACGCGGCGCGCTTCGCGCAGGCCAACGGCGTCGGTGCGTCGGCGACGCTGGAGCCGCCAGAGGCCGCGCTGCCGGTCAACCGCTGGATCGTCGCCGAGACGGTGAAGACGGTACAGGCGCTCGATCTCGCGCTCGCCGATCTGCGCTTCGACGAGGCTGCCAACACCATCTACCATTTCACCTGGGATCGCTTCTGCGACTGGTATCTCGAGCTGATCAAGCCTGTCTCGAGCGAAGTCGAGAGAGGCGAAATCGGCGACGAGACGAAGGCGGTCGCCGGCTGGGTGCTCGATCAGATCCTGGTCATGCTCCACCCGTTCATGCCGTTCGTCACCGAGGAGCTGTGGCATGCGCTCGGCGAGCGGCCCTACGACCTCATCGTCGCGCGCTGGCCGATCGTGGATGCGCGCGCACTCGACGCCGAGGCAATCGGCGCGACGGAACGGCTGATCGAGCTGGTGCAGGGCATTCGCGCGGCGCGAACCGAGCTCGGCGTTCCGCCAGGTGCGCGCGTCGAGCTATTCGTCGAGAACCCGAGCGGCTGGGCAGTACGGCTCGCGGGCGAACCGACGCTCGGAAGACTTGCGCGCGTCACGCTTCGCGATGGCGTTCCCTTCGGCGCGCGCGCACCGGTGCTCGCGGGGAGCGACACCTTCTTCCTCTCGCTCGAAGGCGTGATCGATGTCGCCGCCGAGCAGGCGCGCCTGACCAAGGCCACCGCCGCTGCTGAGAAGGAGCGCGATTCGCTCGCCAATCGTCTCGGCTCGGAGGCATTTCTCGCCAAGGCCAAGCCCGAGGCGGTGGAAAAGGCGCGTGCGGATCATGCCGAGCGCGCCGGCGAAGCGGAGCGGCTGCGCGCGGCGCTCGCGCGGCTCGGCTGATGGAGGCTACTGGGGAATCCGGCGGCGCAGCGGCGCGGGGCGATCTCACGCGCGGGCCGATCACGCGTACGCTGCTCGTCTTCGCGCTGCCGATGCTTGGCTCGAACATCCTGCAATCGCTCAACGGTTCGATCAACGCAGTGTGGGCGGGGCGCTTCCTCGGCGAGAACGCGATCGCCGCGACCGCCAATGCGAACCTCATCCAGTTCGTGCTGTTTTCGCTGCTGTTCGGCTTCGGCATGGCGGCGGCGGTGCTGATCGGGCAGGCCTATGGCCGGCGCGACATCGTCGAAGCGCGGCGCGTGCTCGGCAGCGCGATGGCGCTGTTCTTCCTGATCGCCGTCGGCATCGCGCTGCTCGGTTTTTTCCTGGCGCCGGTGATGCTGCGGCTGCTCGGCACGCCGCCCGAGGTCTACGTGCTCGCGCGCGATTATCTGCGCGTGATCTTCATCGGTATGCCGCCGGCGCTCTTGATGGTGGTGCTTTCGATGGCGTTGCGCGGCGCCGGCGATTCGGTGACGCCGCTGTTCGTGATGGTGCTGAACGTGCTGCTCGACGCCGGCCTCAACCCGGTGTTCATCCTCGGCCTTGGGCCGGCGCCGCGGCTCGGCATCGCGGGCGCGGCGACGGCGACTGCGATCGCGGGCTACGGCACCTTCACCGCGCTGGTCGCGTTGATCTACCTGCGCAAGCAGCCGCTGCGGTTGCGCGGGCGCGAGTTCGGCTTCCTGTGGCCCGAGGCGCGGCTGATCCGGCCGATCCTGGTTAAGGGCCTGCCGATGGGGCTGCAGATGACCGTGATGTCGATCTCGGGGCTCGCGATGATGAGCTTCGTCGATCACACCGGCGCGCTCAACGTCGCCGCCTACGGCATGATCCAGCAACTGTGGACCTATGTGCAGATGCCGGCGATCGCGATCGGCGCCGCCGCGAGCGCGATGGCGGCGCAGAATGTCGGCGCGAACCAGTGGGATCGCGTGGGTCGCGTGACGCGCTCCGCCGTCGTCAGCAACATCCTCTTCTCGACCGCCGCGATCCTGCTGCTGATGGCCGCCGACCGCCCGATCCTCACGCTGTTCGTCGGCCATGACAGCCCCGCGATCCCGGTCGCGCAGCACATCTACCGCATCGGCAGCTGGTCGATGGTTCTGCTCGGTGTCTCGACCTGCCTTTTCGGGACGATGCGCGCCACCGGCGTCGTGCTCGTGCCGCTCGCCGCGACCTTCATCGGCCTGTTTCCGGTGCGGCTCGGCTTCGTCTATCTCGCGGTGCCGCGGTTCGGTCTCGACATGCTGTGGCTCAGCTTCACGGTGGGGTCGGCGGCGGTGATGCTGATGGCGATGGTGCTGTATCTGCGCGGCGGCTGGCGACGCGGCCGGATGCTTGCGGTGCCCGACACCATCGAGGCCGAGGAACGTTCGCTCGCCGACAGCGAGCCGGGCGGCCGCCTCTACCCGACCGGCTGAGCACCGTTGCCGGGATCGGGCGGCGATCCTAGAGCAGCGCCATGACCCACGCTCCCTTTCCCGCGCTCCGCCTGCGCCGCAGCCGCGCCCATGCCTGGAGCCGCGCGCTCGTCGCGGAGACGATGCTCACCCCGGCCGACCTGATCTGGCCGCTGTTCATCATCGAGGGTGAGGGCGTCGAGGAGCCGATCGCGGCGCTGCCCGGCGTCTCGCGCTGGTCGGTCGAGGGCATCGTCCGCCAGGCGAGGGAGGCGGCGGCGCTCGGCATTCCCTGCCTCGCGCTGTTTCCCTACACGCCGGCTGGCCTGCGCAGCGACGACGGCCGCGAGGCGCTCAACCCGGACAATCTGATCTGCCGGGCGATCCGCGCGATCAAGGATGCGGTGCCGGAGGTCGGCGTGCTCACCGATGTCGCGCTCGATCCCTATACCAGCCACGGCCATGACGGCATCGTCGACGCTGGCGGCCGCGTGCTCAACGATCCGACCAGTGCCGTGCTCGTCGAGCAGGCGCTGGTCCAGGCGGCGGCGGGCGCGGACATCATCGCGCCTTCGGACATGATGGACGGCCGCGTCGGCGCGATCCGCGGCGCGCTCGAGCGCGGCGGCTTTCCGGACGTCCAGATCATGGCCTATGCCGCCAAATATGCCTCGGCCTTCTACGGGCCGTTCCGCGACGCGGTCGGTTCGCGCGGACTGCTGAAGGGCGACAAGCGCGGCTACCAGATGGATCCCGCCAACGCCGAAGAGGCACTGCGCGAGGTCGCGCTCGATCTCGCCGAGGGCGCGGACAGCGTGATGGTGAAGCCGGGATTGCCCTATCTAGACATCGTACAGCGCGTGAAGGATCGCTTTGAAGTACCTGTTTTTGCTTATCAGGTCTCAGGCGAATATGCGATGCTCGAAGCCGCGATCGCGGCCGGTGCGGGCGAGCGCGACGCGCTGGTGCTGGAGACGCTGATGGCGTTCAAGCGCGCCGGCTGCTCGGGCGTGCTGACCTATCATGCCCCCCTTGCGGCGCAGTTGCTGGGGTAGGCGCGTGCCGGAAGGTCACAGCTAAGGTCACAGTTGCATGGGACGAAAGGTCACAGGGTTTCGTGATCTTCGGCCCGAGCCGACGACACTCCGGGTGCGCGAATCAACGATGCAAAGAGCCGGCGCGAGGATGGCGCGGGCGGCGCTGTAGGAAAGTGAAATCGGCGCCCGAGACGCGAGGCAGTTGCGCCCGTCTTCGCTGGATAGACCCTCTTCGAGGATGCCTCCGTTTTCGCCCAATTCCGGCCATTCTCCCCTCCCTGGAAGGGAGGGGCTGGGGGTGGGTGGCGGCACGCAAGGCGCCTGCTAAATCTCTCTCATGCAGCGCGTTCCACCCGAGCTGACGAGCAGCGCCCGCCGCTTGCGCAGGGAGGCGACGGTCGAGGAGCGCCTGCTGTGGGCGGCGCTACGCCGCCGCCATCCGCGTTTCACGCGCCAGCTTGTCGTCGATCGCTTCATCCTCGACTTCGCGTGCCGGAGCCTGATGATCGGCGTGGAGATCGACGGCGGACACCATGGCATCCGGATCGAAGAGGGCATGATCCGAACCGCTGCGCTCGAGCGGCGCGGATGGACGATCCTGCGGTTCTGGAACAACGAAGTGCGCGACAATCTCGAGGCCGTCGTCGACGCGATCACCGCAGCCGCGGCGCGCGCCTCGACCCACCCCTAGCCCCTCCCTTCCAGGGAGGGGAGTTGACGATCCGCAATCCACCAAAAGCAGACTCCGTCACGCCTCGATCGGGGCGGCCAGCGCATCGAGGATCGCGGCGATCGCGCTGGGTGCCGAGACGAAGCTCATGTGGCGGCAGTTCACCTGCATGGCGAGGTCGCTCTCGCCTTCGTTGCCGCGCGCGCAGGACGCGGCGACGATGCCGTCGCGCGGGCTCCAGATCGCGATCGTCGGCACCGGCGGCTTGACCGGCAGGTCGGCGGGGATCGGCGAATCCTCGATGCTGTGCCCGGCGACGCGTTCATAGAGCTTCCAGGCGCGATTGGCGCGTAGGCTGCCCGAGAAGGGGCTGCCGAGCGTCACCACGCGCTCGATGCGATCGGGGATGCGCTTGGCGAGTTCGCGCGCCATCAGCCCGCCAAGGCTCCATCCGACCAGCGCGACCTTCTCGTCCGGCGCGAAGACGTCGATGCGCTCCGCGAGCAGATCCAGGATATCGGCGCGCACGCCGCGATTCTGGCCGACGCCCCAGCCGGTCGCGCGGCGGCCGGCGGCGCGCACGGCGCGGCGGACCAGCCGCGTCATCCGATCGTCGGCAAGGAAGCCGGGGAACACCATCACCGGCGCGCCGCCGGCGAGCGCGCCTTCGCGCGCCGCGCCGATCCGGCTTGCCGAGATCCGGCCGAACCAGCGATCGACGACGGCGCCCGCTTCGCCGACGAAGTGCCACCACGCCGGCGGCGCGAGGTCGGCGGCGGTGCTCAAGCGTGGCCGGGCTCGAAGCGCAGCGCGACGCCGTTCATGCAGTAGCGCAAGCCGGTCGGCTGCGGGCCATCGTTGAAGACATGGCCAAGATGGCCGCCGCAGCGGCTGCAATGGACCTCGGTGCGATCGAAGCCGAGCGAGCTGTCTGTGGTGGTCGCGACCGCGCCCTTGATCGGCTGCCAGAAGCTCGGCCAGCCGGTGCCGCTGTCGAACTTCGTCTTCGATTCGAATTCCGGTTGACCGCAGCCCGCACAGGCGAACAGCCCGGCGCGATGCTCCTTGAGCAGCGGGCTCGAGAAGGGTGCCTCGGTATCCTGATGGCGGAGCACGCCGTAAGCGGCGGGGCTCAGCATCTTGCGCCACTGCGCGTCGGTGCGCTTGAATGGAAAGTCGCCCGGTGGCGCGTCGGCGGCATAGCCTTCGCGCGCGACCAGCAGCGCCGCCAGCCCGACACCCGCAAATCCGAACATCTCACGCCGAGTCGCCCCGCGCATCTCGCCTCTCCTCATTATGTGAGGTGGACAAGATAGGACGCGGCGGCCCCGCGTGAAAGTGATGTCCGGCACAGCGCGAAGAGCGGTCGGTCACTCGACTTGTTCCCCGGAGAAAGCGGGGGTCGGGGCGGCGCGCTGCCGCGCGCATCCTTGTCTCGGACTGGACACCGGCTTCGCCGCGGAATGGCGGTGGTTGAAGGCGCGTATGCCGCTCGAGGCACCGGCCCGCGCCTCTTTGGACTTCGCGCCCTTCAGGGGAGGGGCGTAGGGGTGGGGTAGCGCTGAACGGGCGCGATGCTCGTGAAGCGCTTCTTGTGCCGCCACTCGACCCCAACCCCTTCCCCTGGAGGGGAGGGGCTTAGGGAGATCACGTGCGTACGCTGCGCCCGACGAACGGCGCGGAGTTGAGCACGCTGCGGCGGAACAGGCCGGAGGAGATACGGATCGCGATGGCAATCCACAGCGCCTGCCAGGCGAGGCCGATCAGATGCGGCCACAGCGTCGGCAGCTCGGCGGCACGCGCGAACATCTCGAAGGGCGAGCTCCACGGGAAGATCGTCGCGGCAATCGCGGTGTGGCCGTTCGGGCGGCCGACGCCGGCGGAGGCGAAGGCGAACACGAGCAGCTGGCCCATGGTGATCGGCATCGACAGCGTCTGCACCTCGCGGACCGACTTGGCCTGCGCGCCGATGCCGAGGAACACCGCGCCGAGCAGCAGATAGCTTGCCGAGAAGTAGAGCACGCCGAGCAGCGCGAACAGCGGCCAGCCCACCGCCGGCGTATCGAGCGTGAAATCCTGCGGCCATAACCCCTGATGGCTGATGAGCTCGTAGAGGCCGACGCCGATCGCGCTCCAGCAGACGATGCCGGTGAGCGACATCGCCAGCATCGCGACGAGCTTGCCGAGGAAGATCGCATCGACCGGCACGGCGGCGGCGAGGATCTCGATGACCTTGTTCGATTTCTCCTCGAGCAGGTTCGAAAGCAGCACGCCGCAGAGCAGCATCGTCAAGAAGACGAGCACGAACTGGCCGGTGCGCGCGGTGTCGGCGCCGGTCTGCTTGCGCGGCGGCGGGGCGGCGGCGGTGACGGCGCGGCGCGCCACCGCGACCTTGGTCGGCGCGCCGCCCTGGGCATCGAGCGCGCGCAGGTCGCGCGCTTCGTCGACCAGCGTGCCGACATCGGGCGTAAGATGATCGAGCGCGTCGGAGGCGCCTGTGAGCTGCGGACGATCGAGGCCGCCGGTCAGCACGGCGGCATCGCCGCCGTCGAGCAAGCGGCGGGTCTGCGCGTGGAGGTCGCCGGTCGGCGGCTCGATGCGCAGCGAATCGGGCGCCTCGACGCGCTTGTGCGCGGCGGCGAGCGTGCGCGCGATGTCACCGTCGGCGATCGCGACGACGGTCGGCGCGGGGCCGGGGCCGCTGTCGCCCGAGATGCCGATGATGCTGAACACGCCGCCGAAGATGAGCGGCAGCAGTGGCCCGATCAGGAACAGCGCGAAAGTCTTGGAGAAGACGGTCGCGACATAGTCGCGGCGGCCGATCACCCACGCCGCGCGGATCAGCTCACGCATCGCCAGTCTCCTCGGGGATCGCTTTCGCCTCGGCAATGTCCTCCGAACCGATGGCGCCCCCGGCGATCGCGATGAAGGCGTCGTGAAGGCCGGGCCGTTCGATCGAGAGCTGCTCGATGCCGGCGCCGCCCTCGATCAGCGCCGAGAGCAGCGGCTCGATGCCGCCGTCGGGCAGATCGAATTGCCAGTGGCCATCCTCCTCCGCGGCGTCGGGCGGCAGCGCGGCACGCCATGGTCCGTCGGTCGCGCGGGTGACGAGGCGGACGCGTTGCGCGAGCGTGGCACGGGCATCGGCGACGCTGCCCTCGAAGCGGATGCGGCCGCCGGCGATGATCGCGATGCGCTCGCACAGCCGCTCGGCATGGGCGATCACGTGGGTCGAGAACAGGATTGTGGCGCCGCCCTCGGCCTGCGCACGGATCAGCTTCTCGAGGCGGCCCTGGTTGAGCGCGTCGAGCCCGGAGAAGGGCTCGTCGAGCACGAGCAGGCGGGGCTTGTGGACGATCGTGCCGAGCAGCTGCACGGTCTGCGCCATGCCCTTGGAGAGCTGGCGGATCGGCTTGTGCTTGGCCTCGCCGAGGCCGTGGCGATCGAGCAGATCGTCGGCACGCGCGCGGCCCTCGTGGAGACCAAGGCCGCGGAGCGCGCCCATGAACGCGATCGCCTCGCGCGCCGGCATCGAGGGATAGAGACCGCGCTCCTCGGGCAAATAGCCGACCTCGCGCGCCATCCGGATCGGGCGATCGGAGCCGAGCAGCCGGCGCGTGCCGCCGTCGACGTCGAGGATGCCGAGCAGCATGCGGAGCAGCGTCGACTTGCCGGCGCCGTTGGGGCCAAGCACGCCGTAGATGCAGCCCTGCGGCACGGCGAGATCGACGCCGTCGACCGCGCGCTTATCGCGATATTGCTTGACCAGCCCGTGCGCTTCGACCGCGAGCGCGGTCGTCGTTCGCGGCGCAGCAATCGGTGCGGATTGATTCATGGGCGCGGGTTGGTCCATGCGGTTGCAGTGCTAGCGCTATCGCAGAGCGACACCAACAACTCGTTGACGACCCGGCTCAAACGCGAGGCGGCGGCGTTGGGGTTCGTCGCCTGCGGGATCGCGCGCGCCGACGCCGCGCCGGAGACCGCCGCGCGCCTCGACGCGTGGCTCGCGGACGGCTGCCACGGCGGCATGCTGTGGATGGAGGAGACGCGGGCGCGGCGCGGCAGCCCGGCAGGGCTGTGGCCGGAGGTGCGCTCGCTGGTGATGCTCGGCATGAGCTATGCGCCGGCGGAGGACCCGCTGCGGCTCGCGCGGGAGAAGGGGATCGGGCGCATCGCCAGCTATGCGCGGGGCGCGGACTATCACGACATCGTCAAGAAGTCGCTCAAGGCGTTGGCACGATGGCTGATTTCGGAAGCGGGAGGCGACCTCAAGGTGTTCGTCGATACCGCGCCGGTGATGGAGAAGCCGCTGGCGGCGGCGGCGGGGCTCGGCTGGCAGGGCAAGCATAGCAACCTCGTCAGCCGCGAGCATGGCAGCTGGCTGCTGCTCGGCGCGCTCTACACGACGCTCGAACTGGAGCCCGATGCGCCGGCGCGGCCGCGCTGCGGAAGCTGCGACGCCTGTCGCGCGGCCTGCCCGACCGACGCGATCCCGGCGCCCTATCGTGTCGACGCGCGGCGCTGCATCTCCTACCTCACGATCGAGCATAAGGGGCCGATCCCGCGCGAATTTCGCGCAGCGATAGGCAACCGCGTCTATGGCTGCGACGATTGTCTCGCGGTCTGCCCGTGGAACAAGTTCGCGCGCGCTGCCGCCGCCAACCGCGCCTTCGCGCCGCGCGCCGAGCTTGCCGCGCCCGAGGTCGGCGACCTGCTCGGGCTCGACGATGCCGGCTTCCGTCAGGTCTTCGCAGGCTCGCCGATCAAGCGCATCGGCCGCGACCGCATGGTCCGCAATGCCTTGATCGTTGCAGGGAACAGCGATGATCAAGGTTTCGTGGGGCGGGTGGAAACGCTGCTCGACGACAGCTCGCCGCTGGTTCGCGGCGCGGCGGTGTGGGCGCTGCGCCGGCTGGATCGGGAGCGGTTCGAAGCGGCCAAAGCAGCACGAATGGGCGACCCGGACGAGGGCGTTCGAGAGGAATGGCTCGGTGCGTTTTGATCCGGTCGTCCCGAGCGTAGTCGAGGGACGTGCCTCAAGCGTTCCGCCAACGTGTCTCGACTTCGCTCGACACGAACGGGCAGTGGGATTGCCCCGATAGCTAGCGCCGCGTCAGCGCCGCGACGCAGGAGGCGCGATCCATGTCGTCGCCATTGGGCTGGCGCGCATCGAGCCAGGTGACGACCGGCTCCTTGCCTGGCGCGGATGGGTAGAGATAGGCGTCGAGCACGCAGGCCGGGCCGACGAAGACCATCCGCCGCGCCGTCTCTTCCTTCATGTCCTGATCGGGGGTGCCGAACAGCGCCTCGAGATCGCGCGCCGACTTGCCGACGACGCGCTCGAGCCCGACCGTCGGCAATTTGAAGTGCGTCGGTGCCGGGCCGGGTGCGGGCCCCGGCGTCTGGCAGCCGGCGAGCCCCAGCGCGCCCGCGATCACGGCGGCCGTCGATATCCTTCGGCTCATTCCACCCTTCCGTGAAACAGATGCGCCGCCATCGCCGCGCCGAGCACCGGCGCGAGCAGGTTGACGAGCGGAATCATGAAAAGCCCGGTGACGGCAAGCCCCAGCAGGAAGCGGTCGCCGCGCGTGGACGCGAGCAGGCCACGCCTCGCCCGTTCCCATCTCAGCTTTGCTGAGCCGGGTGCCGCACCAGCCCGCTCCCCCACCCGGCCTCCCACAGGATAATCAGGGAGGCCGGGTTGGGGAGCGGGCTGGTACGGCGCAAGATCATGCCGCACCGCGACCATTTCCCAGAGATCGCGGCCGACCGCGATCGCGTTGACGAACAGGAAGAGGACCAGTGGGCCGATACCCGTGACGAGCAGCAGCAGATAAAAGGGCAATGCAACAACGTTATAGGCGAGCAGCCTAAGTCCTGCACGCAGGCCAAGCCAGGCGATTTCGAGCTGGCCGGGATGACGCGCGGTGGCGAGGGCGGCCGGATAGTGCCGTGCCTCGACCGCGGCGATGACGCGCTCGGAGAACGAGCCCACGACGCCGATCGCGACTGCCGGGAAGAGCAGCCAGATGCCCAGCACCGTCAGCATCACCGCAGAGAAGGCGCCAGCGCCGGGATCGAGCGGGCAGGCGTCGAGCCCGACCAGGCCGCACGGATCAGCGCCGGCGAGCGCGCGCCCGAGCACGACGCCGAGGATGGCGAACAGCGCCAGCGTGATCAGCAGCGAGAGGACGAGCACGCGCTGGACCGTCCGATCGCCGAGATCGCCGAGCGCGAGCGGAAGAACGCGAAGCATCGCTGGCAGGTGGCCGGGCACGGCGCGCGCGTCAATGATTGCGGTTCGGTGAGGGGACGGCTAGGCGACCCGCCGAAAGCCCTCTCCCCTCGGGGAGAGGGTTGGGTGAGGGGGGACCGTCGTCGATAGCGGAGACGCTCGGCTGCACCTCGCGACCCCTCACCCCGACCCTCTCCCCCAAGGGGAGAGGGAGAAAGAAGGAGCCAGCCTTGTCCGCACCGACCCTCGACGTGCTCGCGATCGGCAACGCCATCGTCGACGTCATCGCCCGCGCCGACGACGCCTTCCTCGCCGCCGAGGGTATGGCCAAGGGCGGAATGCAGCTCATCGACGCCGCGACCGCGGAAGGGCTTTATGGACGAATGGGCGCGGGGATCGAGGCGAGCGGTGGATCGGCGGCGAACACCGTCGCCGGGCTCGCCGCGCTCGGCCACCGCTGCGGCTTCATCGGACAGGTGGCGGACGATCAGCTCGGCGCCGTGTTCGGGCACGACATCCGGGCGCTCGGCGTGACGTTCGACGTCGCCCCGCGCGGCGGCACGGCGCCGACCGCGCGCTGCCTGATCCTCGTCACCGAGGATGGCCAGCGCACAATGAACACCTTCCTCGGCGCCTCGCAGTTTCTTCCCGAAGCGGCGCTCGACGCCGATCTCATCGCATCGGCCGCGATCCTCTATCTCGAGGGCTATCTCTGGGATCCCGAGGAGCCGCGCGCGGCGATGCGCAAGGCCATCGAGGTGGCGCGCGCCGCCGGCCGCCGCATCGCCTTCTCGCTCTCCGACGGATTTGTGATCGCGCGCCATGGCGGCGACTTCCATTCGCTGATCGGCGGCGGCTTGATCGACATCCTGTTCGCCAACGAGGCAGAGATCACCGCGCTCGCCGGAACGGACGATTTCGAGGCCGCGGTCGCCGCCGTCGCGCCGAAGGTGCCGCTGCTGGTTGTGACGCGCGGGGCGGACGGCGCGATCGCCGTGCAGGGAGCCACGCGCACCGAAGTTGGCGCCGAGCCGGTCGCCAAGGTGGTCGATACTACCGGCGCGGGCGATCTCTTCGCCGCCGGCTTCCTCGCCGGCCAGGCACAGGGCCGCGACGTGCGCGCCTCGCTGCGCATGGGTGCGATCGCTGCGGCGGAGGTCATCTCGCATTACGGCGCGCGGCCGGAGGCCGACCTCAAGGCGCTGGTCGCCGGCGCGCTGGGCTAAACACCACCCCGAGCAAAGCCAAGCAGAACCCGTTCGATTTGAGCGCTTCGACTGCCTACAGGGCAGGCGCTCCGGATGAACTTCGATCCAGCGGCGCGAGGTCGAAGGACGTGCCCAGGGGCGCTGCGCCTTGCGGCACGCACTTGGACATCGCTCAGTGCAAACGGGTTCGGGGCTTGAAGTTGGGAGAAGCTGGTGCTCGGTGCGGTCAGCTCCCGCTCGGGCTCATGATCACCTCGCCGGTCTCGAGCAGCGACTTTAGGTTCGAGAGGATGCGCGGCCAGCCGGTCGAGACCGCCGCGACGAACGGTGAATCCGGCCGGTCCATGCTGTGCGTGACGGTGAGCTTCGCGACATCGCCCTCGGCCTCGATCTCGAAGATGCAGCGCGAAAAGCCTTCCGCTTTCAATTCCTCGCGAAACTCGTTGCGCCAGCGGATCGCGAGGCGGCGCGGCGGATCGCTCTCGAGGATCTTGCCGGTATCGGCGATTCGCCCGTCGGCGAAGACGAGGCGCCACGGCGCGCCGGGCGTCCAGTCGCTCTCGGCGCGCACGCCCGACCAATAGCGAGCGGTGAAGTCGGGATTGGTGAGCGCCTGCCACAGCCGCTCGGGCGTGGTGCGGATATAAATGACGTAGGCGAAGCTGCTCTCATTCGGGCCGGTCATGCTCTTCTCCTTCGAGCGTGCGCTTGAGGTCGGCGAGCGCGTCGAGCTGCGGTCGCTGGAACTTGGCGATCCAGCGCTCGGCGATCGCGTGGATGGGAACGGGGTTGAGATGATGGAGCTTCTCGCGGCCGCGCCGCTCGGTCGCGACGAGGTTGGCCGCTTCGAGGATGGCGAGATGCTTGGTCACCGCCTGCCTGCTCATCGCCAGCCCCTCGCACAGCGCGCCGAGCGTCTGGCCGCCGCGGCGGTGGAGGCGATCGAGCAGCTCCCGCCGGCTCGCATCCGCCAGCGCGTGAAAGACCGCGTCCTCGTTCACCGGAGCATTATGCAACCACAAGGTTGCATGTCAAGCGGCACTTGTTTGGAGCCTAACCGTTCGCACTGAGCGCAGTCGAAGTGCGTGCCATGGGCAATGCGTCCAGAGCACGTCCTTCGACTGCGCTCAGGACGAGCGGGTCATAGTTTGATTAAGCGGGTTCAGGCCGCTGGTTCGGCGGACATGTCCGGATCGTCGTCGACCTCGATGACGCCGCGGGCGACGTTCGAGTGGCGGTAGCCGTAGACGTAGTAGAGGACGAGTCCGAGCAGCGTCCAGACGATGAACAGCATCTTGGACTGGTAGCCGAGGCTCAGGAACAGCACGATGCAGCCGATGATCGAGAGAGGCGCGACGACGAACAGCGCCGGCGTGCGGAACGGGCGATGCCGCGTCCTGTCGGTGAAGCGCAGGATCATCACCCCGAGCGAGACCGCGGCGAAGGCGAACAGCGTGCCGGAGTTCGAATAGTCGGCAAGCTGGCTGACCGGCAGGAAGGCGGCGGCGATTGCGGCGGCGATACCGGTGACGATCGTTACCACCCACGGTGTCCTGAAGCGCGGATGGACGGCGGCGAGGCTACCGGGAAGGAGCCCGTCGCGCGCCATCACGAAGAAGACTCGGGTCTGGCCGTACATCATCAGCAGCACCACGGACGGAAGCGCGATCGTCGCGGCGAGGCCCACGAGATTGCCGAGCGCCGGGCTGGATACCTGGCGCAGCACATAGGCGAGTGCTTCCTTCGAGCAGACCAGCGGCGCGCCCGCGCTGTGGCAGGCGGCGCTGGCGTAGAGTTCGGGCGAGCCCTCGACAAAATATTTGCCGGTCGCCGGATCGATCAGCGGCTGCGCGCCGAACGAGCCGATCGCGCTGCCGGCGACGAGCAGATAGAAGATCGTGCAGATGAGCAGCGACGCGATCAGGCCGATCGGTACGTTGCGCTGCGGATCGCGGGTCTCCTCCGCTGCGGTCGAGACCGCATCGAAGCCGACATAGGCGAAGAAGATCGAGGCGGCGGCGCCGAGCACGCCGGTGCCGGCGCTGCTCAGCGGATTGCCCCAGCCGCGCGGCACGAACGGCGTGAAATGTTCGCTATGGCCGAGCGCGAGCGGCAGCGTCACGACGACGAACAGCGTCAGCGCCGAGATCTTGATCGCAACGAGTACGGCGTTGACGGTCGCGCTCTCCTTGGTGCCGATCACCAGCAGCCAGGTGACGAAGGCGACGATCAGCACCGCCGGCAGGTTGAAGATGCCGCCGACCTCGCCGCCTTCGAGGAAGCCGCCGACCGAAATCTTGGGGCCGACGGTGATCGCATGGGGCAGGTGCAGGCCAAGCGAATCGAGCAGGCCTATGATGTGGCCCGACCAGCCGACCGCGACCGCGCTCGCGCCGAGCGCATATTCGAGGATCAGCGCCCAGCCGACCAGCCACGCGACGAGCTCGCCCATCACCGCATAGCTGTACGTATAGGCCGAGCCCGCGACCGGAACCATCGAGGCGAGCTCGGAATAGCACAGCGCCGCCACCGCGCAGACGAAGCCCGCGACCATGAACGACACCATCATGCCGGGGCCGGCCTTCTGCGCGGCGGTGGCAGTCAGCACGAAGATGCCGGTGCCGATCACCGCGCCGATGCCGAGCATCGTCAGCTGGAAGGCGCCGAGCGAGCGGTGGAGCGACTTCTTCTCGGCGGTCGCGAGGATCGCGTCGAGAGGCTTCACGCGCCCGAAGATCATGCAAGTCTCCCCACCGGGAAGGCGCGCGCCCTCCACTGTACCCGAGGGTCAGCCTATCGGGTAATCGGAGCGGCGCAATACATGATCATCCTCGCTGCATCGCAGGGGAGGAGGACCATCCGCAGGATGGTGGAGGGGTTTCTCAGGTTGCGCATTTCCCTCCACCGCTCTTTGAGCGATCCCCCCTCCCCAAGCGAGCTTGGGAGGGTGAGCAGCCTTACCCCTTCCGGATCAGCGGGCGGCGCGAGGGGGGAGCAGGCGAGGCGGGCGAGGGCAGCGGCGCAGCGGCGGTCTCGGGCTTCGGCGGCGGCGCCTTCGGTCGCTCGGCTTTTTCCTCAAGCCCGGATTTGCCCTCGCGGCGATCGAGCTCGGCGAGCACGTCCTCGAACGGCACGCCGGTCGCCGACAGCAGCACCATGAGGTGGAAGAGCAGATCGGCGGCTTCGGACGCGATCGACTGGACGCTGCCGTCCATCGCCGCGATCACCGTCTCGAACGCTTCCTCGCCGAGCTTCTGCGCGATCCGCGGCAGGCCCTTGGTGAACAAGGCGGCGACATAGGAGGCGGCGGGATCGGCGTCGCGGCGCGCGGCGATCGTCGCTTCGAGGCGGGCGAGGGTATCGGGCATGCCTGCCGAGTAAGGCGCAGAGCGCTCGAAAGGTCAACCGGGCGACGCTTGCCGGTCTCTCCATAGCGTCATCGCATCCGGGGTCGACAACCGGCTATGCGCGAGACCTTCCGGACCGAGCGGCAAGCTCGATCCTTCGTTCCAAGCGAACGCTGGCGTTCAGTCGGGCCGGGAGTCGTCGGATTTGCTGCCGCGCCGGCCGAGCAGCACACCGATCACGCCGGCGCCGAGCAGCGCGAGATCGGCGGCTACGGGCGCTCCGGGGACGCTCTGGGCGGAGGCGGGAGCGGCGAGGGCGAACGCCGCGAGCGCGGCGCCGGCGAGGCGAAGAAAGGTCAAGGTCTGTTCCCCGGCAGTCTGCGGAGGAAGACGCAAGTCCCTTGCCAGATTCAGAAAATCGCGAACGCGGGCGGCTTGGCTGGTTAATGCCGGTTAGCGCGACACGGTTAATGTAAGCGGCGCCGACGTTAACCCTCGCGGACCGGGAGCCCCGCCGCTGCCAGCGCCGCATGCGCGTCCGCGACGCTGTGCTGCCCGAAATGGAAGATCGAGGCGGCGAGCACCGCGCTGGCATGGCCTTGCGTCACGCCGGCGACGAGATGGTCAAGGTTGCCGACGCCGCCGCTCGCGATCACCGGCACCGAAACGGCATCGGCGATGGCGCGGGTCAGCGGGAGATCATAGCCGTCGCGGGTGCCGTCGCGGTCCATCGAAGTGACGAGCAGCTCGCCGACGCCGCGCGAGGCGAGCTCGCGGGCATGCGCGACGGCGTCGATACCCGTCGCCTTGCGGCCGCCATGGGTGAAGATCTCCCAACGACCGGGGCCGACGCCGCGTGCGTCGATCGCGCCGACGACGCACTGGCTCCCGAACCGCTCGGCGATGTCGGCGACCAGCGCGGGCCGCGCCACCGCCGCCGAATTGACCGCGACCTTGTCGGCGCCGGCGAGCAGCAATGCGCGCGCGTCATCCGCCGAACGCACGCCGCCGCCGACGGTGAGCGGCATGAAGCAGACCGCGGCCGTCCGCGCGACGACGTCGAGGATGGTGCCGCGCGCCTCGTGGCTGGCGGTGATGTCGAGGAAGCAGAGCTCGTCGGCGCCGGCGGCGTCGTAGACGCGCGCCTGCGCGACCGGATCGCCGGCGTCGGCCAGATCCACGAAGTTGACGCCCTTGACCACGCGACCGCCGGCGACGTCGAGGCAGGGGATGACGCGCGTGCGGACGGTCATGCTGAGACGACTTGAACAGGAAACCCGTTCGTCCTGAGCGAAGTCGAAGGACGTGACACAAGCGTCCTGCTCGCAGCACGCACTTCGACTTCGCTCAGTGCGAACGGATCCGGTGTGGGACGGGTGTTCATCCCCGCGCCGCCCGGATCGCGTCGGCGAGATCGAGCCGCCCGTCATAGAGCGCGCGGCCGGTGATGACGCCTTCGATGCGGCCGGGCGCGATGCCGGCATTGGCGGCGACGAGCGCCTCGATGTCGGCGATACCGGCGACGCCGCCGCTGGCGATCACCGGGATCGCGGTCTCGTGCGCGAGCGCCTGCGTCGCGGGCACGTTGCAGCCCTTGAGCAGACCGTCGCGGCCGACGTCGGTAAACAGCAGTGCGGCGACGCCGGTATCTTCGAAACGCAAGGCGAGCTCGGTCACCCGCACCTCGGACTGATCCGCCCAGCCCTTGGTCGCGACATAGCCGTCTCGTGCGTCGACCGCGACGACGATGCGGTTGGGGAAGTCGCGCGCCGCCTCGCGCACCAGCGCCGGGTCATCGAGCGCGGCGGTGCCGATCACGACGCGCGCGACGCCGAGCGCCAGCCAGCGCTCGATCGCGGCGCGATCGCGGATGCCGCCGCCGAGCTGGACGCGGCCGGGAAAGGCGCGGACGATATGCTCGACCGCCTGCGCGTTGACCGCCTTGCCCGCAAAGGCGCCGTCGAGATCGACGACGTGGAGATGATCGGCCCCTGCTTCGGCAAACCGGCGCGCCTGTGCGGCGGGATCGTCGCCGTAGATGGTGGCGCGATCCATATCGCCCTCGGCGAGGCGGACGACCTGGCCTGCCTTGAGATCGATGGCGGGGAAGATGATGAACGGCTGAGAGGTCATTGAATCAGATCATTCCGTTCGTTTCGAGCGGAGGGTCGAGCCTGCCGAGACCCCTAGTCGAGAAGGTGCTTGCGGAGCCGGTTCTCGACAAGCTCGAACCGAACGGAGCGCAAAAGCTCACGGCCGCCATTCGAGGAACCTCGCCAGGAACGCCAGCCCATAAGCCTGGCTCTTCTCGGGGTGGAACTGGACGCCGACCAGGTTGTCGCGGCCGACCGCCGCGGTAACCGCACCGCCATGATCGGTCGCGGCGACGGTATCGGCGGCATCGGCGGGGTCGAACGCATAGCTGTGCAGGAAATAGGCTTCGCCGCGGGCGATCAGCGGATGCTCGCGCGCCGGCGTCACGTCGTTCCAGCCCATGTGCGGCACCTTGAGCGCCGGATCGGCGGGGGCGAGGCGGCGGACGCTGCCAGCGATCCAGCCGAGGCCGGGATGGCGGCCATGCTCCTCGCCCGCATCCGCCATCAGCTGCATGCCGATGCAGATTCCCAGGAACGGTACGCCGCCGCCGATCACGCGCTCGTGCAGCGCCGGGACCATGCCGGGGATTGCCGACAACGCGTTCATGCAGGCCGCGAAGGCGCCGACGCCGGGCAGCACGATGCGATCGGCGCCGCGCACGGCCTCCGGATCGGCGGTGACCTGCACGCCTTCGCCGCCGGCGGCCTGCAGCGCGTTGTGAACCGAGCGGAGATTGCCGGCGCCATAGTCGATGAGCGCGAGCATCAGGCCATGTCCGCCACAAAGGACCCTTTCGTCCCGAGCCCATCGAACGACGTGTCGCGAGCGCAGCGCTGGCCGCACGTGCTTCGACTTCGCTCGGCACGAACGGATTTGGAGAGAGTGATCACTGGCCGCCCAGTGTGCCCTTGGTCGAGGGAACGCTGTCGGCCTTGCGCGGGTCGATCTCGATCGCGGCGCGCAGCGCACGAGCGAGCGCCTTGAACGCGCTTTCGACGATGTGATGGTTGTTGCGCCCATGGAGCGTCTCGACATGGAGCGTGATCCCGGCCGCCTGCGCGAAGCTGTGGAACCAGTGCTCGATCAGCTCGGTATCGAGCTCGCCCAGCCGGGGGACGCTGAAGCTCACCTTCCACACGAGATAAGGGCGCCCCGAAATGTCGAGCGCGACGCGGGTCAGCGTCTCGTCCATCGGCGCATAGGCGTGGCCGAAGCGGGTGATCCCCTTGCGATCGCCGAGCGCCTTGGTGAACGCCTCGCCGAGCGCGATCGCGCTATCCTCGACGCTGTGGTGGGGATCGATGTGGAGATCGCCGTCGACCTGCAAGTCAATGTCGATCAGCGAATGGCGCGAAAGCTGCTCGATCATATGATCGAGGAAGCCGATGCCGGTCGCGACGCGATAGCGGCCCTCGCCGTCAAGATTGAGCCCGGCGGCGATCTTCGTCTCGCTGGTATCGCGGCGGATCGAGGCGGTGCGCATCGCGCAGCCCTATAGCGGCGTCGCGCTGCGGCGCAACGCGGAGCCTTCGCGATCTGGTGGCGCCGATATGCCGCGGATGCCGCATCCGTTCGCATCGGCCAAAGACTTCCCCGAACGCGCTTGACCCGAATTTCCCCAGCGCCCACAGCTAGCCGCATGAGCGACGCGAGCGCCGACAGCCTGATTCCGTATGACGAGATCGTGCAGGAGGCGCTGCGCGCCGTTGTCGGCCGCGTGCTCGGCGAGGTCGAGCGCGGCGGCGTGCTGCCGGGCAACCATCATTTCTACATCACTTTCAAGACAGGCGCCGCCGGCGTCGACATCCCCGCGCACCTGATCCAGCGCTTCCCTGACGAGATGACCATCGTCATCCAGAACCGCTTCTGGGACCTCAAGGTCGAGGAGGAGCAGTTCTCGGTCGGACTGTCGTTCAACCAGGTGCCGGCCAAGCTGGTGATCCCGTTCGCTGCGGTGACCGGCTTCGTCGATCCAGCGGTCAACTTTGCGCTGCAGTTCCAGGCCCAGGCCGAGGAGGGTGAGCCCGAGAGCACCAACACTGCCGGCAACGATGCGCCCGCCGCGGTTTCGGTCGAGGATGGATCGAACGTCGTTTCCGTGGATTTCACGCGGAAGAAGTGACGCGGCGAACGGTTGCGTCATCCCGGACTCGATCCGGGATCTCGTGCCACGGGAGCGCGCTCCCCAGGATCAGGAGATCCCAGCTTCCGCTGGGATGACGGTTGATGACCGCAACCCGCACCGAGACCGACAGCTTCGGGCCCATCGATGTTCCCGCCGACGCCTATTGGGGCGCGCAGACGCAGCGATCGATCGAGAATTTCCCGTTCGGACCAAGCGAGCGCATGCCGATCGGCATCGTCCATGCGCTCGCCTTGGTAAAGCAGGCGGCGGCGCGGGTGAATCGGCGGCACGGGCTCGCCGCCGATCTCGCGGATGCTATCGAGGCGGCTGCCGCTGCGGTCGCGGCGGGACAGCATGACGACCAGTTCCCCCTCGTCATCTGGCAGACCGGCTCGGGCACGCAGTCCAACATGAACGTCAACGAGGTGATCGCCGGGATCGCCAACGAGGCGCTGACGGGGAAGCGGGGTGGCAAGGCCCCCGTCCACCCCAACGATCATGTCAACATGAGCCAGTCGTCCAACGACAGCTTCCCGACCGCGATGCACGTCGCCGCGGCGCTCGCGACCAGGCGGCGCCTGTTGCCGGCGCTGGCGCGCATGGAAGCGGCGCTGCTCGCCAAGGCGAAAGCATGGGGCGAGATCGTCAAGATTGGCCGTACGCACCTCCAGGACGCGACGCCGCTGACGCTCGGCGATGAATTCTCCGGCTATTATGCGCAGATCCGCCACAATCGCACTCGCATAGAGGTGATGGCGGAGCGCGGACTGGCTGAACTCGCGCAGGGCGGCACCGCGGTCGGCACCGGTCTGAACGCGCCCAAGGGCTTTGGCGAAGCCTTCGCGGCGGAGATGACCGAGCTTGCGGGTAGGCCGTTCGAGACCGCATCGAACAAGTTCGAGGCGCTGGCGAGCCATGACGCGCTGGTCGATTTCTCGGGCCGCCTCAACACGCTTGCGGTATCGCTTTCCAAGATCGCCAACGACATCCGCCTGCTCGGCTCGGGGCCGCGCTGCGGGCTCGGGGAGCTGCACCTGCCCGAGAACGAGCCGGGCAGCTCGATCATGCCCGGCAAGGTCAATCCCACCCAATGCGAGATGCTGACGATGGTCGCCGCGCAGGTGATGGGCAATCACGTCGCGATTACCGTGGGCGGGCTGCAGGGCCATCTCGAGCTCAACGTGTTCAAGCCGCTGATCGGCGCCAACGTGCTGCGCTCGATCGATCTGTTGGTGACCGCTATGGAGAGCTTCACCGAACGCGCTCTCGATGGCCTCGAGCCCGATAGCGCGCGCATCGCCGAGCTGCTCGATCGCTCGCTGATGCTGGTCACCGCGCTCGCGCCCGAGATCGGCTACGACAACGCCGCCAAGATCGCCAAGCATGCGCATGCCGAGGGGCTGACGCTGCGCGAGGCCGGGCTGGCGCTGGGCCTGATCGACGCGGCGACGTTCGATCGGGTGGTGAGGCCCGAGGCGATGTTGGAGCGGTGACCTGCTTCCCCTCCCTGGAAGTGAGGGGATCGAGGGGTGGGTAGACGCTAGGCGAGTGCATCGCGTGGGACGACCCACCCCCAACCCCTCCCTTTCAGGGAGGGGAGCTAACCCGCCATCTCCTTGAGCTTCAGCACCGTGTTCCAGTTCCGCTGCGTCGTCGTCGTGCCCACGAGCCGGTCGAGCAGCGCCGGCGTCAGCTTAGATTGGCCGGCGCCTTCGGGGTAGTGGATCGCGAGCGCGTCTGCGAAGACGGCGATGCGCTCGCCATTTTGCGCGCGTTCGGCGAGTGCATCCGCGGCGCCGGCGGAGGGCTTGGCCTTGGCGAGGAGCAGGAAGGTGCGGCTGGGCTCGTCCTTCGCCTCCGCCGCCATCGGAAAGGCGTCGATATAGCCTGCCCATTGCTTCGCGGTGCGCGCGATCGCCTCGATCGGCGCGCCCGCGTGCTTTTCGAGGATCGCCTCGACTGCCGCCTCGATCTTGGCCGCGCTCGTCCCGGCGCAGACGATGTTGCCGCTCTGGATGTAGGTCGCGACCTCCGCGAGGCCGCCTTCTTCCAGCGCGGCACGCAGGTCCGCCATTGGCAGCTTGCGGTTGCCGCCGACGTTGACACCGCGCAGCAGGGTGACGATCCGGCCCACGCGCTGGACATTGACGCGCGCGCGGCTCCCGACGCAAGAGCGGCCATGACCGAGACCGGCCGCCGCCCCTCCCACCCGATCGAGCTCGAGCGGCGCGGGCTCCTCTTCGTGCTCTCCTCGCCGTCGGGCGCGGGCAAGTCGACGATCGCGCGGATGCTGCTCGAGGCCGACGGCCAGATCGAGATGTCCGTCTCGGCGACGACGCGGCCGATGCGTCCCGGCGAGACCGATGGCGCCGACTATCACTTCGTCGACGTTCCCCGCTTCAAGGAGATGGTGGCGGCAGGCGATTTCCTCGAATGGGCGCATGTCTTCGATCATCGCTACGGCACGCCGCGCGCCCCGGTGGAGGCGCTGCTCGCCGCCGGCCGCGACGTGCTGTTCGACATCGACTGGCAGGGCGCGCAGCAGCTCTACCAACAGGCCGGCGGCGACGTCGTGCGCGTCTTCATCCTGCCGCCGTCGGTGGACGAGCTCGAGCGGCGACTGCGCACGCGCGGCACCGACGACGCGCAGGTTGTCGCCGCGCGGATGGCGCGCGCGGCCTCAGAGATCAGCCATTGGGACGGCTACGACTATGTGCTCGTCAACGACGATGTCGAGCGCTGCTTCGCGCAGGTCCGCCTGATCCTGCGAGCCGAGCGCTTGAAGCGCAGCCGTCAGATCGGGCTGATCGGCTTCACGCGGAAGCTGATGTCTCCGCCGGCCATGTAGTCTCCCCTCCCTGGAAGGGAGGGGCTGGGGGTGGGTAGGAGGCTGGTGAAGCGCTCCGCTTCAATGCAACCCACCCGAAACCCCTCCCTTCCAGGGAGGGGCTTAACAGGGCGGCCTTCGCCGGTATGACGAATTGGTTTAGGCTGGCCGGAAACAAGGGAGACCGGCGATGATCCGTGTCCTGATCGGCAGCATCCTAGGCGGGCTCGCCCAGTTCTTCGTCGGCTTCCTGTTCTGGGGAACGCCGCTCTCGAGGCTCGCCTTCACGGTCGCGCCGGACGCCGCCAACGCCGCGGTGCAGACCGCGCTCGCGCAGAACCTCACGGCCACGGGCACCGGCAGTTACTACGTTCCGTGGCCCGATACCGCGCAGGGCACGATCCTGCACGGGCGCGGACCGGTCGCGATGATCTTCTTCAACACCGGCGGCTTTCCGGCGATGTCCACCGGATCGCTGATCGCCGGCCTGATCATCTCGATCGCCTCTATGCTGCTGCTCGGGCTCGGCTTTCACGCAATCGGCGGGCGCGTCACCGACTTCGCGACGCGGGCCAGAATCGTCGTGCTCGTGAGCGTCGCGACGGTGCTCTACTTCACGATCGGGATGCCGGTGTTCAACTATTACATGCCGTCGGGCTACTGGATCTATCTGGCGATCTCGCAGCTGGCCGGCTTCGTCGTCGGCGGGCTGGTGTTGGCGCGCTGGTTCCTGCCGGGCGAGCCGCGCAAGCTCTAGCGGTCTTTGACGCGGCCGCTCCCGTCGAGTCCGCAGCGATCGAGCATCTCCGTTACGGCGCCTTCGCCGTCCGCATAGGTGAACGTCGCATCACGCGGCAGCCCGCGATGGTCGATCACGCGGACGTAAAGCTTGGTGCTCGCGCGCAGCGCGGCGACGAAGCGTGGCGTATCGGCTGCCTCGAAGATGACGTCGGTCCGCTTCGCGTCGCCGCGCGTGGACAGCGGCGGCGCGCTGTCGAAGCGGTAATCGATCCGCGTTCCGCCGGTGAACGGACCGGCATGGGTGACGCCGATGAAGTTGTCGAAGATCACGAGCACGAGCAGGCGGTGCGTGCGCTCGGGCGCGCATCCCACCGTGAAGCCACCGCCATGATCGCTGAAACCGGCGGTGAAGCGCGGCTGGTCCGTAAGCGCATCCTGGGTGGCGCCGAAGTGCAGATTTCCCGACAGAACGAGTTGCAGGCTCAGCAGGGCGGCGGCGAACATGATCCTTTTCTCGAACGGCGCGCGACCACGCGTCAAGCGTCGTTCAGTCCAGAAGCGCCAGGAAGTGGGCGGCCGCCTCGAAATCCCGGCGCCGCGCGTCGCGCGCCTGCGTCGCGAGGCTGTCTTCGCCCCATTGTTCTTCCTGCCAGAGCTCGTCGAGCATCGCCGCCTGCCATGCGCCATCGAGCGTGACCGCGCCCTCGGCGAGCGCGAGCGCGATCACCAGCGAGCCGGATATGGTGACCAGCGGCGAGAATGCGGCGAGCGCGAAGGGAGCGCGCGCCGCGAGCGCCTCGCCCAGCCGCGTCAGCGTCGCCTTGGGCTGGGCGCGATGGACGATGCCGTTCGCGAGTTCGAAATGCACATCGTATCGCGTCCGCGCCCAATTGAGCAGCGGGTCCCAGCGCTCGGCCTGGCGCGCGACCAACGCGGCGGGATGATCGGCGCGGTAATAGAGCAGGTCGCTTTCGGCATAGGCGGCGAGGCCGGCGCCGAATGTGACGGGATCGGGCGCGACGCGATCGATCGCGGCGTTGGCGAGGCCGGTGAGCGGCATCGCGCGTGGGTCGATCTCGTCACCCTGTGCGCGCCATTCCTCGGCCACCGCATCGGCGAGCGCGGTCGTCGGCAGCGCGAGCGGCGCGCGTGCCGGCGTCTTCACGGCGCGGCCGTCGAGCAGGATGCCGCCATCGTCGCCGGCCGCAACGTCCTTGTAGAAGCGCTTCATCGCAAAACACCGTCGATCGTACCGCCGCGCACCGCATCGGCCTCGCGCGTGCGGCCCTGTGTCGCCAATGCCTCGGCGAGCGCGTCGCGATCCGCGTCCGATTTGTTCTGCCCCAGCTTAAGCGTGCCGCGCCAGGCATCGGGGATGAGCTCGAAGCAGCGGATCGCCTTCAGCATCGCGGCGAACCGCCCCGGCGTCATCTTGTCGCGCCTCCAGGCCGGCTTCGGCGGGAGCGCTGCCTCGAACGTCGCGCTCAGCGCGTCGAGCTGCTCCACCAGCGCCGCCTCGTCGAGCGCGCGCACCGCGCCTTCGATCTCGACGGCGACATAGTTCCACGTCGGCACCTGGTCGGGCGATCGATACCAGTCCGGGCTGATGTAGCCATCGATATCGCTGACGCTCAGGATCGCGCGCATGCCTTCGAGGCGATCGGCGACGCGGTTGCTACGCGCGAGATGGAAGTGGATCGTGCCCCGCTCCGTAACGGTTAGCGGAGCGTGCGCGACCATCGGCCCGTCGATGCAGATATGCGCGAAGCCGCGCCGCGCGACGAAGGTCCGCATCGCGGCCTCGTCCATCCAGGCGAAGCGCGGATTGGGATGCATCAGCCGCGGCCGCGCGTGCCCGAACGGCCTCGCCGCTCGCCGCGCCGGGCCTTGCGGCGATCCTTGGCGGCGGCGGTGGCGGCGCGCTTCTTGGCCTCGGGCGTGGCGCGCTTCGGCTCGTCGAGCGGCAGCGCGTCGCCCGCTTCCTCGTCGAAGCCGAGATCGCTCAGGCTCTCGGCGAAATGGTGCGGCAGGTCGGCGCGGACGTCGAGCGGGCTGCCGTCGGGATGGTCGATCTTCAGCCGGCGCGCGTGCAGATGCAGCTTGCGACTGATCGTGCCGGAGAGGAACGCGTCCTGCCCGCCATATTTGCCGTCGCCGACGATCGGATGGCCGATCGCGGCGAGGTGGACGCGAAGCTGGTGGGTGCGGCCGGTATAAGGCTGGAGCTCGAGCCAGGCGGTGCGGTTGCCGGCGCGCTCGATCAGGCGATAGCGCGTGCGGGCCGGCTGGCCCTCTTTCTCGTCGACATGCATCTTCTCGCCGCCGGTGCCGGGCTGCTTGGCGAGCGGCAGGTCGATCATGCCGTCCTCGATCGACGGCACGCCGACGACGAGTGCCCAATAGACTTTCCGCGCGGCACGGCCCGAGAAGCTCTTCGAGAAAAAGGCGGCGGCGCGGGCCGATCGGGCGAGCAGCAACGCGCCCGAGGTGTCCTTGTCGAGCCGGTGGACGAGCTTGGGGCGGTTCTCCGCCTCGAAGGTGAGCGCGTCGAGCAGGCCGTCGAGATGGCGCTCGGTCTTGGTGCCGCCCTGCGTCGCGAGGCCGGGCGGCTTGTTGACGACGATCGCATCACGGTCGCGGTGGATGACGAGGCTCTGCGCGAACTCGGTATCCTCCGGCGAGAGCGGTTTGCGCGGGCGCTGGCCGCGCGCCGGCGCGTCTGCCTCGAGCGCCGGAACGCGGATCGTCTGCCCCGCCGCGATGCGCGCGCCCGGCGTGGTACGTTCGCCGTCGAGCCGGAGCAGGCCGGTGCGTGCCCAGCGCTCGACCAGCGCGTGCGCGGTGCCGGGCTGGTGACGCTTGAACCAGCGATCGAGCCGGATGCCGTCGTCGTCCGTGCCGACGATATGATCGCCGGCGCTCATGCGGTCGCGCGCACCAGCAGCACGCCCAGGAAAAGGGTGAGGATCGAGCCCGCCGCCGACGAGATCGCATAGCAGAGCGCCATGACGTTATCGCCGCGTACCAGCATGTTGTAGGCCTCGAGACTGAACGACGAGAAGGTGGTGAAGCCGCCGAGCACGCCGACGCCGAGGAAGAGGCGCAGCGGCTCGCCCTCGGCCGGCGTGAAGCGTGCGAGCGTGCCGGCGAGCACGCCCATCAGGAAGCCGCCGACGAGATTGATGATCCACGTTCCCCACGGAAAGCCCGGACCCAACAAGGCGAGCGCGACGCGGCCGACGTGAAAGCGAAAGCCAGCGCCGATCGCGCCGCCGAGCATGACGATGAAAAGCGGTGGCATGGCGCGGCCTTAAGGGCTGGCTGCGGTCGCGGCAACGGCTCGGTCGCGCCAGGTGCGCGTCAGCGGCGGCGCATCGCCCAGGCGAGCAGGCGCATCAGCAGCGGTGCTGAACCGCAATGGCGGAAGGCGGTCTGCGTGGACATGCCGTCAAGGTAGCAGATCGGCATCTCGGGGCAATGACGACTGGGTTACAATTTGGCGAAATTGTGGCACAGTTCGCCGCCCTTCCGCCACATTGTGGGCATCAGGCAACCGGCGGCGGCGCGCTTCGTTCAACCTGCATCAAGACGTCTGGAGGAGGTGACGACATGCCGCGCGCGAAGGATTTTCTCGAGCCCGACGAGGTGCAGGAACCCTCCATTAGCGAGGAAAACCCGCCGCTGACTCCGATCGGTAGCGACAAGGATTGGCACGAGACGCTCGACGCGGGCCATGAACAGGGCCCGACCTCGACGCACGAAAATAAGGGTTGGCGGTCGATCAAGCCGTTCTGAACTTTTTTGGTTCGAGGGCTGGGGTTGGCACTGCGGGTCGAGCACTCGGGACGCATCGGCGTCGCTCGTTTCTTGAAATGGTTCGACTGGCTGATCTGCCAACATCCGTTCGCACTGAGCGAAGTCGAAGGGCGGCCGTAGCGGACGGGCTTCGACAGCGCTCAGTGCGAAAGGATGATGCCGATCGAGATCAGTCGAATAGTGCTGGAGCTTTCGAAGCAAACGCTTCGGGGGGCCTTCCTATTTCGTTTCCGCGAGCGCCTCATCCTCGCTGAGCGGCTCGACATCGTGGCCGGATGCGATCTGATCGTAGAGGTCCGCCTGTCGCGCGCGAAGCTCCTCGCCGATCGCATCGAGATCGATCTTGCCCTTCTCATGGGCCTCGATCATCTCGGCGAAGAGCTCCTCGTCCTCCTCGTCGATGTGATGGATGGTCTGTTCGCCTAGGACGTGGACCTTCGACTTGAACAGCTCCTCGGAGCCGTCCATCGCGTCGATCTCGGCCATCAGCTGCTTGCCGGCCTCGTGCTCGACGATGCCTTCGTCGACCTCGTCCGCATCGCCGACCTGCTTGCCGACCGGGTAGAGGATCTCCTCCTCGATCGTCATGTGGACGGTCAGGCGCAGGCTCAGTTCACGTGCGACTTCAACCAGTTCGTCGCCTTCGGCGTCGTTGGCTTGGTCGAACAGCTCGCGAAACTTGTGATGCTCTTCCTTCAGCAACGCGATCGCCTTGGGATCGTCATCCTTGATCCGATGATCGCCTTCGCCGTTGCGCTTGGCATAGTCGCTCATTGCCCGATTACTCCCTGCGGGGGTTCGGGCGGTCAACGGGCGGGCAGGTTCGCCGTTCCTTGCGGCTCGCCGCCTTTCGCGCCTGTGCCTTTCGCCGCTTCGAGCGCGCTCGCCATCGTCTGGTCGTTCTGCTCGCCGCCGGCGGACCAGGCGAGCGTGATCGACATGCGACGGTTGCGGGGATCGTAGATGTCGTCGGCCACGTAAGGTTCGCGATCGGCGACGCCCTCGATCCGCGCGAAACGCTTGGCGTCGACGCCCTTTTCGCCGAGCAGCCGCCGCGTCGCCTCGGCGCGATCGGAGGAGAGCGTCCAATTATTGACGTCGCGGCCGGCGGCGTAGGGCAAGCCGTCGGTGTGGCCGCAGATGATCACGTCGTTGGGAATCGTCGCGATCACCTGCGCGACCTGATCGACGAGCGCGGCGGCCTGCGGCGTGAGGTCGGCGGTGCCGATCTTGAACATCGAGAAGTCCGCCTGGTCGACGAGATCGATGCGAAGGCCCTCGCGCGTCTCCGAAAAGCGCACCATCGCGGCAAGACGGCGGAGCTGGGCCGTCGCCTTCATCTTTGCGGCGAGCTGCGCCTTCAGCTGCTGGAAGCGGGCATGATCGCGCGAGCGGATCGCGCCGGCGCCTTCCTTCTGGCCGCCGCTGGCGTCCTTCGGGATGGTGATGCTCTTGGTGCCGGTCTGCGAGGATTTATGGTTGTAATGCTCGTTGTCGACGATCGACTTGCCGCCGAACGCGCCGTTCGAGCCCGCCGATTTCTGGCGCATCTCGACCAGCGTCGGCGTGAAATAGTCGGCGATGCCCTTGCGCTGCTTCTCGGTGGTGGCGCCGAGGATCCAGAGCAGCAGGAAGAACGCCATCATCGCGGTCACGAAGTCGGCATAGGCGACCTTCCAGGCGCCGCCGTGATGGCCGCCATGGCCATCGGCGATGATCTTCTTGACGATGATGATCTTGGCGGGCTCGGGCTCGTTGCGCCCGGCACGGCGGGGAGGGGCTGCCATGACCTATGAGGCCTCTGACCGAGTCAGCGCATAACCAGCCGTTCGTGCTGAGCTTGTCGAAGCACTGTTCTTCCCTTCGGCGGCCGAGCAAGAAGGGCAGCCCTTCGACAGGCTCAGGGCGAACGGAAGGAAGTGAGGTAGGCCGGTCATCATCATGATCAGCGCCCGCGCATGCCGTCGAACACGTCGGCGAAGGCGGGCTGGAGGTTGTGCGCGATGCCCGAGCGCGCCGCCTCGATGACGAGCGGCAGCGGGTGGCCGTGCAGCGAGGCGATGATGATCTGCTTGACGACGTGGTAGATCGCGTCATCGCTCTCGATCACCTGCTTGCAGCGGCCTGCGAACGGCGCGACGATGCCGTAGGCGAGCAGCACGCCCATGAAGGTGCCGACGAGCGCCGAGCCGATCATGCCGCCGAGGATCGTCGGCGGCTTGTCGATCGAGCCCATCGTTTTCACGACGCCGAGCACGGCCGCGACGATGCCGAGCGCGGGCAGCGCGTCGGCGAGGTTCTGGAGCATGTCGGCCGGGCGGATCGCGTCGTGGTGGTGGGTCTTCAGCGCATTGTCCATCACCTCCTCGACCGCGTGCGGATCGAGCGTGCCGGACGAGACCACGACGAGGCGCAGCGTGTCGCAGATCAGGTGGACGAGGGTGGAGTCCTTGAGCAGGCGCGGATAATCGGCAAAGATCGTCGAGGATTTCGGGTCCTCGATATGCGGCTCGACCGCGACCGGGCCGTCGGTGCGCAGCATCTTCATCAAGGACGAGACCAGGAAGATCACGTCGAGAAAGTCCTGCTTCTTGTACTTCGGACCCTTGAAGATCTTGCCGAAGCCGCCGCCGAGCAGCTTGATCTCTTTCATCGAGTTGCCAGCGATGATCGCACCGAGCGCGGCGCCGCCGATGATCAGCATCTCGTGCGGGATCGCCTCGAGCACGGGCCCGAGCGCGCCGCCGGTGATCGCGAAACCGCCGAACACCATTCCGAGGAGCACGACCAGACCGATCGCTGCAAACATTCGCCCGTTTCCCCACTCGAGACGATCCGCGCAGCGCGCGCGCGGCCGTTCGGCTCCGGAATAGGGTAAGGAAGGTAATGAAGTTCTTAACTAACGCGTCGGAAACCATATTTTTGTGAGGGCGGAGCGCCCCGGCGTCATTGCGCGCGGAGCGAAGCAACCCAGCTCCGAGGTTGCGGCTGGATCGCGGCGGCGCGTTCCGCGCTCGCGATGACGAGGGACGCATGGCAGACAAGAAGGGCCGGCCCCGCAGGACCGGCCCTGTCATTCCTTGTCCTCCCCCGTCAGGGGGAGGGGGATCACCCGAAGGGTGGTGGAGGGGTTGGATGGCAGTGTCCTCGAAAGGCCAGCGCGACCCGCTCCGTCACCTTCGGTGCCACCTCCCCCTGTCGGGGGAGGATGATAGTCGACCCGAGCTTACTGGCCCGAGCCCGGCCCCATCGTGATCTCGACGCGGCGGTTCTGCGGCTCGCGCACGCCGTCGGCGGTGTGGACGAGCGGGTGGCTCTCGCCGAACGCCTGCGTCGCCATCGCGTCGGCGGGGATGCCCTTGCCGACGAGATAGGCTTTCACCGCTTCGGCGCGCCGCTTCGATAGCTTCATATTATATTCGGCGGTGCCCGAGGCATCGGTGTGGCCCGCGAGCGTCACCGCGGCATGGCCGAGCTGCTGATACTCGGTCGCGACATTGTCGAGGATCGCAGAGGCTTCCGCGGTCACGTCGGCCTTGTCCCAGTCGAAGAAGACGATGAACGCGCTCGGCGCCATCGCCGGGGGCGGCGGCGGGGGCGGCGGAGGAGGGGGCGGAGGGGGCGGAGGCGGGGGCGGCGGAGGCGGCGGTGCCGCGTGGCCGAGATTGTAGATCAGGCCGCCGCTCAGCGTGTGCGCACGGATATTCTCGGTCGCGCCCGCGAACTTGAGATGCTCGACATTGAAGTAGCGATATTTGACCTCGGCATCGAGATGGCTCGAGAGCGCGATCTTGGTGCCGCCGATCAGCTGCCAGGCGAAAGCGGTGTCGTGCCCATCGAGAAACACCGGCGCGCCCGCGACGCGATAGTTGCTGTCGTCGACACGTGCGACGCCGACGCCGCCGCCGGCGAAGAAGCGCAGCGGATGGCCCGCGTTGAGGTTGACCAGCGCGTTCAGCATCGCGCTCTTGGAGACGGTGTGGCCGTCGCCCTCGTAGCGATTGCCGGGGACCGGGCCGCCCGGCAGCGGCACCGCCGCCTCGAAGCCCTCGATCGAAACGCGCTTGTAGCTGAGCTCGCCTTCGAGGCTGAGCGGACCGAAATCATAGCCGAGCACGCCGCCGGCTTCCCAGCCCTTCTGCTTATCGACGTGCAGCACCTGATCGCCGCCGTCGTGGAAGCGGATGTGCGGCACGTAGACGCCGCCGCCCTCGACCCCGACATAGCCGCCCTCGGCCAGTGCCGGCGCGCCAAGCGCGGACGAGGCGAGCGCCGCCGCCACAAACAACCTGCGCATCATGTATCCCCTTTGTGTTCGAACAGACCCGACAGCCCACGTACAGATCATCGTGGGCGGCCGATCGCTTTCGACCACAAAAGTCCTAATTGATCATGGAGAAGAGGTTGGTCTGCGTCACCTTGACCAGTAGAGCCTGCGCGGCCTGGAGGGTGGTCATCTTCGACTGAAGATCGGCGACGGTTTGCGTAATATCCGTAGCCTGTAACGTCTGCTGCTGCGCGTTGAGCGCGGTCGCCGAGTCGGTAAGGCGCGTGCCGGCGTCGCTGATCCGGCTTTCGCGAACGCCTTGCGCGGCGCGCGCGTCGGCGGTCTGGGTGATCGCGTTGCCGATCGTGGTGAGATCCGCGCTCGACGAATTGCCGCTGCTCAGCGTCGCGGCGGCGTTCGCGACGAAGGTCGAGAGATCGATCGTGCTGCCGTCGGCCTGGGTGATGGTGAAGACGTCGGCCTTGCTCGGCGTCGCCGCCACCGCCTCATTCTGTCCGATCGGCACCGCGAGCGCGGTCGATGGAAAGAGCGGCTGGCCGTTGGCGTCGGTCTGAGCTTCGTAGCTGGTGATGTCCTGCGCGATGCCGCTGAGCTCGGCGGCGGCGGAGGCGCGATCGGACGCGGTCGCGGTCGACGAGTTGGCGGAGATCAGCAGCTCCTGCACGCGGGTGAGCGCGGTCGCGATGTTGGACATCGTCGAATCCGCCGCGCTGGCGGTTGCGGAGGCGGTGTTGACGTTGCTCTGCCAGGCGCTCTGGTTGGCCTGCGTCTGGCGGATGCTGGCGAGCTGGGCGGCGGCGCCGGGATCGTCGGATGCCTGCTGGATGCGCTTGCCGGTCGAAACTTCGATCTGCAGCTTGGCGATATCGGACGAGAGCTGGTTCTGCCGAGCGACCTCGGCCTGCATGTTGCCTTGGGTGGCGCTGAGCATGGCGCTCTCCGTCAGTTGATGTTGAGGATGGCCTGGAAGGTGTCGCGCGCGGCCTGGATGATCTTGGCGGCACCCGAATAGGCCTGCTGGTAGCGAAGCAGATCGGCGGCCTCGGTGTCGAGGTCGATGCCGCTGGTCTCGTCGCGGGTCGACAGCGCGGAGTCGCGCACTGTATCCGCGCTGGTCGATTCGGCGTTGGCGGCCGACGTCATCTGCGCTTGGTCCGTGACCATCGAGGCCCACGCCGCTTCCGATCCGTCGGCGGTGCGCACCGTCTGCAGCGCGAGCAGATTGCCGTTGGCGACGCCGCCCGCGGCGGCAGGAACCTTGGCGGGATCGCTGGTGGTCGTTGCGATGGTGGCGGCGTCGCCGCCGATCGAGAGCAGCGGCTGGCCGGCAGCACCGTTTCCATCGGTGCCGCCCGCCGACCAGCTGTTCATCGAGCTGGTGAACTTGGTGGCGATCGCATCGAGCTGATCACGACGGTCGGCGACGGTGCCGGCGCTCTCGACGAGACCTGCGAGCGCGCCGCCGGGCGCGCCGACCGGGTTGCTGCCGCCCTTGGCGAGCGCGGAGACGGCGAGACGGCCGTCGCTCGCCTGCGCGATGGCGAGCCGCGCGCCGCCGGTTCCCGTCAGCGTGACCGAGCTATCCTGCGCGAGCGTCAGCGTCGCCGCGCCGGAAGGGGCGAGGCTGACGGAGACGTCGAGATTGGCGGATATGCCGTCGATGAGCTGATCGCGCTGGTCCTGCAGCGTCGCCGCGGCGGCGGAGCCCGGCTGCGCGCGCACCAGCGCGGCGTTGATCTGATCGAGCTGGTCGAGGCTGGCATTGACCGACTGCACCGTGGACTGCGCCTGCGCCGCGATGCCGCTGGAGACGGTCGCGAGGCCCTGGGCGGTGCTGCGGATCGTGCTTGCCGCGCTGCTCAGCGCCGACAGGAACGCGCCGCGCGAGCTCGTGTCCGAAGGATCGCCGGCGAGCGCGTCGGCGGCGTTGTAGACCGCGGTAATCTGCGCGCCAACGCTGGTGGTGCTGTCGCTGTCGCCCATCGCCGTCTCGGCGGCCGAGAGCCAGGTGCTGCGTGCGTCGGCGCGACCGGCAGCTGCGGTGGCGGTGCGCGTCGCCTGCGCCTGATAGTCGTTCCAGGCGCGACCGACGCTCGTCGCCATCGCGCCGCTGACGGTGAGGCCGCCGCCGGAACCGAGTCCTGAGCTGCCCATCGGTTGTTCGGCGATCGTAACGGTGCGCCGGGCATAGCCCTTGGTCTCGGCATTCGAGACGTTGTCGCCCACTGCCGCCAGCGCCGAGCTGTAGGCGGCGACGCCCGAGGCGCCGATACCGAGCAGGTCGCTCATGATGCCGGCTCACTCGTCGAGGGCAGGGTGAAGCCGGCCGCGCTGGTCGCCGTGTTGAGCGCGAAGGTGGCGTTGTCGGCAGCCTGGTTGGCCGCACCGGCCTTGGCGCCGTCCTCGACGGCGCCAGCGGCGTGCGCGAGCTGCTTCTCGAGCATCTGCGCGATGCCGAGCACGCCGTGCTGCGCCATGGCATCGGCGGTCTTCGAATCCGCCATGTCCTGGAACTGCTTTGAGGCGTCGCTGTCGAAGATGCCGTCGCCGAGGCTCGCCTCGCGCATCGATCCGATCATCTGGCGGAGGAACACCGCCTCGAACGCCTGCGCGGCCGATTTGAGCTTGGCCGAATTGGCCTGTGCAGGATCGGTCGCCGCGGCGGCGGCCTGCGCGTTGGGAGTGAGCTTGGCGATCATAGCACGATGAGCTCCGCCTTCATGGCGCCCGCTTGCTTGAGCGCCTCGAGGATCGCGACGAGGTCGGCCGGGGATGCGCCGATCGCGTTCACCGCCTTGACGATGTCGGCGAGGCTCGCGCCCGGCTGGAAGTTGAACATCGGATGCTTCTCTTCCTCGACCGAGATGTTGCTGTTGGGCGTGACCACGGTCTGGCCCTGGCTGAACGGGTTGGGCTGCGAGACCTGTGGCTTCTCGTCGACCTTCACCGTGAGCTTGCCGTGGCTGACCGCCGCCGGTGCGATGCGGACCGCGCCGTTGATCACGACGGTGCCGGTGCGGGCGTTGACGATCACGCGCGCGGCCGCTTCGGCGGGATCGACGGTGATGTCCTGGATACGGCTCATCAGCGCGGTGCGCACACCCGCGCCCAGCGGCGCCTGAATCGATACCGAGACGGCATCGATAGCAGTGGCGACCGGGGTACCCATCGTCTTGTTGATCGCCGCGGCGACGCGCTCGACCGTGGTGGCGTCGGCCTCGGCGAGGTTGAACGTCATCGTCGGCGCGGTCGCGAAGCCGGCGTCGACCGCGCGCTCCACCGTCGCACCGTCCGGAATGCGGCCCGAGGTCGGCACGTTGATGACGACGTTGGAGCCGTCCTGTGCCGAAACGCCGAGGCCGCCGACCGCGAGATTGCCTTGCGCCATCGCATAGATTTGGCCGTCGGCACCGTAGAGCGGCGCGATCAGCAGCGTGCCGCCGCGCAAGCTCTTGGCCTTGCCGAGCGCCGAGACGGTGATGTCGAGGCGCTGGCCGGGCTTGGCGAAGGCCGGCAGATCAGCGGTGACCATCACCGCGGCGGCGTTCTTGGTTTCCGGCTGGATGCCGGGGGGCAGTTGCAGCCCGAAGCGTTGCGCCGCGCCCTTCATCGCTTGCGTGGCATATTCGAGGCTGTCATCGCCGGTGCCGGCCAAGCCGACGACGATGCCGTAGCCGGTCAGCTGGTTGGGGCGGACGCCCTGGAACGTACCGAGGTCCTTGATGCGTTCGGCGGATGCGGGGGCGGTGACGAATCCAAGGCCGAGCACAACAAGCGCCAGAGCGGCGATGCCCCGCATGCCGTTCGGGCTGAGCTTGTCGAAGCCCTGTCCTTCCTTTCTCGCGAGGAAGAAAGAACGGCCCTTCGACAGGCTCAGGGCGAACAAAAGAGAGAGTCTGATCATGTTCGCTCGTCTCAGAAGGGGGCGATGCGCGAGAAGAAGCGGCCGAGCCAGCCCTGGCTCGAGGCGCGCGCGATCTCGCCCTTGCCCGAATAGGTGATCTTGGCGTCGGCGACGCGTGTTGACGGCAGCGAATTGTCGGGGCCGATGTCGACCTCGCGGATCAGCCCGGAGATCTGGATCATCTCGTCGCCGCGGTTGAGCGTGAGATGCTTCTCGCCCTTCACCAGCAGCGTGCCGTTGGGATAGATCTCGGCGACGGTGACGCTGATCGCGCCGGTGAGCTGGTTGGCCTGCGTCGCCTGACCCTTGCCAGCGAAGGTCGCGGCATTGCCCATGCTGAGGTCGGTGCCCTTGATGAAGGAGAGCGGCCCGGTCGGTGGCGGCATCACGCTGATGTTGCCGGAGCGATCGGTCGAGGCGCTGTTCGTCTTGGAGGATTGCGTCGCCTCGACGAGGTTGATCGTGACGATGTCGCCGACCATCGCGGCGCGCGCGCCGGACGTGATCGGCGCATAGCCGCTGGCGGCGTGGAAGATCGCACCGTCGGCGGGCGCGGCGACGGGCGCCGCCGGCGCCAGCGTCGCGGCATAGGGATTGACCTTCTCCTTGTCCTTCTTCGCGGCGGCCGGAGCCGGCGCGAGGGCGAGGAGCAGTCCGAGCGCGGTCAGCGTGCGGCGCATCGCAGCCTCAGACGTTCTGGTTGAGGTACTGAAGCATCTGGTCGGTCGCCGAGATCATCTTCGAGTTGACCTCATAGGCGCGCTGGGTCTCGATCATGTCGACGAGCTCCTCGACCACCGAGACGTTCGAGCTCTCCAGCGAGCCCTGCACGACCGAACCGCGGCCCTCGGTGCCGGGATCGCCGACCTGGGGCTCGCCCGACGCCTGCGTTTGCGCGAGCAGGTTGTTGCCGAGATCCTGCAGGCCGCCTGGGTTGACGAAGCGGGCGAGCTGGAGCTTGCCGATCTCCGTCGGCGTGGCGGAGCCCGCGACCGTCGCCGAGACGGTGCCGTCCGATCCGATCGTCACGCCGGTGGCGCCGTCGGGGATGTTCATGTTCGGTACTACCGGCTTGCCGTCCGAAGTGACGATCTGGCCGGTCGAGGACAGGCTGAAGGAGCCGTCACGCGTATAGGCGGTGGTCCCGTCCGGCATCTGCACCTGGAAGAAGCCGTTGCCCTGGATTGCGACGTCGAGGGCGTTGCCGGTCTGCTGCAGCGATCCCTGCGTGTCCGAGCGCGACGTGCTGACGAACTGGACGCCGGTGCCGAGCGAGGTGCCGGTGGCATATTGGTCGTCGCCCTGGCTGGTCGCGCCGGGTTGGGTGATCTGCTGATAGGCGAGCGTCTGGAAATTGGCGCGATCGCTCTTGAAGCCGGTCGTGTTCACGTTCGCGATGTTGTTCGCGATGACCTGCATGCGCTGCTGCTGAGCATCGAGGCCGGTTCGCGCGACGTGGAGGGCGGCGCTGGTCATGGGTGGTGCTCCCTAATATTCTATTCAGTCGGACGGCAGGTTCATGAGCTGGGCGCCGGAACTGTCGATGTCCTTGGCGGCCGAGATCATCTTGGTCTGCGTGTCCCAGTCCCGGCTCGCCTGGATCATGTCGGTGAGCGCCTTGGCGGTAGAGACGTTCGAGCCTTCGAGCGCACCCGACGTCAGGCGCGCGTCGGGATCGGCAGCGAGCGTGCCGCCGTTCGCTTCGCGGAAGAGGCCGTCGAGGCCCTTCTTGATCGTCGAGCCCTGCGGGCTCACCAGCTTGAGCTGATCGACCTTCTGCATCTCGGCGCCCTGCTGCGATCCCTGCGGCAGGATCCAGATCGCGCCCGTGCCGTCGATCTTCACCTTGTCGGCGGGCGGGAGCGTGATCGGGCCCTGGTCGCCGACGACGGGCGCGCCATCGCCGGTGGTGAGCAGGCCGGAGTCCGAAAGCTGGAGATCGCCGCGGCGCGTATAGGCCTCGCTGCCGTCGGTCGCCTGCACCGTCAGCAGCGCGTCGCCGCTGAGCGAGACGTCGAGATCGCGCCCCGTGGACGCGACCGCGCCGGCGGTCATGTCGGCGCCGGTGACACCTTCGGTCTGCGGCGCCCGCGCGTTAAGCCCCTCGCCCTGGATGTAGAATGCCTGCGCATCCGCCATCTCGGCGCGAAAGCCCGGCGTGTTGGCGTTGGCGAGGTTGTTCGCCGTCGCCGTCTGGCGGGACATCGCGCCGCGCAACGCGGTGAGCGAGGTGTAGATCAGCCTATCCATGGCTCAGGGCTCCGAGCGGCTATCTCGATCAGTTCTGCATGTTGACGATGACCGAGGTCATCTGGTTGTCCGTGTCGATCGCCTTCGCATTCGCTTGGAAGTTGCGCTGTGCGGCGATCAGCGCGACGAGTTCGGTGGTAAGATCGACGTTCGACTGCTCGAGTGCGCCCGACTGGATCGAACCCAGGCCATCGCTGCCAGCCGAGCTGATGATCGGATCGCCCGAATTGCCGCTCACCGCCCATTTCGCGTCTCCGAGCTGCTGGAGACCCGAGGGATTGGAGAAGCTGGCGAGCGCGAGCTTGCCGAGCGCCTTGGTGGTGCCGTCCGAATAGCTGGCGGTGACGAGGCCGTCGCTGCCGACCGAGACGTTGGAGAGCTTGCCGACGGTGTTGCCGTCCTGGCTGAGCGCGGTGACGCTGAAGCCCGAATTGGCCTGGTTGGTGCCGCTCCCGAAGGCGAGGCTGAGCGTGATCGGCGCCGACGCACCGGTGGGCGTGGCCGCCGAGAAGCTCGTCGCGGTCGTGCCCGGCGAGGTCATCTGGCCCGAGCTGTCGAAGGTCAGCGTCAGCGGCGTCGGCGGCGTCGTGGCGGTGCCGCCCGCGCTCACTTCCTGGTTGCCGACGAAGAGGTGCGCGGCCCAGGTGCTGTCCGTGTTGGTGCCCGAGGGCGCCGAGGTGCGGACATAGTAGATCGTCGCCGGGATGGCGTTGCCCGCGGAGTCGTAGACCGTGGTCGAGCTCGCCTGGTTGTAGCTGTTCGGGTCGTTCGGATTGAAGGTGTAGCCGCTCGTCGCATAGGCGGTGCGATCGGCGGGAAGGTCCGCGGACGAGGGCAGCGTCACCGAGGTGTTGATCGTGCCGGTCGCCGTCGCGGTGCCGTTGGTCGCCGGGAGCTGGAGGTTCTCCAGCGCGCCCGTGCCGGTCGCGGTGACGTTGCCGAGCGTGTCGACCGGCAGGACCTGGAGAAAGGCGCCGCTGGAATCCGACACATAATTGTTCGAGTCGACCTGGAAGGCGCCGTTGCGCGTATAGGCGACCTGGCCGCCGGTGAGCGCGCCCTTGGTGATGAAGAAACCCTGACCGGAGACGGCGAGATCGAGGCTGCGATCGGTCGATTCGAACGTGCCCTGGGTGAACTCCTGCGTCACGCTCTTGAGCTGCGTGCCTTGGCCGATCACCGAACCCTGCGCCTGGAAGGCGGAAGAGGCGATGAGATCGCCGAAATCGGTGCGGCTCTGCTTGAAGCCGACGGTGCCGACGTTCGCGATGTTGTTCGAGATCGTCGAGAGATCGGTCTGCGCGGCCTTGAGGCCCGAGAGCGAGGTATAGAAGGACATGGCGTCTGCTCCGTCGGTGAGTTCGCGGGATTAGGAGAGGCTGAGCACGGCGGTCGGCGAGACCAGGCCGCTGCTGGTGATGAGCTGCGCGCTCGAGCCGCCGGCGGGGGACTGGACGCCCTCAACCTCGGCCCAGGTCGCGATGCTCGGCGTGATCGCCTTGCCGTTCGCATCGGTGGCGCTGGCCTGGACGGTGACCGGACCGGCGACGGCGTTGCCGCTCGTGTCCTTGCCGTCCCATGCGAAGTTGACCGCGCCCGCCGATTGCGCGCCGGCATCCTCGCTGTGGACGATGGTGCCGTTCGCATCGATGAAGCTGACCTTCATGTCGGCGGCATTGGAGGGCAGCGTGATCTGGCCGGCATAGCTGCCGTCGGAAAGCGCGGACGCAGTCGCGCCCGAGGAGAGCACCGATTTGCCGATCCAGCTCGCCGCGTCGCCGATGCGCGAGCCGTCGAGGTTCGACGCGATCTGCGATAGCGTCGTGTTCATGCTCGAGATGCCGGCGACGCTCGAGAACTGCGCCATCTGGGCGACCATCTGCGTGTTGTCGACCGGATTGAACGGATCCTGCGTCTGCATCTGCGTAGTGAGCAGCGTCAGGAAGTCGCTCATGCCGAGCGTGCCGCTCGAGCCGCTGGTGCCCGAGGTCGTGCCGCTAGTGGTGCCGGTGGTCGACCCGGCCGCGCTCGCGGAGCGCAGATAGTCGATCGAAGTGTTCACGGTTGTCATTTGCCGAGCCTCAATGTGTCGAGGGTGAGGGTTTTTGCGGTCTCCATGACCTGCACGTTGTTCTGATACTGGCGCGATGCCTCGATCATCTCGACGAGCTCCGCCGAGCTATCGACGCCCGCCTCCCAGACGTTGCCGTCCTTGTCGGCGAGCGGGTTGGAAGGGTCGTGGCGCTTGGTCGGCTGCGCATCGGAATTGACGACGCTGCTGACGTCGACGGTGGCGACGCCGGGCTGGTCCGAGACGGTCTGGAACACCGGCTTCAGCGCGCGATAGGCGGTGTCCGCGCTCGATGAGACCGAGCCGGCGTTGGCAAGGTTCGACGCGGTGGTGTTGAGCCGCACGAGCTGCGCCGACATGGCGCGGCCGGCGATGTCGAACACGGAGAGGTTGTTCGCCATGGCTTATTCTCCCTTGAGCGCCGACATCACGGTGTCGATGCGTCCCTGCAGGAAGGCGAGGGTGGTGCGGTACGCGACCGCGTTCTCCGCGAACTGGGTCTGCTCGGTGGAGAGCTCGACCGTATTGCCGTCGAGCGAGCTCTGCAGTGGTACGCGATAGGCGACCGCGGCGTTGGCCGCTTCGTCCGTCGACTTGCCGGATTCCGCGACCTGCATCGCCTTGTCGAAGTCGATGTCGCGCGCCTTGTAGTTCGGCGTCGAGGCGTTCGCGATATTGGAGGCGAGCATCGCCATGCGCTGCGAGCGGAGCGAGAGCGCCGTCGCGTGCACGCCGAAGAGCGGATCGTCAGCCATATCGCACTCCCTCGCTAAAGGTCTTCGCCAAGCCGCCGTTCACTAGGAGGGCGGGCACGTCCGTCACCGGAGCGACAGGCGTGCAGGAAGGCATTGAGCAAAGTGCGTGCCAATTGCGCTTTGCATGGCTGCACGGCTTGAATTAAGGCCGTTTCCGGCAAGGCGGCAGGGTTTTGCCGGCAGGCGGCAAATTGTTGCCGGTCGCGTTGCCACCGGGGGTCAAGGGCGGTGTTCGACAGCTTTCTCACGCTTGCCGGCCGCTTTCTCGATCCGCTCTCCCTGCTGCTCGTGGTCGGCGGTGCGCTGCTCGTCGCGGCCGCACGCTCGACGCGGAGCGACGTCGCGCGTGCCCTCGCGGCGCTGGGGCCGCTGTTCCGGGCCGATCCGGAGCGCGAGGCGCAGGCGGCGCGGGTCGCGGTCAACGGCATCAAGCAGCTCGCCCAGGCCAAGGGGCTCGCCAGCGCCGATCGCGTGCGCAGCGATCACGCGCCGGGCGCCAAACGCTTCCTGCGCGCCGCCGCCAATCGCCTTTCCGATGCTGACGATGCCGACGCCTTCGCGCGCTGGGCCGACGAGGAGGTCGCCGCCCGCCTCCGCCGCCATCAGGAGGCGATCGCCTTCTGGCAGACCGCCGCCGACGCTGCGCCGGGCATGGGCATGATCGGTACCGTCGCCGGGCTGATCGACATGTTCGCGAACATGGACGATCCCGCGAAGGTCGGTCCGGGCATGGCGCTCGCGATGCTCACCACCTTCTACGGCGTCGTCTTCGCCAACCTCGTCGCCGGGCCGATCGCGGCGCGGCTCGAGCGCTTGTCGGCGGCCGAGCTCGACTGGCAGCGGGAGACTTTGGCGCGCCTCGCAACTCTCGCGCGCGAGCAAGCAGAGAGCTTAGCGGCAGCACCGCCGCTGCGGAACCGCGCGTGAAGATCGCGGGCGCGCGCGCGCCGCGCTGGGCGCTGAGCTTCGCCGATCTCAGCCTGGTGCTGCTCGCCTTCTTCGTGCTGCTGCAGTCGCAGCGCAACGATCCCGCGGGGCTCGCCGCCGGCGTCCGCAAGGCGTTCGGCAATGGCAGCCATGCCATTGTCACGCAGCGGCTTTTGCCTGCCGCGCCATTGTTCGAGGAAGGCGAGGCGGTGCTGAAGCCGGAGGCGCGGGCGGAATTCGTCGCGATCGGACGCCAGGCGTTGGCGCAGCGTGACATGGTCCGCGTCGCCAGCCTCGGCGTCGACGCGTCGAGCGCGCGCTTCGATGGCTGGGAGCTGGCGGCGGCGCGCGTCGCGGCGGTGGCGCGCGCGATCGCATCGGCCGGGCTCGACCAGCGCCGCATCGAGATTGCCATCCCCACCACCGCGCAGACGGAAGCGGGGCACGGACAGCGCGTAAGTGTGACACTAAGTCGCTAATTCAAAACACGATTCGTTCGTGCCGAGCGCAGTCGAGGCACGTCCGCGTACGGATCGCTTGGGGCACGTCCCTCGACTGCGCTCGGGACGAACGGTTTTCAATTTTCCCTTTTGGCATGGCTCTTGCTGAAAATGCGCCCGATGAACGGGAGCATGGGAATGGGCAGTTCGGTGCGGGCAGCGATCCTGCTTGCTATGGCGGCGATGGCGAGCCCCGCGACCGCCATGCCAGGCCAGTTCGAGGATATCGGCACGCTCGAGGCACGCGTCGTCGCGGCGCTGGACGCCGAGATCGGCGCTCCGGGCGGTCCGGTCGCGCCGATCGACCGCCGTCTCAAGCTTGCGCCATGCCCTTCGCCTGCGACGATCGACCCGCCCGCGCTCGGCGCGGTGGCGGTGCGCTGCCAGCAGCTCGGCTGGCGCATCCGCGTGCCGCTGCGGCTGGCGGGTCAGCAGACCGCCGCGATGGCGGCTCAGCCGGTGGCGGGGCCGCCGCTGGTGCGGCGCGGCGATCCCGTCGAGCTGATCGCGCAGGGGGACGGGCTTACCGTGAGCACCCAGGCGGTGGCGCAGGAAGACGGCAGCGCCGGCGCCCATATCCGCGTGAAAACAGATGCAAAATCGCCGATCATTGTCGGCGAGGTGATGGAAATGGGCAAGGTTCGCATAATCTCGCTAAACTGACGCCGGATGCCGCCGTTAAAGGTTCGGTAAGGCGGCACCGGAGCGCACAGAAGGTGCAAGAGGACGGTACAATGATCGACAAGATCGGTAACAGCGCAAGCGCGGGCATCGCCCAGGCGCGCCTCCAGGGCGCGGGCAAGAGCGTCGCCGCCGCAGCCGTGCAGGCGAGCGATACGGAGGCCGCGCAGACGCCGGCCAGCCCCGCCGCCGCGCTCGCCGCGCAGGGTGCCCCGGTCGATACCGACAAGGTCGCGCGCATCCGTGCCGCGATCGCCAACGGCAGCTATGCGGTCGATCCGCAGGCGATCGCCGAGAAGATGATTGCGCTCGATCTGCCGGGCGTGGATCAAGGGACTGCGGCGTGAGCCTCGCGCTCGTCGAGACCCTGATCGAAAGCGAGAAGGCGCTGATCGCCGCGCTCGATGCCGACGATGTCGGCGCGATCGAGCGCGAGACGCAGGCCTTCCGCAATGCGCTCGAGCAGCTCGGGCCCACTAATGCGCTGGCCGACGCGAGCGCGCTGCAGCCGCTGGCCCGCGAGGCGCTGGCACTGGCGGACGCCGCGCGCGTCCGCGTCGCCTTCCTCGCCGATGCCACGCGCCGGCGCATCGATATGCTCGCCACCGCCACCGGGCGCGGCCCCGCGGTCACCGTCTACGCGAGCAATGGCCGCCTGCGCGGCTAACTCTCAACGACCGTTCGCCCTGAGCTTGTCGAGGGGCTGTTCTTCTTCCGAAATTCAGAATGTGCAGGGCTTCGACAGGCTCAGCCCGAACGGCTCTCGGAAAAGCGAAAAACTGGCACGATCTTTGCTCTGATCACCCCGGATATCCGGGGGTTTGATTGAGTTCAGCTTTCACCATCGACGCAACCGGGACGCGTGCCCGCGTCCAGACCGCGATCGCGAATGCCGCGTCGCGGACCGGCGTCGATTTCTCCTATTTGCTGCAGCAGGCCAAGCTCGAAAGCGGCCTCAACCCCGACGCCCAGGCTGCGACCTCCAGCGCTTCCGGCCTCTACCAGTTCGTCAGCCAGAGCTGGCTCGGCGTGATCAAGCAGCACGGCGCGCAATATGGCCTGAGCTGGGCGTCCGACGCGATCAGCAAGGGTTCGGACGGGCGCTACCACGTCAGCGACGCTGCCACCAAGCAGGCGATCCTCGGCCTGCGCAAGGATCCGGAGATCGCCTCCGAGATGGCCGCCGAGCATGCCGCCGACAACAAGGCGGTGCTGGAGAGCAAGCTCGGCCGCAGCGTCTCCTCGACCGATCTCTATATGGCGCACTTCCTCGGCACAGGCGGCGCGACTAAGTTCCTGCAGGGCCTCGACAGCAATCCCGATGCTTCGGCGGCGGCGGTGCTGCCGCAGGCGGCGGCGGCCAACCACCGCATTTTTTACAATGGCGACGGCTCGGCGAAGAGTTTCGCGCAGATCGCTGCCAACTTCTCGAAGCGGTTCGACAACGGCGCCTCGCCGATCCCGAACTACACGCCGTCGACAGGCCTGCCGGGCGTCCAGCTCGCCTCGGCGACCACGACCGGCTCGGGCAAGCTCGGCGACGACGACCAGAGTTTCCTGCGCAGCGTCGCCCAGATGGGCGGCAATAGCGCGAGTACCGTATTGAGCCCGAGCCCGAAGACGGCGCGGCTCGCCTACCTCATGCTGTCCTCGATGGGAGTGAGCTAAGCCGATGGCCACGCAGGCAATCAACCGCAAGGTCTGGCTGAATGCGAGCAAGGGCGCGATCCTTCCGCTGGCGACGCTCGTGCTCGTGGCGCTGATGGTCGTGCCGATGCCGAGCTTCGTGCTCGATATCGGCTTCATCTCGAACATCATGATCAGCCTCGCGGTGCTGATGGTGGCGCTGAACGCCGCCAAGCCGCTCGATTTCTCGTCTTTCCCGACCGTGCTGCTGTTCACGACGCTGCTCAGGCTGGCGCTCAACGTCGCCTCGACCCGCGTCGTGCTCGTCAACGGCCACACCGGCGCGGGCGCGGCCGGCCATGTCATCGAGGCGTTCGGCAGCTTCCTGATCGGCGGCGACTATGCCGTCGGCCTGTTCGTCTTCGCGATCCTGATGATCATCAACCTCGTCGTCATCACCAAGGGCGCGGGCCGCGTCTCGGAAGTGTCCGCGCGCTTCACGCTCGATGCGCTGCCCGGCAAGCAGATGGCGATCGACGCGGATCTCAACGCCGGCCTGCTCACGCCCGACGAAGCCAAGGCGCGGCGTGCCGAAGTCGCGACCGAAGCGGACTTTCACGGTTCGATGGACGGCGCCTCCAAGTTCGTGAAGGGCGATGCGGTCGCCGGCGTGCTGATCCTCGCGGTCAACATCCTCGGCGGCCTCGTGCTCGGTGTCGTCAGCCATCACATGCCGATCGGCGAGGCCGCCAAGACCTATATCCAGCTCGCGATCGGCGATGCGCTCGTCGCGCAGGTGCCGGCGCTGCTGCTCTCGATCGCGGCCGCCGCGATCGTCACCCGCGTCTCATCGCCGCTCGATCTCTCGGGCCAGATCACGAGCCAGTTCGGCAGCCACAAGGCCTGGATTCCGGTTGCGGCGATCCTCACCATTCTCGGCCTGCTGCCCGGCATGCCGCACATCGTCATCCTGCCGGCCGCCGCGCTGGCAGGCTATACCGCGTGGAAGCTGCGCAAGGCCGATGCCGCCAAGCAGGCCGAAGCCGCTGTTGCCGCCGCCGCGCCTGCCGCGCCTGCGACCAGCCCTTCGGTGATCAACTGGGACGAGGTCTCGGACGGCGCCGCGCTCGGGCTCGAGCTTGGTTACGGGCTCATCGGACTCGTCGACGAACGCAAGGGCGCGCCGCTGATGGCGCGGATCACCGGCGTGCGCCGCCAGCTCTCCAAAGAGCTCGGGTTCGTCGTGCCGCTGGTGCGGGTGCGCGACAATCTGTCGCTCGGGCCCAACCAGTATCGCATCACCGTCGCCGGCGTCGCCTGCGGCGAGGACGAATGCTGGCCGGAAGATCTGCTCGCGCTCGATAGCGGCGATCTCGTCGGCACGGTCGAGGGCAAGAAGGTCAAGGATCCGAGCTTCGGGCTCGACGCGGTCTGGATCAGCCCGGACAAGCGCGGCGAGGCGGTGGTCGCGGGCTACACCGTCGTCGATCCCTCGACCGTGATCGCCACGCATCTCAACCAGCTCATCCAGCTCGCCGCCGCCGACCTGTTCGGCATGGACGAGGCGCAGAAGCTGCTCGACGCGCTGAAGGAGAGCGCGCCGCAGCTCGTCGCCGGGCTCACGCCCAATCCGCTGCCGCTCGCCAGCGTCGCCGCGCTCTGCCGGGCGTTGCTGGCCGAGGGCATGCCGCTCAAGGATTTCCGCCGCATCGCCGAGGCGATGGTCGAGGTCGCGCGTGACGAGAACGAGCCGGTCCGCCAGGTCGAGGCGCTGCGCCTCAAGCTCGGCGCGCTGATCGTGCAGACGATCGTGCCGGTGAAGATGCCGCTGCCGGTGATCACGCTCGATGCGCAGCTCGAGACGCTGCTCGCGCAGGCGGTCCGCGCCGGGCCGGGCGCGACGCACCCGTTCGAACCGGCGCTCGCGAGCCGGCTGGTCGCCGCGATCAGCGAAAGCGCGGCGCCGCTCGTCAACCAAGCGCGCCGCTTCGCGATCGTCACGTCGCCGGTCGCGCGGCGTCCGCTCGCGCGGCTGATGAAGCCGCATCTCCCCGAGGTGCCGGTGATGAGCTTCCTCGAAATCCCCGACGGCAAGCCGGTCGAGGTGATGGCGGTGGTCGGCAACCCGCCGCCGCAGCTCACCGAGCCGACGCCGGCGTTGGCATCATGATGAACTTGATGACTGGTCGCGAGAGAGTCAGCGATGGCCTGGACTGATCACAATCATAACGAGGTCGCAACGACCTACCAGCGCCGCCCGGCGAAGGCCGATCCGGCGGCATTGGCGCGCGCCAACATGGGCATCGTGCGGCGCATCGCGTGGCACGTGCACGGCCGCGTCTCCTCCGCGATCGACGTCGAGGATCTCGTCCAGATCGGCATGGTCGCGCTGGTCGAGGCGGCGAACGGCTATGAGGATCGCGGCCACGCCTTCGCGACCTATGCGAGCATGCGCGTGCGCGGCGCGATGATCGATCACCTCCGCCGCGCCGCCAATCTCGCGCGCTCCGGCATGGCCAAGCGCCGCGAACTCGCCGCGACGCGGGCGCGGCTCGAAAACGGCCTCGGCCGCGCCGTCGGCGATGTCGAGATGGCCGCGGCGCTCGGCCTCGATCCCGACGGCTACGCCGCGATGGTCAGCGACGCCACCGCGCTCCAGCATGAATCGATCGACGAGGTCTATTCCGATCATTCGATGTGGTTTGCCGACGTCGAGGAGCGTGCCGATGCGGCGCTCGAACGGAGCGCGCTGAAGGAAGCGCTCGCCGCCGGCATCAGCCAGCTGCCCGAGCGCGAGGGCATGGTGTTGCAACTCTACTTCGTCGAGGAGATGAACCTCGAGGAGATCGGCCAGACGCTCGGCATCGGCGCCGCGCGCGTCTGCCAGATCAAGAAGGCGGCGCTCGACAAGCTCCGCGAGACACTGCGCGACTGGGGCTGAGCGGCTCGCAGCCACGTCGCGATCGGTTGTTGCCTTCGAACCTTTCGCAGATACGGAACTTAATCCGTCAATAACGCCACTTGCAAATAGTTTGCCGATGCTGTCTGTGCGCCACGGGCAGCGGGTGAACCCGAGATGAACAAAGTTGCTTCCGGACTTTGGTCTCGGATGGAAACCTTTCTTGGGCGTCAGAATTCGGCCGAAACCCTGCCTGCCTCGTCGGGCGGAGGGAGCTTTGCCGAGCTTCTGGATCATTTCGAGAGCATAGGGGACAGCTGCGAGTTCGGCGCGCTCCAGAAGCTCAACGGTGTCGACCAGATGGCGCTGTTCAAATGGACCGAAGTCCCGCTCGCCTGCCTCGCCGAGCTGATCGACGCCGATCTCGCCGGCGTCGATGCCGCCGAGAATTTCGACGTCCGGCTCGAGGAGCGCCGCGACGCACCCTTCGAATATATGATCGATCACCGGCTGCTGCAGTCGCCCATGCACACCTTCGTCAAGGAGGGCCGGTTCACCGCCGAGGAGGTGAAGGAACGGGAGCGCCGCCGGCTCGCGATCCTGCGGCGGAAATTCCTCGAGGATGCCGCCGCGGCACGGCGGATCTACGTGTATCGCAGCCTTGCGCCGCGTGATGTCGGCGACGTCGCGAACGTTCTGCGGGCGCTGCGGCGGCTCGGTCCGAACCGGCTGTTGTTCGTGCGGCCGCCCGACGCCGAGATCGCGGCCGCCGAGGTGCGCATCGAAGCGCCGGGCTTCGCGATCGGCGCGCTCGACGATCTCGCCATCTACGAGGCCTCCACGGCGATCCGCAGCACGATGTGGCCGCATCTGTTGCGCCGCGCGCTCGCCGCGCTGCGCTGAGCTCGGCCCGACGATGCCGGCGAACGATCTCGTCGCGACGGTGCGGTCGATCGTGGCGGCGACGCTGGGGGCGGCCGATCCGCCTGCCGCCGACGCGCGGGCGCGCGAGGTTGCGGGATGGGATTCGCACGCGACGGTGCAGATCATCTTCGCGATCGAGGATCATTTCGGCTTCGAGATGACCGGCGAGGAGATGGAATCGATCGACAGCGTCGCCAGCATCGTCGCGATCGCGACGCGGCGGACAGCGATGTCGATGCCGGCGCGATCGTGAGCATCGCGCCGGAGGAGCTCGCCGCCGAGATCCGCGCGCAGGGGTTGATCGTGCCGACCGCCGTCAGCGGCGTCGTCGCGCAGGGGCGAGGGTTCGCCGAGGTCGCAGATGCGCTCGTCGCGGCGATCCGCCGCTTGACGGCTGGTGTCGGCGAATATCTGCGCTTCGGCGCGGTGATGCCGCGCGATCAGGCGGTCGCGATGCGCTACTTCGCCAATTTTCCCCAGCTGCTAGGGTCGATCCACTGTTTCTGCGGCAGCGATGCCGAGCATCGCGCGTTGCTGCGGGCGCACGATGCCGGCGAGCCATGGGCGGACGCGCTGCCGCCGGTCGAACTCGTCCTCACGCCCGCCGCCTGCTATCCCTGCTATGCGATCCTCGCCGCGCGCGGTGCGGTTCCGGCGGCAGGCTATCGGCTTCAGGTCGATGCGACGTGCTTCCGGCACGAACCGTCGGACGACCCGGCGCGCCTCCAAAGCTTCCGCATGCAGGAGGTCGTCGCCATCGGGCAGCCAGACGCGGTCGTCTCCTTCCGCGAGCATTGGCTCGCCGCCAGCGCGGATTTCCTGGCGCGGCTGGGCCTCGAAGGCGACGTCGCGCCGGCCGACGATCCGTTCTTCGGCCGCGCCGCGGCGGTGATGGCCAAGGCGCAGCGCGAACGCGAGCTCAAGTTCGAATGGCGCACGCCCGTTTCGGACGCGGCGCGGCCGACCGCGTGCCTGAGCGCCAACTATCATCTCGACAGCTTCGCGAAGGCGTTCGGTCTACGGTTCGACGATGGCAGCCACGCGCATTCGGCCTGCGTCGGCTTCGGCGTCGAGCGGATCGCGCTCGCGCTGTTCCGCACGCACGGCATGGTGGCGGAAGCCTGGCCCGTCGAGGTAGTCGATCTGCTGCGCCTCGAGGGCACGCCGCGGGCCGACATTCGCTGATCGTCGCCCGCGCGAAGTCATTCGACAGGTTGGCGCGCTCGCGCTAGCATTGGCCGTCCGGTCGATCGCGGGAGCTTGGGCACGGATGCAGAGGGTGCGGATCGGCATCATGGGGCTGGCCGGGGTGTTCCTGCTCGTGGTGCTCGCGGCTGCGCTCTATTCGTTGTTCGGCAAACCCCACGCGCCGCTGATCGGCAACGCCGCCGCGACCGACAATGCCGCCGACGCGCCCAAGGAGCCGCTTGCCGAACTCGGCGTCGCTCCGGGCAACGTGCCGCCCGATGCGACCACTGCCGCACGCAAGACCACGCCGAAGCCGGGTGGCAGAACGGCGCGCTGACTGCCCTAAAATTCGATTGATCGCGGCCCAGCCTCCTCTGGTCGCTCGGGGCTTGCTCCCACACACTTATCCACAGCCGCTGGGCACCGGTGCTCCGCTTGAAAATGGCGGATTGCCGCGGCTTCGAGCTCGGCCACGCGAGGTACGGCAGACCAAAATATACACAGCAAAACCCATGCAGTGGGATTGAAAACCATGAACAACCCATGATACTCCATCGGATGTCGGGGGCAGTCCATGGATCGTCCTGTCCCGGGCAAGCGGCGAGGGCGAAGCGCCGTGCAACGGGGTGGACCATTTGGAGCTCGATCATCCCTTCCTGGGCCATGCGCTCAACGCGGTGGACGCGAAGGGGCGGGTGTCGGTGCCTGCGGAGTTCCGCGGCCTGATCGAGACACGCTGCCGCATCTATGCGCTTCCCGGCGATCCGGTGAACGACAAGGAGCTCCGCATCGGCCTCCACGAGGACGGCGATCGGCTGCAGGCGCTCGATGCGATCGCCAGCCGACAGCTGACGCAGGATCTGCGCGAGAGCGTCTCGGACATGCCGGCGGCCGAGCGCCGCAAGGCGTTGCGCGCGATGCAGAGCGACGAGCTCGGCACGCTATCGGTGGTGAGCTTCGACGGGGCGGGGCGCATGGTGCTGCCGCCGATGCTGCGCGATTTCGCGGGAATCGAGGATCTGGCGCTGTTCTGGGGGGTGGGCGACCAGTTCGAGATCTGGAATCCGCGCGCGGCCCGCGACGCGTTTAAGGACTCCAAGCGCAAGCTGATGACGCTCGACTATCTGCTCAAAGAGCGGGGGGTGCGGCTGTGAGCGCTTCTGCTGCGGGCGCCGAGCGCCATATCCCGGTGTTGCGCGACGAGGTGATCGCCGCGCTCACGCCCACCGACGGCGAGACGCATGTCGATGGCACCTTCGGCGCGGGCGGCTACACGCGGGCGATCCTCGCTGCCGGGGCCAACGTGATCGCCTTCGATCGCGATCCCGATGCGATCGTGGCGGGCCGCGCACTCGAGGCGGCGAGCGACGGCCGGCTGGCGCTGGTCGGCGAGCGCTTCTCGCGGCTCGACGCGGTGCTGGCGGAGCGCGGCGTCGAGGCGGTCGACGGCGTCACGCTCGATATCGGCGTCTCCTCGATGCAGCTCGATCAGGCGGAGCGCGGCTTCTCCTTCCAGTCGGACGGCCCGTTGGACATGCGCATGGAGCGCGAAGGGGCGAGCGCCGCCGATTTCGTCAACGAGGCCGACGAGGCCGAGATCGCCGACGTCATCCACGCGCTCGGCGAGGAGCCCAAGGCGCGGCGCATCGCGCGTGCGATCGTCGCGGCGCGGCCGATCGCGGGGACCGGCGAGCTTGCCGCGATCGTCCGCCGCGCGACCGGCTGGCATCCCGGCCAGCCGAAGGATCCCGCGACGCGGACGTTCCAGGCGATCCGCATCCTCGTGAATCGTGAGCTCGGCGAACTCGAGGACGGCCTCGCCGCCGCCGAGCGCGCGTTGAAGCCGGGCGGTCGGCTCGCGGTCGTCACCTTCCATTCGCTCGAGGACCGGCTGGTCAAGCGCTTCTTCCGCGCGCGATCGGGCGGCGAGCCTGCCGGCTCGCGCCACCGCCCGGCCGTCAACGACGGACCGGACCCCAGTTTCGAGGCGGTCGCCAAGCCGGTGCGCCCGAGCGAGGCCGAGATCGCGCGCAATCCCCGCGCGCGCTCGGCGACGCTCAGGAGCGCGCGCCGCACCGCCGCCATTCCGTTTAGTACCGTAGCGTTGCGTAACCCCGGTCGAGGAGCATGATCGAGTGTTGATCGCGTCCCGTTTCCGTTCGGTCGGCTGGGTCTTCGCCTGCGCGCTCGCCGCGCTGGCCTGTTATCTCGTCTCGCTGCGCGTCGCTGCCAAGCGCGCGCAGCTTGATGGGATGGACGCGAGTATTATCGCGGCCAAGGAGGACATCGGCCGGCTCCAAACCGAGCTCGGTACGCGCAGCCGCCTCGTTCAGCTCGAGCGCTGGAATGCGGACGTGCTGTCGCTGCAGGCGCCGCAGGCGCAGCAATATGTCAACAACCCCGTCCAGCTCGCGAGCTTCGCGGCGCCGCCGCCCCCGCCTGTGCTGGCACCCGTTCTGGCGCCCACCGCGCCGCCGCAGGTCGAGCAGGCGGCGGCCGTCACACCGACGCCCGAACCCAAGATGATCGCAACGAGCTACAGTTCGGCGCCCGCCGTCGCCGCTGCCGCCGCGAGCGCGGCCGTTGTGACGAAGCCGGCCGCGAAAAAGGCCGAAAGCGCCGATGCCGCGCCCGCGAAGAAGCCCGCGGCAAAGAAGCCGATTGCCAAGGAGACGCTGGCGGACGCGGCGCCAGCGAAGAAGAAAGCGCGGAGCGACGCGAAGAAGGACGTCGGGCTCGCGTCCGCCGCACTCGCCAAGGCCAAGGCGAAGCTTGCCAAGACCGAGCTCGCGAGAGCCGATGTCAAGAAGAAGCCGGCGCACAAGACGACCGAGCTCGCCTCCGCGTCCGACAGGGCGAAGAAGGCCAAGGCGGCCAAGTCCCCGTCGGGGAGCGGGACGCGTCTCGCATCGGCCGACAAGAAGAAGGCCGGCAAATCCTCGGATACGGTGAAGCTCGCGTCCGCCACCAAGAAGAAGGGCGAGGAGCAGGCGACGCTGCGCCACACCGCCATCGTCAAGGTCGGCCACGACAAGTTCGGCGACGCGCAGAAGGTGGCGCTGCTCGACGATCATGCGCTCGGCTCGATCGAGCGCGCTGCCCACGCCGAATCGATGAGCAAGAAAAACCGTCCGTGAACGCCCATACCGCCATAGCCGGAAGCGGGCTCGCCGCCCGCCCAGAACGCGTCAGGCTCGCGGGCCAGCGCCAGCAGTCGGTCGCGCTCGCGCACAACCGGCTGATGGTGATGATGCTGATCTTCCTCGGCGTCATAGCGCTGATCGCCGGGCGGCTCTTCTATCTAGCGATCTTCGGCGGCAACGGCGGCGCGATCAGCGCGCAGGACATCCTGCTGCCGCCGCGCGCCGACATTACCGATCGCAACGGCATCCCGCTCGCGCGCACGATCGACATGTGGACGATCGGCATCCATCCCGATCAGCTCGTCAACCGCCCGCAGGAGGTCGCCGCCAAGCTCGCCGAGCTGCTCCCCGAGCGCAGCTATGACGAGTATCTCGCGATCCTGAAGTCCAAGCGGAAATTCTTCTACCTGCGCCGGCGCGCGATGCCCGATCTCGTCGTCAAGGTGAACGCGATCGGCGAGCCGGCGATCGAGCTCGATCGCGAACCGCAGCGCGTCTACCCGCAGGCGACGCTTGCCGGCCCGGTACTCGGCTGGACCAATGTCGACGGCCATGGCGGCTTCGGCATGGAGAAGGTGCTCGACAAACGCCTCATCGATCCGGCGCTGCGTGGCAAGCCGGTCTCGCTCTCGATCGACAGCCGGGTGCAGGCCGCGCTCGAGCAGGAGCTCGGCGCCGCGAAGGACAAGTTCACCGCCGCAGCGGCGAGTGGGCTGGTGATGGACGTGCGCACCGGCGAGGTGATCGCGATGACGTCGCTGCCCGCGTTCAACCCGAACAATCCGGGCGCGACGCCGGTCGACAATCTCAAGAACAACATCACCCAATCGGTCTACGAGCTGGGCTCGACCTTCAAGATGATCACCATCGCCAACGCCATGCAGAGCGGCGTGGTGACCAACATGGCGCAGAAGTACGACGCCACCGCGCCGCTCCATGTCGGCCGCTTCACGATCCACGACGAGGAACCCGCGGGCCGCTGGCTGAACATCCCCGAGATGATCACCAAATCGTCGAACATCGTCACCGCGAGGATCGCCGACGAGCTCGGCGAGGCGCGCGAGGTCGCGATGTTCCGCAAGCTCGGCATGGACAAGGCGCCCGAGATCGAGCTCACCGCCAAGGCGCGGCCGCTGTGGCCGGCCTATTGGGGGCGCTCGACGGTGATGACCGTCGGCTTCGGCCACGGCATCGCGGTGACGCCGCTCAACCTCGCGCTTGCCTATTGCGCGCTGGTCAACGGAGGCGTCTATCGCCCCGCGACGCTGCTCAAGCGCGGCCCCGAGAACCCGCTGCCCGCCGGCCGCCGCGTCATCTCGGAGACGACGAGCGCGCGCGTCCGCCAGCTCATGCGGCTGGTCGTGATGCCGATCGCGGACGGCACCGGCAAGAAGGCCGAGGTTCCCGGCTTCCGCCTCGGCGGCAAGACCGGCACGGCCGAGAAGGCGCAGGGCGGCGGCTACAACAAGAAGCTCAACGTCTCTACCTTCGCGGGCGCCTTCCCGATGGACAACCCGCACTACCTCGTGATGATGACGCTCGACGGCCCGCACGCCACCGCCGACACCTATGGCTGGACGACGGCGGCCTGGGTGGTCGGCCCGGCGATCGGCAGGATGGTCGCGCGGATCGGTCCCTTGCTCGGCGTCTACCCCGATCTGCACAAAGATGTGGATGAAAGCGATCTTCTGCCGCTGATCTGGCACGCACCGGTTGACCGCAAAGCGGCACGGACGACAGATGTCCAGGCCGGCGCGGCGGCGGCGCGAAAGGACCGGGACTGACAGGTGAAGCTCGGCGCGCTCATCGGAACAAGTGACGAGACGAGCGTGACCGGGTTCGCGATCGACCATCGCAAGGTCGCGCCGGGCACAGTGTTCGGCGCGTTCCCGGGCGCACGGTTCAACGGCGAGGACTTCATCGCGCCGGCGATCGCGGCAGGTGCGGTGGCGGTCGTCGCGCGGCCCGAGGCGGATGTCGCCGGCGTCGTCCACGTCACCGACGGCGAGCCACGGCGCGCCTTCGCCCGCATGGCGGCGAAGTTCTTCGCGCCGTTCCCGGAGACGGTCGTCGCCGTCACCGGCACCAACGGCAAGACCTCGACCGTCGAGCTCACCCGCCAGCTATGGCGGATGGCGGGGCATCATGCCGCCTCGATCGGCACGCTCGGCGTGACGACGGCGGACGATCAGGTGAGCACCGGACTGACGACGCCCGACATCGTCACCTTCCTCGCAAACGTGGCCGGGCTGCGGCGCGAGGGGGTGAGCCATGTCGCGTTCGAGGCGTCGAGCCACGGACTCTCGCAGTTCCGCACCGAGGGGCTGCCCGTGAAGGCGGCGGCGTTCACCAATCTCAGCCGCGATCATCTCGATTATCACGGCACGATGGAGGCCTATCTCTAGGCCAAGCTGCGGCTGTTCACCGAGGTCGTCGATCGCGACGGTACCGCGGTGGTGTGGGCCGACGACAAGGCGAGCCCGAGGGTAATCGAGCTCGCACGCGAGCGCGGCCTTTCGATCATCGACGTCGGCACGCGCAGGGAGGCGCTGAGACTTGTCGATCGCGAGGCGACGCAGCTCGGCCAGACGCTCAAGCTTCAGTATGGTGGCGTTGCTTATACCGTGAAACTGCCGCTGATCGGCGCCTATCAGGCCGCGAACGCGCTCGTCGCGGCGGGTCTCGCGATCGCGACCGGCGGCGAACCCGCGCAGGTGTTCGCGCATCTGGCAAGGGTCCAGCCGGTGCGTGGTCGGCTCGAGCGCGCCGCGATCAGCCGCGCCGGCGCGCCGATCTACGTCGATTATGCCCACACGCCCGACGGGCTCGAGGCGGCGATCGCGGCGCTCAAGCCGCATGCCAAAGGGCGGCTGCTCGTCGTGTTCGGCGCCGGCGGCGATCGCGACAAGGGCAAGCGGCCCGAAATGGGTGCGGTCGCGGCGCGGATGGCCGATCGCGTCATCGTCACCGACGACAATCCGCGCACCGAGGACGCCGCCGCGATCCGCCGCGAGGTGCTCGCCGGCGCGCCCGGCGCGATCGAGATCGGCGGGCGGCGCGAAGCGATCGCCGCCGGCATCGAGGAGGCGGGCGGCGACGACATCGTGCTCGTCGCCGGCAAGGGCCACGAGCAGGGCCAGATCGTCGGCGACATCGTGCTGCCGTTCGACGACGTCGCCGTGGCGCAAGAGTGCGCGGCGTGAGGGGTCTCTCCTTGGTACGTCTCTCGACTACGCTCGGGACGAACGGTGTCTTGCTGAATCCTCAGATTCCGTTCGTCCCGAGCGTAGTCGAGGGACGTGCGACCGGAAGCGCGGCATGACCGCGCTCTGGACATCATCCGAGATTGCCGAGGCGACGGGCGGGAACGCCTCGGCAGAGTTCCGTGCAAGTAGCGTTGCGTATGATTCCCGCGAGATCGGCCCTGGCGACCTGTTCGTCGCGCTGAAGGGCGAGAGTACCGATGGCCACCGCTTCGTCGACGGCGCGTTTGCCGCCGGCGCGGCGGGGGCCATCACCTCCATTCCCGTCGACCATCCGCATGTGCTGGTCGGTGATACCGCCGCCGCGCTCGATGCGCTCGGCCGCGCCGGCCGCGCGCGGACGCAGGCGAAGATCATCGGCGTCACCGGCTCGGTCGGCAAGACCGGCACCAAGGAGGCGCTGTGGGCGGCGCTCGATCGCGCCGCACCTGGCCGCGCGCACCGCTCGGTCAAGAGCTACAACAATCATGTCGGCGTGCCGCTCAGCCTCGCGCGGATGCCCGCCGCGACGCGCTTCGGCGTATTCGAGATGGGCATGAACCATGCCGGCGAGCTCGACGCGCTGACGAAGCTCGTCCGCCCGCATGTCGCGATCGTCACCGCGATCGCGCCGGCGCATTCGGCCTTCTTCTCGGGCGAGGAGGCGATCGCCGACGCCAAGGGCGAGATCTTCCGCGGCCTCGAACCCGGCGGCACCGCGATCGTGCCGTGCGACAGCCCGCATCGCGATCGGCTGATCGCCGCCGCCAAGCCCTATGCCAGCCGGATCTGGACGTTCGGGCGCGGGCAGGGCGCCGACGTTCGCGCTGTCGAGGCGATGCCGACCGCCAACGGCACGCTGATCTCGGCGGTGCTGCCGGAGGCGGAGCTGACGTTCACGCTGGCATTGCCCGGTGCGCACTGGGTCTCGAACGCGCTCGCCGTGATCGCGGCGGTCGAGGCGGCGGGCGGCGATCTCGCGGCGGCTGGCCTCGCGCTTTCGGAGATCGAGGGACTGGCGGGGCGCGGCCGGCGCATCCGCGTCCCGCTCGAGGACGGCGAGGCGCTGATCGTCGACGAAAGCTACAACGCCAACCCGGCCTCGATGGCGGCGACGATCGCCTTGCTCGGGCAGGAGAAAGCCGTGCGGCGGCTCGTGCTGCTTGGCGAGATGCGGGAGCTGGGGGAGGGCTCGCGCGGCTATCACGCGGCACTCGCCGGTCCGCTCGAATCGGCCAACGTGGATTATGCACTGCTCGTCGGCGAGGAGATGAAATCGCTCGGCCAAGCGCTTGAAGGCCGCATTGATTTCGATCATGCGCCCGACGCTGCAGCCGCGAAAGACGTGATGGCGAAGATGCTTCGCCCGGGGGACGCGCTGCTCATCAAGGGATCCAACGCCATCGGGCTCTCGCGCGTGGTGGAGGCGTTGTCGCGCGGGACGGTGGCATGCTCTATCTGATCGCCGAGCAGCTCGGCTTTCCGCATCTTCTCAACCTCGTCCGCTACATCACGTTCCGCGCGGGCGCCGCCGCGATCACCGCGCTGCTGATCGGGCTGGTGATCGGGCCGCGTTTCATCGGCTGGCTGCGCGTGCGCCAGGGCAAGGGCCAGCCGATCCGCTCCGACGGCCCGCAGACGCACCTCGCCAAGCGCGGAACGCCGACAATGGGCGGGCTGATGATCCTCGCCGCGCTCGCGCTTTCGATGCTGATCTGGATGGATCTCACCAGCCGCTTCACCTGGGCGGTGCTGGGGGTGACGATCGGCTTCGGCCTGATCGGGTTCATGGACGATTATGACAAGGTCAAGAAGCGCAGCCACAAGGGCGCTTCGGCCAAGCTCAGGCTGGTGCTTGAATTCGGCATCGCAGGCGCGGCGAGCTGGCTGATCGTTCAGGCGGCCGGCACGCATCTCTACGTGCCCTTCTACAATGGTGCGGTGATCGATCTGACCTATTGGGGCTATATCCCGTTCGCGGCGTTCACGATCGTCGCGTTCGGCAATGCGGTGAACCTCACCGACGGGCTCGACGGGCTCGCGACGATGCCGGTCGTCATCGCCTGCCTCGCTTTCTTCGTGATCGCCTATCTCGTCGGCAACCTGAAGTTCGCAACCTATCTCGGCATCCCGCACGTGCCGGGAGCGGGCAATCTCACTATCGTGTGCGCCGGCATCATCGGTGCCTGCCTCGCCTTCCTCTGGTTCAACGCGCCGCCCGCCGCCGTCTTCATGGGCGATACCGGAAGCCTCGCGCTCGGCGGCGCGCTCGGCGCGATCGCGGTCGCGACGCACCACGAAATCGTGCTCGGCATCGTCGGCGGGTTGTTCGTGATGGAAGCGCTCAGCGTCATCATCCAGGTGTTCTTCTACAAGCGCACAGGCAAGCGCGTCTTCAAGATGGCGCCGATCCATCATCATTTCGAGCAGCTCGGCTGGAGCGAGCCGACGGTTGTGATCCGCTTCTGGATCATCGCCTTCATCCTCGCGCTCGCCGGGCTCGCGACGCTGAAGCTCAGATGATCACCAGCCGTGCCTTCGCGGGGAAGCGGTACGCCGTGCTGGGGCTCGCGCGCTCGGGCGCGGCGACGGTGCGCGCGCTCGCGGCGAGCGATGCCAAGGTGGTGGCATGGGATAGCGATGCCGCCAAGCGCGAAGCGCTGGCCGAACTCGCGCCAATGAAGGATCCGCTGGAGATCAATCTCAAGGGGTTCGACGGCGTCGTCGTGTCGCCGGGCGTGCCGCTCAACACGCATCCGATCGCGAAGAAAGCGGCGGATGCCGGCGTGCCGGTGATCGGCGATGTCGAGCTGTTCGCGCAGGCGCGGCCCGATCTGCCCGCGCACAAGGTCGTCGGCATCACCGGCACCAACGGCAAATCGACCACCACCGCGCTCATCCACCACATGCTCGCGACCGCCGGCTATCCCACCACGCTCGGCGGCAATATCGGCTTGCCGATCCTCGGTCAGGATCCGCTGGCGCCGAACGCGAAGGGCGAAGGCGTCTACGTGCTCGAGCTCTCGAGCTTTCAGATCGATCTCACCCGCACGCTCGATTGCGACGTCGCGGTGCTGACCAACATCACGCCCGATCATCTCGATCGCTACGCCAGCTTCGCGGACTATGCCCGTTCCAAGGCGCGGCTGTTCTTCATGCAGACGCAGGATGGCACCGCGGTGATCGCCACGGACGACGAGCCGACGCGGCGGATCGCGAAGGCATTGCGCGAAGGCATCCGGCCCGCGCAGACCTCGCAGGCGGCAGTGACGGCGGCGGCCGGCATGCCCGGCGGCGCGGTGCTCGGCTCGGCCGGGAATCCCGAGGTGGTCGAGGCCTCGTCGGCGGCGCTGCTGCAGTATCAGCACAACTGGCCCACGCTGCAGGGGCCGCACAATGCGCAGAATGTCGCCTGTGCCGTCGTAACCGCGCGCGCGCTCGGGCTGAGCGACGACGAGATCCGCACCGGCGTGCGCAGCTATCCCGGCCTGCCGCACCGCATGGAGCGCGTCGCCGAGAAGCGGGGCGTGCTCTATGTCAACGACAGCAAGGCAACCAACGCGACCGCGACCGCGCCAGCGCTCGGCGCCTACAAGGCAATCCACTGGATCCTCGGCGGCATCGCCAAGACCGACGATCTCGATGCCTGCGCGCCTTATTATGATCACGTCCTCGCCGGCTATACGATCGGCCAGGCCGGCCCGATGTTCGCGGGGCTGCTGCGCGCGGCGGGCAAACCCGTCACCGAGAGCGGCACGCTCGATCGGGCGGTGCGCGACGCGGCGGCGGCGGCGAAGCCCGGCGAGGTGGTGATGCTGTCGCCGGCCTGCGCCAGCTTCGATCAGTTCAGCGATTACGAGGCGCGGGGGCGGGCATTCCGCGAAGCGGTGGAGGAACTGGCGTGAACGGCACGGGGGCATCGGCCGCGATCGGGGCGGCGCGCGCGCGGGCGCGGCGCAAGGCGCAGGATCGGTTCGGGCGCGGCGACCGCTCGGCGGTCGGCCGCTGGTTCTGGGAGATCGACCGGGTGCTGCTGCTGCTCGTCTCGGTGCTGATCGGCATCGGGCTGGTCGCGGTGGCCGCCGCATCGCCGGCCGCAGGCGTGCGCTATTCGGACGGCGCGGTGGTCGTGCCGCCGCTCTATTATTTCTACCGCCAGTGCATCTGGCTCGCGCTCGGCATCCCGGTGATGGTCGCCGTCTCGATGCTGCCCAAGGATATCGCGCGGCGCTTCTGCCTCGGCGGCGCGGCGTTCTTCACCGTCATGCTGGCAGCGGTGCCCTTGATCGGCAACACCGTGAACGGCGCGCGGCGCTGGATCGGCGTCGGCCCGCTGCAGATGCAGCCTTCGGAATTCCTGAAGCCGCTGTTCGTGGTCTCGATCGCGTGGCTGCTCTCGTTGCGCCAGCAGGACAAGTCGCTGCCGGTGATCCCGCTTTCGGGGTTGCTTACCGGCCTCGTTGCGCTGCTGCTCATGAAGCAGCCCGATTTCGGGCAGAGCGTGATCTTCCTGATCATGTGGATGGCGCTGCTGCTGCTCTCGGGCGTCTCGGCCAAGCTGATCGGCGGGCTGTGCGGCGGCGGCGTGGGTGTCGTCGTGCTCGCCTATCTCTTCTATCCCGTGGCGACGACGCGTATCGACAACTTCATCTACGGGCAGGGCGATACCTATCAGGTCGATAGTGCGCACCGCACGCTCGTCCATGGCGGGCTCTTCGGCATGGGGCCGGGCGGCGGCACCGCCAAGTTCCACCTGCCCGAGCCGCATACCGATTATATCTTCTCGGTGATTGGCGAAGAGTTCGGGCTGATCGCCTGCCTGGCGATCGCGCTGATCTTCGCCGCGATCGTGGTGCGCGTGCTGATCAAGCTGCTCGACGAGGAGGATCCGTTCACGCTGCTGGCGAGCGCCGGACTGGTCACTCAGTTCGGCGCGCAGGCGGTGATCAACATGTGCGTCAACCTGCAGCTCGCGCCCTCCAAGGGCATGACGCTGCCGTTCATCTCCTATGGCGGGTCGTCGATGGTGGCATTGTCGGTCGGCTTCGGGCTGCTGCTGGCGTTCACGCGCCGAAACCCGTATCTCTCGCGCTCCCCCTATGTGGTCAAATGGAGCACGCGCGCGTGAGCGGCAGCGATTCATCCTCGATTCAAGGCCGGACTTCGGGCGCGAAACGTCACTTCGTGCTCGCGGCCGGCGGCACCGGCGGCCATATGATCCCGGCGCATGCGCTCGCCGCGGAACTCGGGCGCCGCGGCCATTTCGTGTCGCTGATCACCGACGCGCGCGGCGCCACCATTCCGGGGCTGTTCGAGGGCGTTGACAGCCATGTCCTGCCCGCCGGCCGGCTCGGTGGCGGGCCGCTCGGTTGGGTGCGTGCCGGGCGTGCGATCCTCGATGGGCGCGCGCGGGCCAAGGCGCTCTATCGGCAGCACAAGCCGGCGGGGGTAATCGGCTTCGGCGGCTATCCGGCGCTGCCGGCGCTGCTCGCCGCGCTGTCGATGAAGGTGCCGACCGCGATCCACGAACAGAACGCGGTGCTCGGCCGCGTCAACCGGCTGATGGCGCCGTGGGTGAAGGTGATCGCGACGGGCTATCCGCAGGTCGAGCGGTTGCCGGCGAATGCGCGCGACAAAGCCGCGATGGTCGGCAATCCGGTACGCGCGGAGGTGCTCGCGCTGCGCGATCAGCCTTTCCCGCCGCTGACGCAGGAGGGCGTGTTCCGCCTGCTCGTGACGGGCGGCAGCCAGGGCGCCTCGATCCTCTCCGAGATCGTGCCCGACGGGCTCGCGATGCTGCCGCCGCACTTCAAGGCGCGCCTGCAGGTGACGCAGCAATGCCGGCCGGAGGATATCGACGAGGTTCGCCAGCGCTATGCGCGGCTCGGCATCCCCGCCGATTGCGCGACCTATCTGCCCGATCTGCCCGATCGGCTCGGCTGGTCGCATCTCTTCATCGGCCGCGCCGGCGCCTCGACGATCGCCGAGCTCACCGCCGCCGGCCGGCCCGCGATCCTGATCCCGCTGCCGTCCGCCACCGACGACCACCAGACCGCGAACGCACGCGCGATGGCGAAGGGCGGTGGCGCGCGGATGATCGCGCAGGCGAAGTTCACCGCCGTTGAGCTTGCCAAGCAGATGCAGAAGATGGCGCTCGAGCCCGGCGCGCTCGAGAATGCGGCGAACCGCGCGAAGGCGGCCGGGCTGCCCAACGCGACGACCGATCTTGCCGACCTCGTCGAGGGGCTGGGGGGCGTGAAGCGCGGTGCGGCGCCTGCGGCGGCCAGAGAGAAGGTGTTGGCATGAGGGACTTCTTCATCCTCCCCGCGCGCAGCGGGGGGAGGGGAACCGGCGTAGCCGGTGGAGGGGCGCCGCGTCAGCGGCGTGCTTCGCCCGCCGCCCCCTCCACCGCACCTCGTGCGGTCCCCCTCCCCAGCAAGCTGGGGAGGACCTTCCTATGAAAGGCGTCGCGACCGATATCGGGACGATCCACTTCATCGGCATCGGCGGCATCGGCATGTCCGGCATCGCCGAGGTGATGCACAATCTCGGCTACAAGGTGCAGGGCTCGGACGTTGCCGAAGGCTATGTCATCGAGGGGCTGCGCAAGCGCGGCATCAAGGTGATGATCGGCCACGCCGCCGAGAATCTCGGCGATGCCGCGGTGGTCGTCACCTCGACCGCGATCAAGCGCGGCAACCCCGAGGTCGAGCTCGCGCTCGAGCAGCGCGTGCCGGTCGTCCGCCGCGCCGAGATGCTCGCCGAGCTGATGCGGCTGAAGTCGACCGTTGCGGTCGCAGGCACCCACGGCAAGACGACGACGACCTCGATGGTCGCGGCGCTGCTCGACGCCGGCGGCGTCGATCCCACCGTGATCAATGGCGGCATCATCAACAGCTACGGCTCGAACGCCCGGCTCGGCGCGAGCGATTGGATGGTGGTCGAGGCCGACGAGAGCGACGGCAGCTTCCTACGGCTCGACGGCACCTACGCGATCGTCACCAACATCGATCCCGAGCATCTCGATCACTATGGCTCGTTCGACAAGGTGAAGGACGCGTTCGTCGATTTCGTGGAGAACGTGCCCTTCTACGGCGCCGCAATCATGTGCCTCGATCACCCCGAGGTGCAAGCGATCCTGCCGCGCGTGCGCGATCGCCGCGTCGTCACCTACGGCTTCTCGACGCAGGCCGACGTGCGCGGCGTCAACGTGACCCCGATCCCGGGCGGCAACCGCTTCGAGGCGATCATCCGCCATCGCGACGGCACCGTGCGCTCGATCGAGAATATCGAGCTGCCGATGCCGGGCCGGCACAACGTCTCGAACGCGCTCTCGGCGATCGCGGTCGCCCTCGAGATGGGCGTGTCCGACGCAACGATCCAGACCGGCTTCGCGCGCTTCGGCGGCGTCAAGCGGCGCTTCACCAAGGTCGGCGAGATCGCGCTCGACGGCGGCGCGGTGACGGTGATCGACGATTATGGCCACCACCCGGTCGAGATCCGCGCGGTGCTGGCGGCGGCGCGCGAGGGCCTGCAGGGCGCGCGCGACGGCGGCCGCGTCATCGCGGTCGTCCAGCCGCACCGCTATACCCGGTTACGCGACCTGATGGAGGAGTTCCAGCAGGCGTTCAACGATGCCGATCTCGTCTATGTCGCGCCGGTCTATGCCGCCGGCGAGAACGCGATCGACGGCATCGACGCGAACACGCTGGTGCAAGGCCTGCGCCGGCGCGGGCATCGCTCGGCGAACGAGATCGCCGGTCCTGACGCACTCGCCGAGACGCTGGCGGCCACAATCCAGCCCAACGACATGGTGATCTGCCTCGGCGCGGGCGACATCACGAAGTGGGCGGCGGGGCTCGCGGACGCGATCGAAGCGGTACGCGCGAAGGTGGGGGAACCGGCGGAGTGAGCGAGGCGGCCTCTCCCAACCCGTTCGTGCTGAGCGAAGTCGAAGCACGTGAGACAAGCGATGCGCCTGCGGCACGTCCTTCGACTGCGCTCACGACGAACGGGGGAGGTGTGGCTGGCGTAAGGGAAGCGAGCGCGGGCGTTTTTGAATTTTCTCTGGCCGCCGGCGCTTTCACTGCCACGCAGCCGGACGGTGAGATCCAGACCAACGCTTCCCTCGCCGACTTTATCTGGTTTCGGACGGGCGGCGCGGCGGAACTGTTGTTCCGCCCTCGTTCGGTCGATGCGCTTGCCGCGTTTCTGAAAGAGTTGCCTCGCTGGGTCCCCGTCATGGCGGTCGGCGTCGGCTCGAACCTGATCGTGCGCGATGGCGGCGTGCCGGGCGTGGTTGTGCGGCTGCCGAAGGCCTGCGCCAAGGTCGCGATCGAACCGGGTAACCGCATTCGCGCGGGCGCGGCAGCGATGGGGATCACGGTCGCATCGGCCGCGCGCGATGCCGGGATCGCCGGCCTCGAGTTCCTGCGCGGCATTCCGGGGACGGTCGGCGGCGCGGTGCGGATGAACGCCGGCGCCTATGGCCGCGACGTCTCCGATCTGCTGATCGAGGCGACGCTGGTGACGCGGGCGGGCGCGGTCGAGACCTGGCCGGCGGCGCTGTTCGGCTATTCCTATCGCCACTCCGAGCTGCCCGAAGGCGCCGTCGTGGTCGAGGCGCTATTCCAGGGTAGGCCCGGCGACAAGGCCGCGATCGCCGCCGAGATGGACCGCATCGCCACCGAGCGCGAGGCGAGCCAGCCGCTGCGCTCGAAGACCGGCGGCTCGACGTTCAAGAATCCCGGCGGCCACAAGGCCTGGGCGCTGATCGACGCGGCCGGGTGCCGGGGCCTCAGGATCGGAGACGCACAGGTTTCCGAGAAGCATTGCAACTTCCTGCTCAACCTCGGCGGCGCGACCTCGGCGGACATCGAGGCGCTTGGCGAGGAAGTGCGCCGCCGCGTGAGGGCGCGTTCGGGCGTGACGCTCGAATGGGAAATCCAGCGGGTGGGGGAGCGGTCATGATCCTCCCCATCGCAGATGGGGAGGGGGACCGCACGAAGTGCGGTGGAGGGGCCGCCGACGTAGGTCGGCGGACTGACGTCCGCCGCCCCTCCACCGCCTTCGGCGGTCCCCCTCCCCAAGCAAGCTTGGGGAGGATGTGATGGAGTCCCTCCACGTCGCGGTTCTCATGGGCGGGTGGTCGGCCGAGCGCGAGGTGTCGCTGACCTCGGGCAAGGGCATCGTCGCGGCGCTCGAGGAGCTCGGCCATCGCGTCACGCCGATCGATATGAACCGCGACGTCGCGCTCAAGCTGCACGACGCGCAGCCCGATGTCGTGTTCAACGCGCTGCACGGCTCGCCCGGCGAGGACGGCACGGTGCAGGGCATGCTCGATCTGATGGGGCTGAAATACACCCACTCGGGGCTGGCCACCTCGGTGATCGCGATCGACAAGCAGCTCACCAAGAACGAGCTGATGCCGCACGGCATCCGCATGCCCGGCGGCTTCGTCATTGCGAGCGAAAGCCTCTACGCCGCCGATCCGCTGCCGCGCCCCTATGTGCTGAAGCCGGTCAACGAGGGCTCGTCGGTCGGCGTCGCGATCGTCACCGCGGACGGCAATTACGGCTCGCCGATCGGCCGCGACGTCAAGGGGCCGTGGCAGGATTTCGAAGAACTGCTCGCCGAGCCGTTCATCAGGGGCCGCGAGCTTACCGTCGCGGTGCTCGGCGAGACGCCGCTCGCGGTGACCGAGCTCAAGCCCAAGTCCGGCTTCTACGATTACGACGCCAAATATACCGACGGCATGACCATCCACGTCTGCCCGGCGCAGATCCCTGCGGAGATCGCGAGCGCCGCGATGGAGATGGCGGCGCGCGCGCACCGGCTGCTCGGCTGCAAGGGCACGAGCCGCTCCGATTTCCGCTGGGACGAGGAACAAGGCCTCGCCGGCCTCTATCTCCTCGAAGTCAACACCCAGCCCGGCATGACCCCGCTCAGCCTCGTGCCCGAGCAGGCGCGCTACGCCGGCTACAGCTACGCCGAACTGGTCCAGCGGATCGTCGAGGAGGCATTGTGAGCGAGAAGGCCAGGATCAGGCGCGGCACGCCCGCCCGCAGCAGCAGCGGGACGGCGCGACGACGGCCGCCGACCGTCACGCAGCAGCGCCGCCCGGTGACGGTCCAGCGCGGCAAGGTGATGGGCCCGGTGCGCAAGCTGGTGCGCATGCCGGTGCCGATGGCGACGGTGAAGCTCTGGGCCGGGCGCGCCGCCTGGATCGTCGCGGCGGGTGCGGTCGTCGCGCTCGCGCTGTTCCTGCGGCTGCCGCAGATGGCCGGCGTCGCGATGGGCGAGGGCGTCGGCGCGATGGGCCTCTCGGTCCGCAACATCCAGATCGACGGCATCCAGCATATGGACCGGCTGACGGTCGCCTCGATCCTCGGCGACCAACAGACGGTGGCGATGCCGCTGCTCGATCTGCAGGCGATCCGCAAGCAGCTGCTCACCCAGCCCTGGGTCGAGGATGCGCGCGTGTCGCGGCGGCTGCCCGACACGCTGCTCGTCGATATCGTCGAGCGCAAGCCGGTGGCGATCTGGCAGTTCCACCAGAAGCTCAACCTGATCGACAAGGACGGCCGCGTGCTCGCGCCGGTCGACATCAACGCGATGCCCGATCTGCCGCTGCTCGTCGGCCCGGATGCCAACACGCGCGAGGCGGCGCTCGCGCAGCTGATGGAGGTCGCGCCGCAGCTGAAGCCGATGATCGCCGGCGCGAGCTGGGTCGGCGGGCGGCGCTGGGATCTTCGCTTCCAGTCGGGCGAGACGCTCGCGCTGCCGGAAGGCGACGGCGAGGCCAAGGCGGCGCTCGCCAAGTTCCAGCGGATGGATCAGGCGGCGCGGCTGCTCGGACAAGGCTTCGTCCACTTCGACATGCGCGTGCCCGATCGCCTCTACGTCCGCGTCTCCAAGGATCCCGGCAGCAGCGTCACCAACTTGACCAGCAAGCTGGACGGCGCGGCGACGGCCGTGCCCGCGACCAAGACTCCCGCCCCCGCGACGCCCGCCGACACCTGAGGACCAGAGCGCCATGGCCCAGCCCAAACCCGACAAGCTCATCACCGCGCTCGATATCGGATCATCGAAGATCTGCGCGCTCATCGCTCAACCGACCGACGGCGGCGAACTTCAGGTGCTCGGCACCGGCCAGCGCGAGAGCCGAGGGGTGCGGCGCGGCTACATCGCCGACATGGGCGCGACCGAAGCGGCGATCCGCGAGGCGGTCGAGCAGGCCGAGCGCATCGCCAACATCAACATCGAGAACGTCTTCGTCGGCTTCTCGGCGGGCGGGCTCGTCTCGGAGATCGCGTCCGTCGAGGTCGAGTTGGGCGGCCACCGCATCGAGCAGACCGACATCGACGAGCTGCTCGACACCGGCCGCCGCTCAATCGATCCCGACGGCCGTATGGTGCTCCATGCCGTGCCGACGCTCTACACGCTCGACGGGCTGCAGGGCGTCAAGAAACCGCTCGGCCTGCATGCCGACCGGCTTGGTGTCGACATCCACGTCGTGGCGGCCGATCCCTCGCCGATCCGCAATCTCGATCTGTGCGTCCGCTCGGCGCACCTGGCGGTGAAGTCGATCGTCGCCTCGCCGATCGCGGCGGGGCTCTCCTGTCTCAGCGAGGAAGAGCGCGAGCTCGGCGTCGCGCTCGTCGAGATGGGCGCGGGCGTCACCAACGTGTCGCTGTTCGCCGGCGGCATGCTCGTGGGCCTCACCTCCATCCCCTACGGCGCCAACGACATCACCGACGACATCGCCTCGGCGTTCGGCACCAAGCGCCAGCAGGCTGAGCGGATGAAATGTTTCCACGGTTCGGCGACGACCTCGCCGCGCGACAATCACGAGATGATCGAGGTTGCGCCGATCGGCAGCGACAATGACGGCGCCGAGGGTGGCCGGATCACCAAGGCGCAACTCATCTCGGTGATCCGCCAGCGTTTAGATCATCTCGTAGGAGAGATCGCCAACGCCCTGAAAGCGCTTGGTTTCACTGGCCCTGTCGGTCGCCAGGTGGTGCTAACCGGCGGCGGCGCGGAGCTCAAGGGCGTGGCCGACTATGTCCAGGGCGTGCTCGGCCGCGCGGTGCGGATCGGGCGGCCGCGCGGGCTTTCCGGCCTGCCCGACGCGCATGCCGGCCCCGCCTTCGCGACGCTCGCCGGGCTTGCGCAGTTCGCGGCGTCCGATCCGATGGACCTGCGGCAGATCATCCCGGCGGAACAGTCGGTTCATCGCATCGGCTCGGGGCGGCTGGTCGGACGTCTGATCTCGGCGTTGAAGAGCGGTTACTGAGTGGCGCAGAAAGCGCCAAGAAAAGTGTGGATCGTTAGGATTTTCGCGTGCGTTCGCGATTCGCTTCGGGCAGAATCGCAAATCGAGAGGGCGTGTCGCGCAGGGGACCCTCGGGGAGATTGGGAATGAGCATCGAATTCGTCCGGCCGGAAGTGGACGAGCTCCGTCCACGAATCAGCGTGATCGGGGTCGGCGGCGCGGGCGGCAACGCCATCGCCAACATGATCCAGTCCGACGTGCAAGGCGTTGATTTCCTTGTCGCGAACACGGACGCGCAGGCGCTCAACTCGTCGATCGCGGAGCGCCGCATCCAGCTCGGCCTGCGCATCACCCAGGGCCTCGGCGCCGGTTCGCGGCCCGAGATCGGCCGCGCCGCCGCCGAGGAGGCGCTCGAGCAGGTCGAGAAGGCGCTCGAGGGCGCGCACATGTGCTTCATCGCAGCCGGCATGGGCGGCGGCACCGGCACCGGCGCGGCCCCCGTTATCGCGAAGGCGGCCCGCGACCGCGGCATCCTCACCGTCGGCGTCGTCACCAAGCCGTTCAGCTTTGAGGGCGCGCGCCGCATGAAGTCGGCCGAGGCCGGCATCGACGAGCTGCAGCGCCACGTCGACACGCTGATCGTCATCCCCAACCAGAACCTCTTCCTGATCGCGAACCCGAACACGACCTTCAAGGAAGCCTTCCGCATGGCGGACGAGGTGCTCCAGCAGGGCGTGCGCGGCATCACCGACCTGATGGTCATGCCCGGTCTGATCAACCTCGACTTCGCCGACGTGCGCTCGGTGATGGGCGAAATGGGCAAGGCGATGATGGGCACGGGCGAGGCCTCGGGCGACAATCGCGCGATCGAGGCGGCCGAGAAGGCGATCGCCAACCCGCTGCTCGACGGCGTCTCGATGCGCGGCGCCAAGGGTGTGATCGTGTCGATCACCGGCGGCGACGACATGCGCCTGATGGAGGTCGACGAGGCCGCCAACCACATCAAGGAGCTGGTCGACCCCGACGCCAACATCATCTGGGGTTCGGCGTTCAACAACGATCTCGAGGGCCGCATCCGCGTCTCGGTCGTCGCGACCGGCATCGAGGCGGAGATCAGCTCGAACGCGGAGCCGGCGAAAGTCTTTGCGTTCCAGCCTTCCGCCCGCCCTAAGTCGGAGCCCGCGACCGCGCCGGCCGCGCAAGCTCCTGTTGCCCAGCCGGCGCCCACCCCCGCGGCCGCTCCTGCGGCCGCCCAGGCCGCAGCGCCCGCACCCGAGCCGGCGCCCGCTCCGGTCGCCGAGGTAAAGGCCGAGGCTCCGCCGCCCGCGCCGCAGCCTGAGGCCAAAGCTCCCGAGGCGAAGGCCGAGCCGGCCGTGTCCGACGAGCTGCTGCTCGAGAGCGACAGCGTGCTGACGCCGCCGGTCGAGTCCAACCCGATGCCCGCGCAGGGCACGCGCCGCTGGATCGCCGAGGAGGAATCCGCGCAGGCGCGCCCCGCGCGTGGCGGCCGCGAAGGCGGCACGCTGTTCGAGCGGATGTCGTCGATCGCGCGCGGTGCCGCCAAGGCACAGGTCGACGAGGAAGGCGGCGAGGCGAAGGCGGCCGATCCGCTCGACATCCCGCGCTTCCTCAATCGCCAGAACAACCAGTAAGCCGCACCCGCTGAAGGGTTGTGCGACGCGGCCGCCGGGCATCTGCCCGGCGGCCGTTTTCGTCGCCGCACCGGACCGGTTTGGCGACGATCCTTTTCGCTGCCCTTGCGCGGGCTTGAGCGACGGCGCTTAGAGTTTACGTCCAACGATCCAGACCGTTCGCTTCGCGCGGAGGGTCGAGCGTGCCGAGACCGCAGCCGAGAACGCGCCCGTGGCCGGTCTCGACAGGCGCTTCTCAGTGGCGCTCGAAGCTGCTCGAACCGAACATGTTCAAGAAGGCGAAGATCGATCCTTTGCGCGCCATCGTGATGAGACGCTGTTTTTCCCGCCCGCGGCGGATTGCCGTCGCTGCGCTGCTGGTCGCCGGAGCCGCACCGATCTTCGCGCAGACGCCTGCGTCCGGCACGGCGATGCCGGCGACCGGTTCCGCCGATGCGCTCTCCGGCTATCTGCGCACGCTCGCGGGCGATCCGCGCGACCTGACGGCGCTGCTCGGCGCCGGGCGCGCCGCGCTCGAGATCGGCGATCCCAATGCCGCGATCGGCTTCTACGCGCGGGCGGCGGACGTGTCGCCGCGCAGCGGTGCTGCCAAGGCGGGGCTCGGCGCCGCGCTCGTGCAACTCGAGCAGCCGCAGCGCGCGCTCGGCCTGTTCGGGCAGGCGGTCTCGCTCGGGGTGCCGGAGGCCGATGTCGCCGCCGATCGCGGGCTCGCCTATGATCTCGTCGGCCAAAACAAGCAGGCGCAGCGTGATTATGCGATCGCGCTGAAGGGGCGGCGCGACGACGAGACGGTGCGCCGCTATGCGCTCTCGCTCGGCATCAGCGGCGAGCGCAAGCAGGCGCTCGACTTGCTGGATCCGCTGATCCGTCGGCGCGATCCTGCGGCGTGGCGGGCTCGCGCCTTCGTGCTCGCGCTCAACAACGACGTTCCGGCTGCGGATTCGATCGCGCAGGCGATGTTGCCGAACGAAGCCGCGGCGCTGCACCCGTTCCTCGTCCAACTCGCGGCGCTGACGCCGGCGCAGAAGGCTTCCGCGGTGACGTTCGGCGATATGCCGGCAAGCGGCGGCGTTTCCTCCTCGACGATGGTCGCGTCGCGGGCGCCGTCGCCGGTGCCGCAGGCCTTCCCGACGCCGACACCACGCGCGACCACGGTCGCGCCGATCGCGAGACCGACGACGCCGACGCCGATTCCCGTTACGCGCCCGAGCGCGGCGCCGCAGGCGCTCGCGCTGGCGACACCGGTGCGGTCGCCAGCGCGTCTGCCGTCTTCGACGGTGACGCAGCCGGCCACGACGGCGCGACCAACACCGACCCCGTCGACGCCGGCAACGCCGCCGCAACCCACACCGACTGTCGCGCAGACGAGCCCTGCGACCCCGATATCCCCGGCTGCGTCGGCTGCAGCGAATTCGGCTGCCGTGGTGCCTGCGGGCAGTGCGGGCGCGCAGGCGACCGGCGCGCCAGCGACGGCGCTCGCGTTGGCCGATCAGTCGGCCCTGCCGCCGCCGGTCGCCGTGACGCTGCCGCCATCCAGCGTGCCGATCTCCACCGATACGGTCGCAACGGCGATCGCGCCGGTCCCCGCCGAGACGCGCGGCCAAGTCGGTCCGCCGGCGCCGCCGGCAGAGCCGGAGCCCCGGCCGCAGCCTGAGGTCGCAAATGCGATCGGCGCGACGATCGGGACGCCCGTGGTCCACCAGAGCGGTCCCGCGCATCGTCGTCGCGACGAGACTGGCGATCACGCGCCGACGACCACCAAAACACCGCTCGATGCCGCTTCCGACGATCGCGCCAGCACGAACGAGACGAGCGGCGAGGCATCGTCGCATCATGGTTCGGCTCCGCCGCGCAGGCACGAGGACGGCAGCGGCGAGAGCGCCAAAGACGAGAGCAAGAGCCGCACAGCGGTGCGCGGGCCTGGCTCGGCCAGGAGTACGCGCGGCAAGACGGACGAGCGGCTCGCTTCGAACGAGCCATCCGACGAGCGCCAGGTTCGCGTCCACGGCAAGCTCGATGAGAGTATAGAGGAGCGTTCGGGGCACAGCGACACGGCGCGCCCGGCGCAGTCGGAGAACGACGACTCGGCGCCGGCGAAGCACGGGAAATCCGGCGCCAAAGCGACGGGCAAGAACTCCGGTAGCGACGACGCGGCTGCCGACGACAGCGGCACCTCCTCCACAAAGAAGCATGGCGCGGCTGAGAAGTCCAAATCAGACGTGAGCGACGGCGAGGACGACACGCCGAAGCACGACAAGACCAAGTCGGCTGACGCGCGCGACGCGCATCGTTCGTCGGACACGAGCGCGGCGCATGGCGGCAAATCGAGAGCATCGCACGAGGTGGATGAGGGCAGCGCGAGCGACACCTCAACACCCTCGAAATCCAAGTCCAAATTGATAGTTGCGGGCGGCGAAAACGGTGGGTCGCACGTCTATGTCCAGGTCGCCGGCGGCGCGAACAAGGATGACATGGACAAGGCCTGGGCCGGCGTGAAGAAGAAAGCGCCCGAGCTCGTGAAGGGCAAGACGGCGCTGACCACGCCGCTGCGCTTCACCAACCGGCTGCTCGTGGGACCCTTCAAGGACGAGGACGAGGCGCAGGCCTACGTCAACAAGATGTCGGGGAAGGGCGTTTCGAGCTTCATCTTCAAGAGCGCCAAGGGCCAGAAGATCGACAAGGTGGACAGCGGCAAGTAAGCGCTCGCTCAGCGGCCACCGCCGTTCGCCCCGAGCATGTCGAAGGGCTACCCTTCCTTTTCGCAAGAAGAGAACAGTGCTTCGACAGGCTCAGCACGAACGGAATCGAGGGCGCGCGGCATGACGGGTCTCGCTCCCTATGCCAGCGATCCGGGGAAGACTCGCGGTCGGCTCCACGTCGAACCCGGCGGTGAGACGCGCGGGCCGCGTGACGCTTTCCAGCGCGATCGCGATCGCATCATCCATTCGATCGCCTTCCGGCGGCTCAGGCACAAGACGCAGGTGTTCGTCGCGCCCGACGGCGACCATTTCCGCGTGCGGCTCACGCACAGCCTCGAGGTCGCGCAGATCGCGCGGACGATTGCGCGTGCGCTCGGCCTCAACGAGGACCTGACCGAGGCGCTCGCGCTGGCGCACGATATCGGCCACCCGCCGTTCGGCCACTCCGGCGAGGAGGCGCTCAGCGCCGCGATGGCGAGCGCGGGCGGCTTCGATCACAACGCCCACACGCTGCGCATCCTGATGCGGATCGAGGCGCCCTATCCCCGCTGGCGGGGGCTCAATCTCTGCTGGGAGACGCTAGAGGGGCTGGCCAAGCATAACGGCCCGGTCACCGCGCCGTCCTGGGCGATGATCGAGGCGGACGCCGCCTTCGGCCTCGAGCTCGACAGCTGGCCGAGCCTCGAGGCGCAGGTCGCCGCGCTCGCGGACGACATCGCCTATGACAATCACGACATCGACGACGGCCTGCGCGCCCGCCTGCTCGACATCGAACGGCTGCGGCAGGAGCCGTTCGTAGCGCGGCATTGGCAGGCGGTGCTGCGCCGCTATCCCGACGTCGCGCCCGAGCGGCTGCACCGCGAGCTGGTCCGCGACCAGATCGGCACGATGGTCAACGACCTGATCGAGACGACGCGGGCGACGCTCGCCGATGCCGGCATCGCCAGTGCCGATGCGGCGCGGCGGGCCGGGCGGCCGCTCGTCGGCTTCTCGCCTTCGCTGGCGGCGGAGGAGAAGGCGCTCAAGCGCTTCCTTTACGCGAACGTCTATCATTCCCGCGCACAGCGCGAGGTGGCGTCGGTGGCGCGGCCGATCGTGACGCGGCTGTTCGGGGCCTATGTCGCCAACCCCGCGCGGCTGCCCTCCGGCTGGTACGCGACGCTGCCGCGCGACGCCGCAGGCCGCGTCCGCCACATCGGCGACTTCATCGCCGGCATGACCGACCGCTATGCGATCGCCCGCCACGAGGAGCTGATCGGTCCGGTGGCGCTGCCGGAGGGGTTTTAGCGGATCGTGCTCCGGCGCGGGCCGGAGCGTTGAAGGTAGAAACGGCTCGCTTGCCGCCAGGGCTCCGGTCTGCGCCGGAGCACGCCGCATGATTTGCTCCCGAAAGGTCGCCGCGCTAAGGGCGCTCGCTTCCCGCAATCTGGGTGTCCCGACGTGAGTCTCTACGCGCGCTTTACCGATGCGATCGGCGCCATCCTCGATGAGCTCGAAGCCGAGGGCGGCCTGCCTGCAGGCCTGGCGCGCAAGGGCGTGACCGTCGAGCCGCCGCGCGATCCGAGCCACGGCGATCTCGCGACCAACGCCGCGATGGTGCTCGCCAAGCCGGCGGGGACGAACCCGCGCGCGCTCGCTGCCCTGATCGCGCCGAAGCTGGAGCAGGTCGCGGACGTCACCGGCGTCGAGATCGCAGGACCCGGCTTCATCAACATTCACCTGTCGCCGGATGTCTGGCGGGACGAGCTGCGCACGATCCTCGCCGAGGGCGCGGATTATGGCCGCTCGACCGCGGGCGCCGGCAAGCGCGTCAACGTCGAATATGTCTCGGCCAACCCGACCGGGCCGATGCATATGGGCCATTGCCGCGGCGCCGTGGTCGGCGACGCGCTGGCGAGCCTGCTCGAATATGCCGGGCATGAGGTCATCCGCGAATATTATGTCAACGACGCGGGCGCGCAGGTGCAGGTGCTCGCCCGCTCGGTGCACCTCCGCTATCGCGAGGCGCTCGGCGAGAGCGTGGTCGTGCCGGAAGGGCTCTATCCCGGCGACTATCTGATCCCCGTGGGGCAGGCGCTCGCGGCCGAGTTCGGCGATCGTTACGTCAGCGCGCCCGAAAGCGAATGGCTGGCGCTGTTCCGCACGCGCGCGGTCGCGGCGATGATGGACATGATCCGGCGCGATCTCGCGCTGCTCGGCATCCATCACGACACGTTTGCGTCGGAAGCAGACGTGCAGAGATCCGGCCGCGTCGACACCGCGCTCGATCGTCTCCGGGCTGAGGGGCTGATCTACGAAGGCACGCTCGAACCGCCCAAGGGCGAGCTCCCCGACGATTGGGAGCCGACCGAAATGACGCTATTTCGCGCTACCGCGTTCGGCGACGATCAGGACCGGCCGGTGCGGAAATCCGATGGCGGGTTGACCTATTTCGGGACGGACCTCGCCTATCATGCCCAGAAGGCGGAAGCCGCCGACGAGCTGATCGACATCTGGGGCGCCGACCATGCCGGCACGGTCAAGCGCATCCAGGCGGCGGTTGCGGCGCTGACCCACAAGACCGTGCCGTTCGAGGTCAAGCTCGTCCAGATGGTGCGGCTGCTGAGGGGCGGCGAGCCGGTCAAGATGTCCAAGCGTTCGGGCAGCTTCGTGACGCTTGCCGATGTCGTGAACGAGGTCGGCAAGGACGTCGTGCGGTTCACGATGCTGACCCGCAAGGCCGATGCCCAGATGGACTTCGATTTCGCGAAAGTCGTGGAAGCCTCGAAGGATAACCCGGTCTTTTACGTCCAGTACGCACATGCGCGGACGCGCTCGCTCAGGCGGCGCGCGATGGAAGCGGGAATCGCCTGCGACGGCGCAGCCGATCTGTCGCTGCTCGACGAAGTCGATCTGTCGCTGGTCAGGCTGATGGCGCAGTTTCCGCGCGTGATCGAACAGGCGGCGACGACGCGCGAGCCGCACCGCGTCGCCTTCTACCTCAATGATCTTGCCGCAGTCTTCCACGCGCTGTGGAACCGCGGCAACGACGAGCCCGAGCGCCGATTTCTCTTGGTTAACTCGGCAGTAACCACTTGTGCGCGACTGGTGCTCACGGACGCGTTGGGGCAGATTGTCCGCAACGGGCTGGCGATCATGGGGGTCGCCGCAGCCGAGGAGATGCAGTGATGTCCGATCTTGGTCGGGACGGTGCGGGGAGCGGGGTCGACGAGGATCGGCTGCCCTGGCTCGAGCCGGTTGACGACGAGGACATGCCCGAAGGCGGTGTCGCCGCGGGCAAGCTGATCGGTGCGCTGATCGCGGCGCTGGTCGCGATCGGGCTGATCATCGGCGGCAGCTTCTGGCTGCGCCAGCGCAATACCGAGGTCGCCGACAATGGCGGCCCCGCGACGATCCCGGCGCCGCCGGGGCCATACAAAATCAAGCCGGCCGATGCCGGCGGCATGACGGTGCCGGGGCAGGGCGATGCGAGTTACAGCGCCGTCACCGGCGCCGATCCCAACGCGCAGATCGACATGAACGCCGTTGCCGAGGCGCCGATCGCGACCAAGCCTGCGCCGAAGCCGGTTCCGGCGACGCCGCCGGCTCCGCCGCCGCCGACGCAGACCGCTTCCGCCGCGCCGGCGAAGCCTGCGCCCGCTCCCGCCAAGCCTGCGCCGGCGCCGACCAAGCCGGTCGCCACCGCAGCGATCCCGTCGAGCACCACCAAGCTCGCCAGCGCCGCGCCCGCACCCAAGCCGAGCACGTCCGCCGCCAAGCCGACGACGTCTGTGCCCGCGTCCGGGGCGACCAGCGGTCCGGCCGTCCAGCTCGGCTCGTTCTCGAGCCAGGCCAAGGCGGACGCGGCGTGGAAGTCGCTTTCGGGCCGCTTCTCCTATCTTGGCGGGCTGACCGAGCAGGTCGTCACCGGCACCGTCGGCGGCAACACGGTCTATCGCCTTCGTGCCAGCGGTGCCGGCGCTTCGGGTATCTGCAGCAAGCTCAAGGTCGCCGGAGAGACTTGCATCATCGCCCAACAGTGAGCATGCCTCGCCCCCATGCTGCCGGCGTTCTTCGGCCTCGCGGGGGCGAGCCTCTCACCTGACGAGCGGGATTTCTTTCGCGATTGCGATCCCGCCGGCTTCATCCTCTTCCAGCGCAATTGCGCGAGCCGCGCGCAGCTGCGTGGCCTGACCGACGAGCTCCGCGCGCTCTCTGGCCGCGACGACGTGCCGATCCTGATCGACCAGGAGGGCGGGCGCGTCGCCCGGCTGAAGCCGCCCGAATGGCCGCCCTTTCCGCCGGGCGAGCGCTTCGCCGCGCTCTACGACATCTCCCCGATCGCCGGGCTGGAGGCGGCGCGCGTGAATGCCGCCGCGATCGCGGCCCTGCTCGTCGAGGTCGGCGTCAACGTCGATTGCCTCCCGCTGCTAGACGTTCGCCAGCCGGGAGCACACGACATCATCGGCGATCGCGCGCTCGGCAGCGATCCGCTTGCCGTGGCCTCGCTGGGGCGGATGGTGGTCGATGGCCTGCGCGAGGGCCGTGTCGTCGGCGTCGTCAAGCATGTCCCCGGCCATGGCCGCGCGATGGCGGACAGTCACCTCGAGCTGCCGGTCGTCGACGCGCCTGCGGAGGCGCTCGAGATCGACATCGCGCCTTTCGCCAAGCTTCATGACGCGCCGATGGCGATGACCGCACACGTCGTCTACACCGCCTGGGACGCGGAGCGCTGCGCCAGCGTCTCGCCGAAGATCATCGCCGAGATCATCCGTGGCCGCATCGGCTTCGACGGCCTGCTGATGTCCGACGATCTCGGCATGAAGGCGCTCGCCGGCGATTTCGCGGACCGCGCCCGCGACGTGATCGCCGCCGGCTGCGACATCGCGCTGCATTGTTCGGGCGACATGGCCGAGATGCAGGCGGCGGCGGGCGCGCTGGAGGCGATCGCCGAAGCGGCGCGCGACCGAATGGCCCGCGCGATGGCGACGATCGTGGGCACTGAAGGCGAAGCCTACGCGCCGCTCGCCGAGAAACGTGACGCGATCTTCCGGGAAGCGGGGATTCCGCTTTCCTGATCTCCCTCTCCCATGGGGAGAGGGTCGGGGTGAGGCGTTCTCCGCTATCGAGGGTGGACCACCCTCACCTAATCCTCTCTCTCGAGGGAGAGGGCTTCAGAACTGTGGATGATCCGGCCGTCCCGATTCCCTTTGTTTCGGCAATGTCCTAGCGTGGCCGGATGGATGCCGCTGGCGATACGCTGACGCTCGACATTGACGGCTGGGAAGGGCCGCTTGACCTGCTGCTCGCGCTCGCCCGGACGCAGAAGGTCGATCTGCGCGAGATCTCGATCCTGGCGCTGGTCGATCAGTATCTCGAGTTCATCGCCGACGCGCGCGCGCTTCGGCTCGAGATCGCCGCCGACCATCTCGTGATGGCGGCGTGGCTTGCCTATCTCAAATCCGGCCTGCTGCTGCCGCGCGATCCCGAGGCCGAGCCCGATCCTGAGGAACTGGCGCTCAGGCTGCAGCTGCGCCTGCAGCGGCTCGATGCGATGCGTGAGGCGGGCGCACGGCTGATGGGGCGCGACCGCATCGGCCGGGACGTTTTCCGCCGCGGCGCGCCGGAGGGGCTCAAGGTGATCCGGCTGCCCGACTGGCAGGCGAGCCTCTACGACGTCATCGCTGCCTATGGCGCGATCAAGGCGCGCACCGCGCCGGTGCTCCACGTCGTCAGCCGGCGCGCGGTGATGACGCTGGAGGAGGCGATCGAGCGGGTCGGCGCGCTCGTCGGCAGCAAGGTCGAGTGGGCCGATCTCAAGAGTTTCGTGCCGCTCGGCCTCGATGCCGACTATGCCCGCTCGAGCCTTGCCTCGAGCTTCGTCGCCGCGCTCGAGCTCGCGCGCCAGGGCAAAGTCGAGATCCGGCAGGAGACGGCGTTCGCGCCGCTCTATGTGCGCGCGGCATGAGCGCGAGCGATCATGCCCGCGCGGTCGAAGCGGCGCTGTTCGCAGCCGAGGCGCCGCTGACGACGGGCGAGATCGCGGCGGCGGCGGGCGAGGGTGATGTCGTCGCAGCACTGGCCGAGCTCACCGATCACTATGCCGGCCGCGGCATCGAGCTGGTCGAGCGCGGCGGCCGCTGGCATTTCCAGACAGCGCCCGATCTCGCCCACATCCTGCGCCGCGAGCGGCGCGAGCCGCGCCCGCTCAGCCGCGCCGCGGTCGAAACGCTCGCGATCATCGCCTACAACGAGCCCGCCAGCCGCGCCGAGATCGAGGCGATCCGCGGTGTTCAGATCTCGAAGGGTACGCTCGACGTGCTGATCGAAGCGGGTTGGGTGCGTCCCGCCGGCCGTCGCGAGGTGCCCGGCCGGCCGCTCACCTATGCGACGACGCCCAATTTCCTTGCCGATTTCGGGCTGGCCAGCCGCCGCGATTTGCCGGGAATCGAGGATCTGCGCGCGGCCGGCCTGCTCGATCCGATCGGAGCGGCGCTCGGCGGGTTCGGCGCGAACGAACTGGAAACGCAGAGCGAGGTAGAATCCGAACCTGCGGACGACTAGATAGGGTCCGTTGAAGGAGACGTTTCGATGGGCCTGTCGCTCCCCCACATCCTGCTGCTCGCGGTCGTCGCGGTGCTGCTGCTCGGCGGCGGCCGCTTCTCCGCGCTGATGGGCGATGTCGCCAAGGGCGTGAAGCAGTTCAAGAAGGGCATGGCCGAGGACGACGATGCCGTCTCGCCCAGCCAGCAGCGGCTTCAGCGCCAGGCGCCGCTCGATCCTAGTGCCGAGCATGATCTGCGGCCCATGTCCGACGACCGGCCGCGCCCCTGATCAACCCGCTCGGCGGATTCGACATGAAGAAAACCACCATTCGCCCTGCGCTTGTCGAAGGGCTGTTTTTTTCTTCGTGCCGAGAAGGACAGTGCTTCGACACGCTCAGCACGAACGGGTTGGTGCGGGCCGATCCGGGAGCACTTTAGCACGTGTTCGACATAGCGCCTTCGGAGCTGCTGCTTCTGGCGGTTGTGGCGCTCGTCGTGATCGGCCCCAAGGAGCTGCCGACGGTGATGCGCAAGGTCGGCCACTGGGTCGGCAAGGCGCGCGGCCTCGCCAACCAGTTCAAGTCGGGCATCGACGAGATGATCCGCGAATCCGAACTCGCCGAGATGGAGAAGCACTGGAAGGCGGAGAACGAGCGGATCATGCGCGAGCATCAGGCGGCGATGGCGTCGATCGGAGGCAACGTGAGCAGCGATGATGTGCCGAACGCTGACGCGGCCGAGATGATGCACCTGCCGCCCGTCTCGACGCCGGGCACGGTGCCGCGTCAGGAGGAGACCGCGCCCGGCTCGCCGCCCGCGCCCGACCGCCCGGCATGACCGAGATCGACGAATCGCGCGCGCCGCTGCTGGAGCATCTGATCGAGCTCAGGCGGCGGCTGATCTTCAGCATCCTCGCGCTCGGCGCCGGCTTCCTGATCTGCCTCTATTTCGCGCGGCCGATCTTCGCCTTCCTCGTCCAGCCGCTGCTTCGGGCGGGACAGGGCAAGCTGATCTACACCGACGTGTTCGAGGCCTTCTTCGCGCAGATGAAGGTGGCCTTCTTCGCCGGGCTGATGCTGTCCTTCCCGATCATCGCCAACCAGCTGTGGCGGTTCGTCGCGCCCGGGCTCTATGCCAAGGAGAAGCGCGCGCTGCTGCCGTTCCTGGTGCTGACGCCGGTGCTGTTCCTGGGCGGCGCGGCGATGGCCTATTTCGTCGCGATGCCGCTCGCGCTGCACTTCCTGCTGGGGTTCCAGGGCAATATCGGGGGCGTTCACCAGGAGGCGCTGCCGGCGGTCGGCAATTATCTCAGCTTCGTCACCAAATTCCTGTTCGGGTTCGGCGTGGCGTTCCTGCTGCCGGTGCTGCTGATGCTGCTCGAGCGCGCCGGACTGGTGACGCGCCGCCAGCTGGTGAAGGGGCGTCGTTATGCGATCGTCGGGGTGTTCGCGGTCGCCTGCGTGCTGGCGCCGCCGGATATCGTCTCGATGGTGGTGATGGCGCTGCCGCTGGTGGCGCTTTACGAGTTCGCGCTGATCGCGATCTGGTTCACCGAGCGCAAACGTGCCCGGGAAGCCGAGCTCGCTGCGGATCCCAGGTAAAGTGAGCGGGCGCCGCTTTCACGCGGCGCCCGCCTGGAATCACTTCGTGTCGTTGGCGGTCTTGGTGACGGCGTTGCCCGCCGAAGACACGTCCTTGCCGGCGCCGGCGACGGTGTTGCAGGCGGCGGCGCCCAGCGCAGTCGCGGCGAGGGCAAGCGAAAGAACGATACGCTTCATCTGATCGACTCCTGTGTTCGGCCCCAGTCCCTCCTCGCGGGAGGCGTGCCCCTGAAAGCGCAAGGATAATGCGGGCCCGTAACAATGGTTCCGGCATCGGCTCGGACAGCACGAGGAAAGCTGACGCCGTGGCCACGATGCACGACCGATCGACATGGCCTGAAAAGTGTTGGGCCCGGAGGCGCCGCCGGGGGGAGTCGGCGCGTCCGGGCCCATTAATGAGGACAGCGAGAGCGGGGGGGCAAAAGGTCGCTATCCGAAGTCTAGAACGAGCCTTGCGGAAAGGGGTTCCGGGGCCGATCCACTTTTTTACGGTTAGCGCGGGCTTTTCCGTGATTGCGGTGCCGCTGCGGAAATCGGCTGGCAGGCGGGCAGCGCGAGTGCGCCGATATCGGCGCAGCTGCGGATCTGCGAGGTGCCGTCCGGGCCGACGAAAACGCCATAGTTGCCGCCGCGATCGCAGGCGACATCCCACCGCTCCAGATTCTTGTAAGCGCCGCGATAGGCCGCGGCGATCGCATGCGCGCACTTGCCCTGCCCGTCGTCGATCGACTGGCGCAGGATGGCGAGCTGGTTGACCTTGTCGAGCGCGAGAAGCCGCTGGTTGAAGGCGTTCACGGGCGCCGCCGCCAGCGGCGCCGCGCCAAGCGCTGCGATCGCGATCAAAACGAAGCGGGCCATGGCCGTACCTCCTCGCGAAGAACGGCCATGGCCCGAAACCGCTGCGAAGCTGGGGTCGGTGCGAACCTGTTCATCCTGAGCCCGTCGAAATGCTGCTGCACTTGGTCGCCTAGCAAGAAGCACAGCAGTTCGACAGGCGCGGCAAGACCAGATCGGTCAACCTGCCGGCCTCGGCTAGTTCAGCATCACCGCCATCACGCGACGGTTGGCGCCGTCGCTGGCGGTGTGGCCCGGGAGCGGCTGCGTCGAGCCGTAGCCGACGACGTCGAGCCGATCGCGGCCGACGCCGCTCGACACCAGATAGTCGGCGACGGACTGGGCGCGGCGGCGCGAGAGATCGAGGTTCTTCGCGGCGGCGCCGTTCGAGTCAGTGTGGCCCTCGATGCGCAGACGGTGCCCGACAAGGCGCGGGCTCGACAGCGCGGTCGCGAGCGCGGCGAGGCGGTTGCGATCGCCGTCGTTGAGATCGGACGAACCGCTCGCGAAATCGAGCCGCAGGTTGGCGCTGCCATGGCTCGACATCGATTTCGCCATGCCGGAAGCGGGTGAGGACATCGCCGGCGCCGGCGCAGCAGTGGCGACATCGGCCGAGGGCGTCGGCGCGGTGCGCTTGAACGTGAAACCACGAACGCTTGCGCTGCGCGGCGCGCCAGCCGCCGGTGCCGCGGCGGCATCGGGCTGGGCCTGGCCCTGGGTGGCGGCGCTGGCATCGCCACCGCAGTCGCCGCCAAGGTCACAGGCGAACTGGCTGACCTGAGCCTGATCAGGCTGCGGGCCGGCATAAGCGGCGGTCGCGGTAGCAAGCGCGACAGCCGAGATCGCGATGAGGAACTTCATGATCGTCTCCCTTCCATCCTGCCGGCGGGGGCTTCGTTGCTGCCCTTCGCCGAAGATTCGCTATCGTCCCCGATCGACGACCGCTCAGTTACGTGGCGTCATCTCGGTTGGATGCGATACCATGTCATCTCGGTGTGCCAGTCGCCGTGATCTGTAGCACTTTGCAGCCAATCGCCGAAGTCGTGGCTGCCGGTGACGGTCATCTGCGGCTTGTTGTTCGGTAGCGGGCGATCGCCGGTGACGAGCAGCAGCCCGGTCCAGCCGAGATGGTCGGCGCGCAGCGTGAACTCGTAATGATTCCCGCTGTCATGGCTGAAGCCGACATCCTGTTCCTTGAGGCCGTCGAGCGCGGTGCGATCGGGGAGGATCCAGGTGACCTTTCCAGACGGCTCGATGCCGAACAGCGCCATGCTCTTGCTGCTCGAGGCGAGGTTGAGGATCACCCTCGCTTCGGCGAGCCCCATCGATTTGTCACGGCCGACGTCGGCGGATTCGACGCGGAGCTGGCCGCCATCGTCCTGCCGCAGCCGCCGCGGGACATCGATCGCCGGACATTCGTTCGAGCCGATCTGTGCGACCTGGTCGATGGTGACGGTGATCGGCTTGGGGCCGCCCTTCACGAGGCCGCGAATGGTTTCGCCGGCGCGGTCGGGCTGATCGGCCACGCCGGTGAGCGCGAGCGTGCCGTTCGAGCCGTCGTTGACGGGATCGACCTTGAGCCACGCGCAGGGGATGGCGAAAAGCTTGGCGTCGATCTGCTGGCGGATCGACGGCGTCGAGCGGAAGAACAGGAAATAGCCGCCGGCCGCCAGCACGAGCACGACCGCGGCAACGATCGCGAGCATGGTGTTGCGGCGGCGCTTGGCGTCGGGATCGATCGCCTCTTCCTCGGCGCCGCCGACATTGGCGACGGGCCCGAGCTTCATGCGCTGCTTGACGGTGTCGACGAGGCCGGCCAGCGCCTTGTCGTTGCCGCCGCCCCATTTGCCCAAGTCGGTCGAGTGGAGGCCGCCGAAGCCGAACGGCGTCGGTGCGCCATCCAGCATCACGCCGAGATAGGCGCCGCGCTGGGCTGGTGCCTCCACCGCGCGGAACAGCGCCTGCGGGCCGTCGCGATCGGTCGAATGGCGTGACCAGAGCGCGAGCACGACCCAGGCACCGTCGATCGCGGCCTCCATGGCCGGATCGATGGGATCGGTCACGGGCGTGTCGCCCTGCACCTCGATGCCGGCGTCGCGCAACGCCTTGATGATGGTGGCGGCGCGATCGGCATCGCCCTGCTCATGCGCTACGACTACATAATCGCTCACGGACGCAGCTCCGGCATCGGTCTACGGGAAAGATCGGGGGTCAGCGCGTCGCCGGAACGGCGCGGCGGCCAGAAGAGCAGCGGCGCGATCATCAGCGCCAGCACGATCGTTGCGGGCAGGGCGCTGTTCATGCCATCGCCCGAGCCGCCGAGCCAGGCGGGACCGGTGAGATCGACGTCGAGCAGGCTGCCCGCCGCATCATGGCCGGGGTTGGGCGAGGCGCCGAACAGCAACGCTTCGGACCAGTTCCAGCCGGCATGGGCGAGGAACGGCACGCCGAAGCCGCCGGTGCGCACCGCGAGCAGGCCGAACCAGAGGCCGGCCATGCCGATGTTGGCGAGCGAGATCGGATCGCGCCAGCCACCGACGAAATGGACGATTGTGAAGCCAACGGCAGCGGCGATCACGCCGGTCGCCGTGCCCCAGGCGCGGCGCAGCAAGGGCTGGAGAAAGCCGCGGAACAGCGCTTCTTCGGCGAAGGCGCCGAGGATGAAGCCGAGCGTCGCGGCGAGATATGGACCGGCGGCGAGCTTCGGTGCGGGCTGCAGCCTTGTGTGTCCGCTGATCGCGATCAGCGCAACCGCCAGCCCATAGGCGACGATGCCGGCGGGGAGCGCGGCCATGCCAAGCGGGGTGAAGGAAAGCGCAAGCCGCTGGCGCAGCGCCAGCGCACCGACCACGGCGAGCGCGAGCCAGACAAGATTGCCGAGCGCATTGACGCCGACATCGCTGGTGATTCGCAGCCCGTCCGCAATCGGGCCGACGATCAGGAATACCGCCGCGCCGCCACCGACCGCGATGACGAGCGCGACCAGCGCGCGCAGCGTCGCGTCCTCGGCATCCTCGTGCGAATCAGCCACAGACAGCTTGTCGGCCATCCGTCCCCCTTCAGCGGCCTGCTCCCGGACGTGACCATAAGCGCGCGTTACCGCGCTGACTAGCGTCAACCGCCGGCTTGGCGGGACGGCTGTTCGACGCGGATGCGCTCGGCCGACGAGACCACGCTCGCGGCGCGCAACGCCGCGAGAATGCGGGCGAGATGCGTGACGTCGTGCACTTCGAGGTCGATGCGATAGGTGTGGAAGCTGCGGTCGCGGTGAACGAGGCTGAGATCGAGGATGTTGGCAGCGTGCGCGCCGAAGATGCCCGCCATGATGCCGAGTGCGCCGGGCTCGTTCTTGAGGATGACCGTGAGCCGCGCGGCGCCGCCGTCCGAACCGTCCCCCCAAGCGAGATCGACCCAATCGGCATCGTCGCCGCTCTCGGCGAGCGTCGGGCAGTCGATCGCGTGGACCTCGACCGGCTCGCCCGGTCGGCGCAGCCCGACGATGCGGTCGCCCGGCACCGGGTGGCAGCAATCGGCGAGCTGATAGGCGACGCCGGGAGTCAGCCCCTTGATCGAAATCGCGTCGCGTTGCGGCAACGGCCGCGCGGCGACATCGGCGGCGCCCGCGCCGGGCATCAGTGCTTCCATCACTGCGGCGTCGTCGATGGTCTGCTTGGCGATCGCCTCCATCAGCGCCGCCTCGTCGTGGAGGTGAAGCCGCTTGAGCGCCTGCGCGAGCGCGTCCTTGCCAAGCTGCGCGGGCAGGCGACCGACGATCTCATCATAGAATTTGCGGCCGAGCGCGATCGTCTCGTCGCGCTCCTTGTGGCGCACGAAGCGGCGCAGCGCGGCGCGCGCCTTGCCGGTGACGACGAAACTCAGCCACCCCGGCTGGGGCTGCTGTGCCTTCGACTTGAGGATCTGGACCTGGTCGCCGTTCGCGATCTGGGTGCGGAGCGGCACGACGCGGCCGTTGATCTTGGCGCCGACGGTCTGGTCGCCGAGATCCGTGTGCAACGCGTAGGCGAAATCGACAGGCGTCGCACCCTTGGGCAGCTGGATGAGCTCGCCCTTGGGCGTGAATGCGAAGATGCGATCCTGGTACATCGCCATGCGCGTATGCTCGAGCAGCTCCTCGGCGCTCGAGGCATGATCGAGGATCTCGACGAGATCACGCACCCAGCCCATCGAGTCGGGCGAGCCGTCGTCGCGACCCATCTTGTAGGCCCAGTGCGCCGCATAGCCATATTCAGCCTGTGCGTGCATTGCCTCGGAACGGATCTGGATCTCGACCCGCGCCTTCTCGTTGTGGATGATCGAGGTGTGAAGCGAACGGTAGCCGTTGCGCTTGGGCGTGGAGATATAGTCCTTGAAGCGGCCGGGCACCATCGGCCAGCGCTGGTGGACGAGGCCGAGCGCACGATAGCAATCGTCGATGTCGCGGACGATCACGCGGAACGCCATGATATCGGAGAGCTGCTCGAAACTGATGTGGCGCTCGGCCATCTTGCGCCAGATCGAATAGGGATGCTTCTCGCGGCCGGACACTTCGGCCTCGACCCCGTGCCGGCCGAGCAGCAGGCGGATGCCGGAGCCGATCCGCGCGATCTGGTCGCCGCCGCCCTCCTTCAGCTGCGCGAGCCGCTTGGTGATCGAATCATAGGCTTCGGGTTCGAGCTCCTTGAAGGCGAGCGTCTGCATCTCCTTCATGAACTCGTACATGCCGACGCGCTCGGCGAGCGGCGCGTAGATGTCCATCGTCTCCTTGGCGATGCGCCGCCGCTTCTCGGGCGAGGGGATGTGGTGGAGCGTGCGCATGTTGTGCAGCCGGTCGGCGAGCTTCACCAGCAGCACGCGGATGTCGTCAGACATCGCCAGCAGGAACTTGCGGAGGTTCTCGGCAGCGCGCTCGTTCTCGCTCTGGGCTTCGATCTTCGAGAGCTTGGTGACGCCGTCGACCATGCGCGCGACGCTGGGGCCGAACAGCTTCTCGATCTGCTCGGGCGTCGCCAGCGTGTCCTCGATCGTGTCGTGCAGGATCGCGGTAGCGATCGTCTCGTCGTCGAGATGGAGGTCGGTGAGGATGCCGGCGACCTCGATCGGATGGCTGAAATAGGGGTCGCCGCTGGCGCGCTTCTGATTGCCGTGCGCCTGCATCGAGAAAACGTAGGCGCGGTTGATCAGCGCCTCGTCGGCGTCCGGATCGTAGCGGCGTACCCGCTCGACAAGCTCATATTGTCTCAGCACCAGCACATGATGTCGTGCGGCGCGGCCGCGATGCAACCTCGAAAGGGCTCCATTCTACTGGAAAACTCGATTGCAAGTCACCACTGAAAATTATGCATCTGGTCAAGACCATTCATCTCTGGTTATTGATATGATTGGAGATGATGCCCGACTCGAACATACGGACGGCGATCGTCTGTGGGCTCCCGAGCGCGCTGGAGGCGGTCGGCGAACGCTGGTCGTTCCTGATCCTGCGCGCCGCCTTCAACAATCTCAGCCATTTCGAGGAATTTCAGTCGACGCTCGGCATCGCGCGCAACATCCTCGCCAACCGGCTGGCGCGCTTGGTCGAGCATGGCATCCTGTCGCGCTGCCCCTGCACCGACGATCGGCGCAAGATCGCCTACAAGCTCACGGAGAAGGGCGAGGCGCTGATGCCGACACTGCTGGCGTTGCGGCAATGGGGCGAGCGTTGGGGAACGGGCAAGCCGAGCAATCCGGTGCTGGTCGACGCGCGCGATCGTCTGCCGGTGCGAGAGGTGGTCGTGCAGGGCGCGGACGGCCGCACGCTCACTCTCGACGAGGTGCAATGGGTCGATAGCAGCCAGGTCGCGCGCGAAGCCACGACGTCCCGATCCCGCCAGCAGATCGCGGCTGCCCGCTAGGCACTCTCAGTCCAGGCTGTAGCGGGGGCGTCGCTGATGTCTTGCCGCCCCGCCATGCCGCTCGCCGCCGTAGCGGCGACCCGGATCACTCGTAGTCGCCGCCGCTGTTCTGGTTGCGCGGCGGCGCCGCGGCGGTGAGGCGGAGCGCCTCGGCCGACTGGGCGAGGCTTCCCACGGCGTCGGGCACGTCCTCCTCGTCGACCTGCACGCGCTGGAGCGACTGGACGACCGAATCGGAAAGCTGGTCGGGACGGACCGTCTCGTCGGCGATCTCGCGGAGCGCGACGACCGGATTTTTGTCGCGATCGCGATCGATGGTCAGCTCCGCGCCGCCCGAGATCTGACGCGCGCGATGCGCCGCGAGCAGCACGAGATCGAACCGATTCGGAATCTTGTCGACGCAATCCTCGACGGTGACGCGCGCCATCTGCCGCCCTTCAATAGCTCGAGTTCGGGGAAGCGCAGGCCGCTAGCAGCGCACGCTTTCGAGGTCAAGCAGATGGGGTGCGATGCCTCTCCTGTCAAACCGGTGCCGGAACGACAATTTTCATCTGGGTTGGGCGGTGCGGCGTTGCCGGTAGGCGACGCGCAAGACGCTCCGCCGCTTGCCAGCGGCACATCGCGCTGCGCATGGCGCGACGATGGCGGCGCAAGCGAACGATCCTCCGGACTTCGAGATCGACGGCAACCGACTGACACCGATTGTCGCGGGAGAGGCGCGACTGGCGGCGCTGGTCACGCTGATCGAAAGCGCGCGATCGAACGTGCGGCTGCTCTACTATATCTACTGCGACGATGCTGCCGGGCAGCGGGTGCGTGCCGCGCTGGAGGCGGCGCAGGTGCGTGGCGTCGCGGTGTCGCTGATCCTCGACGGCTTCGGCAGCGACGGCACCGATCCGCATTTCTTCGATCGCCTGCTCGAGGCCGGCGCCGACGTCTGTCGCTTCATCCCACGCTGGGGTCGTAGCTATCTGCTGCGCAATCACCAGAAGCTCGCCATCGCCGACGAGGAGCGCGCGCTGGTCGGCGGCTTCAACATCTCGAACGCCTATTTCGACGATGGACCGGAGGGATGGCGCGACTTCGGACTGCAGGTTGAAGGGCCGGCGGCCCGCCACCTCGTCCGCTATTTCGATCTCATCGCGCGCTGGACGCACCATCGCCGTGCCCGCGTCCGCACGCTGCGCCGCGCGCTCAGGCGCTGGAGCCAGCCCGAGGGCGACGTGCGCTGGCTGCTCGGCGGGCCGACGCGGCGACTTTCGCCTTGGGCGCGTGCGGTGCGGCGCGATCTGCTCGTGGCGAAGCGCTGCGACATCGTTGCCGCCTATTTCGCGCCCAATCCCGGAATGCTGCGCAAGCTCGAGCGCATCGCTCGGCGCGGCGGCGCGGCGCGGGTGATGACCGCGGCACGCTCCGACAATCTCACCACGATCGCGGCGGCGCGACACTGCTACCGCAGGCTGCTCAAACGTGGCGTCGCGATCTCCGAATATCAGCGCAGCCGGCTCCACACCAAGCTGTTCGTGATCGATGACGCGGTCCACGTCGGTTCGGCCAATTTCGACATGCGGAGCCTTTATCTCAATCTCGAGCTGATGCTGCGCGTGGAGGATGCCGCCTTCGCGACGCATATGCGCGGCTATGTCGAGGGGGAGATCGACGACGCGCGGCCGATCACCGCCGCGCTGCTCGACGAGCGCGCGGGCTGGTTCGACCGGCTACGGTGGAGCATCGCCTATTTTATCGTCGCGGTGTTCGATCCGGCACTGACGCGGCGCTTCAGCCTGGGCGCGGGGCGGGGCGAGCTTTGAACCTCCGCGATCCGATCGGCGTCACCCCAGCGGAAGCTGCGATCTCAAGCGATTGAGAGTGACCGGCCGCGCGCGATCCCACCTTTCACTAGGATGACGGGTTTTTGGCGTCAGTCCTTCCACGCCCAATAGAGCTGGCAGGGCGGCACGTTGATGAGCTCGAAGCCATGGTCGATGCGGTCGAAATGCGGGCTCAGGAAATCGCGGACCTTAGGGCTGAACTGGTAGACGAGGAAGGCGCCGCCGGGGCGAATCGCCTCGTAGGTCTCGCGCGCGATGTGCGGACCGACGCCGGGCGGTAGCGTCGAGAACGGCAGGCCGGAGAGCGCATAGTCGGCATGGTCGTGGCCGAGTTCGGCGATCAACGCGCGCACGTCGGCGGCGGAGCCGTGCGCGAGCTTGAGGCGGCTGTCGCTGATCCGGCGACGCAGATAATCGATGAAGTCGGGGTTGGTATCGATCGCGAGCAGCGTCGCGTCAGGCGCCAGCCGGTCGAGCACCGGCTGCGTGAAGGTGCCGACGCCGGGACCATATTCGACGAACAGCTTGGTGTTCGCCCAGTCGACCGGGGCCAGCATCTTCTCGATACACTGCTTCGAGGACGGAATGATCGATCCGACCATCACCGGATGCTTGAGGAAGCCCTTGAAGAACATGCCGAGCGGACCGTTGGGCTGGCGGCGCGAGGACCTCTCGACGGCCGTCTCGGCGGGGAACCCGATCATCACATCTCCACCAGCTTGCCGCATTACCGTAACGACGGCGTCATCGCCCGTTCGCAAATGCCCGGCCGGATGGCAAGTTCCGGGGGCGCCCGGTGGGGTATGCGTCATCTACGGTTCATCGCGGGAAGTGGGCGGCTGGTCTCAGCGAAGGTCCAAACCTCCGCCGTCACCCCGAACTTGATCCTGGGTCCCCCCGTCCTTCCGCCAGAAAGGAAGAAGCGGGCTGCCGGATTGGATCAGGCATGACGACCCGGTTGATGTCAGTCCGCCCCCTTCGGCCCGTGCGGCGTCAGCATGCCGGGGGCGATGAAACCGATCGGCTGGATCGCGAGCGCGTCCTGCTTCAGCCGTGACGCCATCTGCTCGTAATCACGCTCCATCTCGGGCGTGACGCTGGCCCGCGTCTCGTCCAACGCATCCTCGAAGTTCGCCATCGTCACCTTGTCGCTGTCGAGCGACGAGCGTAGCGCGAACAGCCCGGCGCGACGGACGAGATCCTCGAGATCGGCGCCGGTGAACCGCTCCGTGCGGCGCGCGAGCGCATCGAGATCGACATCGTTGGCGAGCGGCATCTTGCTGGTGTGAATGCCGAGGATGCGGCGGCGCCCGCCCTCGTCGGGCACGGACACGTAGATGAGCTCATCGAACCGGCCCGGCCTGAGCAGCGCGGGATCGACGAGGTTCGGCCGATTGGTCGCGCCGATCACCACGACCGACTGCAACTCCTCGAGCCCGTCCATCTCGGAGAGGATGGTGTTGACGACGCGCTCGGTCACCTGCGGCTCGCCCAGGCCGCCGCCGCGGGCGGGCACGAGGCTGTCGAGCTCGTCGATGAAGATCACCGTCGGGGCGACCTGCCGGGCACGGGCGAACAGCCGCGCGATCTGCTGCTCGCTCTCGCCATACCATTTGGAGAGGAGGTCGCTCGACTTGGTGGCGATGAAGTTCGCCTCCGCCTCGCGCGCCACCGCCTTCGCGATCAGCGTCTTGCCGGTGCCCGGCGGGCCATAGAGCAGGAAGCCCTTGGCCGGGCGGATGCCCATGCGGCGGAACGCATCGGGCCGCTTCAACGGCAGTTCGACGCCCTCGCGCAGCCGTTCGCGGGCATCGTCAAGGCCGCCGACATCGTCCCAGCGCACGTTCGGCACCTGCACCATCACCTCGCGCATCGCCGAAGGCTGGACGCGCTTCGCCGCCGCGAGGAAATCGTCGCGGGTGACGGAGAGCTCCTCGAGCACGTCCGCCGGGATGGTGCGCTCCTCGAGGTTGAGCTTGGGCATGATGCGGCGCACCGCCTCGATCGCCGCCTCGCGACACAGGGCGGCGAGGTCGGCGCCGACAAAGCCGTAGGTGGTGCGCGCCAGCTCCCCGAGGTCGACGCCGTCGGCGAGGGGCATGCCGCGCGTGTGGATGCCGAGGATCTCGCGGCGGCCACGCTCGTCGGGCACGCCGATCACGATCTCGCGATCGAACCGGCCTGGACGACGGAGCGCTTCGTCGATCGCCTCGGGCCGATTGGTCGCGGCGATGATGACGACGTTGGCGCGCTTCTCGAGCCCGTCCATCAGCGTCAGCAGCTGGGCCACGAGCCGCTTCTCGGCCTCGCCGGTGACCTGGCCGCGCTTCGGCGCGATCGAGTCGATCTCATCGATGAACACGATCGAAGGCGCGTTCTGCGTCGCCTCCTCGAAGATCTCGCGAAGCCGCTTCTCGCTCTCGCCATAGGCGGAGCCCATGATCTCCGGACCATTGATCAGGAAGAATTGCGCGTCGCTCTCGTTGGCGACCGCACGCGCGAGCCGCGTCTTGCCGGTGCCGGGCGGCCCATGGAGCAGTACGCCCTTCGGCGGCTCGACGCCAAGCCGTTCGAAGAGTTCCGGGTAGCGCAGCGGCAGCTCGACCATCTCGCGAATCTGGTCGATCGTGTCGCCTAAGCCGCCGAGATCGTCATAGGTGACGTCGGCGCGGCGGCTGTCACCCTTGGGCTCGACATATTCGGCGCGCAACTCGACCTCAGTCTCACCGTCGATGTGAACGATGCCTTTGGGTACCGTCGAGATGACGGCGAGCCGGATCTCCTGCAGCGCATAGGCCGGCCGGTTGAGCATCTGGCGGAGCTGTGGCGGGATGCCGTCCTGGTCGAGCCGCTGCTGGCCTGTCGTGGCGATGATGTCGCCGGCGGTGAGCGGCTGCATCTGGAAGCTTCGCTTGAGTGCTTGCCCCGAGCCCTGAAGGCGGAGGTTCTGCTGCGCGGGGGCGAACACGACGCGCTGCGCGGGCCGCGATTCGCCTTTGCGCACCTCGACGAAGTCACCTGAGCCGACGCCGGCGTTGGCACGCTGCAGGCCGTCGAGACGGAGGATGTCGAGCCCTTCGTCCTCGGCGTAGGGCAGTACCGCACGCGCCGGCGTCGAGCGCTTGCCGACGATCTCGACGACGTCGCCTTCGGCGAGGCCGAGCGCCTGCATCGTCACGCGTGAAAGCCGCGCGAGGCCATGGCCGCTGTCGTCCGGTCGCGCATTGGCAACCTGCAGCTTGCGCGTGTTGGGCTGGTTCTCGGCGTCGGCCATGTTTGTCCCGCTCCTAGTCGTTACGCGCCAGATAGGGGCTCAACGACGATCGCGCGAGAGGGTGCCGCGTAGTAGCGCTCACTGGCCGATTAAGCATGTGCAGATGCGAAATATTCATCCTAAGCTTGCTTTTCGTTAGTCGCTTCTGCATCCAGTTGCAGAGCAAGACCTGCTTGGAACAGCGTTTCCAATCGAACGTTCTGTCGTTATTGCAGTGCACAAAAGTTGTGTGTGCGTTACGTCATGCGAGGAGGATATTCTGCGCAGGCTGCCGCCGCTGACTGCTATCGAGGCTTTCGTCCAGGTCGCGCGCCTGGGCTCGGTGAAGGCCGCCGCCGAGGAACTCGCGCTGTCCTCGCCTGCGCTCAGCCGACGCATCCAGGCGCTCGAGCGGTTCGTCGGCCGCCGCCTCTTCGAGCGGCGCCACCAGGCGATGGCCCTGAATCAGGAAGGCGAACAGTTGCTCGCGCGAATCGCGCCGGCGCTGGATGCGCTCGGCGAGGCGATCGGCACCGCGACCGGCGAGAATGCGCTCCAGCGGCTACGGCTCGGCGTGCTGCCGCTGTTCGCCTCGCAACGGCTGATGGGCCGCTTGCCGGATCTCAAGCGCCGCCATCCCGACCTGCATCTCGATATCGATACCGCCAGCCACGCGCTGGCGCGACTTGGCGACGGGATCGACGCCGCGATCGTGCTCGCGCGCGAAATCGAACCGACGCTCTACAGCCAGCGCCTCGGCGATTGCCGCGTCGTGCCGATCGCGGCCCGCACGCTGGCGGTGAGCGGCGCACCCTTGCGCAAGCCGGACCAGCTGACCGACGCGACGATCCTGCTCCATCGCGACATGCCCGAGACCTTCTCGAGCTGGCGCGACGCGATCGGCTTGCCCGATCTCGAGCCGGCGGCGATCGACCACTTCGATTCGGGCCAGCTGATGCTCGAAGCCGCCGCTGGCGGTCTCGGTGTTGCCTTCATGCTCGATCTGCATTTGGAAGGCGCGAACGATCCGCGGCTGATCAGCCCGTTCGACTATGATGTCGCGAGCCCCTACAGCTACTGGTTCGCCTGCCGCCGCAGCGCGCTGTCTTACCAGCCGGTGCGCCTGTTCCACGATTGGCTGATCGCGGACAAGCGCCAGCCCGAGCGCGCGGCGGCCTGATCTGACCGGCTCCCCTTCCTGGAAGGAAGGGGCTGGGAGCGGGTAGATTGCGGTGGGCCCCCGCTTCGATAGCAGCCCGCCCCTCAATCCCCCTCCTTTCAAGGGAAGGGAAGGCGATCAGGCGTCTGCGGCAACCTTCGCGCTGACGATCTTGCCCGGGGTCCCCGGCGGTTCGCCCTTGGGCAGCGCGTCGACCGTCTCCATGCCCGAGACGACCTCTCCCCAGACGGTATATTGGCGATCGAGGAAGGTCGCGTCGTCGAAGCAGATGAAGAACTGGCTGTTCGCTGAATTGGGGTTCTGCGAACGTGCCATCGAGCAGATGCCGCGTACATGCGGCTCGGCGGAGAATTCGGCCTTGAGGTTGGGCTTGTCAGAGCCGCCCATGCCGGTGCCCGACGGATCGCCGCCCTGCGCCATGAAGCCCGGGATGACGCGGTGGAACACGACGCCGTCGTAGAAGCCGTCGCGTGCCAGCTCCTTGATCCGGGCGACATGCTCGGGCGCGAGATCGGGGCGCAGCCGGATGACGACGTCGCCGGTGCCGCTGCCGGTTTCGAGCGTCAGCGTAAGTGTGTTCTCGGGATCGTCTGCCATGATCTAACTCCTCTAGAAAACCAGGATATCCGTTCGCCCTGAGCGAAGTCGAAGCCTGTCCTGAGCTGCGCCGAAGGGGGCTGTTCTTTCTTTTCGATCAAGAAGGACGGTGCTTCGACAAGCTCAGCACGAGCGGTTGGTTTGAACGTGGCCCTACGCAGCCGCGGCGGCGGACGCCAGCCCGAAGGCGCGTGCGACCAGCTCGTAGCTGCGCACGCGTGCGGCATGATCGGGCAGGATGTTGACGAGCATCACCTCGTCCGCGCCGTACAGCCGTGCGACCGCTTCGATCTCCATGCGGACCTGTTCGCCGGTGCCGAGCGTCATCCGCCGCCGGCGCCGGGAGGCATGCGGATTGGCCTCCGTCCAGGCGATCGCCTCTTCGACCGACGGCACCGCAATCAGCTGCCCCTGCAGCATGTGCGCGAACATCATAACCGAGGGCAGAGCCAGCCGCTCGGCCTCGGCCAGCGTCGGCGCGGCGATCGCCCAGGTCGCGACCATCACGTAAGGCGAGGCGAGCATCGCCGAGGGTCGGAAGACGCGCCGGTAATGCTGCGTGAGCTCGGCGCCGTCGGAATTGATGAAATCGGCGAAGCAATAGGGCAGTCCGGCCTCGGCCGCCCAGCGCGCGCTGTCCGGCGAGGAGCCGAGCAGCCAGAGCGCGGGTGCGCCGCCGCCCGCCGGCAACGTCGCCCGCAGCGCTGCGAAGGGATGATCGTCGGGCAGGCCGCCACCGGGCGCGAGATAGGCGATCAGCTCCGCGAGCTGATTGGGAAAGTCGTCCGAGGGAATGCGCCGCGAGCGATCGCGCTGGAGCGCGAAGGCGGTGCGCTGATCGCTGCCGGGAGCGCGACCGAGGCCGAGATCGATGCGCTCGGGCGCCAACGCGCTCAGCAGGCTGAAGGTCTCGGCGACCTTGAACGGAGAATAATGCGGCAACATGATCCCGCCCGAGCCGACGCGGATCTGCCGCGTGGCGAGCGCGATCGGCCCGATCAGCGCCTCGGGCGCGGCGCCGGCGAGGCTAGGCGTGGCATGATGCTCGGCGAGCCAATACCGATGGTAGCCGAGCGCATCGCAGCTACGCGCGAGATCGAGCGTGTTGCGCACCGCCTCCGTCGCCGTGCTGCCCGCCGCGATCGGCGACTGGTCGAGAACGGAGAGGATCGGCGACGCCATCGTCCCGATCTAGGCACGCCGGCGCGCATTGAAAGCCCCCCGTGTTGCGCATAGAGCGGGTGAATGGCCGAAGAGCCCCAGCCGATGCCGCCCTTCCAGCGTTCGATCGTCACGCTGGTCGTGATGGGTGCGACGCTGATCGTCATCCTCGATACGACCATCGCCAATGTCGCGTTGCCGCATATGAAGGCGGCGCTCTCGGCGACGCAGGACAGCATCTCCTGGGTGCTGACCTCCTACATCGTCGCCTCGGCGATCGCGACGCCGATCACCGGCTGGCTGACGGATCGGATCGGCCGCCGCCAGCTCTTCACCTTCGCGATCGTCGGGTTCACCCTTAGCTCGATGCTCTGCGGCGTTTCGGTATCGCTGGGGATGATGGTCCTCGCGCGGCTGCTGCAGGGGCTTTTCGGCGCGTGCATCGTGCCGCTGAGCCAGGCGATCATCTATGAGATCAACCCGCAAGAGCGCCATGCGCGGGCGATGGGCGTCTGGTCGATGGGCATGATGCTCGGCCCGCTGCTCGGCCCCGTCGCCGGCGGCTGGCTGACGGATACCTGGTCGTGGCGCTGGTGCTTCTTCATCAACGTCCCGATCGGTGCGGTGACTGCGGCGGGCTCGTGGCTGATGCTGCCCAACAACCTGCGCCGGCGGCGGCGTTTCGACAGGTTCGGCTTCGCGCTGCTCGCGATCGCGTTGCTCGCGATGCAGCTCGTGCTCGATCGCGGCACCGATCGCGATTGGTTCCAGTCCACCGAGATCCAGATCGAGGCGGCGGTGATGGTCGCGGCACTCTGGATGTTCATCGTCCATGTCTGCACGGCGCGCGGCGCGATCGTGCCGGCGGCGTTGTTCCGCAACCGCACCTACGTTTCCGCGCTGGTGCTCATCACCGTAATCGGCGGCCTGGTCACTGCCGGCTCGGCGCTGCTCGCGCCGATGCTGCAAGGGATCATGGGCTATCCGGTGATGACCGCCGGTATTCTCGTCATGCCGCGCGGCGTAGGCCTCATCATCACCCTGCAGCTTGCGAGCCGGCTGATCGGCAAGGTCGATCCGCGGATACTGATGGGCGCCGGGCTCGTGCTTGCTGCCGTGTCGCTCTACATGATGACCGATCTGAGCCCGGACATGGGATCGCGGGTGATCATCGTTTCTGGCTTCATCCAGGGCCTGGGCATGGGCCTCGTGAGCATGCCGCTCAACCTTCTGGCCTTTTCCTCGGTCGAACCGCCGCTGCAGACGGAGGGTGCCTCCTTCTACAGTCTCATGCGCGGCCTTGGCGGCTCGATTACCATCTCTGTCACCTCCGCGATGCTCTCGCACAATATTCAGCAGAGCCACGCCGATCTCTCCGCCGGTGTCGATCCGACGGTGCAGCACGTGCTCGCCATGGGCCAGATCCAGAATATCGGACAGATTGGCGGGATGATCCCGTCCTTCCTCGATGTCATGATCAACCAGCAGGCCACGTTCATCGCCTATATCGACGATTATTGGGCGATGATGTGGTCGGTGATCTTCGTTCTGCCGCTGGTGCTGATCCTGCGACCGGTCAAGCGGCGCGGCGACATGGCCGCGATCGACATGGGGCACTGACGCGGCGGCTGGCTGCCGGGCGAGTACGCGCCGACAAGGCCGCGCTTCATACGAGCGGTGAATTGCTTTAGAGCGACGCGCCATGGCGCATCCGCCGCTGCGCGCGCAGCCCTTCTTCGACGACAAGAACCGCGCCTTCTGGCAGCTCCAGTCGGCGGGCTGGGCAGGCTACTTCGTGCTGCGCGCGCTTGGCGGCATCGCCAACGACATGGGCTTGCTGTTCATCGTCCCCACCGCGCTGGCGACGGCGACCGGCTTTTCGCTGACGCTCTTGATGGCGGCGGCGTTCCGGCGGCTCATCAAGATGCGGCCGCTCGTCACCTGGGGCGTCTCGATCGTGATCGTGGGCATCGCCTCGGCCGCCTTCTCCACGATCGAGGTTTGGGCGCACGCGACCTTCTACCGGCCGGGCGAGATGCCGTCGGGCATCCAGTTCCTCGGCGCGATCCTGCTCGATTTCGCGATCCTAGTCGCTTGGTCGGCGCTCTACTACGGCATCAATTTCTTCATCCTGCTCGAAGCGCAGCTCGATCGCATGACTCGCGTCGAGAGCCAGGCCGCGTCCGCGCAGCTCGCGATGCTGCGCTACCAACTTAACCCGCACTTCCTGTTCAATACGCTCAACTCGATCTCGACGCTGGTGCTGCTCAAGCAGACCGAGCGGGCGAACGCGATGCTCTCTCGCCTCTCCAGTTTCCTGCGCTATACGCTGGTCAACGAGCCCGAGAGCCTCGTCCCGCTCACACAGGAGGTGGAGACGCTGAAACTCTATCTCGATATCGAGAAGATGCGCTTCGAGGATCGGTTGCGCGCGCATTTCGACATCGATCCGGCAGCCGCACAGGCGCGGTTGCCGTCGCTCCTGCTCCAGCCGCTCGTCGAGAACGCGATCAAATATGCAGTGACACCGCAGGAGGAAGGCGCCGACATCTCGGTGACGGCGCGGCTCAACGGCGCCAGGCTCCATATCGAGGTTTCGGATAGCGGTCCGGGCTTGAACGATGGCGGTTCCGGGGCCATTCAGACCCAGCAGGTAACATCGACCGGGGTCGGCCTCGCCAACACGCGCGACAGGCTCGCGCAGGCTTATGGCGGCGATCACAGGTTCGAGATCCACGGCAGCGCCGCAGGCGGCTTCGGCGTGACGATAGAAGTGCCATATCAGACGGAGCCCGGCGCGCACCCATGACCATCCGCACCATCCTCGTCGACGATGAGAGCCTCGCCATCCAGGGCCTCGAGCTCCGGCTCCACGCCCACGACGACGTCGAGATCATCGATCGCTGCACCAACGGGCGCGAGGCGATCCGCGCCATCAAAACGCACAAGCCGGACCTCGTCTTCCTCGACATCCAGATGCCGGGCTTCGACGGCTTCTCCGTGATCCAGGGTCTGATGGAGGTCGAGCCGCCGCTCGTCGTGTTCGTCACCGCCTATACGGATCATGCGATCCGGGCGTTCGAGGCGCAGGCGCTCGGCTATCTCATGAAGCCGGTCGAGGAGGACAAGCTCGCGGCGACGCTCGATCTCGTCCGCACGCGCCTGTCGGAAAAGCGAGCAGTCGAGGAATCGGCCAAGCTCAAAGAAGCGCTCGCCGAGCATGCGCCCGAGGCGGCCGAGGCGATGGCCGAAGCTGGCGGCGGCGACGATGCGCCCGCCTCGAACCGCTTCGAGAAGCTGATCAACATCAAGGATCGCGGCCAGATTTTCCGCGTCGACGTCGACACGATCGAGCGGATCGACGCCGCCGGCGACTATATGTGCATCTATACCGGTGACAACACACTGATCCTGCGCGAGACGATGAAGTTCCTCGAGAAGCGGCTCGATCCGAGGCGCTTCCAGCGCGTTCACCGCTCGACGATCGTCAACCTCGACCTTGTCCGCCAGGTGAAGCCACACACCAACGGCGAATGCTTCCTGGTGCTCGAGAGCGGTGCGCAGGTGAAGGTCAGCCGATCCTATCGCGATGTGGTGGCGCGCTTCGTGCACTAGGCCAAGAGAGCTGCCGTTCGGTTCGAGCTTGTCGAGAACCGGCCACGGGCGCCTACTTCTCGACTGCGGGTCTCGACAGGCTCAACCCTCCGCTCGAAGGGAACGGTCAAAACAGTTAGGCGTAGCTGGCTAGCCTGGCCCGAGCAGCTTCGTCACGCCATCGAGCTGCTCGCGTTCATGCGTGTCGATTGCGTTCACCTCGGCGACCGCGGCATCGAGCGCGGCGGCATCGAATTCGCCAGAAGTGCGCTCGGCATCCAGATCGGCGCGCGCCTTGGTGACCGGCGTGCGCGCAGCTTCGAGCCGCGTCGCCGCCTGCTGCGCCGCAATCCACGCATCGCTGCCGATCGCGGCGTGACCACCCTTGGCAGCGGCCGCATGCGCCAGCCCCGCCTCCTGCTGGAAATCGGCATCGCCCTTCTTCGCCGTCGCCACGATCTCGACATAGCGCGCCGCGAGCGCCGGGTTGGCGCGGGGTGCTGCCGGCGGCAGCGCGGCGGGCTCGCTCAGACTCAGCTTCTCGATCGGCCGCGGCGCGAGCGAGGGATAGACCGTGCCATTGGCACAGCAGGCGAGCGACAGCAGCGCGATGGGCGAAAGGAGGCGGCGCATGGTGATGGCTTAGGTAACGCGTCATCACCATGCAACGGGGTTGCGCCATGACTCTCGGCGATCTAAGAGCCGCGGCCACGCGCCCGTAGCTCAGCTGGATAGAGCATCAGACTACGAATCTGAGGGTCGGACGTTCGAATCGTTCCGGGCGCGCCAAATATGGGTCCGATGCGGGTCGTTATCCGTCGGAGGAACAGGAAGCGTTGGCAGGCTGCGCGTATCTTGCAGACGGCCTTGTGAGTGAGGACAGGCTGCCGCGGCATCGCCGTGGGGCGCCCTTTCCGGCATTTCCAGGAACGAACGCGTGATCGAGGCTGCGATCGCGACGAGCGCCGCGAGCCCGATCGAGCCGCCGCTCGCGCTGGCGCCAGGCGTTGCCGGCTGGCGGCGCTGGATCGGTCCGTTCATTTCGATGGCGGTGCTCGTTGCGGCGCTGAGCCAGCTGCGCGGCCTGCCGGTGCACAACGTCATCGCGCTGGTGCCGCACGCGCTGAGCTTCTGGCTGCTGTTCGCGGCCTTCTATCTCGCCGGCCCGGCGAGCGAATGGGTGATCTATCGCAGGCTGTGGCGGCTGCCGCCCTCCGGATTCCTCGCGCTGATGCGCAAGCGGATCAGCAACGAGATCCTGCTTGGTTATTCCGGCGAGCTCTATTTCTACGGTTGGGCGCGGCGCAATGCCGCGATCTCGGCCGCGCCGTTCGGCGCGATCAAGGACGTCGCGATCCTCTCCGCCGCGGTCGGCAACATGGCCACGCTGCTGCTGCTGGCGCTGGCCTGGCCGCTGCTCGGCTCGCTCCATCTCGGCATGAGCGGGCGGATGCTCACGGTCTCGATCGGCACGGTGGCGCTGAGCTCGCTCGGGACCTTGTTCTTCCGACGCTCGATCTTCAGCCTCAGGCGGCAGGATCTGCAGTTCATCGCCATGCTCCACGCGCTACGCGTGGCGGCGACTCTGGTGCTGACCGCTCTGCTCTGGACCTGGGTGCTGCCGGCGGCGCCGCTCGGCTGGTGGCTGGTGCTGGCGACGCTGAGCATGCTCGTCTCGCGCCTGCCGTTCGTGCCCAACAAGGACATCGTGTTCGCCGGTCTCGTCGCCTTCCTGATCGGCCATGGCGCCGAAACCGCCTCGCTGCTCGCGATGATGGCGGGGCTGATCCTCGCCACCAACGTCTTCCTCGGCGCCGCGCTTCCACTCGCCGAGCTGCTCGGCGCCGAGCGCCGTGCGGGCTGAGCCCGCTGCTCGCGACCGACATCTGGCGCCTCGGCATCGTCAAGGCGCGCGCGGAGGAGGTGCTGGCGAGGGGCAGCCTCGAAGGACTGGACATCGGCTGGCTGCCCGAGGACCGGCCCTACGCCTATCTCGCCGATCCGTTCGGGCTGTGGCGTGACGGCACGCTCCACATTTTCGCCGAAGCCTATGACTATCGCACGCGTCACGGCGTCATCGATGTGCTGCGGCTGGACGCGGAGTTCCGGCTGATCGATCGCCGCACCTGCCTGCGCGAGCCCTGGCATCTTTCCTATCCGTTCGTCTTCGAGGCCAATGGCGAGACCTGGCTGCTCCCCGAAGCGTATAAATCCGGCGCGCTGACGCTCTATCGCGCGGCGGCCTTTCCGCATCGCTGGGAAGCCGCGGCGCGGATCACGCTCGATGCCCCGGCGATCGATGCGACGCCGTTCCGCCATGGCGGGCTCTGGTGGCTCGCTTATGCCCCCGGCGGTAACATCGCCGCGCGCCAGGGGCGCCTGCATCTCGCGCATGCGGACCGGTTGACGGGGCCGTGGCGGAGCCATCCGGGCAATCCGGTGCGGATCGATCGCGCCGGCGCGCGGCCGGGCGGCAGCGTCGTCATGATCGAGGGAATGCCGGTGCTGCCGGTGCAGGATTGCTCGCGCACCTATGGCGGTGCGCTGCGCGCGCTGCGCTTCGTCGAGCTGACCACCGCGCGTGCCGCTGTCGAGATCGGTGCGCCGATTACCGCGCCGGCCGCGGCCGAGCGCTTTCGCGACGGCCTGCACACGCTCTCCGCGTGCGGCGATATCTGTCTAGTCGACGTCAAGCATATCGATCGCGGATTTGGCGGCCGCGCAATCGATCTTGCCCGCCTGCTGAGGTTTCGATCGCGCCGCGACGTCTGATCTGCGTGATCGCAAGAATGAAACCTTTGTCATGCACAATCGACATCGTTGCGCTGCGGCCGCCGGGGGCCGATTCTGCGCGCGGGGTAATGGGCGGGTGTTGCGTGGTGACTGATTTCAGGCGGAATGCGCGGGGGCGGTCGTGCGCATAGTCGACGTTTGCGCCTTTTATTCGCCGCACGGCGGCGGCGTACGCACCTATGTCGAGCAGAAACGGGCGCGCGCCGCGGAGTGCGGCCATGAGCTCGTGCTGATCGTTCCCGGCGCGAGGGACGCGGTCGAGCATGCGGCATGCGGCGCGCGGATCGTCCACATCGCATCGCCCAAGCTGCCGCTTGACCGCCGCTACCGATATTTCGCCGAGGCGGCGCCCGTCCACGCCGCGCTCGACCGGATCGCGCCGGACATCGTCGAGGCGTCGTCGCCATGGCGCACCGCCTCGATCGTCGCGAACTGGCCGAGCGACGTGCCGCGCGCGCTCGTGATGCATGCCGATCCGATGGCCTCTTACGCCTATCGCTGGTTCGGCCGGGTCGCGGCTCGGGCGACGATCGATCGCCACTTCGAGTGGTTCTGGAGCCACTTGCGTCGCACGGCGCGCGGGCATGATCTCGTCGTCGCCGCCAACAACCAGCTCGCACGTCGTCTCGGCGAGGGCGGGGTGCGGGGTAGCGCCGGCATCGTCACCATCCCGATGGGTACCGAGCCCGATCTCTTCTCGCCCAATCGACGCGACCTCGCGCTCCGCCGCCAGCTGATCGCGAGCTGCGGCCTGCCGGAGGAGGCGACGCTGTTGCTCGGCATCGGCCGCCACTCGCCGGAGAAGCGCTGGCCGACGGTGATCGATGCGGCGCGGATCGCCGGCGTCGCCAGACCGATCGCGTTGGTGCTGATCGGCGACGGACCCGATCACAAGAAGGTGGTGCGCCGCGCCGGGGGCAACCCGCACGTGCGCTTCCTCGCGCCAATCCGCAATCGCGAGCGTCTCGCGACAATCCTGGCGAGCGCCGACGCGCTGATCCATGGTTGCGAGTCTGAGACGTTCGGCATGGTCGCCGCGGAGGCTGCCGCCTCCGGCCTGCCGCTGATCGTCCCCGACGAAGGCGGCGCGCGCGATCTCGCCGCGCCGGATCGCGCCGAATATTATCGCGCGGGCGATGCGCGCGCGGGTGCTGCGGCGATCGCGCGGCTGTTGTCGCGCAACCAGCTTCGCCTGCGCCATGCCGCCGCCCGCGCCGCGGCGCAGGTGCCGACGATGGAGGGACACTTCGATGCTCTGTTCGATCGCTACGCGGCACTCGCCGCCGCGCGCGGCGACATGCGGCTGCGGGCATGACGTAACGCTTCGACAACCATGCGGATGATAAGGCGCTTTGGGGGAATGCGGCATGAGTTTGGAAAGACTGATTGCCGAGCATGACGAGATCGAGGCGCTGGCGGCGCTGATCGAGCGCTTGGCCGCCGCGCCGCTGGCGGACGCAGCCGCCGTCGCTTCTCTGCTCGGCGCGCTTGCGATCGCAATCGCAGATCACCGCGGCAACGAGCAGCGCAGCGTCTATCTGCGCTTGCTCAACGGCCGCGACAGCGCGGCCTCTCGGCTGGCCTCGAGCTTCGCAGACGAGTACCGGGGGCTCGAACAGGACCTCGAAATCTATCTGTCGGACTGGACGGCGGAATGTATCGCGGCCGATTGGGAGACGTTCGGCGCCGAAACGACGGCGATCCTGACGCGGATGCGCCACCGCGTCGCACGCGAAAGCGCGGTGGTCTATCCGCTCGCCCTGCAGCGCGGCGCCGTCCGGCTTCGCGCGGGCTGAGGTCAGCCTTCGGGAACGAGGTCAACCACCTCGAGCTCCGATTCCCAATGCGGATAGGGGATCACCAGCCGCCAGTGGTTGGCGCCGATCCGCTCGACCAATCCCGCGAGATCGCGCTCGCTGTCATGCCCGTAGCCGAGCGCGCGCTTCTCGTCGGAGAGCGCATTGGTGCCGAGAAAGATCATGCGGCGCTCGTCATCGGGATAGAGCAGGCCGGCCGGCCTCTGGACCCCGTCCAGCCGCTCGAGCCGGAGCAGCGCGCCTTGCTCGGAGATGCGGCAGCGCGACGGCTCCGAGACCGCGAATTCCTTGTTCTGCGGCGTCTGCGCGGCGATCTTGAACACCCGGCAGCGGTAATCGGTGGCCGGCGGCCGCGGATCGGTCAGTGCGGCGTCGGCCTGCAGTACCACGCCGGCATCGGCGATCTCGCCGGCATGGGCCGGGTTCGCCTTCGCAAGCGCGTCCATCCACGCATCGCGCCACTTGCGGATATGCTCGCGATCGCCGCGATCCGCGATCGTCCGCCAATTGGGCGGCGGCGCGGGGTGCGCACCGGCGTGACCGCAGGCCGCCAGCGGGATCAGTGCAAGCGCGGCGAGCAACTTCCTCATCATGCAATCCCTTCGCCGTTCGCGCCTGCATAGCGCGCGTCACGGCCGCGGCAAATCGCTAGCCGCCGAGCGCCTCCGCCTCCTCGGCGAGCGCCAGCCAGCGATCCTCCGCGGCGTCGCGCTCCGCGCGCGCCTTGGCGATCGACTGCTCCAGCGCCACGAAGCGCTTCGGATCGCGCGTATAAAGATCGGGATCGCTGAGCGCCGCTTCGTCGCGCGCAATGCCGGCCTCGAGCGCTTCGATCCGCGTCGGCAGGAGATCGAGATCGCGCTGATCCTTGTAACTGAGCTTCGCGCGCGGCTTTGCGGAGGGCGCCGGGTCCGCAGCGGCCTTCGGCGCCGAGGGGCGTGGTGTCGTGCGCCCACGCTCCGCACGCCGGGCCTCCCACTCGGCGTAGCCGCCGGCGATGATGTCGACCTTGCCCGAGCCGTCGAGCCCGAGGGTGAGCGTCACGGTGCGATCGAGGAAGTCGCGGTCGTGGCTGACCAGCAGCACGGTGCCGTCATAATCGGCGATCACTTCCTGGAGCAGGTCGAGCGTCTCCATGTCGAGATCGTTGGTCGGTTCGTCGAGCACGAGCAGGTTGGAAGCCCGCGCGAACTCCCGCGCGAGCAGCAGCCGGGAGCGCTCGCCGCCGGAAAGCGCGCCGATCTTCGCATCGGCGATGGCGGGCTCGAACAGAAATTCCTTGAGATAGCCCTGAATATGCTTCTTGTGGCCGAGCACCTCGATCCAGTCGCCGCCATCGGCGAGCACGTCGCGCACGCTTTTCTCGGGTGCCATCAGCTTGCGCTGCTGATCGATGACGACGCCGGAGAGCGTCTTGGCGAGCTTGACGCTGCCCTCGTCGGGCGGGAGCTCGCCGGTGAGCAGCTTGAGCAGCGTCGTCTTGCCCGCGCCGTTTGCGCCGACGATGCCGAGGCGGTCACCGCGCTGGATGCGCAGCGTGAAATCACGGATGACGACCCTATCCCCGACAGACTCGTTCGTGCCGCGCCCAGTCGAGGCACGTGTCGCGCCCGATGCGCCTGGCTCACGTCCCTCGACTTCGCTCGGGCCGAACGGGGTGGGGAGGGGAAAGCTCTTCCACACGCCCTCCGCCTTGATGACGGTCTTGGAGCGCACGTCGTCGCTGGCGGTGACGAGCTTGGCCGTGCCCTGCGGCCCGAGCATCGCGGCGCGCTGGGCGCGCATCTCGTTCAGTTTCGCGAGGCGGCCCTGGTTGCGCCGGCGCCGCGCGGTGACGCCGCGCAGCAGCCAGTGCTCCTCGATCCGCAGCTTCGCGTCGAGGCGCTGCGCGTTGCGCTCCTCCTCGGCGTAGACCCGCTCGGTCCACGCTTCGAAGCCGCCATAGCCGAGCTCGTCGCGGCGCAGCTGCCCGCGGTCGAGCCACAAGGTCTGGCGGGTGAGGCGGGTGAGGAAGGTGCGATCGTGGCTGATCACGATGAACGCGCCGGTGAAGCGCTGCAGCCATTGCTCGAGCCAGTCGATCGCCGCGAGATCGAGATGGTTGGTCGGCTCGTCGAGCAGAAGCACCTGCGGATCGGAAGCAAGCGCGCGCGCGATCGCCGCGCGCCGGCGCTCGCCGCCGCTCGCGGTAGCGGCGTCGCGGGAGAGATCGATGCCGATCTGATCGGCGATCGCCTCGATGTCGTGCGCCGCACTGCCGCCGGCGACGGCATAATCGCGCAACGTCGCGAAGCCTTCCAGCCGCGGCTCCTGTTCGAGCAGCACGACCCGCGTCCCAGGCACGATCGTGCGGCCGCCCTCGTCCGCGTCGATCTCGCCGGCGATGAGCTTGAGCAGCGTCGTCTTGCCGGCGCCGTTGCGGCCGATCAGCGCGAGCCGATCGCGCGGCGCCACGAACAGATCGAGATGCCGGAATAGCCAGCCAGAGCCTTGGACCAGCCCGAGGTCTTCATATGCGAGAATGGGTGCGGCCATCTTGGCGAGCTAGGCGATGTCGGCCGTGATTTGAAGGGCATGACGCGGCAGGCTGCGGCATGTGCGCAACAGTGTCGCCGGCAAAGCGCATGCGGTTATTCACTGGCTGTTCAAGCCCCTGGGGCCATGCAATCCAGGTTATGCCGATGCGGACGAGTCTGTTCTGTATGCTTGCCATCGCGCTCTGCGCAGCGCCGGCGGCGGCGCGCCCATGGGAGCGCGGCCCCGATGCGCCGCACAGGCCGATGCCCGATCGGCCTGTTGCGGATCGGCCCGGGATCGAACGGCAGGATTATGAGCGGCCGCCGATGCCGCCGCGGCGGTCCGACCAGGATTATGCGCGCGATGCGATGCGCGCCGGCGCGATCCGTCCGTTGCGCGAGATCCAGCAGGCGTGGCGCATGGACATGCCGGGCTATGATTTCATCGGTTCGGAATATGATCCGGACATGGGCAGCTACCGGCTGAAATTCATGCGCGGCGGCGAAGTCGTCTGGGTCGATGTCGATGGTCGCGGGCGCGAAATCCGGCGCTCGGGCCATTGAGTTTTCGCCGGAAACGCGGTCGTTGCTTGTCCGTTCAGGTTTGCCGCGCCACATAGCCTCCGAACAGTGATGGGAGAGCGCGATGCGCGTGTTGATCGTCGAGGACGAGCCCAATCTCGGCCGCCAGCTCCGCGCGACGCTGGAGGGCGCGGGCTATGCCATCGATCTCGCCACCGACGGCGAGGACGGCCATTATCTCGGCTCCACCGAAACCTATGATGCGATCATTCTCGATCTCGGCCTGCCCGAGGTCGATGGGCTTACCGTGCTCGATCGCTGGCGCAGGGAGGGCAGGGACATGCCCGTCCTCGTGCTCACGGCGCGCGACAGCTGGTCCGACAAGGTCGCGGGGCTCGACGCCGGCGCCGACGACTATCTCGCAAAGCCTTTTCAAACGGAGGAGCTGATCGCCCGCCTGCGTGCGCTGATCCGCCGCGCGTCCGGCAACAGCTCGTCCGAGCTCATCGCCGGCGACATCCGGCTCGACACACGCTCGGGCCGCGTCACCAAGGCCGGCGAGCCGGTCAAGCTCACCGCCCAGGAGTATAAGCTACTCTCCTATCTGATGCACCACAAAGGCAAGGTGGTCAGCCGCACCGAGCTGATCGAGCATATCTACGATCAGGATTTCGATCGTGATTCGAACACGATAGAAGTGTTCGTGACGCGGATCCGGAAGAAGCTCGGCGCCGATGTGATCACGACGATGCGCGGGCTCGGCTACAGCCTCGAAGATCCGGACGCCTGAGAGCGTGGCGGCACGCGCGCCGTCCGGGCCGCGTGGGCCGCTAGCGCTGTTCCGCGCGGTCGTGCGCGGCTGGGCGCGCTCGCAGCGCAGCGCAGCGCAGGCGGCCGTGGAGGGGCGCCGCACCTCGGGCTCGCTGATCCGCCGCATGATCGGCATTGCAGCGCTTTGGATCCTGGTGCTGCTCGCGACCGGCGGTTACGCGCTCGACCGGGTCCTGCAGCGCGCGGTCACCGACAATTTCGATGCGTCGCTGAACTATGTGCTCACCGCAATGATCGCCTCCGCCGAGATCGGGCCGGATCGAGAGGTGCGCTTCAATCGTCCACTCGGCGATCAGCGCTTCCTCGAACCGTATAGCGGCCTCTATTGGCAAGTCTCTGGAAAGGGACATGATCCGTTCCCATCGCGCTCGCTGTGGGATCAGACGCTCGCAGTCGATCTTGCCACGCCGCAGCCCGATGTCCATGCCTATGACAGCCATCAGTTCCGCTCGGAGCCGCTGCGCGTTCTCGAGCGCGATGCCGTCATTCCTGGTTCGAAGACGGACTGGCGCTTTCAGGTCGCGGCCAGCCGCAACGATCTCGACGCGCAGATCAAGGTGCTCCGCAAGACGCTGGTCAAATCCTTCGCGGTGCTCGGACTCGGGCTGATCATCGTCTCCGCCTTGCAATCGATCTACGGGCTCTGGCCGCTGCGCAAGGTGCGGCGCGCGATCGCCGGCGTTCGCACGGGGCGCAGCGCGCGCGTCGCCGAGACGCTGCCGACCGAGATCGCGCCGCTGGTCGAGGAGCTGAACGACCTTCTCGCGCACAACGAGCGCCAGGCCGAGGAGGCGCGCCGCCACGCCGGCAATCTCGCGCACGCGCTCAAGACGCCGCTCACGGTCGTCATGAACGAGGCGACGGCCAAGTCGCCCGATCTCGCGGGCACGGTGATGCGCGAGGCGCGGACGATGCGCCGCCAGGTCGATCATCATCTGGCGCGCGCCCGTGCGGTCGGGCGGCGCGCGGCGGGGCAGAGCAGGGCGGAGGTGTGGCCGGCGCTGCAGGCTGTCGAGCGTGCGGTATCGCGCCTCTACCCTGCGACCACGATCGACCTCGACGGCATCAAGGACGCCGCCGCGCATGTCGAGCGCCAGGATCTCGAGGAGATGACCGGCAACCTCATAGAAAACGCCGCCAAATACGGTGGCGGCCGTGTCTTTGTGACCGTCGCGCGTGCCGACGACCATGTCGACATCATCGTCGAGGATGATGGGCGCGGCATTCCCGCGGACCAGCGCGCGGCGATCTTCGAGCGCGGCGCGCGTCTCGATACGGAAAAGCCGGGCACCGGTCTCGGTCTCGCCATCGTGCGCGACGTCGCGGAAATCTATGGCGGCACGATCGCGCTGGAGGAGAGCGAGGATCTCGGCGGGTTGCTCGCGAGGCTCAGCCTGCCTGCGGCGGAATGAGCCTCAGAAGCGCGGAATCGCGGCGAGCAGATTTCGCTGCCCTTCCTCCTCGAAGTGAATGCCCTCGATGAAATGGCCGAGGTCGGCGCGCCGGTCGCAATAGAAGTAGCGGGCGATGCTCGAACCGGCGTTGATCGGCAGCGCTCGCCCCTCGCGCGTCAGCCGCTCCACCTCCGCTTCGAGAGCATCGCGGCTGTCGAACAGGCGGCAGACGTGATGAAAGCGTACCAGCGTCGGCGGGGAGGGCAAGAATGCCCGATAGAAATCGATGTCGCCGTCGATCGGCTGGATGATCTCGATCTCGATCGCGCCGCGATAGGCGAGCGCGAGATGGCAATGCGCCTCGCGGCCGTCGCGCGTCGGGTAGCGCGCATCGCGCATTTCGAGAAACCGCGGGATGCCATGCGTTTCGGCGAAAAGCCGCTGCGCCGCGTCGATATCAGGCGTGACGTAGGCCAGCTGGTAGAAGCCAGCAAAAGGCGGTCCCCCCGGTTCGTCCATCGCGCCGCTCCCGCTCGTCTGGGGCGATCCTATTCCCGCGAGCTGCCGCGCGGAAGCCCTAGACCCGTTCGCGCGCATGTTCATGGTGACGGATCACCTCTTCGATGATGAACCGCAAAAACTTCTCCGAGAAATCAGGATCGAGATTGGCGCTCTTGGCAAGCGACCGCAGTCGTTCGATCTGCTGTCCTTCGCGGCCGGGATCGGCCGGCGGCAGGCCGGCGGTGGCCTTGTAACGGCCCACCGCCTGCGTGATCTTGAAGCGCTCGGCCAGCATGAAGACGAGCGCGGCATCGATATTGTCGATGCTCTCGCGGAAATTCCTCAGCGTCTCGTCGGCCATGCGCCCCTCCCGTGCACGCCTTTTGCGGAGCCGGGGCAGCAGGCGCAAGCCTCTGGCTTGTAATCCTCCGTTCACCGCGCCAAGGGGCACGGCCATGAGCGCCACCGTGCTGCCACTTCATCGCAACGGCGCCGCGCCGTCGCTCGAGCCGATGCTGAACCTCGTCGCAGCGGACATGAACCAGGTCAACCGCGTGATCCTCGCGCGGATGCAAAGCGACGTGCCGCTGATCCCGGAGCTGGCCGGACACCTCATCGCCGGCGGCGGCAAGCGGATGCGGCCGATGTTGACGCTCGCCTGCGCGAGGCTCGCGGATTATCAGGGCGATCGCCACCACCGGCTCGCCGCCGCGGTCGAGTTCATCCACACCGCGACGCTGCTGCACGACGACGTCGTCGACGGCTCCGGCCTTCGGCGCGGGCGACGCACCGCCAACATTATCTGGGGCAATCCGGCGAGCGTGCTGGTCGGTGACTTCCTGTTCAGCCGCGCCTTCGAGCTGATGGTCGAGGATGGCTCGGTACGTGTGCTCCGTATCCTCTCGGGCGCGAGTGCGGTGATCGCCGAGGGTGAGGTCAACCAGCTGACCGCACAGCGCCGCATCGATACGAGCGAGGAGCGCTATCTAGATATCATCGGCGCGAAGACCGCCGCGCTGTTCGCCGCCGCGAGCCGCATCGCCGCCGTCGTCGCCGAGAAGGACGAGCGTGTCGAGCGGGCCTTTGACGACTATGGCCGCAATCTCGGCATTGCCTTCCAGCTCGTTGACGACGCCATCGATTACGCCTCCGAAGAGGCGGTGATGGGAAAGGCCGCGGGTGACGATTTTCGCGACGGCAAGGTCACCTTGCCGGTGATCCTGGCGCATGCGCGGGGAAGCGAGGCCGATCGCACCTTCTGGAAGGACGCCATGGAAGGGCGCCGCGCGAGCGACGAGGATCTCGCCCACGCGACCGCGCTGCTGGGCGAAACCGGAGCGATGGACGACACGCTCGCCCGCGCGCGCCTCTACGCGCGCCGCGCGATCGACGCGCTAGCGCCATTCCCCTCCGGCCAGCCCAAGAGCGCGCTCGTGGAAGCGGCGGAATTCGCGGTGGCACGGGCTTATTGAGGCGGACGGATCGCGACCCTCTTTGAGCTCCGTTCGCTTCGAGCGAAGGGTCGAGCCTGTCGAGATCCGCAGTCGAGAAGATATGCGATCTGACGGTTCTCGACCGACGCTTCTCGACAAGCTCGAAGCTGCTCGAACCGAGCGGATATACTTGGTGTGAAATCGCCTTAGGTACGGCGCGTGTCCGATCTACCCATCCACGCAGTTCTACCCGACCTGCTCGCCGTGCTGCGCGAGCATTCGTCCGCGGTGCTCGTCGCGCCACCAGGGGCGGGAAAGACCACGGCCGTGGCGCCGGCGCTGCTGGCCGAGCCCTGGTGCGAAGGCCAGGTGCTGCTGCTGAGTCCACGGCGGATCGCGGCGCGTGCGGCGGCGGAGCGCATGGCCGCGCTCGCCGGCGAACCCGTCGGCGGTACCTTCGGCTATGCGACGCGGCTCGATGCCAGGCGTGGGCCGAAGACGCGCGTGCTGGTGCTTACCGAGGGCACCTTCCGCAGCCGCATCCAGGCCGATCCCGAACTCGCCGGCGTCTCGGCGGTGCTGTTCGACGAGGTGCACGAGCGCAGCCTCGACAGCGACTTCGGTCTCGCGCTGGCGCTCGATGCGCAAGTGGCGCTGCGGCCCGACCTGCGGCTGCTCGCGATGTCGGCGACGCTGGATGGCGAACGCTTCGCCGCATTGATGGACGGCGCTCCTGTGATCGCCAGCGAAGGCCGCAGCTTTCCCTTGGAGATCAGGCATGTTGGCCGGGCTGCCGAGATGCGGGTCGAGGATGCGATGGCCGCGGCGATCCACCGTGCGCTCGCCGACGACGAGAGTGGGCTGCTCGCCTTCCTGCCCGGCGTCGCCGAGATCGAGCGAACTGCCGAGCGGCTGACGCCATCGCCTGGCGTCGTTGTCCACAAGCTTCACGGCCAAGCCGATCCCGCTGCACAGCGCGCCGCGATCGCGCCGTCGCCACCCGGCACGCGCAAGCTCGTGCTCGCCACCAGCATTGCCGAGACCAGCCTGACGCTCGACGGCGTGCAGGTCGTGATCGACTCCGGTCTGGCGCGCCGCCCGCGCTATGATCGCGCCGCCGGCCTCACGCGGCTCGTCACCGAGCGCGTATCGCAGGCGGCGGCGACGCAGCGCGCCGGTCGCGCCGCGCGGCAAGCGCCCGGTGTCGTCTATCGCTTGTGGGAAGCGGCGGCGACGGCTGGACTGCCGCGCTTCGATCCGCCCGAGATCCTCGAGGCCGATCTCTCCGCGCTGCTGCTCGATTGCGCGATCTGGGGCGTCACCGATCCACGGAAGCTGCGCTGGCTCGATCCACCGCCGGCTGCCGCGATCCAGGAAGCGCGCGGTCGGCTGGAGCGGCTCGGCGCGATCGATGGCGACGGCCGGCCGACCGCGCATGGTCGTGCGATCGCGGCGCTGCCGTTGCCGCCGCGTCTCGCACACATGCTCGTCGCGGCGGCTGCGCGTGGCTGGGTCACATCAGCGGCCGACGTCGCGGTGTTGCTCGGCGAGCGCGGCCTCGGCGGCAGCGATCCCGATGTCGAGACCCGGCTGCGGCGCTGGCGGAACGAGAAGGGGCGGCGTGCCGAGGCGGCGCGAGGGCTGGCGCAAAGATGGGCACGCCTCGTTCTTCTCCCTGGGAGGGAGGGGTCGGGGATGGACGGAAATGCGGCGGAACGCTCTGCCCCTAAACAACCCAACCCCGACCCCTTTCTTCCAGGGAGGGCAGATAGCGCTGGCGCGTGCATAGCGCTGGCATTCCCCGATCGCATCGCGCGGCGGCGTGATGCGTCGGGCGAGCAATGGGCGAGCGTCGGCGGGCGCGGTTTCCGGCTCGATCCGCTCTCCAGCCTAGCGCGCGAGGACTGGCTGGCGATCGCCGAGACGCAGGGATCGGCGGCGGGTGCGCGCATCCTCGCCGCCGCGCCGATCGCCGTCGCGACGATCGAGGCGCTCTATGGCGACCGCATCGAGTTACGCCGCGAGGTGACGTTCGATCGCGCGAGCGGCGGGATCGTTGCCACCCGCGAGCGGCGGCTGGGCGCGGTGCGGCTTTCCGGCGGCCCGGACAACGCGCCCGATCCCGCAGCGATCGCGGCGGCGTTGCTGACGGGCGTGCGCAATGGCGGAATCGCGCTGCTGCCGTGGCCCGAGGGCGCCGCCAAGCTGCGCGCGCGGGCCACCTTCGCGCGCCGCTTCGACGATATGGTGCCCGATCTCTCAGACGCGGCGCTGATTGCCGATCTCGATCTCTGGCTGCCGCCGCTGCTGGAACGCCGGCGGCGTCTCGACGCCATTCCGCCCGGCGCACTGACGGAGATGCTCTACGAGCGGCTGGGATGGGACGGCAGGCGACGTCTCGACGCGCTGGCGCCGCCGTCGCTCGCCAGTCCGGCTGGCGGGAGCCATGGCATCGACTATGAAACCGAGGGCGGTCCGGCGGTCGAGCTTCGCCCGCAGGCGCTGTTCGGGCTCGCCGCGCATCCGATGCTGGCGGAAGGGCGGGTGCCGCTGGTGCTGCGGCTGGTCTCGCCCGCCGGTCGGCCGATCCAGACCACCGCCGATCTGCCGAGCTTCTGGGCCGGAAGCTGGGCTGCTGTCGCGAGGGAGATGCGCGGTCGTTATCCCCGCCACCCGTGGCCTGACGATCCGGCGGCGGCCGATCCGACGCTGAGGACGAAGAAGGGTCGAGGATAACCTCTTAACCTCATGCCAGCGAAAGCTGATATCTCGTTCCGCAGGCGCTGCGTTTCATCCAACAAGACCGCAGCTTTCGGCGGGGTGACGCATCAGGATGGGTTGACGCTCTCTCCCGCGCTGCGGCAAAGCGCGCGAATGGCGGCGCGCATCTATCAGCAGGCGAAGAGCAGCATGCAGTCGGGCAAGGCGCAGGTCGGGCGCTGGGTACTCGAACATGAGCCCGCCGAGCCGAAGCGGCCCGATCCGCTCACCGGCTGGGCGGGATCGGGCGACATGAACCGGCAGGTCCGGCTGACGTTCGACAGCCTCGATGCCGCGCGCGCCTACTGCCAGCGCGAAGGCCTGCCCTATCACGTCGTATCGAACCAGCAGCGGCCGCTCCGGCTGCAAGCCTATGCCGACAATTTTTCGGTCGGCCCGATCACGCCGGCGGGCGAGGGCTGAGAATTTATCCGACATCCGTTCGGGCTGAGTGCAGTCGAAGCCCAGCCGTCGTCATGCGTGCCCTTCGACTTCGCTCAGGGCGAACGGAGGTTGTGGGCTAAACCGCCAGCATTCCGCCGCCGAGCAGCAGCAACAGCTTCACGTCGATCATCAGTCCCTCGCGGCGCTTCCGCTCCACGAAGGCGGTGACATCGGCCAGGCGCACGCGATGCGTGACGATCTCCTCATGGTCGACGCCGCCGCCGTCGCCGACCTTCGCGAGCTGCGTCGCGCGGACGAGCGTGAAGGTTTCGGAGAGCATACCGGGCGAAGACGCAAAATCGCCGATCGCCTCGATCTTGCCCGCACGATAGCCGGTTTCCTCCTCGAGCTCACGCGCGGCCGTCGCCTCGGCTTCCTCATCCTCCGTCTCGTCACCGATAAGGCCGGCGGGGAGCTCGAGACAGCGCTGGCCGAGCGGCATCCGATATTGCTCGACGAGGATGACCGAACGATCACCGCCCTCGCCATCGAGCGCGAGGATCACGGCCGCACGGATGTTGCGCGCGCGGGCGACATATTCCCAGCGGCCGCGCTGCTTGGCGACGACGAACTTGCCCTGCCAGCGTATCTCCTCGGGAAGGTCGCGATCAGGATCTGCGGTGGCGCTGTCGCTCATAGCTGGATCAAACGGTCGGGAAGCTCGTCGGTGTCGTCGGGGCTGCGCGGAAAATGCGTCGCCAGCACCTTGCCGATGCGCTCGACCGCCGCCGCCATGCCCTCGCCCGGGCATCGCTCGCGCAGATGGCCGACGAGCACCGCCATGGCCTCGCCCCATTCTTCGGGCGCGACGCGGCCGTGGATGCCGGCGTCGGCGACGATCTCGGCGCGGCGCTCGGCAAGGCTGAGGTAGAGCAGCACGCCGGTCTTCGCGCGCGTGCGGCTCTCGACGGAGACGCGGAACAGATCGATCGCGCGTGCCCGCACGCGATGCGCCTTGGTGGCGGGCGGAGTGAGCGCGAGCAGCAGCGGCCGCCACAGCAGGATAAGCCGCATCCCGAACAGCTTGGCGACGAGCGCGACGAAAAGCAGCAGCATGATCCCACGCGTCGTGCTCGGCGCGCTCCAGCCGAGAAGATGCCCGATCAGCCCCTGATAGAAACGCGGCCAGCCGGCATAGACCGCGAGCGCCAGGAACATGATCAGGATCGACCATAGCCAGGCGATGTCCGCATAGCCGTCCGAGCGTGGCGCGACGATCGTGACGATCTCGCCATCGCTCAGCCGCTCGGCGGCAACCACCGCCTCCGTGACGCGCGCTTCGTCCGCCGGTGTCAGCGGCCGCATCACCATCCTCCCGAAGCGCCGCCGCCGCCGAAGGAGCCGCCGCCGCCTCCCGAGAAGCCGCCGCCGTCCCCGCCGCCGGAACTCCAGCCGCCACCGCTGCCGCCGGAGCTCCAGCCACCGCCGAAGCCAGGGCCCCATAGGAAGATCGGCCACAGGCCACCGCCGAAGCGGCGGCCGCGGCTGCGCGCACGCGAGAGCAGGAAGAATGCGATGATGAACAGCCAGAAGATCAGGCTCACGGGAATGCCGCCGCCATGCGCCTTGGCTTTCTGCTGTGCGGCATCGGCTGCGTCCGCTTTGGCCTTAGCGTCGGCATCAGGCGCGGAGAGCTGGTCGATGACCGCCTGCGTGCCCGCGACGATGCCGCCCGGGACGTCGCCGCCCTTGAAGCGCGGGACGATCTGGGTCGCGATGATGGTGCTCGAAAGCGCGTCGGTCAGCACCGGCTCGAGGCCGTAGCCGACCTCGATACGGACCCTGTGCTCCGTGGGCGCGACGATCAGGATCGCACCGTTGTTCGTGGCTTTCTGGCCGACACCCCAGGCGCGGCCGAGCCGGTAGCCATAATCCTCGATCGGATAGCCCTGCAGGTCGGCGATGGTCGCGACGACGAGCTGGCGGTGCGTTTGTTGGTCGAGCGCCTGCAGCTTGGCGGTAAGCGCCTGGGCCGTGTCGGCGGGCAGCACGTGCGCATCGTCGACGACATAGCCGGTGAATGCGGGGAAGGATTGCGCGAAGACGGGCGAGGCGAGGAGTGCAAGGAGGAGGGCGAGCGCCCACCGCAAAGCGCTGACATGTTCCCCCTCCTGGAAGCGAGGGTCTAGGGGTGGGTTGCGAGGCGAGGTGCGCTCACGATAGCGACCCACCCTCAAGCCCCTCGCTTTCAGGAAGGGGAGGATCCATCGTCGCGAAGGCTCGCCGCTGACATCGGTCGGAGTTCGAGCCACCGTTCGAGCCTCAGCCCTGGCTGCCGAAATCCGCCTTGGGCGCCACATCGGCATCTGACGTTACCGCCTCGAACGGCTGCATCGGCTTGGCGCCGTAGAAAATCTTGGCGCCGACGGCATCCGGGAAGGTGCGGATGCGGGTATTATAGTCCTGCACCGCCTGGTTATAGTCGCGCCGCGCGATGGTGATCCGGTTCTCGGTGCCCTCGAGCTGCGACATCAGCGTCGAATAGTTGGCCTGCGACTGTAGCTCGGGATAGGCCTCCTGCAGCCGCTGCAGGGAAAGCCCGAGCGCGCCCTGCACCTGCGCGAAATGCCGGACCTTGTCGGGATCGCTGAGATCGTCTCCGCTGACCTTCACCGAATTCGCGGCGGCGCGCGCCTGCGTCACCTGGACGAGGATGTCCTTCTCCTGGGCGCCCGCCGCTTTCACGGTCGCGACGAGATTGGGCACGAGATCGGCGCGGCGCTGATATTCGTTCTGCACGTCCGCCCAGCGCGCCTTGGCATTCTCCTCGGCGGTGGGGATGGCGTTGACGCCGCAGCCGGCGACCGAAACCGCGGCAACGGGCGCGAGCAGGGCGAAGCGGCGGAACATCGGCAGGCGTCTCCCAAGGCGTGTCACGTGGCTAATACAGTGACGCCTCCGGCCGCGCAATGATCGCGGCGTGACGATCGTCACGGCTGCCGCTAGATTAACCTTGGTTGCAACCGTGGAGGGACGGCATGCTCAAGGAGTTCAAGGCTTTCATCATGCGAGGCAATGTCCTCGATCTGGCGGTGGCGGTGATCATCGGTGCCGCGTTCGGCAAGATCGTCACCTCGCTGACCGAGGACGTGCTGATGCCGCTGATCGGCAAGGTATTCGGCGGCCTCGATTTCTCGAGCTACTTCGTGATCCTTGCGCCCGAGAAGGTGCCGGCGGCGCTGCAGGGCTCGACGGATTATGCTGCGCTCAAGAAAGCGGGCGTGCCGCTGCTCGGTTATGGCGAGTTCGTCACGCAGGCGGTCAACTTCCTGATCGTCGCGTTCATCATCTTCCTGATCGTGCGGGGCGTGAACAAGGCGATGGCGTTCGGCAAGAGGCACGACGAGCCCGTGGCGGCCGCGCCGGATCCGGCGGACGTCGTCCTGCTTCGCGAGATTCTGGCGGAGCTGAAGCGGAAGCCTTGAGCGAACCGCGATCCGTTCGCCCGAATGGTCGGCGGAACGGACCGGGGCTTTTCATTAAGCGCCGGGCGCTTATATCGGTCTTGCCGGGGTTCGCTCCGGCTATGGCGATAAATGGTGCCGCGTTTCGACGCAGCGGACGCGGGGGCAGTACCCGCCGGCTCCACCATAAAGCGCGGGAAACCGGGCTTTCTGACGGGGCCGAACTAGGATCGACGTGTGGACGGGATCGGTATTTTCGCCCGGGCTGAGTAACCCGTTAAAGGCTCAAAACCACAAGTGCCAACGACAACGAGGCGCTCGCTCTCGCTGCCTAATGCGACGGCCTAACGGCCCGAAGTTAGTCAGACGATAGCGCGGTCCGGTCCGCACCGGGCAACAGAAGCGGAATCCAGCGGTTCGGGGGGTACCGGGCAACAGAAACCCCCCACTTCCTTTCGGCGATCATGAGCCGCGGCGTGACAGCCGCGGATCGTTGCGCCACAGCGCGTGGCGTGAAGCCGCCGCTGCCGAGCCTTCCTCCGCTCCCCCCGCCGATAGGTCGCCTGGGTCGCCGCGTGCCGGCTTGGCTGCGCTGGCTGCGCGGGAAGGTCCGCGCCAGCGAGTTCGCCTTCGTGCTCGTCGCGATCCCCGTCGGCATGGCGGCGGGGCTGCTCACGATCGTGCAGAGCGGACTCGCGCGTGGCCTCCAGATGCTGCTCTATGGTCTTCCCCCCGATATCCGGCTGAGCGGCATGGGCCCGCTGTCGCCGCTGCAGCTCGCCGTGCTGCCGGCCGGCGGCATCGCGCTGGCGGCGTTCACCTGGGCGACGCGCACGCGTGGACGGACGCTGGTCGACGCGGTCGAAGCCAATGCGCTGCACGGTGGACGGATGACCGCGCCGGACAGCCTGCTGATATCGGGGCAGACCATCCTTTCGAACGGCTTCGGCGCCTCGGTCGGCCTGGAGGCCGCCTATGCGCAGCTCGGGGGTTTGGTGGCCTCGCTTGCCGCGCGCATCCTGAATCTGCGGCGCGGCGACATGCGCACGCTCGTCGGCGCGGGAACCGGCGCGGCGATAGCGGCAGCATTCGGCGCGCCGATCGCTGGGGCTTTCTACGCCTTCGAGATCACGATCGGCGCCTACACCCCCGCCGCCATCGCTTCCGTCGCGGCGGCGGCGCTGGCGGGCGCCCAGGTCGCGCAACGTTTGGGGGCGGTGCCCTATCTCGTCGCGGTTCACCCCGGTCCGGTCATCCACAGCTCGGGATACGTCATCTATGCCGGGCTGGGCGCGTGCTGCGCGCTCATCGGGATCGTCGTGATGCGCGCGGTCGCGCTGGTCGAGCTTGGCACGCGCGCGCGCCTGCCGGGTTGGTCGCGGCCGATGCTGGGCGGCCTGCTGCTTATCCCGCTGGCGATGCTCTCGCCGCAGACGCTCTCCGCCGGCCACAGTGCGCTCCACCTCGATCTGGTGGAGACGGCGCCGCTCGAATTCATCGCGATCGTGCTCGTCGCCAAGAGCCTCGCCTCGATCATCTCGCTTGGTTTCGGCTTTCGCGGTGGCCTCTTCTTCGCCTCGCTGTTCCTCGGGACGCTCGTCGGGCACCTTTATGCCGGCGGGATCATGCTCGCGCTCGGACGGCCGGTGCTCGATCCGGACAATGCCGCCATGGTCGGCATGGCCGCGTTTGCCGCCGCGGTGATCGGGGGGCCGATGACGATGGCGATGCTGGTGCTCGAGGCGACCGGCAGCTTCAGCCTGACCGGGGCGGTGCTCGCCGCGAGCCTCGTGTCCGCGACGATCGCGCGCGAGACGTTCGGATACAGCTTCTCGACCTGGCGCCTCCACCTGCGCGGCGAGACGATCAAATCGGCACGCGACGTCGGGTGGGTACGGACGCTGACCGCCGGGCGGATGATGCGCCGCGACGCGAACGTCGTTCCGGCTAGCATGAGCGTCGCCGAGTTCCGTCGCCGTTTCCCGCTCGGGTCCACCAGCCGCGTCGTCGTAACTGACGAGGCCGGCGGCTATGGCGGCATCGTCTCGACCGCGGCGGCCTATGCCGAGGGCGTCGACCCGCACAACAGCATCGCGATGCTCGCGCACGCCGCCGACATGGCGCTGACCCCCGGCATGCACATCGGCGAGATCATGGCGCTGCTCGACACCGCCGAGACCGACGAATTGGCGGTGCTCGGGCCCGCGCGCGAGGTGCTGGGCATCCTCTCGGAGAGCTTTGTGCGCAGGCGATACGCCGAGGAGCTCGAGAAGGCGCAGCGCGACCTGTTCGGCGAGGATTGAGCCTGGTTATAGCGAACTCGTTCTAGCGAGAGTCGCACGCGCGGATCTAAGTTCACGTGTCGCATCGCCGAGCCGATTGAGTGCGAGCGCGCATAGCGTCATGCTGGCGCTGTTGGTCGGGAGGGAATCATGAGCGGGTTGGACGATGATCGGCGCCACCAGCGCTTCCCCGTGCTGACGGCGCATCAGATCGAGGTCACGCGGCGCTTTGCGAGCGGCAAGCCGCGCCGCTTCGAGCGCGGCGAGACGATGTACGCGCTCGGCGAGGTCGCCGCGCCGGTATGGGTTGTGCTCGAAGGCTGGATCGACGTCGTCAGCCGCGACGGGCTCGGCCATGAGCGGCCGATCGTGCGCCACGATCCCGGGCAGTTCTCCGGCGAGGTCAGCCAGCTCGGCGGCCGCGCCTCGCTCGCCGAAGGCCGCGCCGGCGAGGAGGGGTGCACCGCGCTGCCGTTCGACGCGGCGCATCTGCGCGCGCTGATGGTCGGCTCGGCCGAGATCGGCGAGATCGTGATGCGCGCCTTCATCCTGCGCCGTGTCGGGCTGATCGGTAGCGAACATGTCGGTTCGATCCTGATCGGCCGGACGAACGCACGCGATCTCGTCCGCCTGCAGGGCTTTCTCACGCGCAACGGCTATCCGGTGACGACGCTCGACGCCGAACAGGACGAGGAAGCTAAGGCGCTGATCGAACGGCTTGGCGTCGACAGCGACGATCTGCCGCTGATGCTCTGCCCCAGCGGCACCGTGCTCAAGCGGCCGACCGACGCCGAGGCGGGCGCCTGCCTTGGCATCACCCCGGACCTCGATCCGAACCGCGTCTACGACGTCGCCGTCGTCGGTGCCGGTCCGTCCGGGCTGGCAACGGCGGTCTATGCGGCGTCCGAGGGGCTTTCGGTGATCGTGCTCGATCAGCGCGCGATCGGCGGCCAGGCCGGCGCCTCCTCGCGGATCGAGAACTATCTCGGCTTCCCGACCGGCATCTCGGGCCAGGCGCTTGCCGGGCGCGCATTCAACCAGGCGCAGAAGTTCGGCGCCGAGCTCGCGATCCCGCTCCGGGTCGGACGGATCGACTGTGGCGGCGGCGTCGACAAGCCGTTCGCGCTGCACCTCGCGGAGGGCGATCCGGTCCGATCGCGTAGCGTTGTCGTCGCTTCCGGCGCGCAGTATCGCCGCCCGAAGATCGAAGAGCTGTCTGGTTTCGAGGGCAACGGCGTTTCGTATTGGGCCTCGCCGATAGAAGGCAAGCTGTGCGCGGGTGAGGAAGTGGCGCTGGTCGGTGGCGGCAATTCGGCGGGGCAGGCGGTCGTCTATCTTGCGAGCCAGGTGAAGCATCTCCACCTGATCATCCGTCGCCCGAACCTCGATGCGACGATGTCGCGCTATCTGATCGACCGCATCGCGGCGCTCCCCAACGTCACGCTGCATCCTCGCACCGAGATCGTCTCGCTCGAAGGCGATCGCCAGGGATTGAGCGCGGCGACCTTCCGGGCGATCGACGACGGCACCACGAAACGTTGCGAGATGCGCCACCTCTTCCTGTTCGTCGGCGCCGATCCGCATACCGACTGGCTCAACGGTTGCGTGGATCTCGACGACAAGGGTTTCGTGCTCACCGGCGGCCACTGTGGCGATGGCGGCATCCGCCAATTGGAGACGCGGCAGTCCGGCGTCTTTGCGGTCGGTGACGTACGCTCGGGATCGACCAAGCGCGTGGCTGCGGCCGTGGGCGAGGGCGCGGCGGTCGTCGCCCAGATCCACGATTATCTGAGCGGCCTGGAAAAGTCCGAAGACGCACGGCGGCCGCAAGCTGTGGCGTGATGCGACCAGTGCTGAGTGGCGGGGTGCGCCGTCTGCACCAAATCGAAACAGTTGCGCAGCCATGTTGATCGCGCCGCAGCTGCGGCGCCGGTGCATGGGGGCAGGGGGGAGGAACCGACAGGCAATGAAGCGTGCGTTGCTCTGCATGGCCATGCTGCCGATTGCCTGCAGCAAGCCCGCGCCGCCTCCGTCGTTGCCGTACAAGACTGGCGACGTGCGCGAGCCTGCATGCGCGAGAGGGGCGCCCGGCTGCGTCACGCTCAGCTTGCCCGAGCATCCGCAGGCGCCGCGTCCGGTCTCGATGAAGGGCGTCGTTCAGATGGTCGTCAGCCTGCCGCAGCAGCGCCTCTACGCTTTTCGGGACGGCGCGCTGCTCGCCACCTCGCCGGTCTCGACGGGGCGGCGCGGTCATGCGACCCCTGCCGGCCATTTCCATATCCTGCAAAAGCAGGTGTTCCACCGCTCCAATCTCTACAGCGACGCGCCGATGCCCTATATGCAGCGGCTGACCGAGGGCGGCGTCGCGCTGCACGCTGGCGCGCTGCCGGGCTATCCGGCCTCGCACGGCTGCATTCGCCTGCCGGCGAGCTTCGCCAGGAAGCTCTACGGCCTCACCAGCTTCCGCTCGACCGTCGTCGTCACGCACGATCACATCGCCGACGATCAGGCCGCATTGCGCCTCGCGGTGTCGGCGACGCCGAAGTTCGTGCCGCCGACGCCGCCGGTGATCGCACCGCCGAACCCGACCGTGCCGCTGCCGCCGACGCCGAGCATCACCGTCGCGGTTGCGCCGAAGACGATCGTCGTGCCGGTCGCGGGCTGATCAGCCAGCTTGATCGACCGTTCGGTTCGAGCAGCTTCGAGCGAAGTCGAGAAGCGTCGGTCGAGAACCGGTGGCGCAATGCCTTCTCGACTGCGGGTCTCGACAGGCTCGACCCTGCGCTCGAAGCGAACGGGAAGAGTTGAGTTCACATGAAAAAAGGGGAGCCTCGCGGCTCCCCTTTCCGTGTCACGCTTGAGCCGGACGATCAGTCGTCGTCACGCTTCAGGAAAGCGGGCGCGAACTCGGGCGCGGGGCCGTCATTGGCGTCGTCGCTGCGCTCGCGGCGCGGGCCACGGTCGCCGCCCCGATCGCCACGGTCGCCGCCGCGATCACCGCGATCCCGGCGGGGACCACGATCACCGCCATCACGACGCGGGCCGCGATCGCCCCGCGGGCCGCGATCACGGTCACCGCCTTCACGCGGCTCGCGCGGCGGGCGCGTGTCGGGCAGCTCCTCGCCGGTCTCCTGATCGACGACGCGCATCGACAGGCGGACCTTGCCGCGCGGATCGACCTCGAGCACCTTGACCTTCACCTCCTGGCCTTCGGACACCACGTCCTTGGGCGAGGCGACGCGCTCGTTCTTCATCTCGGAAACGTGGACGAGACCGTCGCGCCCGCCCATGAAGTTCACGAACGCGCCGAAGTCGACGATGTTGACGACCTTGCCGGTGTAGATCTTGCCGACCTCGGGCTCCTCGACGATGCCCTTGATCCAGTCGATCGCCGCCTGGATCTGCGCGCCGTCGGACGAGCTGATCTTGATCACGCCCTCGTCATCGATGTCGACCTTCGCGCCGGTAGTGGCGACGATCTCGCGGATCACCTTGCCGCCGGTGCCGATGATGTCGCGGATCTTCGCCTTGTCGATCGTCATCGTCTCGATGCGCGGCGCGTGCGCGCTGAGCTCGGTGCGGGTGTGATCGAGCGCCTTCGCCATCTCGCCGAGGATGTGCGCGCGGCCTTCGCTGGCCTGGCGCAGCGCGACCTCGAAGATCTCCTTGGTGATGCCGGCGATCTTGATGTCCATCTGCATCGTGGTGATGCCCTCGGACGTGCCTGCGACCTTGAAGTCCATGTCGCCGAGATGATCCTCGTCACCGAGGATGTCGGAGATCACCGCGAACTCCTTGCCCTCGAGGATCAGACCCATCGCGATGCCCGAGACCGGCCGCTTGATCGGCACGCCGGCGTCCATCAGCGCCAGCGAACCGCCGCACACCGTCGCCATCGACGAGGAGCCGTTGCTCTCGGTGATGTCGCTGGTCAGGCGGATCGTGTAGGGGAACTCCTCCTTGGTCGGCAGGATGGCGTGAAGCGCGCGCCATGCGAGCTTGCCGTGACCGACCTCACGCCGACCGGGGGCGCCGAAGCGGCCGACTTCGCCGACCGAATAGGGCGGGAAGTTGTAGTGCAGCATGAAGTGCTCGTAGCGCAGCCCGGTCAGGCCATCGATCATCTGCTCGCTCTCGCGGGTGCCGAGCGTGCAGGTCGAGATCGACTGGGTCTCGCCGCGGGTGAACAGCGCCGAGCCGTGCGCGCGCGGCAGGAAGTGCGCTTCCGCCACGATCGGGCGGACGGTCTTCGTGTCGCGGCCGTCGATGCGGCGGCCTTCCTTGAGGATCGCGGTGCGGACGATGTCCGCCTCGATCTTCTTGACGAGCTTCTGCGCGGCCATCTGCTCCTGCGGAGACTTTTCGGCCATTGCCGCCTTCGCCTTCGCGCGCGCCGCGTTGAGCGCGTTCGAGCGCGCCGACTTGTCGACCAGCTTGTAGGCGGCGTCGATGTCGGCGCCGATCAGCGCCTTCAGCTCGGCCTTGACCGCGCTGGTGTCGGTGGCGGCCTTCAATTCCCACGGATCCTTGGCGGCCTTCTCGGCGAGCTTGATGATCGCGTCGATGACGTCCTTGATCGCGTCGTGCGCGAACAGCACGGCGCCGAGCATGACCTCTTCCGAAAGCTCCTTGGCTTCGGATTCGACCATCATCACCGCATCCTGCGTCGCGGCAACGACGAGGTCGAGGTCGCCCGCGGAGACGTCGGCGTCGGTCGGGTTGAGCAGATAGTCGCCGTCCTTGTAGCCGACGCGCGCGGCGCCGATCGGGCCCATGAACGGCACGCCGGAGATGGTGAGCGCGGCGGAGGCGGCGATCATCGCGAGGATGTCGGGCTCGTTTTCGCCGTCATAGCTCAGCACCTGGGCGATGACGTTGATCTCGTTGTAGAAACCTTCCGGGAAGAGCGGGCGGATTGGGCGATCGATGAGGCGGGAGACGAGCGTCTCCTTCTCGGTCGCGCCGCGCTCGCGCTTGAAGAAGCCGCCGGGGATGCGGCCGGAGGAGAAATATTTCTCCTGATAGTGGACGGTGAGCGGGAAGAAGTCCTGCCCTTCCTTCACGCTGCGGGCAGCGGTGACGGCACAGAGCACGACCGTCTCACCGAGCGTCGCGAGCACCGCGCCGTCGGCTTGGCGGGCGACGCGCCCCGTCTCGAGCGTGAGCGTCTTGCCGCCCCACTCGGTGGTGACTTTCTTGGTATCGAACATGGAGTTTCCTTCACTCCCCGGACCCGATGTCGCGGGGGGCCTGACGGGACCCCACGAAAGTAGTACTTTCGTGGGAACCCTAGTGATGGGCTAGCCGGCCCATCTCGGTTCGGGACCTTGATGTCCCTTGGACGATCGGCCGAACTGCCGATGGTCCCGATCTTCCTAAAACCGTGATCCGGCGCAGGCTGGACCGCTGTCGTCAAGCGCGGCGGCGCGTGTGCCGCCGGCGCTCCGGCCTGCGCCGGAGCACCAATGCGAGAAGGGCGCCCGCAGGCGCCCTCCCGTGATTACTTCCGAAGCCCGAGCTTCGCGACGATGCCGGCGTAGCGACCGGCGTCTTTCTTCTTGAGGTAATCGAGCAGCGAGCGGCGCTTGTTGACGAGCATGAGCAGGCCGCGGCGCGAGTGATTGTCCTTGGCGTGCGTCTTGAAATGCTCGGTGAGGTTGTTGATCCGCTCGGTCAGGATCGAAACCTGGACCTCCGGGCTGCCGGTGTCACCCTCGCTGCGGGCATGTTCCTGGATCAGCGCAGTCTTGCGCTCCGCGGTGATCGTCATGTCTCGTCTTCCTTCGACATCAATCCACATTGAAGCCGCGCACCACGCGAAGGGATGTCCCTTCGGATTCCACCAGCGCCACCGGGTTGATGCCCTCGAGCGCGAGATGGAGGCCGGGTGCTGCGGCGATCCCGATCACCTGCCGCCCCTGGCGGAGCAGCCTTGCCTGATCGGGGGTGACGGGTAGAGCCGGGATGTCGTCCAGCCCCGCCGTCAGCGGCAAGATCGCCTTTTCAAGCGCGTGCGCCTTAGCGAATTCAGTCAGCTTGTCCAGTGAAATCGCGGAAGCGAGCGTGAACGGACCGGCCTTAAGACGCCTGAGCATCGTGATGTGGCCGACGGTGCCGAGCAAGCGCGCAATGTCCCGCGCCAGGCTCCTGATATAGGTGCCCTTGGAGACGGTTACGAGGAGCGAAACTTCGGCATATTCATCTTCGTCATCCCGGCGCAGGCCGGAATCCAACGCACCGCCAGCACCGGCCGCGCTATGGCTCTCGGCCTGCGCGGGGATGACGGTGAGAGCATGCACCGTCACCCGGCGGCTTGCGAGTAGAACCTCTTCACCCGCGCGCGCGCGATCATAGGCGCGCTGCCCGTCGACCTTCAGCGCGGAATAGGCTGGCGGTATCTGCTCGATCGGTCCGGTGAAGCGCGGGAGCACCGCTTCCAGTGCGGCGAGGGAAGGGCGCACCCGGCTTGTCGCGATCACGACGCCTTCGAGATCGAGCGTGTCCGTCTCCTCGCCGAAGCGGATCGTGAAGGCATAGACCTTGTCCGCATCAAGCATCCGTCCGGAAAGCTTGGTCGCTTCGCCGATCGCGATCGGGAGCACGCCGCTCGCCAGCGGGTCGAGCGTGCCGCCGTGGCCGACCTTGCGCTTGGGCCAGTCTGCCTCGCGCAGCGCGCGTTTGACGGCACCGACCGCCTGTGTGGAACCAAGACCCACAGGTTTGTCGAGGATGATCCAGCCGTCCATCCGCCGCGCTTAGGCGGTGGGGATGCAATGCGGCAAGCTCAGCGCAGCGCGAGCTCGATCGCACTCTTTTGAAAGGCGACGTGGACCTGCTTGGGTGCCGGCCGCGCGTGTTTGGCGCCCGCCACGACCGGAGACGAAACGACGAGGCCGGCGATCGCCGCTCCGCCAACGAAGATGGCGACGAGCTCACGGGAATCGAAGCGCATGGCGAAGTCTCCGAGACCAAGATTCTGCACCGCAAAACCTCCATCTTGCGCTCGGGTTTCAATCGTTACGCTTCCATTCATCCGCGAGTAACGAATAGAGTGCGGTGTCGCGGCGATAGCCCGTCCACGTGATCCGGTCGCGACGCACAACGCCTTCCAAAAGTCGCGTTTAAATTTTCGACCGCACGCGCAGAGCGAGCGTTGCGGGTGTCGATGCGAAACTCGATGCGATCGAAGCCAAGGCCGAGCGCATGTTCGATCATCAGGCGTTTGATGCGGCTGTTGACCCCGGTCGCGCGCGCATGGGGTGCGAGATAGGTGCCGCCGATCTCCAGCCTGCGATCGGCGGCGTCGACGTTGAGATAGCCGGTGGTGCCGACGAGCACGCCGCCGGTGAAGCTCGCGAAGGCGAGACGAGAACGGGCTTCGAGGATCGCGTCGAACGCCGGATCGAAATGCGCGCCGTGGAGGCATACCGGATAGATCTCCCAGATGTCGGGATCGGCCGCGCAGGCGGCGCGCAGCGCCTCGCGATGCTGCTCACCGAGCGGCTCGATATGGATCGGCGGATCGGCGAGCGTCGTGAGCAGGCGCGCGGCATCGATCTCCGCGAGCTCAGCTATCGTCGTCATCGTCCGTTGCGGGAAGCGGCACCGTCAGATCGCGCGCAATGCCCGGCCGCCGCAGTACCGCGTCGATATGGCTGCCCTCGTCAAAGCTTTCGTCCGCGAGGAACTTGAGCTTGGGGGCATATCTTATCTTCACGCGATGCGCGACCTCGCGCTGCAGAAAGGCGGTGTTCTGGCGGAGCGCCTTGAGTACGACCTCCTCGTCACGGCCGAGCAGTGGCTTCACAAAAACGGTGGCGTGGCGCAGGTCCGGCGACATCCGCACCTCGGTTATCGAAACCAGGTGCTTGGCAAGCGTTTCGTCGTGCACGTCGCCGCGCTGCAGAATCTCCGAGAGCACGTGGCGCACCTGCTCGCCCACGCGCAGCGTGCGGACGGAGCGGGTCTCGGGCGTGTCGGGTTTGCGCATCCTAAGCTCCCTCTCCCCTCGAGGAGAGGGGTGGGGTGAGGGGAGCCCGGCGCAGCCGAACGTCCGCCCTATCGAGGGTGGTACACCCTCACCCAACCCTCTCCCTGAGGGAGAGGGCTTTACGTCATCACAGCGTCCGCTCGCGCTCCTCGACCTCGAACGTCTCGATCTGGTCGCCGGCCTTGATGTCGATCGAACCTTCGAGCGTGATGCCGCATTCCAGGCCGGCGCGTACTTCCGGCACGTCGTCCTTGAAGCGCCGGAGCGAAGCGATCGAGCCATTGTAGATGATGACATCGTCGCGCATCACGCGCGCACGCAGCGCCTTGCGGATATAGCCCTCGAGCACGAGCAGGCCTGCGGCCTTGCCGTGCTTACCCGCCGAGAACACTTCGCGGATCTCGGCGCGACCGACCACCGTCTCGAAGAACTCCGGCCCGAGCTGGCCAGCCATCGCCGCGCGGATGTCGTCGAGCAGATCGTAGATCACGTCATAATATTTGAGCGCGACCTGATCCCGCGTCGCGATCTCGCGCGCCTTGGCGTTGGGGCGGACGTTGAAGCCGATGATCGGCGCCTTGGAGGCCGCCGCTAGCGTCACGTCGCTCTCGGTGATGCCGCCGACGCCCGAATGCAGGATGCGCACACGGATGTCGTCGGTCGAGATCTTGTTGAGCGACGAGACGATCGCCTCGACCGAGCCCTGCACGTCGCCCTTCACGACGACCGGATATTCCTGCGCCTGCTTGGCCTTGAGGTTCGAGAACATCGATTCGAGGCTCGTCGGCGCCTGCGTGGTGCGCTTGCGCAGCGCGACTTCGGACCGATAGGCGGCGACCTCGCGGGCGCGCGCCTCGTTCTCGACGACGGAGAGCTGGTCGCCCGCCATCGGCGTGCCCGAGAGGCCGAGCACCTCGACCGGCGAGGAGGGGCCGGCTTCCTTGACGTTCTGGCCCTTGTCGTTGACCAACGCGCGGACCTTGCCGCTCTCCTGGCCAACGACGAAGATGTCGCCGACACGCAGCGTGCCCCGGTTCACGAGCACGGTCGCGACCGGGCCACGGCCCTTGTCGAGCTTGGCCTCGACGACGGTGCCTTCGGCGGCGCGATCGGGGTTCGCCTTGAGCTCGAGCAGCTCTGACTGGAGCAGGATCTTTTCGATCAGCTCGTCGAGCCCGGCCTTGGTCGTCGCGGAGACCTCGACCTCTTGGACCTCGCCGCCCATGCTCTCGACCTGGACGTCGTACTGCAGCAGCGCCTCGCGGACGCGCTGGGCGTTGCTGCCCGGCTTGTCCATTTTGTTGATCGCCACGATCATCGGCACGCCGGCCGCCTTGGTGTGGTTGATCGCCTCGATCGTCTGCGGGCGGATGCCGTCGTCGCCGGCCACCACGATCACGACGATGTCGGTGACGTTGGCGCCGCGCGCGCGCATCTCGGTGAAGGCCTCGTGGCCCGGCGTATCGAGGAAGGTGATCCGGTCGCCCAATTTCACCGTTACCTGATAGGCGCCGATATGCTGGGTGATGCCGCCGGCCTCACCGGCGACGACATCGGTGCCGCGCAGAGCGTCGAGCAGGCTGGTTTTGCCATGATCGACATGGCCCATGATCGTGACCACCGGCGGCCGCGGCAGCAGCGTCTCCTCGGCGTCGACGTCCTCATGGCTGGCGAGATCGATGTCGCTATCCGAAACGCGGCGGATATTGTGGCCGAACTCAGTGACGAGCAGTTCGGCGGTGTCCTGATCGATCGTCTGGTTTACGGTGACCGGCATGCCCATCTTGAACAGCGCCTTCACGAGATCGGCGCCGCGCTCGGCCATGCGGTTGGCGAGCTCGCCGACGGTGATCGAGTCCGGCACCTGGACATCGCGGACCTGCTTGGCCTGCGGACCGCCCATCTGATGGTGGCGCTTGTCCTTCTCGCGGGCGCGCTTGAGCGCCGCGAGGCTGCGCGTGCGCGCGCTGCTCGCATCGTCGTCGAGCGCGCGGGTAACGGTGAGCTTGCCCGATTGGCGGCGATCGTCGCCCTTGCGATCACGCGAAACGGGTTTGGCGGGTTCCGGGCGACGGATCGGCGCGACCGGCGTGAAGCGGCGGGGCGGCGGCGTCGCGCTGCCGCTCGGGCGCTCCGGCGCCGCTTCCTGGGAGGCGGCGGGTTGCGCACCAGGAGTGGCCACTTCCTCGGCTGCGGGAGCGATAGCTTCCTGCGGGTCGCGCTCGACCTGCTGGCGCGCCTCTTCCTCCTGGCGGCGGTTCTCGTCGAGGCGGCGGCGCTCCTCGTCGGTCGCCTCCTGGCGCGAGCGGTCTTCGCGGCGGCGACTTTCCTCGAGCGCGGCCATGCGCGCCGCCTCGTTTTCGCGCTGGAGCCGCTCGGTCTGCTCGCGGCGCTCTGCAGGGCTCAGCTGACGTGGCTGGGCGGGTGCCGGAGCCGGCTCCGGTGCGCGGGGCGCCGCCTTCTGCACCTCGGGCTCCGGGACCGGCGCTGGCGTCACCTCGACCTGCGGCTCCGCTTCGCCGGGCTTGCCAAGGATACGGCGGCGCTTGACCTCGACGACGACGGTGTTCGACCGGCCATGGCTGAAGCTCTGCTTCACCTTGCCCGTCTCGACCGTGCGCTTGAGGCCCAGCGGCGCGCGCATGCCCAGCTTCGGCTTGTCAGAATCGCTCATCGACTACCCTTATTCCTCACAAACATCATCGGCGGCAGGCGCCCTCGCGATCGCGTCGCAAGGCGTGCCTCCGCCGTCAGATCCGATAAATCCGAGCCAGCGCGCCAGTGCGCTTGCCACGCGCGTTGCGGCCGGCTGGTCGGTAAGCGCGATATGTACCACATTTTCGCGGCCTAGCGCCATGCTCAATATGGTGCGGGGAAGCGGAAGCACTAGCCCCCGATGCCCGCTTTCGCCGACTCGCAGCGCCTGATCGAGCCGGCGATTGCCGTCGTCCGACGCGTCTCCCGCATGAAGCAGCAGATGGACTTTGCCGGTGCGTGCCGCCTGCTCGATCCGATCCGAGCCGGTGACGAGCGTGCTCGCCCGCGCCTCGAGGCCAAGCCGATCGAGGAAGGCGCGCTCGAGCTGCGCCGCGATGCGGTCGGGCAAATCGGCCGGCACGCGTACCGCCTGCGTCTTGAATGCGCGGTTGAGCGCGCCTTTCAGCTTGCCCTTGGCGAGCGCCGCATCAAGCTCGCTTTTGGTCACACCGATCCACGCGCCGCGCCCTGGCGCGCGCGCGCGCAGGTCCGGCGCGACCGTTCCATCAGGTCCGAGGGCGAGCCGGATCAGCCCGTCACGCGTGCCCTGCGTGCGGGTGAGGATGCACGTGCGGACGGGCGTGTGCCGATCCGCACCCTCATCATCGGAGATTTCTGGAGCTAGCGCGCTCTCATTGTTCGCCGCCCGCATCAGCGGTCTCCTGGGCAGCGGGTTCGTTGGCAGACCCCTCGGAACCGGCGGCAGCCGGTTCGTCCTCGAACCAATGCGCGCGGGCGGCCATGATGATCTCGTTGCCCTGTTCCTGGCTGAGACCATATTCGGCGAGGATGCCGGGCTTCTCGCCATCGTCGTTCTGAACGCGGCGGCGCGGCTCGACGCGCTTTTTGAGCACGAGCTCGTCGGTGGCGAGATCGCCAAGATCGTCGAGCGTCTTGATGCCGGCCTTACCCAGCGTCACCAGCATCTGCTCGGTGAGGTAGGGAAGGGAGGCGAGATTGTCTTCCACGCCGAGCGCGGTACGCTCCTCGCGGGCGGCGGCGTCGCGGCGCTCGAGAGCTTCCGTGGCGCGGCTCTGCAGTTCCTGCGCGATCTCCTCGTCGAGGCCCTCGATCGACGCAATCTCGTCGAGCTCGAGATAGGCGACTTCCTCGAGGCTGGTGAAGCCTTCTGCGACGAGCAGTTGCGACAGCGTCTCGTCGACGTCGAGCTCGCTCTGGAACAGCTCCGAACGCTCGACGAACTCGCGCTGGCGCTTCTCGGAGGCATCGGCCTCGGTGAGAATGTCGATCGCGTGGCCGGTCAACTGCGAAGCCAAGCGGACGTTCTGGCCGCGCCGCCCGATCGCGAGGCTGAGCTGATCGTCGGGCACGACGACCTCGATGCGGCCCTCCTCCTCGTCGATCACGACGCGGGCGACGTGCGCCGGCTGCAGCGCGTTGACGACGAAGGTCGCGGTATCGGGCGACCAGGGGATGATGTCGATCTTCTCGCCCTGCATCTCCTGGACGACCGCCTGGACGCGGCTGCCCTTCATGCCGACGCAGGCGCCGACCGGATCAATCGAGCTGTCGCGGCTGATCACGCCGATCTTGGCGCGGCTGCCGGGATCGCGCGCTGCAGCCATGATCGTGATCACGCCGTCGTAGATCTCGGGGACTTCCTGCGCGAACAGCTTCTTCATGAAGTCGGGGTGCGCGCGGCTGAGGAAGATTTGCGGGCCGCGGCTCTCGCGCACGACCTTGAGGATCAGCGAGCGGATGCGGTCGCCGACGCGGACGAGCTCGCGCGGGATCTGCGCGTCGCGGCGGATGACGCCTTCGGCGCGGCCGAGATCGACGACGATGTGGCCGAACTCGACGCGCTTGACGACACCGGTGATGATCTCGCCGGCGCGATCCTTGAACTCCTCATATTGCCGCTCGCGCTCGGCATCGCGGACCTTCTGGAAGATGATCTGCTTGGAGGCCTGTGCCTGGATGCGGCCGAACTCGATCGGCGGCAGCGGATCGACGATGAAGTCGCCGATCGTGGCGCCGGGCTGCAGCTTCTGCGCCGCCTCCTCGTTGACCTGCTTGTAGAGATCGTCGACCTGCTCGACGACCTCAACCACGCGCCACAGGCGGAGATCGCCGTTCTTGGGATCGAGCTTGGCGCGGATGTCCATCTCGGCGCCGTAGCGGTTCTTCGCCGCGCGCTGGATCGCGTCTTCCATCGCCTCGATGACGATCTCTCGATCGATCAGCTTCTCCTTCGCGACGGAGTCGGCGATGGCGAGCAGCTCGGCCTTGTTGGCGGAGACGGCGTTGGCTGCGGTGGCCATGGACTTATCCTTCCTGCTTGATGCTGTCCGCGCCTTCGGTCGAAAGCGGCGCGGTGGCCTTGATGAGCGCCTCGGTCAAGCGCAGCTTCGCGCTCGCGATCGCGGCAAACGGTATGGACAGCTCGCCGCCGCCCTTCTCGAGATGGACCAGCACATGTTCGCCGACGAGCCCGTCGATACGCCCATCGACCTGCTTGCGGCCCTCGACCGCGTGCGCAAGCTTGATGCGGGCTTCGTGGCCCTTCCAGTCCTCGTAATCCTGGCGACGGGTGAGGGGGCGGTCGATACCGGGCGAGGAAACCTCGAGGCGATAGGCGTCCTCGATGGGGTCTTCGCGATCGAGTACCTCCGAGATGCGGCGGGAGAGCGACTCGCAATCGGCAAGATTGAGCTGCCGCGTGTCCGGCCGCTCGGCCATCACCTGCAGTGTCGGATCCGACTTGCCGCCGAACATCTGCACGCGCACAAGTGCCAGACCCAAGGCTTCCGCCTCAGGTTCGATCAGCTTCGTGAGCGCGGTGACGTCCGCCAAATTCCCATGCTCCAGATATGCGTTATCGTGCCGGCGCCTGTGGGGCACCAGCCTCGGCAAAGTTTCCAATGTCGAGAACGGTGGCAATATAGGCGAGTCGGGGGGCTGCGGCAAGCCGCCCTCATGGATGCCTAGGCCTTCCAGAATGATACGATCGTGCCGCCGGCGACGATCAGGACGCCACCGAGCAGCACATGCGCGGTTGGTAGTGTTCGGAAGAATAGGAAGTTGATGATCTGCCAGACCACGAACAAGGTCGCGATGTAGAGACCGACGACTTCACCGAACTCGAGCGGTGCCAGGTTGAGGAAAGTCGCATAGCCAAAGAGAAACGCGGCGCCGATGGCGAAGGTCGCGACACGCGCGCCAGTAAGCCCGCTCTGACCGTGCAGTGCAACGCGGACAATCGCGTCGCCACTAACCTCCAATGTCGTCGCTGCAATCAGAAATGCGAGGAGCTGGAGGAGACCAGGAGTCTTCATGGCGACGCCCTAGAAAGCTGGATCGGCACGTGCAAGGGACGAGAGCGCGCGGGAAAAGCGCGTAACCGCACGGTGAAATCCGGCGATGTGCCGCTTCAGTCTCACTTTACAACAGGTCCGCGCGCAATCCCTTGCTGACGCCAGCTTGACAGCGTGGCTATGCGGATGGAGCTTGATTATCCTCGCGCAATAAGAAGCTGCACAGGGGACATGGAGATGGAGAGGCCAGAGCGCACCGTTGCCACCCGAGCCATGCACATCGCGCGCATGCTGCGTACCCGCTTCGATTTTCGCGCGCGCTCACTCAATCTGACCCGGGCACAGTGGCAGACGATCGCGACGATCAGCTTCCATGGCGGCGCGACGCAGCGGGAGATTGCCGAGAAGCTGGAAGTCGGGTCGGTCACGGTAGGACGCATCGTCGAGCGGCTGGAGCTGGCGGGCTGGATCGAGCGGCGACCCGATCCGGCCGACCGCCGCGCCTATCGGCTGTATATGCATCCGCGCTCGCAGCCGATGCTCGACCGTCTCGCCACACTGGGCGCCGACGAGGAGCGAATCGCGCTCGAAGGGATCAGCGACGCGGAACGCGAGCAACTCGAGCACCTGCTCGATCGGATCATCACCAACCTGGAACGGAACCGGTGCAGCACCTCATCCCTAGCGAAACTGCCCGAGGCGGCAAACGCCTGAGCACGATCCTTGTGCGGGGTGCAAGCGCGGATTGCCTTGCGCTGCCGGGGGTCGACCTGCATCAGGCCGCGTATGGCGAACGCGCTCTTTGACTTGAAGGCGACGCACAACCCGCATCGCTACTATCTGCCGATCTCGCCCGAGATCACGGTTGGGCCGCCCGACCGGAAGTTCATGTTCGGCGGGGTCGGGCTTGCCGCCGCGATTGAGGCGATGCAGCGAACCACCGGTCGCCCCGCGATCTGGGCTACGGCGCAATATCTTTCCTTTGCGCGGCCGGGCTCCGTCGTGGACCTGGATGTCTGGGTGCCGACGGAGGGCCGCTTCAACAGCCAGGCTCGCGTAGTCGGTCATGTCGATGACAAGGAAATCATCATCGTCACGGCCGCACTCGGCAGCCGCCCCGATGAAACGCAAGGGCAGTGGGTGCGGATGCCCGAGGTGCCGCCGCCGCTCGACTGCCCGCTCGCGCTGCACTGGAGCGAATCCAGAGGCGCGTTTCGCGATCATTTCGAGAAGCGTCTCGCGCTCGGACGGTTTCCTTCGGGCGAGCGGCTCGACGGGCCGAGCGAGGACGGGCGCGTATGCACGTGGGTCCGCATGCGGGACGGTCAGCTGATCGGATCGGCGCTGCTCGCCGTCATCGCCGATTTTGTCATCGAGGCGGCAAGTCACGCTACCGGTCGGCTGGTCGGTGGCAATAGCCTCGACAACACAATCCGCTATGCGCGCGTGGTTCCCAGCGAGTGGGTGCTCTGCGATATGCGGATCGAGGCGGTTCACGCCGGCGTCGCGCACGCCGCAATGCGGCTGTTCGCAGAGGGCGGCACGCTGCTCGCGACCGCCAGCCAGTCGCTCATCCTCCGCTATCATGACGAGCGGTAGCGGTCTTCGCTCAGCTTTTCGGGGGTCGCACCCGGATCAGGCCTTCCTGCGCAACCGAGGCGACCAATCGGCCGGCACGCGTGTAGATGAGCCCGCGGTTGAAACCCCGCGCCTGGCCGGACCAGGGGCTGTCCAGCACGTAGAGCAGCCAATCATCGAGCGTGACGTCTTCGTGGATCCACACGGCGTGGTCTAGGCTCGCCTCCTGGACCATGTCGCTCATCCAATTAAGGCCGTGCGGCCGCATCGCCGTTCCGAGCAGCATCATGTCGGACGCGTAGGCGAGCAGACCGCGGTGCAGGACCTGATCGTCGGGGAGCGGCGCCACCGCGCGAAACCAGTAGCTGCGATGCGGCGGCAGCTTCTCGTCGCCGAAGCGTGCGATCGGATCGGTGGGGCGGAATGCGATCGGTCGCTCGCGAAGGACCGTCGGCAGCCGTCGCGCCGAAAGCAGATGCTTGTGCCGCTCGACGATGACGCGGTCGTCCTCGAGGCCCTCGGGCGGCGGAACGTCGGGCATCGCGAAATGGTGTTCAAGGCCTTGTTCGGGCACTTGGAACGAAGCGGCGAGATTGAGGATCGGCTTGCCGTTCTGGATCGCTACGACGCGTCGCGACGAGAAGCTGCCGCCGTCGCGGTCGCGGTTCACCTGATAGACGATGGGCTGGTGCGGATCGCCGGGACGCATGAAATAGGCGTGCAGGGAATGCGGCAGGCGCGGGAGCTCGACGGTGCGGCAGGCGGCGATCAGCGCCTGCCCGACGACTTGGCCACCGAATACGCGCACCCAGGGCTCGCTGGTGACCGGGCCGCGAAACAGGTCGACCTCGATCGCCTCGAGGTTCATCAATTCGACGAGTTGCGAGACGAGGGTCGCGGGGTCGTTGGTCATGCGCCTTGCGTCGCCTCCCTTTCGGCGTTTGTCGCGCCGAAATATTCGTGATCGTCCACGGAGCGTCCGGCGCCCCACTTGCCAGTGCCATTCTCCTCTTCTAATTGTCTAACTAGGTTTGGCGGCAGCGCAAGCGGCTGCCGGTTCGTGAGAGCGCGATGCGCGGAAGCGGATAATGACCTGTAGACAGGTTGCACCATTTGTTGGTGCCTTGCGCAGCGGCGACGAAGCGAGGGATGCGTTGACGGGAGCGATTGAAACGGGCGCTGGCGGACAATTGCCACGGACGCGCATGGTCATGAATGCTGGAGCGATAGAAGGGGGCGATCATGTCTAAGTTGAGCGCGTTGGTGCGCGGGGTCATGACGCTGGAACCAGCAGCCCCTGCGATCGACTTTCATGGCAAGTGGTACAGCTGGGGCGACCTCACCGCGGTCATGGACGGGCTGAGCCGGGTATTCGCGGCGGAAGGGGTGGCGCCGGGCACGCGTGTCGGCGGCCTGTTGCGCAACACACCGGAAATCGCGGCGCTGATCCTCGAACTGATCACCGGCGATCGTTGCGTGGTGACGCTCAATCCGCTGATGCCGGAAGACAAGCTGATCACGGAGATCGAGGCGCTGCAACTGCCGGTGCTGGTCGCGCTCTCCGAAGACTGGAAGCGTGAAGGTATTGCAGCGGCGGCGAAGAAGGCGGGGCTGCTCGGCATCGAGATCGTGCCGGGTGCAGCGGATCCCGTGCGCGTGGTGATCCCGCGGGGTGAAGGCAGTTTCCGCAGCGATGCCGAGGGGATCGCGATCGAGATGCTGACCAGCGGCACCACCGGCACGCCCAAGCGCATCCCGCTCAAGGCGAAGAACTTCGATCAGATGATCCTGGACGCGGCGCATTTCGAGAACCGTAGTCCGGACGATCCGCCGAAGTTGCGCAGCGGCGTCAGCATCCTCAACACGCCCTTCTCGCACATTGGCGGGATCTTCGGGCTGTTCGTCTGCCTCTCGGCGGGGCGCAAGGCGTGTATGCTCGATCGCTTCCAGGTCGAGACTTTCGTTGACGCGCTGGTGCGACACCGGCCACCGACGGTCAGCGCGCCGCCTTCGGCGCTGCGCATGCTGCTTGATGCGAACGTGCCGGCGGAGAAGCTTTCGAGCCTCAAGGTGTTCCGCACCTCGACGGCGCCGCTCGATCCCGATCTCGCCGACGAGTTCCAGGACAAATACGGTGTGCCGATTCTCCAGAACTACGGTGCGACAGAGTTCGCCGGCGGCGTCGCCGGCTGGACGATCGGGGACCATCGGCGCTTCCCGAATGGCGAGAAGCGCGGCAGCGTCGGCAAGATGAACCCGGGCGTCGACGGTCGCATTGTCGATCAGCAGAGCGGCGAGCCGGTGCCCTACGGCACGCCCGGCCTGCTCGAGCTACGCGCGCCGCATCTCGGCGACGGCAAGTCCTGGGTGCGCACCACCGATATCGCGCGGATGGACGAAGACCAGTTCCTCTGGATCATGGGCCGCGCCGATAACGCGATCATTCGTGGCGGCTTCAAGGTCATTCCCGACGACGTCGTGCGGGCAATGGAGTCGCATCCCGCGGTAATCGAGGCGTGTGTGCTGGCCATGCCGGATCCGCGGCTCGGCCAGGTGCCAGTCGCAGCGTATCGCGAGCGCTCTGGGCAGCAGGTAGGCGAGGACGAGCTGCGCGCCTACCTGCGCGAGAAGCTGACGGCCTATCAGGTGCCCGTGCGGGTCATGCGGCTGCAGGAGTTTCCGCGTACGCCGTCGATGAAGATCAGCCAGCCCGAGCTGCGCAAGCTGTTCGAACCCGCCGCTGCCTGAGGACCGATGCTCGGCCGACGCGTCGCCGTGGCGTCGCCGGCCGTCAATCGAAGCATTCGGATCGTGAGCGGCGGCAGGCGCGTTCGTCAGCCGACGGGGAAACGCGTGACCTCGTCGCGCCGGGCTTTCCCGGCCCCCGCCCAGAACGCAGCCCAGCTCGGCCAGTGCTGGGGCAGGCTGGGCGGAGCGGGGGCATGGCCAGGCCAATCGTAGAAATCAGGGCCTGCGGGCCGGCGCGTCTGATCGGCGGCGTACCAGTGACGCTCCTTGCGGCGGACGAAATACCATTGCCCGTCCCGCCGCTCGTAGGTGTCGAAGTAGCAGATCGCCATGACGATCCAGTCGTCGCCGGATTCATGTTCCGCCCGGCAGTAGACCTGGCCGGTGGCGCGGTCCGGGCCGTCAAAGTCGATGCGATGCCCGCAGATCTGGTGCATCGAGCGGTAGAAGCCGGCGCAGGCCTGCTCGATGAATCCCTTGAGCACGGCGCGGCCCTTACCGTGACGGCCGCAGTCCACGTCCTCGATGAACAGGCTGGTCCATGCGTCAAAGTCGCGGCTGTCGACAGCGATCGCGTAGCGGATCGGAAGCTGTTGAATCGCGAGCGTCGCTTCGACTCGATCGATGCGGGCTCCCAGATCAGTGCTTGGGGACATGCCTCTCTCCTTGGTCGTGCTCAGTCTTTCGTCGGAAGATCGGGGGGCGCGAACCGCGGCGGCCGCTTCTCCGCATAGGCGCGCAGCCCCTCGGCAAAGTCGGCGCTGGCCACTGCGGCGCGGGTGCCGGCGAGCGCATGGTCGATGCTCGTCGGCAGATCGTCGGTCAGCGCCCGGCGCAGCTGGTCCTTGATGAAGCGCAGCGACGATGGAGCGGTCGAGCGCGCGATCGCGCGCGCGTAGTCCGCGATGCGTGTCCCGAAGTCGGCGTCCGGGTAGACCGCGGTCACGAGGCCCGCGCGGAGCGCCTCCTCGGCGCCGACGGGGCGCGCCGAAAGCAGCATGTCAGCGGCGAGACCCCATCCTGCGATGCGCGGCAGCAGATAGGCGGCGGCGGCTTCCGCGATCAGCCCGCGGGCTGCGAAGCTGCCGACGAACTTCGCCGATTGCGCGGCCAGCCGGATGTCGCAAGCGAGCGCGAGGCCGAGACCGGCGCCGGCGGCCGCCCCGTTCACCGCGGCGATCACGGGCTTCGGGATCGCCAGGGGAATGGTGTAGCGGCTCCGGAACTGCGGCGGCGCATCACCGAAGCGGGCGAACACATCCTCCGGCTCGGGCGCGATGGTTTCGGATGGGGCGAGGCCCTTCTCGCGCACCTCCGCGAGCCGCGCCATGCTCGCGCCGGAGCAGAAGCCGCGGCCCGCGCCCGTCAGGACGATCACGCGTACTTCGGAATCGCTGCCCGCCTCCGCGAATGCGCGGTCGAGCCGCTGCCCCATCTCGCTGTCGATGGCGTTGAGCCGGTCCGGCGCGTTCAAGGTGATCGTCGCAACGCCCTCGTCCCGCTCGAACAGCACGGTGGGCGCAGCGTCGCTCATTGCGAGCCCAGAGCCTGTGCCGGGTGGAGGCGCGCGATGAACGTCTGGCTCGCGAGCGCGAGCAAGGCCCCGTCCTCGGCGAAGAGGTCGACACGGCCATGCCCGATGCCGTCGGCGATGGCCGGGATCGCGATGTCGCACAGCACCCAAGGCGTCGTCGGCAGCCCGATCACGCGGATGGTATTGTCGAGGCTGCCGGCACCGCCCCGCAAGCCCACCGCGTTGCTCATCGTCGAGCCGACGAAATCCGCCATCAGCGCGAGAGCCGAGGCGTCGACATCGCCATAGGTCGGCCGCATCCAGACGAGGACGCGGCTGTCCGCGCTGCGTGGCGCCTTAGAGAAGATGCCGAAGCGGCCGCGCACCAGGCGAAGCTCGAGGAGCTGGTGAACGTCCTGCTCGATCGCGTTGTGGGCACGGATGATAGGGCAGTCGTCCGGCGGCGGCACATCCGGCATGCGCGCTGCCATCAAATCGGGCGCACCGCTGGAGCGGCTGCCGGTAGCCGCCAGTCCGCGCAGCGTGATCTCGTCGCCTACCGCACCGTTCAACGAGAGCTGCGCGACCCGGCCGCCGGTAAGCCGCTCGACCGTAAGCTCGAGCCGTGCGCCGATCAGGGTGGGGGCGATGAATTGCAGCGTCAGCCAGCGGAGCGGGCCGCCGGTACGCCGCTCGACCGCTCGCGCGGCGAGCGCCAGCCCGGATCCGCCGAACATGAAATAGCTCTCCGGCCGGCCGGTGCAGAGCCGCCGTTCGACATGCGCGACGTAGCGACCCGCGCCGGCATCGCTGAGCGCGAACGGATCGTCATCGCGTGCGGGCGCGCTTACGGCCATCTAAAGCGACTCGCCGCCATCGGCGGTGATGTTCTGGCCGGTAATGTAGCCGGCGCGGCGCGACGAAAGGAAAACGATCGTCTCGCCGACCTCCTCGGGGTGGCCCACGCGGCCGAGCGGCACGGTCTTCCGCTTCCCCTCGCGCAGATGGGGCATCATCTCGAACAGTCGCTCGACGCCATCGACCCCGATCCAGCCGCACCGCAGCGTGTTGGCGCGCACGCCAAAACGCCCTTCCTCTTTCGCGATCACCTTGACCATGCGATCGACCGCGCCCTTCGCGATCGCGGAGGGCGCGCCGCGGACTTCGATCATGTCGCCCTGATAGGTGCTGAGCGCGGTGAAGGCGCCCTTGCTCGCGCGCAGATGCGGCAGCGCCGCCTGGGCGAGATTGAGCGCGCCCATCACATCGTATTTCAGCCAGTCCTGCCACACGCTTTCTTCGGTGCGGCTGAAGAATTCGGGCGTGAAGCTGGCGCCGCCCGCGTAGACGACGCTGTGCAGCCCGCCGAGCTCATCGGCGGCTGCATTCAGCGCCGCGAAGACGCCGGCGCGATCGCTCGAATCGAGCTGGCAGAAGGTCGCGCGCACGCCCAACTTCCTGATGTCCGCGGCGGTTCGATCCGCTGCGGCACTGTCGCTGTTGTAGCTGAACGCGACGGGAACGCCTGCACGCGCGAACGCCGTGCCGACCGCACTGCCGAGGCCGCCGCTGCCGCCAAGCACGAATGCGCCGCCCGCGTCGAAATCCCTCAAACCATTCTCCCGGGCCGCCGATTACGAACAGCCGAAACAGTAATAGGATTATGCGATGGCGAATGCGGTTCGACGCGTCAACGTGCTGACCGCCGGATCCCGATCGATCAGGCGCGCAGCTTCTGCTTGGAGGCTACGGGCCGCGCTCTCATCGCTGCCTCGACATGGCCGACGATGAGATCGACCTGCAGCTCGACCAGGCGCCGCATGTCGGGGCCGTCCTTGGCGCTGTTCGAATAGCCGCGGATGCCGAATACCAGCAGCCGGGCGAGATCAGTGATCGCGATCGCGCCCAGGGCATCGCCGGATTCAACTTCGATCAGCAGCGCGATGCGCGCGACGAAGCGGCGATAGACCTCGCGAACGACCGGAAAGATGAGGTCGTCCATGTCGCGGGCGTCGGGGGTCGAGCGCTGCAGGTCGAACACGCCTCGAAGCCAGCGTTCGCAAACGAAGATCAACCGCGATCGCAGGCCGCGGATGTGGCACAGCCCTTCCTCGAGTTCGGCGTCCTGCTGTTCCGTCAGCACGAGCACGGCCGCCGCGAACACCGCCTCCTTGTTCGGAAAGGCGAGATAGAGGCCTTGCCGTGAAAGCCCGGCGGCGGCTGCGATGTCGCCCATCGTGGTGCGCACGAAACCTTGCCGCAGAAACACCGGGCCGGCAGCGATCGCGACTTGGCGTTGTCGTTTCGTCATCGTGTCGTCCATCGGCAGCACCTTGACAGAGATGGCGAATGTGTCAATTTACACAAAAATCGAATCTGTCAATCGGTGCGTGCGTGCAGACGGGCGTTCGTTTGGCGATGTGGAGGCTCGTGATGCTGGATGGCGCTGTTTTCGAAGCCCGCGTCTCGCTGGTCGAAGACGCCGTCCGCGCCGCAGTCGAGTCCGGCGCCGAGACCGGCGTGCAGGTCGTCGCCTACCATCACGGCCGCAAGGTGATCGACGTCTGCGATGGACTCGCCGATCCTGCGACCGGCCGTCGCGTCGAGCCCGATACGCTCTTCAATGTCTATTCGGTAACGAAGGCGGTAACCGCGACCGCGCTGCACATCCAGGCCGAGCGCGGCTTGGTCGATTACGATGCGCCGATCGCGGGCTATTGGCCGGAGTTCGCCGCGCACGGCAAGGAATCCGCGACCGTCCGCCACGCGCTCACCCATCGCGTCGGCGTGCCGCAGATGCCGGACGGCGTGACGCCCGAGATGATGTGCGACTGGAACGCGATGGTTCAAGCGATCGCCGGGCTGCCGCCGCTTGCCGCTCCCGGCGAGAAGACGCTCTACCAGTCGATGACGTTCGGTTGGATCGTCGGCGAGATCGTGCGGCGCACCGATCCGAAGCGGCGCGACTTTCGCCGGTTCGTGCTCGACGAGATCGCCGCACCGCTCGACGCGCCCGATCTTTGGCTCGGCATCCCCGATGAGGCCGAGCCGCGCGTCGCGATCATGAGCGATCGCAACGCCGGCGACCAGCCGCCGCCGCTCGCCACGCTCTACATGCAGTCGATGCCGCCGCAGGTGGCACTGATCCCGAGCGTGTTCGAGCGGCCGGACGTGCGCCGTGCCTGCATTCCCGGCGTCGGCGGCATCTTCAATGCGCGCAGCGAGGCGCGGTTCTGGGCGATGCTCGCGCAGGGCGGAGCGCTCGATGGCGTCCGGCTGCTCTCCGAGGAGCGGGTGCGCACCTTCTCGAACGTCCGCGACAATGGCGACGAGCCGGATCCGGTCATGTTCGGCATTCCGATTCCGATCAGCGTCGGCGGCTATTGGCTCGGTGGCCATCGCGTATCCAGTGATCGCGCGATCTGGCATCCGGGCGCCGGCGGCTCGATCGGCTGGGCCGATCCCGATCACGAGCTTGCCGTCGCGATCTGCCACAATCGCATGTTCAACACCCGCAGCCCCGAAGACGACCCGATCCTGCCGATCACGAAAGCGATCGTCGCGGCGGTCGGGCTGGAGTGACCACCATGACCGTGATGCCGAAGCTTGCCGATCTCCTCGACCAGAGCTTCGATCCATTCGAGATCGAGAAGCTTTCGACGGGCGATGCCGATGATCCCTATCCCCGCATCCACGAACTCCGCGAGAAGGGCACGGTCCTCAAGGGCAGCTACCGCACCGAGTTCACCGATGTGCCCGACGTTCAGGTCGGACATCTGGAGCAGTATATGGTGCTCGGCTACGACACCATTCTCAAGGTGCTGACCAACCCGGAGGTATTCGGCAATCGCGGCGCCTTCCAGCACACGCTCGGCAAGTCGTTCGGCCGCACCGTCACCGTGATGGATGCGCCGGAGCACACGCGCTACCGCAAGATCTTCCAGAAGGCGTTCCTGCCCAACACGGTCGCGAAGTGGGGCGAGACTTTCGTCGATCCGGTCGTTAACCGGCTGATGGGGGCGTTCATCGATCGCGGCGAGGCCGATCTCGTCGAGGAGTTCACCCATCATTACCCGTTCCAGGTGATCTACAGCCAGCTCCAGATCGGCCAGGAGCAGACGAAGGTCTTCCACAAGCTCGCGATCGCGCAGCTGCTCTCGGCGATCGGCGCGCCGCAGGGACCGGAGGCGACCGAGAAGCTCGGCGATTTCTTCCGGGAGCTGCTCGCCCAGCGCCGCGCCGATCCCGGCGACGATCTGATCAGCCACCTCGCCACGGTCGAGGCGGATGGCGAGCGGCTGCCGGACGAGGTGCTGATCTCCTTCCTGCGTCAGCTCATGAACGCTGGCGGCGACACCACCTTCCGCGGCACGAGCGTGCTCTTCACGGGTTTGCTCACCCATCCCGAACAGTGGGAGGCGGTGGCCGCCGATCGCTCGCTCATCCCGCAGGCCATCGAAGAGGCGCTGCGATGGGAAGGGCCGGTTTCGAACACGATGCGCTATGTCAACGAGGACACGGAGCTCGATGGCGTGTTCCTGCCGGAAGGCACGATCCTGAACATGGTGCTCGGTTCTGCCAATCGCGATCCCGGCAAATACCCCAACCCGGACAAGTTCGACATCTTCCGTGAGCGCAAGGTCCGCAACCTCGCCTTCGCCAATGGCCCGCATGTCTGCATCGGGCAGCATCTCGCCCGCCTCGAGATGACGCGTGCCCTGCATGCCATTCTCGATCACACTAGGAACATGCGACTCGATCCCGACAAGCCGGCGCCGGACATTCGCGGCCACTTGCTCCGCGTGCCCGACCACATCTACGTCAAGTTCGACAAGGCTTGATTCAGCGGAAGTAGACGAAGCGGGGCGCGATCCGATGAAGCAGTGGATGTGCGTGCAGTGCGGCTATCTGTACGATCAGGCGGTCGGCGATCCCATGGGTGACGTCCCGCCGGGCACCGCTTGGGAAGACATACCGGACGATTGGAAGTGCCCCGATTGTGGCGCTGCCAAGGCCGAGTTTGAAATGGTGGAGATTTGACGGTGGCGCCGCGCACCACGCTGGTGACCGGCTCGCGCTCGGGGATGGGCAGGGCCGTCGCGACGTTGCTTGCTGCGCGCGGCGAGCGCGTGATCGGCGTCGATGTTGCGGATGCGGATATCGTCGCCGATCTCTCTAGGGCGGAGGGAAGGGCTGCGGCAATCGACGCCACGAAAGAGCTCGCCGCCGATGGTCTCGATGCGGTGATCGCCTGCGCGGGCCTCGCGATCCCGGATGGACCGTTGATGATCGCGGTCAATTTTTTCGGTGCGACCGATCTCATCGCCGGGCTCCATCCGCTGCTGGCCAAGGGAAGGGCTCCGCGCGCGGTTGCGATCGTTTCGACTGCCAGCATCCTTCCGACCGATGCCGAACTGGTCGAGCTCTGCCTCGCGGGTGACGAAGCCGCCGCGCTCGCGAGGGCCGCCGACAACCCGCTGAGCTACGCATCGTCCAAGCTCGCGCTGCTGCGCTGGATCCGGCGCACGTCGATCCAGCCGGGCTGGGCGGATGCCGGCGTGCTGCTCAACGGCGTCGCGCCAGGCCTGGTGCTGACGCCGATGACGGCGCCGATCATGGCGACGGAGGAAGGGCGCGCGCAGCTCGCCCGCTCCGCGCCCTATGTGACGCCCGACCCCGCCGTCGCGGAGGATATTGCGCCGCTGCTCGCCTTCCTCGCCAGCCCGGAAAATCGCTACATGGTCGGCCAGGTGCCGTTCTGCGACGGCGGCAAGGATGTGCTGCTGCGCGGCGACGACGTCGTCACCGCCGTGCCGGGCGACTTCTAGGCGCTACAGCCGATAGACACGTCGCGCGGTGCCTTCGAACAGCTGCGCGCGTTCCCCAGGCGTATAACCCGCCGACATGCGCTTGGCCGCGTTCCACAGCACCGCGTAGGACATGCTGCTGCGGTCGACCGGGAAGTTGCTCTCGAACATAGCGCGATCGGGGCCGAAGAGATCGATGGCGTAGCGCGTGCGGTCACCGAGCACCTCGGCGATCTCGGCCGAGCCCGGCGGCACATCCCGATCCGTCCAGCCGAAATCGGCGAGCCACATGCCCTGGCCGCCGAGCTTGATCACGACGTTCGGACATTGCGCGAGCTCGGCGATCAGCGGCCGCCACTCGGCCCACGCCTCTTCGCGACGGCCGGCGTAGCTGCCGATGCCGAGCGGCGAGGCAAGATGATCGGCGACGATGATCGTGTCCGGAAAGGCGCGCGCCAGGCTGGTGAGCTGCGGCAACTGGAAATGATAGAGGCAGGCGTCGAAGCTCAGCCCGCGTTGGGCGAGCAGCGGAAAGCCGCGCCGGAATGCGGGATCGTCGTAGAGGTTCGGGTTGCGCGCGATCGACATCGGCAGCGTCGCATCGAAGGAGGCGATCTGCCGTACCCCCTTCACCCGGCTGGAGGCGGCGAGATGAGCATCGAGCACGTCGGCGGCGTTGTCGAGCGTCACGTCGGCATTGGTGACGATGCCCGCGCAGATTTGCGTCTTCAGCCCGCGGCGCTGCGCCTCTTCGGCGACGGCGTGGGCGTGGCTGGTCTCGCCGACGGCACGAAACTCGGCCTGACCGTCCTCGGCATAGTTTGCGTAAGCGTCGATGTAGACCGTCGCGAGGATGTTGTGGCCGCTGCCGACGTCGGCAGCGATCTCGTCGATCTGATAGAGGCCGTCCTGATAATGGGCGGTACCCGGCCAGAGATGATGATGCGGATCGATGATCGGAAGATCGGGCTCGATGATGTCCTCGGCGGTCTGCGCGAGCCACCGGTTTCGCGCGTCGCGGCGCTCGGTCGCGTCGGTCGTCATTTTCCCTCTCCCGCCGACGGCTACGGCACAAGCCTGTGCCGGAAATCGCTAGTGGATTTGGACGAGGGCTTACATAAGGAATGATGCGACGCAAGCGGATCGGCCAATGCGCCCACCATTTGACGACGGCGCGATCGAAGAGGCAGGGCAGGGCGACTATGGGCGCGCAGGAGACGATCTCGAATGACCTCCCGATGCATTATGAGGACGTTACCGCAGAGTGGGTGACGCAGGCGCTGCGCCGGCGCTGGCCGGGCGTGACCGTGACGGGCCTGCGCCACGCGCAGACGATCGGCGGCACCGGCAGCAAGATCCAGCTTGAGCTGGAATATGACGACGCCGGACTGGCGGCGGGCCTGCCGCCTAGGCTGTTCGTCAAGGGCGGGTTCGAGTGGCACGAGGTCGCCTTTGCCGCGTCCTATCAGGCGGAAGCGCGATTCTACGCGGATTGGGCGCCGTCGATCGCGGCCAACATTCCCCAAGGCTATTTCGCCGAGTGGAACGACCGGCAGGGTGTGGTTCTGATCGAGGACCTGTCGCTGCGCCCGGTGACGTTCGGCTCGGGCGATGTCGCGCCGCTCGACGTTGCCACGATCCGCAAGGTGTTGGCGCTGCTCGCGCGCATCCATGCGCCCTTCTGGAACAAGCCCACGCTCGCGACGCTACGCTCGCTGGGGCAGCGCGTCGGCACGAACTTCATCGATCATTTTCTCGCGCCGGATTATTATGCGAGCTGCATCGCGCAGCCGAAGGGCCAACCGATCCCCCAGGCGTTCCACGATCCCCGCCGGATGCTCGCGGGGCTGCGCGCGAACTGGGCGCAGGTCGATACCGGCCCGCAGAGCTTCTGCCACGGCGATCCGCACCAGGGGAACATGTTCTTCGAGACCGACGGCAGGCCCGGCTATCTCGATTTCCAGGCCTATGTGCGTTGCGCGCCGCTGCACGACGTCAACTATGTCGTCGTCGGCTCGCTGTCGGTGGAGGATCGCCGTCAGCACGATCGCGCGCTGCTCGGCTTCTATCTGGACGAACTGAAGGCGCTCGGCGTCCGCGATCTATGGTCGAGCGACGAGGCCTGGGATCGGTTCCGGCGCCACACCATGCATGGCCTGCTGTGGTTCGCGACACCGGAGGCGATGCAGCCGGCGGCGATCGTCGAGGCCCATAGTCTGCGCTTCGGCACGGCGGCGAACGACTATGAATTGCCTGCTCTGCTCGGCGTCTGAGCTCGGAGCGGGTCAGCGACGAATTACGAGGAGAGAACAGGATGGCCGAGGTCGTGGCACCGGTGAAGATACCGCACGAAATCGAAGACGTTACGGCTGAATGGCTGACCGACGCATTGGCAACGGACATGCCGGGCATCGTCGTCGACGACGCGACGATCGTCGGCCGCATTCCCGGCGCTTCCACCAAGGCGCGCGTCAAGCTGCGCACGAACCGCAACGACGCACCGGTGAGCGTCATCGTGAAGGCCGGCTTCGAGCCGCACAGCCCGAACATGCGGATGATGCACGACAACGAGATGCACGCATATCGCGATTTCGCGCCGCTGGTGGGGGTCAACACGCCGAAATGCTATTTCGCCGGCCGCGACGAGGCCGGCCACTCGCTGGTGATCCTGGAAGACCTTGACGAAAGGGGCGTACACTTCCTCTCGCTGCAGAAGCCGATCGGCTTCGAACTCGCCACCGGCTTTCTCGATGCGCTGGCGCAGATCCACGCGCGCACCTGGAACGTGACTCGCGACGACATATTCGATTGGGTGCCGGACACCAGCCGCCGGCAGAACGGCCATTATATCGCGATCCTGGAGGACCCCGTCCGCTTCGATCATTTCGCGCAGTCGCCACGTTGCGCCGCGATGCCGCAATCCCTCGTCGACGCGGATCGGATGCTGCGCGTCTTCGCGGCGATGCGCGAATATCACGAGACGCAGACGTTCGTGGTCAACCACGGCGACATGCATCTCGGCAATCTCTACACCGACGCCGATGGCACGCCGGGTCTCCTCGATTGGCAGCCGCGCTATGCGCCTTGGTCGCTGGACGTCAGCTACTTCATCATTGCGGGGCTCGATCTGCTGAACCGCCGCAAGTGGGAAGGGGCGCTGCTCCAATATTATCTGACCAAGCTTGCCGCGCATGGCGTCGATGCGCCGTCGTTCGATCAGGCGTGGGAAGCCTATCGCAAGACGATCCCGTGGGGTCTCAAGATCTGGATGCTGAACGGCACCGAGTTCCAGACCGAATCCCGCAACACCGCCGCCGCCGTGCGCTTCGCGATGGCGGCGGTGGACCACGACATGTTCAAGCTGTTGGGGGTGTAGCCGGCCCTCGGACGGAGGTCTACGCGACCTCCGCTACCGCCGCCCTCGGCGTCACGAGCGCGGCAAGCCGATCGATCTCGCGCCAGAAGCTCTCGATCGTGCGTCGGACGATCACGTCGCACGGCAGCACTTCATCTATGAGCGCGGAAGATTCGCCGGCGGGAGCCAGCCCGCGAGACATATCGCCGTCAAAATAGGGGCTTTTCGTTTCTTGGAGCGCCTCGGGCACGGTGAGCCGTCCCGCGGCGATCGCCTCCGTGGCGACGCCTTTGAGCGCGCGCACGCAAGGGCCGACACCGCGATTGGTGACGGTGGTGTCGTGCTCGCCGGCGGCGACGATCGCCGCCTTGTAGGCGGCGGAAGCGGGGTTCTCCGCGGAGGCAACGAAGCGCGTGCCCATCTGCACGCCTTCCGCGCCAAGCGCGAAGGCGGCGGCCATGCCGCGCCCGTCGACGACACCGCCCGCCGCGACGATCGGCAAGTCGGTCGCCGCGCGGACCGCCTGAAGGAGCGTGAAGACGCCGATCTCCTTGGGGCTGCGGAAAGCGCCGCTCTCGCCGCCTTCGACCACCAGGCCGTCGACCCCGGCAGCCGCCGCCTTGCGCGCGCCCTCGAGGCTCGGCACCGCATGATAGACGGTGATGCCGGCACGTTTCAGACGTTCGGCATATTTGGCCGGATCGCCGGCCGAGGTGGTGACGAAGCGGATGCCGCGCTCGATCACCCAGTCGACGATGCTGTCGTCATGCTTGAGGAAGTGGAGGGGCAGATTGACCGCATAAGGCGCGTCGGTGAGGCCCGGCATCGCCAGGATCTCGCGCTTGACTGCATCGAATTCGCCGGAGGAGGTCTCGAGGATGCCGAGCCCACCAGCGTTGGAGACGGCGGCGGCGAGGCGCGAGCGCCCCAGCCAACCCATTGGCGATTGGAAGATCGGATAACGCGCCCCGCAATCGCGCACCACGCGATTGCCCGCGAACGGCCGATCGATCGCCGCCGTCTCCATCAGGCCCGGAGCGTCCTCAGCCCGCGATCTCGACGATTGCGGCGAGAATACGCTCGGCGTCGGGGGCGAAGGCGGTCTCGAGCGGCTTGGAGTAGGGCACCGCGCTGAACGCGCCACCCAACCGCTTGACCGGCTTCTTGAGCTTGCCGAACAACTCTTCGCTGATCACCGCGGCGATCTCTGCGCCAACGCCATATTCCTTCACCGCCTCATGCGCGATGACAACGCGGCTGGTCTTGGCGGCAGACGCCAGCACCGTCTCCCGGTCCCACGGCGCGATCGTGCGCAAGTCGATCATCTCGACCGAAATGCCATTTTCCGCCGCTTTCTCGGCGGCCTGCCGTGCTTCGCCGGCGATACGGGCATAGCTGATCAGCGTGACGTCGGTGCCTTCGCGTTGGATCGCCGCCTTGCCGAGCGGAACGCGGTGGCTGCTATCAGGCAGCTCGAACGAGACCGGCGCGAAATAGGTCGGCAGGTTCTCGATGAAGATCACCGGATCGGGATCGTCGATCGCCGAGCGCAACAGGCCATAGGCGTCCTCCGGCGTCGACGGCGCGACGACCTTGATGCCGGCGGTGTGTGCGAACCAGGCTTCGAGATAGTCGCAATGCTGACCGCCCGAGCCGAAGCCCGTGCCCGTCATCGTGCGGATCACCATCGGCACGCTGGTCTGTCCACCCGACATGAAACGCAGCTTGGCCGCGTGATTGACGATCATGTCCATCGCCACGGCCGTGAAGTTCATCAGCATGATCTCGGCGATCGGCTTGTAGCCGACCAGGCTCGCCCCGATCGCGGCGCCGATGATCGCCTGCTCCGCGATCGGCGTCGAGCGCACGCGATCGTCGCCGAACTTGGCCGAGAGGCCGCGCGTCACGCCGACGACGCCGCCGCCCTCGGGATCGGCGAGATCCTCGCCGAGCGAGATGATCTTGGGATCCTCCGCCATCGCATCGAAATGCGCCTTGTTGAGCGCGGCGAGGATGGTGACGGTCGGCCGGGCCGGCTTCTTCGCGGCGGTGTCGGTTGCGGTGGCGGTGTCGCTCATGCCGCGATCTCCTTCTCGAACACATCGAAGCGCAAATCGTCGGGCGTCGGCCAGGCCGATTCCAGCGCGAAGTTTACGGCGTCGTCGATCTGACCTTCGATGTCGGCCTCGATCTTGGCGAGCTCTTCCTCGGTAGCGACGCGATCGGCGATCAGCTTGGCGCGGAAGGCGGGAACGGGATCGTTCTCCATCGCCTTGGCCTTCTGCTCCTTCGGAATATATTTGCTGTCGTCGTCGCCGAAGCTGTGGCCGAAGAAGCGGAAGGTCATGCACTCGAGCAGCGTCGGTCCTTCGCCGGCGCGGGCGCGGGCAATCGCCTGCGCGGCGGCGGCGTACATCTCGGCGGGATCGTTGCCGTTCACGCGGAAGCCCGGCATGCCGTAGGCCGCCGCACGGTTCGCGATGTTCTCGCCGCCCGTCATCTTCTCGAAGGTGGTGTGCTCCGCATAGAGATTGTTCTGGCAGATGAAGATGGTCGGCAGCTTCCAGACGGACGCGAGGTTCATCGCCTCGTGCACGGCGCCGATGTTCGAGGCGCCATCGCCGAAGTTGCAAACCGACACGCGGTCGTTCTTGTCGAGCTGCGCCGCCCAGGCGAGGCCGTTGGCGATCGGCGCAGCCGAGCCGACGATGCCGGTCGTCACCATGATGCCCTTGGGTGGATAGGTGAGATGCATCGGGCCGCCCTTGCCCTTGCACGAACCGGTGACGCGGCCGGCAAGCTCGGCCCACAGCGGCCGGAGCGGGAAGCCCTTGGCCAGCATGTCGTGGATGCCACGATAGATGGTGCAGACATAGTCGTCGTCGCGCAGCGCCGCCGAAAGCGCCGACGGAATGATCTCCTGGCCGCGATAGGAATAGTAGACCATCGCGATCTGGCCCGACAGGATCACCTTGCGGGCGCGCTCGTCATTTGCCTTGAGCAGCGCGGCGCGCTTGTAGATGTCGAGCAGCGTCTGGTTGTCGGGTTCGTAGCCCTGGAATGCCACAGGTCTCTCCCATCGAAGTTGGACAAAGGACGGGGCGGCGCCCTCGTCGATCAAGTGCCGCCTCGCTATACATCTCCCCGAAGGGCTGTCGAGGGACTAATCGAGCAGCTCGAGAAGGGTCATCGGCGCAACCTCGGCGAGCCAGTGGATTCCGGCCGCCTGCATATGGTCGCGCCAGTGTCGTTCGGCGCCTTCGCCATCGCCTTGCTCGATTAGCGCGATCAGCTTCGCGTGCGAGCGCAGGCCGTAGCGCGTGCGCCTTTCCAGCCATGCGGCATCGCCGGGCAGTTCGCGGCGCTGGCTCAGCACGAGGTGGCGCTCCACCAGACCCTGCAGCGCATGGGCCATCATGGTGAGCGTGACGTTGCCGCACTGCTCGATCATCAGGCGATGGAATTCGGCGATCGCCCTTGTCGAGGCGAGCGGGTTGCCGGCGACCGCGAACTCCTTCTCGAGATGCGCGCGCAGCACCTTGGCGGCTTGCTTGCCGTCACGCTCTGCGACGAGGCGTGCCGCCGGCGGCTCGATGATCGTGCGCATCTCGTAGAGGTCGCCGATCGTCACATGATGGCTCTGAAGCGCGATGCCGGCAGCGCGCGCGACCATGTCGGACGAAGGCTCGTTGATGCGTGCCCCGCCGCGCGATCCCCGAGAGATCGTGATAAGCCCTTCCGATTCGAGGATGCGGACGGCTTCGCGGATGGTCGGTCGCGACACCTCGTACGCCGCGATCAGGCTCGCCTCTGCCGGCAGCGTGTCCCCGATCTTGAGCGTGCCGCGGATGATCGCCTTGCGGATCTGCGCGGCCACGAGCTCGGCCGATTTCGGTATGCGGACCTCGCGATCCTTCGGAATGCGCGCCAATACCGCCATCTACCGATCCCCGATCCAGTATCCTCTATGCCGATCTTATCCATCTCGCGGTGTTCGGCAACAGCAGGATTTCGCGGTAGCATAAGCCGGCTCACTGGCGATGGTAACGCGATCCATATAGTAGGCGGTATTTCGCTAGGGCGCTTGAGTGGAAGGAACGTCATGGATCTCGGGTTGAGCGGCAAGGTCGCGGTGGTCACCGGCGGCAGCAAAGGCATCGGGCGCGCCATTTCGGAAATGCTGGCGGCGGAAGGTGCCAAGCTCGTCATCTGCGCGCGCGGCATCGCCGATACCGAGGCGGCGGCGGCGGCGATCCGCGCAGCGGGCGGCGCCGCGGAGGCGATCGCCTACGATGCCGCGTCTGCGGAGAGCGCGGATGCGCTGGTGAAGCATGTCCGCGATCGCCACGGCGCGATCGACATCCTCGTCAACAATGCCGGCGGGATGACCAGTTCCGGCTTCTTCAACGACACGCCCGATCAGGATTGGCGCGATACCTATGAGATCAACGTGCTCAGCGCGGTGCGGCTGGTGCGAGGGTTCCGCCCGCTGATGGCGAATCGCGGGCAGGGGCGGGTGATCAACATCTCCTCCGAGAACGGCGTCGCACCCGAGCGCGCCTATCCTCATTATGGCGTCGCCAAGGCGGCGCTGATCGCGCTCACCAAGACCTTATCGAAGGAGCTTGGCCGCGAAGCGATCACCGTCAACTGCGTGTCGCCGGGAATTGTCGAGACGGAGGGTACGCGTGCGGGCTGGGAAGAGGGCGCCGCGCAGCACGGCATCAGTTACGAAGCGATGCAGCAGCGCTTCATGAAGATACGCCGGCCCAACGTCGTTCGCGGAGCACCGGGTTTGCCGGAGGAGATCGCCGGGTTGGTCGCTTTCCTCTGCTCGCCACTTGCCGCCTACATCACCGGCGTCAACTATCGCGTCGACGGCGGGCAGGTCGCCGTCTGCTGAGACGCCGGAAGGTCCGTGCAGGATGCCGGCGCGGACCTTCCGAGCGGCGATCAGAAGCCGAGGTCTTCGACCGCCCTATCGATCGGCCCCGAAACCTCCTGGACGGCATCGACCAGCTTGTCGCTTGGGTACCCCGCGAGATAGCCGTCGATCAGGCGCTGATAATTGCTGATCAGCCCTTCCATGTCCTTCGAGATCCGCATGAACTCGAAGTCGCCCGTATGGAGGCCGCGCTGCTGGCGAGGCAGGTTCGAATAATCCTGCTTCGGGATTTCCGGCCACTGCGGATCGTCGTGCGCCTTCGGCGTCGGCGCCGTCGGCACCGGCCGCTTCTCGTCCTTTGGATAGCGCTTGAGCGACCAGAGCTCGAACAGGCACTCCTCCGGTCCGAGCGGCCGGATGCGATAGGATGAAGCCGCGCCGTGCACGGGCAGCAAGAAATAGTGCGGGAAACAGAAGTTGACGCTGGACGCTTCGCCGGCCGCGTCGATCGCATTGAGATCGCCGATCTCGATGCCCTTGCCCCGGTAATCGTCGGTCATGGCCTGGTTGAGCATCCTGCGCCAAGTGATCAGCGCGTCTTGAGTATTGCGCGGCAGCTCGGTGTTGCGCAGCCGCTCGGCGACGGCGATCTCCTCCTTGGCGAGCATGCCGCCCATGCCTTCGTGGAGTTCGTTCATCTTGTCGATGTAGTTGTCGATGAACATGCCTGAATCGATCTCCTCGGGCATCTTGGGCGGCATCGTGGTCCACCAGGATCCCATGATCATTTCGGGCGGCAGCTTCACCCATGCCGCTTCGCCGGGTCGACTGGTCGCGCCGGGTGGGAGCAGCTGGGGATGCGTGGTCGCGACGTGATAGCCTTCCATGAAGGCTTCCATCGCCAGCTTCCAATTGGTCGGCAGACGCGCGGCATACCACCATTCGACCTGCAGCTCGTCGACCTTGTAGAGGTCCATCTGCTTGGCGAAGCGGCCGAGCGACTCGTAGAGCGGCGGCGCATCCTTATCGAGGTTGATCCAGGCGCAGCCACCCCAGGTATCGCAGCGCACGTCCCGCAGCGCGAGATCGTCCTTGCACATGTTCGCTTCGGAATAGGCGTCTTCCTGGAACACGAAGGTGTTGTTGCCTTCGCGATCCCAACGCCAGCCGTGAAACGGGCAGATGAAGCCGCCGGTCGCCTTGCCGTTCTTGTTGACGAGTTCGACGCCGCGATGGCGGCAGTGATTGTGATAGGCCTTGATTGTATCCGCTCCGGTGCGGATGACGATGATCGACTGGTCGAGATTGCGATAGACCGTGTAGTCGCCGACCTCCGGAATCTCCTCGAGCCGGCAGGCCATCTGCCACACGCGCGGCCAGAGATTCTTGTTCTCCAGCTCATAAAAGTCTGGATCATAATATCGCTTGGCCGGGATGCGATCCCATTCCGTCACCGCATGCGGCACTGTGTCGACGATGTCCGCGTTCGTTTTCGAGGTCACCAGCTTCTCTCTCCTGTTCCGCAGCCCATCGACGCAGCTTTCCGCTCGATTGCTGCTCGAAACGCATCTCCGGTCGCATCGAGCGACCACAAAGCGAACCCAGCTCGCGTAGAACATACGCGACGAGCGCGGCTTCGCCAATGATTTGCGCATTCGCCGCCGTGTAAAAAGACCTGTGAGAAATCTTAATAGCTGCCTATTTGAGGCCGCATCGTTCAGCCGAGGGATCGATCGAGTGCCGCGCGGACGATGTCGCCTTCGTCGATGCCGCTCTGCGGCTCGTGCCACGCCCCGCCGGAGGCGACCGCGGCGAGGTTCGCGGCGACGTCCTCCGGCTCCGGTCGTCGAGCTCCGGCGGGAATCCAGCCCTCGCAGCGGGCGCTGAACACGCGCGCATAATTGCCGCGCAGCACCGAATACACTTGGCCGGTCACGTCGCAGTCGCGGCTGGCAAGCCAGGTCACCAGCGCGGCGGTGTAGTCGGGTGCCATCCGCTCGGCATAGGCGTTGCCGCGCGCCATCATTGCGGCGATGAAATCCTTGTCGACGCGCTCTTCGCCGGGCGTACCCATGCGGCTGCCGCTCGCATTGGGCATCACGCTGTTGACGCGGATGCTCTCGGGTGCCTCCTGCACGAGCACCCGCATCAGCCCGATAACGCCCGTCTTCGCCGCACCGTAGTTCGCGCGATAGGGATTGCCGAAGACGCCGGACTGGGAGGAGGTGAAGACGATCCTCCCATAGCCCTGCCGCTTCATCAGCCGATAGGCAGGCTGGGTGACGAAGAAGGCACCCTTGAGGTGGACGGCAAGGACGGACTCGATGTCTTCCTCGGTCAGATCCTCGAACAGCGCGTTGCGCTGGTTGCCGGCGTTGTTGATGACGATGTCGACACGGCCGAAGTGATCGAGCGCGGCCTGGGTGATCGCTTCGCCGCCGGCCTTGGTCGCGACCGTGTCGGCGTTCGCGACCGCTTTGCCGCCCTTCGCGCGGATATCCTCGGCGACGGCCTCGGCGAGGCTCGGCATCCCGTGCTCGCCGCGCGTGTCGCCGCCGAGGTCGTTCGCGACGATGGCGGCGCCACGCTCCGCCAGTGCGAGTGCATAGGCGCGGCCGAGGCCGCCGGCGGCACCGGTGACGATCGCGACCTGGCCGCTGAGATCGATGGACGATGGCGCCATAGCGGACTTCCTAGCCGATCAGCACCGTCTTGGTGCTGATGAATTCGAGCACGCCTTCCTTGCCGCCCTCGCGCCCAAAGCCCGAGATGCCGACGCCGCCGAACGGCGCGCCGACGTGCATGTTGCCGGTGCCGTTCACACCGATCGTGCCGGAGCGGAGCTGGCGCGCCAGCCGCCGGGCGCGGCGGATGTCCCCGGTCTGCACGAAATTGCTGAGGCCGTACGCGGTGCCGTTGGCGATGCGGACGGCCTCGTCCTCGCTCTCGAATGGAATGATCGAGAGCACGGGCCCGAACACTTCGTTCTGGGCGAGGCTGCTCTCGGGATCGACGTCCGCGAAGATGGTCGATTCGACGAAGTAGCCGTCCGAGAGCTCGCCGCTGCCCCGATTGCCGCCGAGGATCAACCGGCCGGCTTTTTCGGCCTTCGCCTTGTCGATGATGCCGGTGACACGATCGAGCGCCGCCTGGTTCACCAGCGGTCCGGAATAGGTGTCCATCAGCAGCGGATCGCCGGTCTTGAACTGCTCGACGGTGGCCTTCACGCCGGCCACGACCTCGTCGTAGACACCGCGCTGGACGAGCAGCCGCGTCGGCAGCGCGCAGCCCTGGCCGCAGTTCATCAGCGCGAACCCAGCCGAATACGGGATCGCCTCGGCGAGATTGGCGTCGTCGAACAGGAGGTTGGCGCCCTTGCCGCCGAGCTCGAACATCACCGGCGTCAGGTTCGCGGCGGCGCTCGCCATGATGCGCGAAGCGGTGATCGGGCCGCCGGTAAAGCTGATCTTGCCGATGCCCTTGTGCGCGGTCAGCGCCGCACCGGTTCCGGGGCCGCCGATGACGAGATTGATGACGCCGTCGGGGAGCCCGGCCTCGCGCGCCAGCTCGAGGAAGCGCATCGAGGTGAAGGGGGTGAATTCCGCCGGCTTGAGAACGACCGTGCTGCCCGCGGCCAGCGCCGCCGGGATCTTCATCGCCAGCGAAAGCAGCGGCGCGTTCCAGGTGATGATGATCGCGACCACGGGAAACGGCTCCGCGATCGTGTAGACGAACGGCTCGTCCGGCGCGGTATCGACGACAAGGCCTTCGAGCTTGTCCGCCCAGCCGGCGTAGTAGCGCGTCCACAGGTGCGCCATGTCGACGAAACGGACCGCGCTGGATCCTCGCGCTGCCCCGTTCTCCAGCGTCGTGAGCGTCGCAAGATGTTCCTTGTCGGCGAGGATCAGCGCGGCGAGCTTCTCGAGGATTTCGCGGCGTCGCGTGCCCGACGTCTCGCGCCAGCCTGGCGCAGCGGCCTGGGCGGCTTCGACCGCGGCATCGACCGTATCCGCGCCGGAGAGCGGCACCAAGGCCTGGACGCGTCCGGTGGCGGGATTGATATGGTCGTGCGTGCCCGCCGAGCCTTGCGTCGAAAGGTCGCCGGCGATCAGCGAACCGACCTTGGGGAGGCTGCGTGCGGCCTCGGCATGACGTTCCAGCAGTGCGGTCATCCGAACCTCCTCCGTCCCATCGGTTGCGTTCAGCGCTTCAGCGCGCCTCTTCCTCGATCAGCTCGGCGAGCCGCCAGCCGAGCGCCATCGCGGGCGCGTTGGTGTTGCCGGACGGGATCTGCTGGAACACCGAGCAGTCGGCGACGCGCAGGCCGGTGACGCCGCGCACGCGCAAGCGGCTATCGACGACGTCGTCGTCGTTCGGTCCCATTCCGGCCGTGCCGACGGCATGATAGCCGGCGCCCCCGAAGCGGTCGTAGAGGCCGAGAATGTCCTCGTCGGTCTGTGCGCCGGCGGTCTTGGCGGTCTCGCCGACGACCAGGTCGGCCAATGCTGGCTCGGCCATGATGCGACGGATCGCGCGCGTCGCGGCGATCGCGGTGGCGCGGTCGCGCTCGGTGGCAAGGTAATTGGGGTTCACGTTCAGCGGCGCCTGCGGGTCCGCGGAGGTCAGCTGCAGGCTGCCCTCGCTTTCCGGGCGGAGGATGAAGGAATAGACCTGCATGCCCGGCTCGTCCTCGAACTTCATCCCGCCGGCCGGAGACATGGAGTAGGGGTTGAACATGAGCTGCGCGTCGGGCCGGTTCGCGCCGGGCAGCGCGCGCACGAACGCGATCGCCTCCGCCGCGCCGCGCGCCATCGGGCCTTTGCCGGCGACCAGATAGTTGAGCACGTTGGCGAGCAGGCGGACGCCGGAATATTCGCGGTTGTCGCTATCCTGCCACTGCTTCAGCCGGAAGCTCAGCATCAGCACCAGATGCTCGCGCAACCGCCGCCCGACGTTCGGGCTGTGATGCTTGACGTCGATGCCGAGCGCCGAAAGCGCCGCGGCGTCGCCGATGCCCGAGAGCAGAAGCAGCTTCGGCGACATCAGGCCACCGGCGGACAGGATGACCTCGCCGGCGGTGCGGAACTCCACCGGCGCACCGTTCTCGACGCCGGCGATGCCGACCGCATGCCCGTTCTCGACGATCACCCGATCGACGCGAACGCCCGAGCGGATCGTGAAGTTGGGCCGCTTGCGGGCGGGGTCGAGAAAGGCGCGCGCCGCGCTCACCCGACGGCCGCGCGCATCGATATTCCACTGCGCGTAGCCGACGCCTTCCTGATCGGGCCCGTTCTGGTCCTGCTTGACGTTGAGGCCGGTGCCGGCCGCCGCCGCGATGAAGGCGTCGGTCAGCCGCGCCTTGTGGGGATTGGTGCTGATCGTCACCGGCCCGCCTGCGCCGCGATAGTCGCTGGCGCCGAGATGATGGTTCTCGATCGCGCGGAAGACGCGCAGCATCTCGGACCACCCCCAGCCGGGATTGCCCGAAGCCTCGATCGAGTCATAGTCGGCGGGGACGCCGCGGGTCCACACCATTCCGTTGATCGCGCTCGATCCGCCGAGCATGCGGCCGCGCGCCCAGACCTCCTGCGGCGCATGCGCGCCATCCCCCGGCGAGGTAGGATAATAATGGGAGAAGCCCGGATCGAAGAGCAGCTTGCCGTAGCCCTTGGGCATGAGGCTCAGCCAATTGGCGGCGCCGCCTTCCTCGACCAACAGCACGTGGTGGTTCGGGTTCGCCGACAGGCGTTCCGCCAGCACCGAGCCGGCGGAACCGGCGCCGACGATGATATAGTCGTAGGGCGTCGCCATCTTTTTCCTCTCGGTCCAGCTACTAGAAGTCACGGTCTAGTAAGGTCAAGGCAGACAAGCGCATCGCTTGCGACGCGCGGTATCACCCCATAGGAACGGGGCGGCATGGCGACGCGCGAAGGCTATTCCCCATCGGGCCGGATCCCCCAGCGCGCGCGGGGGCGGGAGCGTCGCGAGGCGGTGATCGACGCCGCCTGCGCGATCCTAACCGACGCGGGGGAGGAGGCGCTGACGCTCCATGCCGCCGCGCTGCGCGCCAACAGCTCGATCGGTTCGATGTACCACTTCTTCTCGGATCGCGATCAGCTGCTGCGCGCCGTCGCCGATCGCCATCGCGATGCTTTGACGCGCCTCGCCGCGCCGAGCCGCCGCCTGACGCTCGACGCCTGGCGGAACATGGACGCGGCGCAGGTGATCGATGTCCTGTTCCGCGAGCCGATCGACTATTTCGTCGCGCATCCCGACGCGCTGATCGTGCATCACCTGCAGGATACCGGGCCGGCGCGATCGTTTCAGAGCCTGCTCTTGCGCATCATGCGCGCTCGCCTGGGCGCGGCGGAGGGCGAACGTGTCGCGGCGACGCTATACGCCGTGTCGACCGGTACGCTCGCCTATCTGCGCGGGATGCGCGAGACGCTCCTGCCCCACGACAGCATCGACATCGGGGGCGCGCTGATCGCCTATCTCGAGCGGATCGAGCGGGGCACGCGCAGCGAAGACGCGGGCTGAACGCTCCCGAACGTCACTCGCCGGTGAAGTTCGGCCGATCCTTCTTGCCGAAGTTCATGATCGCGGCGGTGTTGTCCTTGGTGCGCGCAGTGCGGCCGACGCCGCGCACCTCCGCCTCGAGCAGCGCGTCGAGCGTCATCTCGGAGCCGCGCTGGAAATATTGGCGCATGATGCCGAGCGCCACCGTCGGGCCGTTGGCATATTCGAGCGCGCGTTCGCGCGCGATCTTCCGGAAATCGTCCTGCGCGACGACTTCGTTGACCATGCCCCAGTCGAGCGCCTTGTCGGCGGGCAGCCGCTCGGCGCGCATGATCATCGCGCGCGCGCGCGCTGTGCCGACGGCCCGTGGCAGGAGCCAGGTGATTCCCGAATCGGTGCCCGAAGCGAGCGACGCGAAGGGAACGAGGAAGAAGGCCTTCTCGGACGCGACAAGGTAATCGGCGAGCAAGGCGAGCGCCACGCCGAAGCCGACGCACGGGCCGTTGACCGCCGCCACCACGGGGATTTCGAGATCGCGGATGCGGCGGACGAGCGGGTGGAACGTGCCTGCCACCGAGGCGATCACCGGCGGCTCGGCGCGGGTGCGCACCGCGTCCTTCGAGCCCGACCCCGAGGCGAGGTTTGCGCCCGAGCAGAAGCCGCGGCCTTCGCCGGTGATCATGAGGCAGCGGACCTTGCGGCGCGGCTTGGCGATCTCGATCAGCGAGGCGTAGATCGCCTCGACCATCGCGGGCTTGAGCGCATTGAGTCGGTCCGGATCGTCGAGCCACAGCGTCGCGAGCGGGCCTTCGATCTCCAGCCGGACATTCTCGTAGGAGATCGTCTCCACGCCCGCTTCCGTTTTCGGCTCACTCACTTGCGCTCTCCCGTCGAGGCTTGTCGCTCATCCTGCCGTTCGATAACAGGATCCATCGTCTAACTACGTTTGCCAGAGAGGGGTTGTCCAGATGGCTCTCGATCCTGCGATCCGGGCGCAGCTTACGCTGCCGGCGATCTGCGCACCGATGTATCGTGTGACCGGTCCGGCGCTCGTGCGCGAAGCCTGTAAGGCCGGACTGATCGGCGGCCTGCCGCGCCAGAACGCGCGCGATTTCGAAACCTTCGCGGCTTGGCTGCGCGAGATCCGGCATGATCTCGACGAGCATGCCGCGCGCAATCCCGGTGCGCGCATCGGGCCGATCGCGGTCAATCTCTCGCGCATGCCGGAAGACCTGTTCAAGATGCATGTCGACGTCTGCCAGGAGGCCGGCGTCGAGATCATCATCAGCGCGATGGGCGACCCGACCGAGCTGGTGAAGCGTGTCCACGCCTTCGGCGGCAAGGTGTTTCACGACGTCACCAACATCCGCTTCGCCGAGAAGGCGATCGAGGCGGGCTGCGACGGGCTGACCGTCATCGGCGCGGGTGGCGGCGGCCATTCGGGCACGATCAGCCATCTCGCCTTCATCCCGAAGGTGCGCGCGATGTTCGACGGCACGATCGTGCTGGCCGGCGCGGTCTCGACCGGTGCGGTGATCCGTGCGGCCGAGATCCTCGGTGCCGATCTTTCCTATCTCGGCACGCGCTTCATCGCGACCCAGGAGTCGAACGCGCCGCAGGAATATAAGGAGCTGCTGGTCAGCGAGAACGCGCTCGACGTCATCTACACGCGCGATGTCGCCGGGGGCGCGGCCAACTGGCTCAAGGAGTCGCTGCGACGGGTCGGTCTCGATCCCGACAACCTCCCCAAGGCGGCACCCGAGGGCGGCCACAAGCATCTTCCCGAGGGGTTGACGCCTTGGAAGAACATCTTCAGCGCAGGGCAGGGCATCGAGCTCATTACCGATATCCCGCCGGTCGCCGAACTGGCCCGCCGGCTGCGCGCCGAATATGTCGCAGCGTGCGAGGCGCCGAGCATGGTCGATGCCGCCCGGCTCGTCGACGCCGCGCAGGAAGTCGCCGCATGAACGCCGCGAACTTGCTCGCCGACAGCCGTCCGCTGATCGGTGATGGCCGGCCGAAGTCGACCGGCGGCGGTGTGCGCCCGCACATCAATCCGGCCACGGGCAAGCCGCAGGCCGACGTGCTCGTCTGTGGCGCCGCCGAGATCGATCGTGCGGTCGAGGCGGCGATCGTCGGCCAGCGCGCCTGGATGGCGATGGGCCCGGAGAAGCGCCGCGACGCGCTGTTTCGCCTCGCCGACCTGATCGAGGCGGAGGCCGAGCAGTTCAAGACGCTGGCGGCGCTCGAAACCGGCACGCCGGTCGCGA
>JAFAZF010000045.1 GCA_019239915.1 Sphingomonadaceae bacterium
TCAGCCGAACGTCCCCAGCTGGTGCGGTCGCTGACCGGCCACTCGGCTTGCGAATGCGGCCGGGACGCAGATACCAGGCGGACTGTAAAATTTTCTGTAGGCAGAAAGGGCACCAACAACGAGCGTTACTAGGGCCTCATCCACACCCCCCCGGGGGGCCGAAACCGCACCATGCCAAGCCGAATGTTTCGAGACGAGCTTTAGACGGTGCAGCAAATCAAGCTGGCGACAGAGTCTTGAGGGTTTTCCGGCCCAGCAAGTGGGGTTACGGTGGGGCAATAAATCGGCGACTCGAGATCGCCGCTCATAAGTCATTGAATTCGCTGGAGCGGGCGAAGGGATTCGAACCCTCGACCCCGACCTTGGCAAGGTCGTGCTCTACCCCTGAGCTACGCCCGCTCTGGCGTGTCGGCCGGAAGTGACACCCGGCCGGGGAAGGCGCGGCTCATAGCGTGGCGATTTGCAGACCGCAAGCGCTCTCGGCGACGCGCACGCGGGGGCTTGGCAGGCCGCTCCCCCTGCCCACATAAGGGCGCGCGACAAACAGGAGAAATGCGTGGCAACGCTGGGAATGAGCAGCGCCGAGCGCGAGGCGATCGAGGCCTTCAGGCGCGACGTCGTCGAGCCGTCGATGACGAAGCTCGTCATCCTCGATTTCTGGGCGGAATGGTGCGGCCCGTGCAAACAGCTCGGCCCGATCCTCGAGAAGGTCGCGGCGGATTATGCCTCGAAGGGCGTCGTGCTCGCCAAGATCGACGTCGACAAGAACCAGATGATCGCCGCGCAATTCCGCGTCCAGTCGATCCCGACCGTCTATGCCCTCTACCAGGGCCAGCTCGTCGCCGACCTTACCAGCGCGCGCACCGAGAGCCAGCTCACCCGCACGCTCGACCAGATCCTCGCCAAGCTGCCGATCGAAGGTGACGGCAGCGCGCAGGATATCGCGCAGTTCCTCGAGATGGCCGAGCAGGTGCTGGCCGACGGCGATGCCGAGCGCGCCGCGCAGATCTTCGCGCAGGTCGTCGAGATGGCGCCCGAGGATCCTGTCGCGGTTGCGGGCTATGCGCGCGCGTTGCTCGCGGCGGGGCGGCCGGAAGAGGCCGAAGCCGCGCTCGCGACGCTGCCGCCCGAGAAGGCGAAGGATCCGGCGGTGTCGCGCGCCCAGTCGGCGCTGGCGCTGGCGCGCGAGGCCAAGCCGGTCGACGATCTCCAGCCGCTGCGCGATCGTGTCGCCGCGGACGCGGACGATCATGAGGCGCGTTACGAGCTTGCCGGCGCGCTGATGGCGGCAGGCGATCGCGAAGGCGCGGCCGACGCGCTGCTCGAGATCATCGCGCGCGATCGCGCGTGGAACGAGGGTGCGGCGCGTGCGCGGCTGCTCAAGCTGTTCGAGGTCGTCGGACTCGAGGATCCCTGGGTGAGCGCGCAGCGACGGCGGCTCTCCGCGCTGCTGTTCACATGAGCGAAGTATCGGCCTCGCAGCGTCTCTCGATCTTTCCGCTTCCCGGCGCGCTGCTCTTTCCGCGCGCCTTGCTCCCGCTCCACATCTTCGAGCCGCGCTACCGTGCGATGGTGACCGACGCGCTGGCGCGCGATCGCCGCATCGCGATGATCCAGCCGAGGCCGCACGACATCGGCAACGCCAGGCGGCCCGAGCTGTTCGAGGTCGGTTGCGTCGGCCGCATCGCGCAGATCGAGGCGCTCGACGACGGCCGCTTCAACCTCGTGCTCGAGGGCCTTGCGCGCTTCCGCATCACCCGCGAGTTGGATGTCGCGACGCCCTTCCGCCAGGTCGAGGCGAGCTTCCAGGGTTTCGACGACGGTGACGATCAGGAGCCGCTCGCGCTCGCGCTGCGCGCCGACATCGAGCAGGAGGCGCGCCGCTATGCCGATGCGCGTGGCTACGAGATCGACTGGGAGGGCGTCGGCAATCTCGACGACGAGTCGCTCGTCAACGGCATCGCGCAGGTCGCGCCCTTCGACGTCGCGACCAAGCAGGCGCTGCTCGAGGCCGACGATCTCGCGACGCGCGCCGACCTGCTCGTCCAGTCGCTGCGCTTCTTCGGTGCCGCCGACGACGGCGAAGGCCCGACGCTGCAATGAGCGACGACGCCTCCGTTTCCGCCGGCTCGCTCGATCCGGCCCTGCTCGCGGTGCTCGTCTGCCCGCTGACGCGCGGGCCGCTGCGCTACGATCCGCAGGCCGAGGAGCTGATCTCGGACGCCGCCCAGCTTGCCTATCCGGTCCGCGACGGCGTGCCGGTGATGCTGGTCGAAGAGGCGCGGTTCATCGGTTAAGGGTGGCGAGGTGCACGGTCGCGGCTGGAACGCCCGTTCGCACTGAGCGAAGTCGAAGTGCGGCCATCATCATACTTCGCCTTGGACTGCGCTCAGGCCGAACCGGTTGGACAATCAAGGATCAAGATGGCCGGCGATCTGCGAGCCGTCAGGGCCTTGGCGTCGTTCCGTTTGCCGACGGCGTGACCGCGGTGCCGCCCTTGTCGTCCTGATCGTGCTGCGGGACGGTGAAGCGGCCGCTCACCCGGCCGCCGCTGTTGGCGACCCCCTCGGGCCCGCCCACCCCGCTGCCGTCGACGGTCGCGTGGTTGGTGTTGAGGTCGAGCACCGCGCGGCCGCCGTGGACGACGTTGCCGCCGCGGTTGAGCACGACATGGCCGATCATCGTGATCAGCTTCCGATTGAGATCGTAGATCGCATAATCGCCGGTGGCCCGTTCGCTTGGGTTGGTGACGACCACCCCCCCGGTCGCATCGAGCCGGTCGATCTGCGTGCCGCCTTGCTGGCCCGGGCGCGCCTGCGTCTTGGTGTAGGCGACGGTGACGCGCGCGGCGGTCAGCGTCATGTCGGCCTGCCGCGCGCGGACATTGCCCGAGAAGATCGCGCGATCCGCTTGGTCCTGCACCTCGATGCGATCGGCATCGACGTCGACCGGCGCGTTGCTGTCGTGGCTGCCGAGCGCGGTGCTCGCATGGTTGGTGCTGACCGTACCGGTCGCCGGGGTGGGCGCGGGATGCGGCTGCGCGGCGGCCGGCGCCGCGACGATCGCCAAGCATAGCACGGAAGCACCCCTCATCGCGCCGCTCTGCCGGTGCGCTGGACGATATGCAAGCGCGCGTGGCCTTCGAGCACGACGCTGTGCGCGTCGAGGTTGCCGCGCAGGCGATCCGCGCCGAACGTGCCGAGCGGCATCGTGCCCGTCACCGGCGTCATGCTCGCGAGCTGGCGGCTGGGCAGATCGATCACGACGTCATGCGTATCGAGATGATAGCCGCTCTTGCTGGTGAAGTTGACCGGCCCATCGATCGCGACGCGCTGGCTGTCCATGTCGTAGCGCCCGCGCGGCGCGACCAGCACCGCCGGCCCGTCGGAGAGCTCGATCCGCGCGTCGAGCTGCTGCAGCTTGACAACCGGATCGGCCGACGTCGCCTGCACCGCCGATCCCGCGCGCATCTCGAACGGCTGGCCCTTGCTGTCGCGGCCACGGTACAGCGCGGCCGTCACCCGCATCCGCTCGCGCGCCACCTGCACCTTGTTCTTGTCGAGCACGAAGGAGATGTCGCGCCCGCCCGAGAGCGGCACCACCGCGAGCAAGGCGGTGAGCACGCCGATCGACGCCGGCAGCACCACGCGCGCGCGCCGCACGACGATGTCATGCGTGCTCCCCGGCACGGCCCAGCGCCGCCGCTGGTTGCGGATATGAAGCGCGGCCTCAGACATTCACGAACGAACTCGAAAATTTTTCCCCGGAACCAGGATCAATGGGCCACGCCGTCAGACATGCGCGAAGATGTCGATCTCGGGCCAGCCGGCAAGATCGAGCTCCGCGCGCCACGGCAGGAAATCGAAGCAGGCCTGGGCGAGCTGCGTGCGATTCTCTCGCGCCAGCCGCTCGTCGAGCTTTTCCTTCAGCTGGTGGAGATATCGGACGTCCGATGCGGCATAATCCTTCTGCGCATCGCTGAGCTCGTGCGCACCCCAGTCGGAAGTCTGCTGCTGCTTGGAGATATCCTGGCCGAGCAGCTCGCGGACGAGCTCCTTGAGGCCGTGACGATCCGTATAGGTGCGAACCAGCCGCGAGGCCGTCTTCGTGCAATAGACGGGCGCCGCGACGATCCCGAGATAGTGCCGGATCGCGGCGATGTCGAAACGGCCGAAATGGTAGAGTTTCAATCGGTTAGGGTCGGCAAGCACCGCCTTCAGATTGGGCGCGGCATAGTCGCTGCCCGGCCCGAAGCGGACGAGATGCTCGTCGCCTCGGCCGTCCGCGATCTGCACGACGCAGAGCCGATCGCGGAAGGTGCTGAGCCCCATCGTCTCGGTATCGATGGCGAGCATGGTGCCGGGCGCGAGCGCATCGGCGGTAATGTCTTCCTGGTGGAGATGAACGGTCATCGCTGCCGCATAGGCCGGTGCGGCAACGCGCTCAACCGTCGAGACGAAAGCGACTCGCGATTACACCGTTCATGCGTTATCATAGGCGCATCGGCGCCGTTTTTTCGCGCCGTGAGGGCCTCCGCGCGGCGCCCGACGCGTTGGTACTTGGAGACGATTTGGGCGATCCGGAAAGATCCACACGGCATGAGTTTCGATAGAGGGCGGCGCGGCCAGCGCGGCAAGGACAAGCGCGACGGCTTCGGAGATGACAGCTTCGCAGGCGGTGGCTTCAGCGGTGGCGGCTTCGGCGGCGGTGGTGATCGCTTCGGCGGCGGCGGCGGTGGTCGATTCGGCGGCGGTGGCGGCGGCGACGGCGGCGGCGGCGGCGGCGTCGGCGGCGGCGGCGGCAGCTGCGGCGGCGGCGGCGGCAGCTTCGGCGGCGGTGGCGGCAGCTTCGGCGGCGGTGGCGGCGGCTTCGGCGGCGCCAGCGGCCGCAGCGGGGGCCTGA
>JAFAZF010000056.1 GCA_019239915.1 Sphingomonadaceae bacterium
CCGCCAGCCGAAGCTCACGAAAACGAGACCGACGGCGGTCAACGCCAGCCCGACCGGCGCGAAGTCGAACATCCGGAAGGGGTGGCCCAGCGTCTGCTCGCGCACCTGGCTGACGATGATGTTGGTCGAGGTGCCCGCGAGCGTCACCAGCCCGCCGAGCAATGAGAGGAACGACATCGGCATGAGCAGCGCCGAGGGCGAGCTCTTCTCGCTCGATCGGCCGAGCCGGATCGCGGTCGGCATCAGGATCGCGAGCGCGCCGACATTCTTGGTGAGCATCGAGAGCAGCGCGGTGGCGGCGGCGAGCACGGGCACCTGCGTCGCCGCGCTCCTGAGCCGGCCGACGATCGGCCGGATCGCGGATTCGACTACGCCGGAGCGCTGGATCGCCGCGCTTGCGATCAGCGCGCACGCGATGACGATGACGACGTCGCTCGTAAACCCGCCGAACGCGTCCTTCGGCTTCACGTCGCCCGAGACGATGCCGATCAATAGCGCCACGACCGAGATCAGATCGTAGCGGTATCGCCCCCACGCGAACATGAGCACGGCGCCGCCAACGATCGCGAACGACAATGCCTGCGCGCCGGTCACTCGGCGGGGTGCGGGCTGGCGTGGGTAGGTGCAGGCATGGCGAAATCCGGAAGGGCGACGGATAACGCGCTGCAGAGCGTGCGGGTCCCGTGCGATCTTCTGTCCATATTCCGTCACCCCTCCTTCAGGGACTTCCGGATCAATGATGCGCCATCGTCGTGGTGCCGCCCGTGGCCGGCACCACGATCAGCATCGGCGCCGGCATAGCGGTCATGTGCCACATGTCGGGCGAGGCGGGGCGATTGATCCACGCGTTGCTGCCCTCCGTGCAGCGTTGCGTGGTCGGGAAATAGAGCGGCCCAGCGCCGACGGGCAGCTTCAGCATGAGGCCGAACTGGTCGAACTCGTCGGCGGGGAGATCACCCGTCCAGGTGACGGCGCTCACCCGCTCCGTCACGGCGCCGCCGCTCTCGGAGGTGATCGGGGCGCGCAGCGGCGCGTGCTCGATCGCCAGCGTCCAGCCCGGCTTCGGCTGCGGCCGCGCGATATCGATGCCTGCCGGCACCTCGACACGGATCGAGACGGTTGGCGAGGCGCCGCAGCCGTGGCTAACGCGCAGGAAGCCCGCATAATAGCTGCCCGCCGCCGCCTGCGGGTCGGCAAAGACGATGTGTGCCGGCGCCGCCGCCGGCGCGACCGCCAGCAGCGTGCCGACGAGATGTCGAAGCATGATCGCGCTCCTTCGCGGCTCACAGCTTCCAGGTCACGTCGACCTGGAAGCTGCGTTGGGAAAAAGGATGATAGAGGAAGTATTTGTCGTCGTTGACATTATCCACGCCGAGCCCGAGCGACCAATGTTCGCTCACCTTGAACGCGGCGCGCAGGTCGACAACCAGATATTTGTAGAAGCCGGTGTAGGTGTTGCCGACGATGTCGCTGTTGTCGATCGCGCCATATTGGCGGCTCGAATAGCGCATCGCTGCCGACAGCGAGAGCTGGTCCACCGGCCGCCAGGTGCCCATGATCGTCGCCTTCCAGTGCGGCACCTGCGGCAAGAGCTTGCCGACCGCAACGGGAACGCTGGCATCTTGGCGCGTCTCGGCATCCGCATAGGTGACGCTGCCCTGGAGATCGAAGCGAGGCAGCACGTCGACCCGATCGATGGCGAATTCCACCCCGCGTGCGCGTGTCCGGTCGACATTCTGGAAGTAGGTGCCGACCTGGCTGCTTCCCGCGAGCGGGCCGACCTGCGAGATCAGCGCGTTCTTCACCGCCTCGTTGAACAGCGACAGCCGGATCGAACCGTGCGCATCATACCGCTCGATCGCGAGCTCCTCGGAAAGCGCACGTTCGGGCTTGAGGTTTGGATCGGGCACGGAAGCTATGGGCGACGTCACGATCTGGTAGAGTTCGCCCACGGTCGGGAACCGCCAAGCCTCACCGAATGAAAGGCGCACCGTCCAGTCGCGGGCCGGTGTCCAGGTGAGCGACGCCTTCGGGGAGAGGTGGTTCGCCGAGAGGCGCGGCTGCGCGATCGGACCGAGCAGCGGCGACAGCGAATAGTTGCGGCCATCATAGGCCTGCCACCACTCGTAGCGGCCGCCGAGCGTCAGCGTCAGAACGCGATGGAAGCGCCAAGCGTCCTGCGCCCAGAGCGCGAGCGTGCGCGTGCGTCCCTTCGATTGCAGATTAAGCGCGCCCTCGCCGCCATGGACCCAGTCCGTGGTCGCGTACCGAGTACTGGCGAGCTTGAACCAGTCGCCGTGCGCGCCGAAGCTGAGGGTGTGGGAACCGGGGTCGTCCGACTTCCACGCGCCCTTCGCGTCGAGCGTTTTCCAGCCAGTTCCATTGAGCCGGGTGATTGTCCCCGCGCCGCCGCTGGATGCGCCGGGCAAGGCTGCGGTCGGCATGCGCTGCGTGTCGTTTGCGAAGTCATAGAGCGTGCCGATGACCTGCCAGGTGAATCGGCCGCCGCTTCCGCCGGCGGAGAGCGCATGCGACCAGTGGCGCTCATCATAGGAATAGACGCCGCCGGAAAAGGCGCTCGGCGGGACGGTATAGGCGAAACCGCCGATGCTGAGCATACCGGTATAGGCGGTGCGGTTCGTCGCGTGATCGGCGATGTAGCTCTCGGCGGTAGCGTCGGTATCGTTGAGGAACAGGCCGGCGACATAGGTGACGCGGATAGCCGACGTCAGGTCGAGCGCCGCCTTGAACTTGATGTGATCCTCGCGCTGGTGCTCGATGCCGCTCGCGCCGAGCACCGCGATCGGTGCGCCGGTGCGGCTCAACGCCGGATAGGCGCCGGTCGTTGGATCGCCCGCCGCGCTTGGATGTGCCGGCTGCGCGGTGGTGACGTAGAGCAGCGGCTGGCCGCGGCTGTCGACATGATCGATGCTGGCAAACAGCGCGAGCGGCCCGAAACGATCCCCGAACGTGCCGCCGAGCTGATAGGCGGGCAGCACCGCGTCCGTGCCGTACTGGCTGAACCTCTGCACGGTGTTGCCGCCGGTGATCGTCGCCTCGAGCCGGTCCGGCAGCCGCGTCGTGATGTTCACCACCGCGCCGATCGCGTTGCCGGGATAGGCCGCCGAAAACGGGCCGTAGAGCACGTCGACGCGCGCGATCTCCTGCGGGCTGACGAGGCTCCAGCGCGGGCTCGCCGAGGTGTTGTTGTTGCCGATCAGCGCGGAGAGCAGCGCGCCATCCGCATAGATCAGGCTGCGCGCCGACGCGCCGAGCCCGGAGGTGCGCGTCGCGAGCGGCGCCTGCGTGTCGCCGATGTGGCGCTTCCGCACGATCAGGCTCGGGAGATATTTCAGCACGTCTTCGGCGTTCACGGCGTTGACGGTTGTGGCGATACGATCGGCGGTGATCGAGGCGCGCGTTGCTGGCGCATTGTCGCTCCGATCGCCCTGCTTTTCACCGGTGACGGTGATGTCGTTGCGCGGATCGGTGGCGCGCGCGGGCGCCGCAATCGCAATGGCGACGGCGGCGGCGGCGGCGAGAAGCGGCCGCGCCAGCCTATGGCGGCATGTCATGAATCGTCCCTTTTGCCGGATCCGGCGGCGCTGATGCCGATAGGGCGCGACAAGCGGGATCGTCCGCCATGCCGCGCCGGATGCCGCGCGTAAGCGCGACGCTCCGATCAGGCGTTGGGCGGACCGGTGGCGGGAGGCGGCGGCGCGGCGAGGCCGCGACCGATCGCGGCGGCGAGCGTCAGGTTCGGCAGCCACAGCGCGCGGAGCGGCTCCGGCAACTCAACAAGCGGCAGCGGCGGCAGATCGAGCGCGGCGGCGAAGCCGGCAAAGGCGCACGGATGATCGGGTCTACCCTCGTCCTGACCGTGATGCGAGCGCTTGCCCGACGCCGCGGCCGCCATCTTCATCGGGCCCATGCCCGTGCAGATCGTAATCTGCCAGCCGCCGTCCGCGCGTGCGACCGGCATCCAGCCCTGCGGCACGAGCAGGCGTAGGAACAGCGCGCAGGCGAGCAGCGCGACCGCGAAGCGTCGCCCTATCCCATTCCGCTCGCGAATCGCCTGCGTCATCGCCGGGGCGGATCGCGCAAAGCCTGCCCCCGCGCAACCACGGAGATCAGCATCAGCGGCCGCTCATCGCCTCCATCTCGGCGGTGTAGCGATCGCCCTCGATCGGGATCTCCGCGGCGGAGCGATCGATCCGCGCCACGTCGGCGGCCGACAGCACGATATCGACGGCGCCGAGATTCTCCTCGAGCCGGTGGAGCTTGGTCGTGCCGGGAATCGGCACGATCCAATCTTCGCGCGCCAGCAGCCAGGCGAGCGCGAGCTGCGCCGGCGTCGCGCCCTTCTCGTCGCCGATCGTTTTGAGCAGGTCGACCAGCGCCTGGTTCTTGGCCATCGCTTCGGCCTGGAAGCGCGGCATCCGGCGGCGTGCGTCGTTCTCGGCAAGCGCGGCGGCGCCGCCCATAGCGCCGGTGAGGAAACCGCGACCGAGCGGGCTGAACGGCACGAAGCCGATGCCGAGCTCGGCGCAGGCGGCGAGGATGCCGTTGCTCTCGACCTGCCGCGTCCACAGCGAATATTCGTTCTGCAGCGCGGCGACCGGCTGCACGGCATGCGCGCGCCGCAGCGTCTCGACGCCGGGCTCCGACATGCCAAAGTGCCGGACCTTGCCCTCGGCAATGAGATCGCGGACGGCGCCGGCGACCTCCTCGATCGGCACCTCGGGGTCGACGCGGTGCTGGTAGAACAGGTCGATCACTTCGACGCCGAGACGCTGAAGCGACGCTTCGCATACCTCGCGGATATGCGCTGGCCGGCTATCGACGCCGCGCTGCTGCTTGCCGTCGACGATCTTGAAGCCGAACTTGGTGGCGATCAGGACATCGTCGCGGATCGGCTTCAGCGCCTTGCCCAGCAGGAGCTCGTTCGCGAACGGACCGTAGACCTCGGCGGTATCGAAGAAGGTGACGCCGCGATCATGTGCAGCGCGGATCAGCGCGATCCCGTCCTGCTCGCTCACCTCGGTGGCGTAGCTGAAGCTCAGCCCCATGCAGCCGAGGCCGAGCGCCGACACCTCGAGGCCGCTCTTGCCGAGCTTACGGGTCTGCATGGCGTGCTCCTGTCGCTATCGCCGGGAAGAGTGGTGCGGGCGGTCGGGCTCGAACCGACACTCCTTGCGGAACCGGATTTTGAGTCCGGCGCGTCTACCAGTTTCACCACGCCCGCACGGCGCCGCCTCTAGCCGCTGCGCCGCCGCGCTTCAACGCCCGACGCAGCCGATGTTCCCGGCGTGCTGCTTCGGCGCGATATCGTCGCCTCGCGAAAGGTTACGGCGCTTTTTGGCGAAAAGGCGGGCGGAAGGTCACATAGTTTCGTGATCTTACGGGCCGTGACCTTAGCTGCCGGCAACGCTTTACGTCGGGATCATCGAGAACAGACACGACCATGCATCGCAGGCAGGCCTGTAGGAAAGCGGATTTTCGCTGCCGTTCTTGGAAGCCGTCGATCGAGCGCCCCGCCGCCGGTTCGCGTCGCATCCCGGCCACCGCATGCTACGCTGGCCCGGCGCAGACCGGAGGCAGCCAATGTTCAACATTCTCACGCGTACGCCTACGGGGTCGACGCATGGCTGCACGCGCGGCTCGGGCGCGGCTATGGGATCGCGCTCAGCGCAGGGCTGATCGCCGACATCGTGCATCGCGTCGCCGATGCGCCCGCGCATGTGCGCGAACGGCATCACGCGCTCGGAATGGCGCTCGCGATCGCGATGGAGCTCGCGCTTCTCGTCCACCAGATCGGCGAGCTGCACGAACGCATGCGGCGCAGCGGCGACGCAGGAGCGAAACGCTAGCGGCTCAACCCACCGGCGGCCGCCGGCGATAGCTCAGCGCTTCGGCGACATGGATGCGGCTGACGCGATCGCTGCCGCCGAGATCGGCGATCGTGCGCGCGACGCGGAGCACACGGTGATAGCCGCGCGCCGACAGCTTCATCGTCTCGGCCGCCTGCGCCAGCAGCTTGCGGCCGGGCTCATCCGGCGTTCCGACGCTCTCCAGCAACGTTCCATCGGCTTCCGCATTCGTTATGAGGCCGTGCTCCTTGTAGCGTTCGGTTTGGATCGCGCGTGCCGCCGCCACGCGGGAGCCGACTTCGGCCGACCCTTCGGCCGGTGGCGGCAGCACCAGATCGGCAGCGGCGACGGCGCGCACTTCGACATGAAGGTCGATGCGATCGAGCAGCGGCCCAGACACCTTCGCCTGATAATCCTGCGCGCAGCGCGGCGCGCGCGTGCACGCGAGCGCGGGATCGTCGAGATGACCGCAACGGCAGGGGTTCATCGCCGCCACGAGCTGGACGCGCGCCGGAAAGCTGACATGGGCATTGGCGCGCGCGACCATGATCCGCCCCGTCTCGAGCGGCTGCCGCAGCGAATCGAGCGCCCCGCGCTGGAACTCGGGCAGCTCGTCGAGGAACAGCACGCCGCGGTGTGCGAGACTGACTTCGCCAGGCCGCGCCTTGAGGCCGCCGCCGGTGAGCGCGGCCATCGAAGCGCTGTGGTGCGGCGCGCGATAGGGTCGAGCGCGCTTGAGGCGTCCGCTGCCGAGCTCTCCCGCGACCGAGGCGACCATCGACACTTCGAGCGCCTCGGTCGCATCGAGATCCGGCAAGATGCCTGGCAGGCAGGCGGCGAGCAGCGACTTGCCCGCGCCCGGAGGCCCGATCATCAGCAGGTTGTGACCGCCCGCCGCCGCGATCTCGAGCGCGCGCTTGGCGGTCTCCTGCCCCTTCACCTCTCTGAGATCCGGTCCGCCACGGATGCTTTCGGCCTCGCCGGGCAGCGGCGGCGTCAGCTGGATCGCGCCTTTGAAATGGTTGAGCAGTGTCAGCAGGTCGGGCGCGGCGAGCACCTCGATCCGCCCCGCCCACGCCGCCTCCGGTCCCTGCGCCTCGGGGCAGATCAGGCCGCGATCGGTTTCGGAGGCGTGCAGCGCGGCAAGCAGCACGCCGGGGGCCGGCGCGATCCGCCCGTCGAGCGCGAGTTCGCCGACGACGACATAGCCGCTCAGCGTCTCGGCATCGACGACGCCCATCGCGCCGAGCAGGCCGAGCGCGATCGGCAGGTCGTAGTGGCTGCCCTCCTTGGGAAGATCGGCGGGCGAGAGGTTGACCGTGATGCGCTTGGGTGGCAGCGCCAGCCCGATCGCGGCGAGCGCGGCGCGCACCCGTTCGCGGCTCTCCGCCACCGCCTTGTCCGCGAGCCCGACGACAACGAACGCCGGCAGCCCCGGCGCGAGCTGGACCTGGACCTCGACCGCGCGCGCCTCGAGCCCGAGAAACGCCACCGTCGAGACGTGCGCGACCATGATCTGTTCTCCCCCCGTAAGCTGGCTTGGCATCGCTGCGCCGCGAAGTCGAGCCGTTCCTGCCTTGTTCGCGCCGCAACCGTCACACAGATCGGCGCCGTGTCGAGCGATTCGCCCCGCCTTCCCAACCGGCGCCGGAAGAGCGTGCGCGTCGCGATGCTCGCCGGCGGCTTCGTGCTGATCGCAGCGTCGCCGATCGTCGGGCTGACGCCCGGGCCGGGCGGCATCTTCCTGTTCGCGGGCGGGTTGGCGCTGGTGCTCCGTGGCTCGCGGCGGGCGAAGCGCCGCTATGTCGAGCTCAAGCGGCGCTGGCCGAAGCTCGGGCGGATCGCCGACAAGGCGATGCGACGGCCGAGCATCCGCCGGCGGGAGGCGCGGCTGGAGGCGGCGGCGGATTGACTTAACTGTCACAGCTGCTATCGCGCCGCCCGACAGCGGCTGTCGCTTCGTGCGGCGGCCCTTTTGCATTCAGTCTTTCGAGGTATGAGCGATGAAGCGCACCTTCCAGCCGAGCCGTCTCGTGCGCAAGCGCCGGCACGGCTTCCGCGCGCGCTCGGCGACACCGGGCGGCCGCAAGGTCCTGGCGGCGCGGCGCAGCCGCGGCCGCAAGACGCTCTCGGCCTGAGCCTCAAGACCGGCGAAGTGCGCGGCCTCAGGCGGCGCGCCGACTTTCTCGCTGCCAATGCCGGCGCGCGCGCCGCGATGCCGGGCTTCGTGCTGCTCGTTCGCCCACGTGATGATGGCGACGCCGCGATCGGCCTTGGCATCACCGTTACCAAGAAGATTGGCGGCGCGGTGGTCCGGAACCGTATGAAGCGTCGCTTCCGTGCGCTTGCCCGCGCGCTCCTGCCGGGCCACGGCGTGGCCGGCGCGGATCATGTGCTGATCGGCCGCGCCGGCGGGGTCGAGCGCGATTATGCCAAGCTGGAGAGCGAGCTGGTAAAGGCCTGCCGCCGCGTGCAGCCATGATGGCGCGCGCGATGATCGGTGCGGCCCGCTTCTGGCAGCGCTGGCCGTCGACGCTGATGCGCCCGAGCTGCCGTTACGCGCCGTCCTGCTCGGCCTATGCGATCGAAGCGGTCTCGCGCTATGGGGCCGCGCGCGGCGGTTGGCTCGCCGCGAAACGACTGTGCCGCTGCCACCCGTTCGGCGGCCACGGTTATGATCCGGTGCCGTGACCGGCGGCTTCGTCCTTGGGGGTTTGAGTAGGTGAACGACCAGCGCAACCTGATCCTGGCCTTCGTGCTGGCGTTCGTCGTCATCTTTGGCTGGGGCGCGATCTCGAACAAGTTCTTCCCGGTCGCCAACAAGCCGGCGACGCAGGTGGTCGACGGCAAGACGCAGGTCGTGCCCAACCCGAGCGCGGCACCGGCGCCGGAAGGGCCGACCGCCGTCCGCGCGCGTGCCGCCGTGCTGGCGGGGACGCCGCGTGTGAAGATCGCGACGCCGAAGCTCGCCGGATCGATCAACCTGCGCGGCGCCCGCATCGACGATCTCGTGCTCGTCACGCAACGCGAGACGATCGCCAAGAACTCGCCGCCGATCCGCCTGCTCTCGCCGGAAGCGACGCCCGGCGCTTATTATGCCGGCTTCGGCTGGTCGGGCGATGGCGTGGCGCTGCCGGGGCCGGACACGGTGTGGACCGCGAGCGGCGGCGATCTCACCCCAGACCATCCGGTGACGCTGAGCTGGACGAACGGCGCCGGCCAGAGCTTCGCGATCCGCCTCGCGATCGACGACGGCTACATGTTTGCGGTGACGCAGAGCGTCGCGAATGGGGGCACGGCCGCCGTCTCGGTGCGGCCTTATGCACTGATCGACCGTACCGGTCAGTCGCCCGACAAATCGACCTGGACGGCGCACACTGGGCCGATGGGCTTCTTCAACAACGCCGCCGATTACGGCGTCGCGTTCAAGGATCTCGATGCCAACCCCCAGGGGCAGCACTTCCAGACGACCGGCGGCTGGCTCGGCTTCGGCGACAAATATTGGCTGACCGCGCTGGTGCCCGATCAGGGCAGCGCGATCGACGCCGCGTTCCGGTCGGGCGGCGGCCAGCGCTACCAGGCGGAGTTTACGCCGGCCGCGAGCATCGTGCCACCTGGGAAGGCGGTCAGCTACGGGGCGCGGCTCTTCGCCGGCGCCAAGGAAGTGACGTTGCTCGATCGCTACAAGGGCGAAGGCATCGCCGGCTTCGACCGCGCGATCGACTGGGGCTGGTTCATCTGGTTCGAGAAGCCGATCTTCTATCTGCTCGACTGGCTGTTCCGGATGTGCGGCAATTTCGGCGTCGCGATCATCCTGCTGACGCTGATCGTGCGCGGGCTGATGTTCCCGATCGCGCAGCGCCAGTTCAAGTCGATGGCGGCGATGCGCACGCTGCAGCCCAAGATGAAGGCGCTGCAGGAGCGCCACAAGGACGACAAGCCGCGCCTCCAGCAGGAGATGATGAAGCTCTACCAGGAGGAGAAGGTGAATCCGATCGGCGGCTGCCTGCCGATCTTCCTCCAGATCCCGATCTTCTACGCGCTCTACAAGGTGCTGCTGCTCACGATCGACATGCGCCACCAGCCGTTCGTGCTGTGGATCAAGGATCTTTCCGCGCCCGATCCGCTGACGCCGGTCAACCTGTTCGGCCTGCTCGCATTCGAGCCTCCCGCCTTTCTGCACCTGGGCGTGCTCGCGATCCTGCTCGGCATCACCATGTACCTGCAATTCCGGCTCAACCCGCAGCCGATGGACGAGGCGCAGAAGCAAGTCTTCGCGATGATGCCGTGGGTGATGATGTTCGTGTTCGCGCCGTTCGCGGCGGGGCTTCAGCTCTATTATGTGATGTCGAACACGCTCACCATCCTCCAGCAGCGCTGGCTCTACAGTCGCAATCCGGTGCTCAAGGCGGCGCCGGCGAAATGACGGGCGCGGCGGACGGCGGCGTCGCGGAAGCCGCCGAAGCCGCGCGCATCGAGGCGGCGCGCAAGCTGTTCGCGGGGCCGATCGCGTTCCTGAAGTCGGCGCCCGCGCTCAAGTTCCTGCCCGACGCCGATCTGCCCGAAGTCGCGTTCGCGGGCCGCTCGAACGTCGGCAAGTCCTCGCTGCTGAATGCGCTCACCGGCCGCAACGGCCTTGCGCGCGCCTCGACCACGCCGGGGCGCACGCAGGAGCTCAACTTCTTCGAGGTCGGCGATCCGCCGCTGCTCCGGCTCGTCGACATGCCGGGCTACGGCTTCGCGAAGGCGCCACCCGAGCTCGCGCGACGCTGGCGCCACCTCATCAACGACTATCTGCGCGGCCGCGCGACCTTGAAGCGCGTGCTGCTGCTCGTCGATAGCCGCCATGGCCTCAAGGATATCGATCGCGAGCTGATGACGATGCTCGACAAGGCGGCGGTCTCCTATCGCCTCGTCCTCACCAAGGCCGACAAGATCAAGGCGACCGAGCTCGTCGCGATGCGCGAGGCGACGGAGCGTGAGGCGCGCAGCCACGTTGCCGCCTTTCCGGAGGTGCTGGCGACCTCGAGCGAGGGCGGCTTGGGCATCGCCGAACTGCGCGCGGCGGTGCGCGAGTCCTGAACTGGGTCGGTTCTCGCGTAAAAATTGGTGGTTAACCTAGGCTAGAGGCCGCCAAAGCTTACCACTCGTCAAGCACTTCACCCCTAGCAGCGGCGCCGTGCCGCATCCCTTCACCTTCAAGTCCGCCGACGGATCTCCGCCCTGGCGTGTCGTGCTCGGCCTGCCGACGCGCCATACCAAGGATTGGGCGGCGGTCAGCACCGCGCAGCTGCGCTCTTTTGCGCGGCTGCAGCCTTTGTGGCTGTTCGCCAATCTCGCCGGCGCGATGATGCTCGGTGCGCTGCTCAAGGGTGCGGCGCCCGCCGCCTGGGTGATCGGCTGGCTCGTGCTCGCGCTCGCAGTCATGGCGGGCTCGTTGCTCGAGCACCGCCGCGAACGCCGTCAGCTCGCCGCCGAGACGCCCGACGTCACCGTCTATCGTGCCACCGCCAACGCTGTGATGCTGGGCGTGCTGTGGGCAGTGCCGCCGGTGCTGCTCGCTGCCTTCCACGGCCAGCATCAGGACCTCGCGTTCGCGGTCGTCACCTCGGGCATGATCGCGGGTGCGGGCATCATGCTCGCGCCCGTGCCGCCTGCGGCGCTCGGCTTCATGCTCGCCGTCGGCGGCGGGCTGTCGGCGATGATGATCGAGATCGGCTCGCCGCTGCTCGCCGCGGCGGCGCTGTTCTACACCGCCGCGATGGCTGTCGGCTGCCTCGCCAACGGCCGCGCCGAGATGCGCCGTTTCGCCGCCCAGCTCGCGCTTGCCGAGCGCAACGAGGTGGTCAGCCTGCTGCTGCGCGAGTTCGAGGAGAGCGGCGCCGACTGGCTGTGGCAGGTCGATGCCTCGCGCTGCCTCGTCAACGTCTCGAGCCGCATCGCCAAGCTGTTCGCAGCGGAGGTCAAGGCGATCGAGGGCCGCCCCCTGCTCGCGCTGCTCGCCGGCGAGGATTGGGAGCGCGGCGACGTCGCCGACGGCATCCGCGATCTCGCCGATCGCTTCCGCCTGCGCGAAAGCTTCAGCGATCTCGTCGTCCCGGTGTCGATCGGCGCGGAAACCCGCTGGTGGCAGCTATCCGCGGCGCCCCGCCTGGACGACGACGGCAATCTGCTCGGCTTCTGGGGCGTTGGCTCGGACGTCACCGAGCAGCGCCGCGCCACCGAAAAGATCGACCGCATGGCGCGCTTCGACACACTGACCGGGCTCGCCAACCGCGCCCAGGTCAACGAGGCGCTCGCCGCAGCGATCGCGCACGCCCACCGTACCGCCTCGCGTGCCGCCCTGCTGCTGATCGATCTCGACCGCTTCAAGCAGGTCAACGACACGCTCGGCCACCCGATCGGCGATCGGCTGCTGCAGGAGGTCGCGCGGCGGCTGCGCGCGCTCGGTACGCCGCAGGACGTATGCGGCCGCTTGGGCGGCGACGAATTCGCGTTCGTCGTCTGCGATGCCAACCAGAACCGCATCGACGACCTCGCCGAGCGGATCATCGCCGGGCTGTGCGCGCCGTTCGAGATCGACGGGCACCGTATCCATATCGGCGGCAGCGTCGGTTCGGCGACCTCGCCGATCGACGGCCGTGCGCCCGAGACGCTGCTGCGCAACGCCGATCTCGCGCTCTATCGCGCCAAGGATGACGGGCGTGGCGTCCACCGCCGCTTCGAGCCCAAGCTCCACGCCGCGGCCGAGGAGCGGCGCCAGATCGAAACCGGCCTGCGCGAGGCGCTCGAGGGCGGTCAGTTCCATATGGTCTATCAGCCGATCGTCGATGCCCGTACGGGCGCGGTCGAGGCGTTCGAGGCGCTGCTGCGCTGGACGCATCCCGAGCTCGGCCAGGTCAGCCCCGATCGCTTCATACCGATCGCCGAGGAGGCGCATCTGATCGGCCGCATCGGCGAGTGGGTGATCCGCACCGCCTGCCACGATGCCAGCCGCTGGCCGCATCCGATCCGCGTCGCGATCAACATGTCGCCCGAGCAGCTCTGCGACACCGCCCTGGCAACGACGTTGGTCTCCGCACTTTCACAGAGCGGGCTGGCGCCGCAGCGGCTCGAGCTCGAACTCACCGAGGCCGCACTGATCAAGGATAGCGGCGTCGCGACCGTTATCGACAGCATCCGCGCGCTCGGCGTCCGGGTCGCGCTCGACGACTTCGGCACCGGGCGCTCGGCGCTCGGCCACGTCGCGCGCGGCCGCTTCTCGACGCTCAAGATCGATCGCAGCTTCGTCCACGGCGCCGCCGGCGACGCGCCCGAAAGCGTCGCGATCATCCGCGCCGTCGTCGCGCTCGCGCAAAGTCTCGGTATGACGACGATCGCCGAGGGCGCGGAGACAAACGCCGAACACGCGCGGCTACGCGAGCTCGGCTGCGAGCAGATGCAGGGCTGGCTGGTCGGCGCACCGATACCCGCCGACCAAGCCGCGCAGCTGGTTGCCGGCGGCGAAGAGCGCAAAGTGGCCTGACACGACCGCTCGCCCTGAGCTTGTCGAAGCGGCGATCTTGCTCTTACCGCAATCGAAAGAACGACAGGGCTTCGCCAAGCTCGGCCCCAACGGTTCTAGCTACAGAACCTGCCCGTTGGCCTCCGGCGAGCGCACATGTTCGGGCCGTACGCCCAGGCCCACCACCCGCGCCGGGATCCGCCGCAGCAGCGCGATACGGTCGAGCAGCCGCGCGACCAGCGGCGGCCCGCTGAGCGGCTCGCTCGCGGCGAGCACCGGCGCGATGACATCGTCCTGCACCAGCTTCTGCATGGCTTGCGTGATCCGCACCGCACCGATGCGCCGATCCCGCACCCGGTGGAGCAGGGGATCGGGATCCTCGCCCGCCGCCATCGGACCCGCGAGCAGGTTGGCGGTCGCGACCGCATCCTGGATCGCGAGATTGATGCCGACGCCGCCGATCGGCGACATCGCATGCGCGGCGTCGCCGATCAGCAGCAGCCCCGGCCGATGCCAGGTCTCGAGCCGATCGACCGTCACCGTCAGCAGCTTGACGTCGTCCCAGCTCTTGACGCTCTCGTCGATCGCCGCCGTCTCCGGCCCGACCTCGCATACGCGCGCCTTGAACCGATCGAACCCCTCGGCCTTCACCGCCTCGCCCTGCCCCTTGGGGAAGACATAGGCGCACTGCCAATAGTCGCCGCGATCGATCAGCACGAAAATGCGGCCGGTGTCGAACACGCCCATCGTCTCGTTCTCGGGCTGCGCGCGCTTGGTGATGCGAAACCAGAGCACATCCATCGGCGCCCCGACGATCGTCTGCGGCAGCCCCGCGCGGAAGTGCGAATCGCGCCCGTCGCAGCCAAGCACGAGCCGCGCACGAAATTCCTCGCCGTCCCGCGTACGGACGCCGGCGACGCGCGCCCCCTCCTCGATCAGACCGATCGCTTCGCAGCTCTGCCTGAGCGTGAAGCCGGCATAGCCGCGTGCGATCTCCGCGACGAAGTCGAGGAAGTCCCATTGCGGCATCAGCGCGATATAGGGCGCGGCCACAGGCAGATGACTGAAGTCGGCGATCATCACGTTTTTGCCGCCGATGCGCGCACCGAGCTGACGGACCTTGTTGTGATGTCGCGCGAGCAGCCGATCGAGCAGGCCCAACTCGTGGAACAGCTCGAGCGTCGAGGGGTGGACCGTGTCGCCGCGGAAATCGCGCAGGAAGTCGTGATGCTTCTCGAGCACCAGCACCTGCAACCCGGCCCGCGCGAATAGCAGCCCGGCCATCATCCCAGCCGGCCCGCCACCGACGATGCAGATATCTAATTCGCGCCTCATCGCAGCCTCCACGCCACTTAGCCCGTAGCCTTCGTCGCCGCGCCCGGCGATGATGCATGCATGGCGCTCCCCGTCCAATCGCCCGGCTTCAGCGACGCGCTCGTCATCCTCGGCTGCGCGGGCATCGTGATACCCGCATTCGCGCGGTTGCGTGTCAATGCCGTGATCGGCTTCATCATCGTCGGCGCGCTGATCGGCCCCGCCGGGCTCGGCGCGCTCGCGCCGGCACATCGCTGGCTGTTCTACCTCACGATCAGCGATCCGGAAGGCATCGAGCCGTTCGCCGAGCTCGGCATCGTGTTGCTGCTCTTCTCGATCGGGCTGGAGCTCTCGCTGCCGCGGCTATGGGGGATGCGCCGCCAGCTCTTCCTGCTCGGGCCGTCGCAGCTGATCGGTGCGGCGCTGCTCACCGGTTTCGCGATCCGTCTTACCGGCCAGCCCTGGGTGGCGGCGTTCGGGCTCGGCATCGCGCTCGCGCTATCATCGACCGCGCTGGTGCTGCCGATCGCCGGGACGACGAGCGCGGTCGGTCGCGGCGCATTCGCGATGCTGCTGTTCGAGGATCTCGCGCTGATCCCGATCATCTTCACGCTCGGCTCGTTCGCGCCGCATGCGCACGATGTCGGCTGGCAGGCGCTGGTCGCCTCGATCGCGTACGGCACGGGTGTGATCGTGGCGCTGCTCGCCGTCGGCTATTTCCTGCTGCCGCGGCTGTTCGCGCAAGCGGCGCGAACGCACAGCCCCGAGCTGTTCATGGCCGCGAGCCTGCTTGTGGTGATCCTCGCCTCGATCGCGACCACCGCCGCGGGACTATCGCCGATCGTCGGTGCGTTGCTCGCCGGGCTGCTGATCGCCGAGACCGACTATGCGCATGAAGTCGAGGTGATGACCGCGCCGTTCAAGGGGCTGGCGCTCGGCATCTTCCTCATCACCGTCGGCATGAGCCTCGATCTTCACGCGATCGTCCGCGATTGGCCGAAGCTCGTGCTTGCCGTCCTCGCCGTCGTGCTCATCAAGGCGCTGGTGACCGGGCTGCTGCTGCGGTTCGCCGGCGCGAGGCGCGGCGTCGCAGCCGAGACCGCCCTCCTCATGGCCGCGCCCTCCGAGACGACGCTGATCGTGCTCAGCGCCGCCGCCGCGGCGCAGCTGATAGCGCCCGCCACCGCCGCCTTCTGGCAGACCGTCACCGCGATCGGACTGACGATCACGCCGCTGCTCGCTCGGCTCGGCCGCGATTTCGCGCGGCGGGTCGAGCGACGTAGCGCGCAGGCGCCGCCCCACGACGATGGAGGCGCGCCGCGCGCGATCATCGTCGGCTTCGGCCGCGTTGGGCGGCTCGTCGCCGAGATGCTCCGCGTCCACGACCGTCCCTTCATCGCGATCGACGCCGATGTCGATGCGGTCGCGGCGGCGCGCGCGGAGGGGCTTCCGGCACTCTACGGCAATGCCGGACGACCCGAGCTGCTCGAGCGGCTCGGCCTCGCCCGCGCGACCGCGCTCATCCTGACGATGGACGATCCCGTGCAGCAGCTCCGTCTCACCCGCGCCGCGCGGCGCGCGCATCCGGCGCTCACGATCGTCGCGCGCGCACGCGACGCGGCGCACGCCGCCGAACTCTACAAGGCGGGCGCGACCGACGCGGTGCCCGAGCAGCTCGAATCCTCGCTGCAGCTGTCCGAGGCGGTGCTTGTCGACCTCGGCATCGCGATGGGTCCGGTGATCGCCTCGATCCACGACAAGCGCGCCGAGCAGCGCGCCGCGATCATGGCGATGGGTGAGATGGCCAAGCCTCCGAAGGAGCGTGGGCAGCGGCTACGCGATCGCGCGCCGGGTTGACCGGTCAGCGTCGGCGCAAGCGAACGCTCAGCCCCGCATCGCCGCTGATCGTCACCGATGCACCAGCGGCAAGTGGGACCGCCTGATTGAGTCCGATCGAGCGCGTGCCGGGTTGCTGATCACAGCTGCGATCGCTTGCGGGTCGGTCATAATGGAGATCGAGCGCGAACCGGTCGGGCTGGTCGCGAAAACTCTCGGAACGCAGGTTGACCTGTAGCGAACTCCGCTCGCCCATATCGTAGGTCAGGCGCCCGGTGCAGAGGCCGCGCGGGGCGTTCATGATGTTGAGACTATAGGATGCGCCGATGTTGCCGGCGACCCGCATCATACCGCTGTAGAGCACGGTATCGGCTTGCCGGACCTCGACATCGATCTCGATCGGCGGCTGGACGGCGTCGCTCGCCGTCATGATCACCGGCGCGCGATTGAGCGACGGCACCGCGAGCGGTGGCGGCGCAGCGACAGGCGCCGCTGCGACGGTGAGAGCGAGCAGCATCATCACGCCGCCGCCTTGATCTCTTTGAGCGCGGCGCGCACCGCGGCTATCGCATCGTCCGCCTTATCCGCCTCAGGGCCACCGCCCTGCGCCATGTCGGGGCGGCCGCCGCCGCGCTGGCCGCCAAGCGCCGTGACGGCGAGGTTGACGAGGTCGACCGCGTTGCGGCTGCCGACGAGATCGTCGGTGACGCCGACCGCGACGCTCGCGCGCCCATCGGACAGCGCGACGAGGACAGCGACGCCCGAGCCGAGCTTCTTCTTGGCGTCGTCGACGAGACCGCGCAGCGCCTTGGGCTCAAGTCCGTCGATCACCTGGCCGATAAAGCCGTGACCACCAACCTCCTCGATGGTTTCACCGCGTTCGGAAACCGTTCCACCGCCACCGAGCGCCAGCGCGCGCTTGGCATCGGCAAGCTCGCGTTCCAGCCGCCGACGCTCCTCGACAAGGCTCGCGACACGCGCGGGGACCTCTTCCGGCGATGCCTTGAGCGCCGCCGCCGCCTCCTTGAGCCGCTCCTCGCGCGCGGTCAGCCAAATGCGCGCCGCTTCACCGGTCAGAGCCTCGATGCGACGCACGCCCGACGACACCGCGCTTTCCGCGACGATCTTGAACAGACCGATGTCGCCGAGCGCGGAGACGTGCGTCCCGCCGCACAGCTCGACCGAGTAATTGGCGTCGTCGAGCCGACCCATCGAGAGGACGCGGACCTCGTCGCCATATTTCTCGCCGAACAGCGCCATCGCACCGGCGGCGATTGCGTCATCCGGCGTCATCAGTCGCGTGCTGACCCGCTCATTCTCGCGAATATGATGGTTCACCTCGGCCTCGACCGCGGCGATCTCGACGGGCGTCATCGCCTTGGGGTGCGCGAAATCGAAGCGCAGCCGGTCGGCGGCGACGAGGCTGCCCTTCTGCGTGACGTGGGGCCCAAGATGCTTGCGCAACGCCGCGTGCAGGAGGTGCGTGGCGCTGTGGTTGGCGCGCACGCGGTTGCGGTGGTCGACGTCGACGGCAAGGTGGACCGCATCGCCGACCTTGACCACGCCTGCCTCGATCGTCGCGCGGTGGCCATGCAGCTGACCGAGCGGCTTATCGGTGTGAGCGACCGCGGCGGCAAAGCCGCGCTCGCCGGTCATGCGGCCGGTGTCGCCGGTCTGGCCGCCGCTCTCGCCGTAGAAAGGTGTCTGGTTGGTGAGGATCACAACCGTGTCCCCCGCCTGCGCCTGATCGGCGCGAGCGCCTTCCTTGACGATCGCGATGACCTGTGCGTCGCCCTCTGTCGCGCCATAACCGGTGAATTCCGTGCTGCCCGCCTCCTCGGCGAGATCGAACCAGAGCTCGTCCGACGCCTTCTCGCCCGAACCCTTCCAGGCGGCGCGCGCAACGGCCTTCTGCTCGGCCATCGCGGCATCGAAGCCGAGCTTGTCGACGTCGATGTCGAGCGGACGCAGCGCGTCCTCGGTAAGATCGAGCGGGAAGCCGTAGGTGTCGTAGAGCTTGAACGCGGTCGCACCGGGCAGCGTCGAGCCCGGCTTCATCTCGGCGGTCGCCTCGTCGAGCAGGCGCAGGCCGTTGGCGAGCGTCTGGCGGAAGCGTGTCTCCTCGAGCTTGAGCGTTTCCTCGATCAGCGCCTGGGCGCGCACGAGCTCGGGATAGGCGGCGCCCATCTCGGCGATCAGCGACGGCACGAGCCGATGCATCAGCGGCTCGCGCGCGCCGATCAGGTGGGCGTGGCGCATCGCACGGCGCATGATGCGGCGGAGGACATAGCCGCGGCCTTCGTTGGCGGGCAGCACGCCGTCGGCGACGAGAAAGCCCGAAGCGCGGAGATGATCGGCGATGACGCGATGGCTGGCCTTGGTGGCACCGGCGGGATCGGTCGCGGTGAGCGCGGCCGATGCGGCGATCAAGGCCCTGAAGGTGTCGGTGTCGTAATTGTCGTGAACGCCCTGGAGCACGGCGGCGATGCGCTCGAGCCCCATGCCGGTATCGATCGACGGACGGGGCAGGTCGACGCGGTCCTTGGCGGTGACCTGCTCATGTTGCATGAAGACGAGGTTCCAGATCTCGACGAAGCGATCGCCGTCCTCGTCGGGCGATCCGGGCGGGCCGCCCGGGATGTGATCGCCGTGATCGTAGAAGATCTCGGAGCACGGGCCGCAGGGGCCGGTATCCCCCATCTGCCAGAAATTGTCCTTGGTCGGGATGCGGATGATGCGGCTCTCGGGCAGGCCGGCGATCTTCCGCCAGAGGTCGAACGCCTCGTCGTCGGTGTGGTAGACGGTGACGGTCAGACGGTCCGCGGCGATCCCCCATTCCTTCGTGATCAGGTTCCAGGCGAGGCCGATCGCGCGTTCCTTGAAATAGTCGCCGAACGAGAAATTGCCGAGCATCTCGAAGAAGGTGTGATGGCGCGCGGTGTACCCGACATTGTCGAGGTCGTTGTGCTTGCCGCCGGCACGGACGCACTTTTGCGACGAGGCCGCGGTCGAATAGGGGCGCGTCTCGAGGCCGGTGAAGACGTTCTTGAACGGCACCATGCCGGCGTTGACGAACATCAACGTCGGATCGTTGTGCGGGACCAGCGGCGCCGACGGCACGACGCGGTGCCCCTCGCGCCCGAAATAGTCGAGAAAGGACCGGCGGATGTCGTTGGTCGAGGTCATGACCGGTGACTTAAGCGAGGGGGCGGCGACTCACAAGCGAAGGGCCTCTTCTCCCCTCCCTTCCAGGGAGGGGCCGGGGGTGGGTGGAGGCTGAGCAAAGGTCTCGCGTCCCTCCACCCACCCCAACCCCTCCCTATTAGGGAGGGGCTAAAGGCCGTAGAAGGTGACGAAGGTTACGCTACGTCGGCGGGAAACGCAGCTCTCAGCTCAGGCGTCGTCCTCTTCCTCGGGGCCGGTCATCAGCGCCTCGCCGACCTCGTCGGTGCGGCCGCGGATCGCGCGTTCGAGGCGATCGGCGATTTCGGGATTTTCCTTGAGATAGGTCTTGGCGTTCTCGCGGCCCTGGCCGATGCGGATGCTGTCGTAGCTGAACCACGCACCCGATTTCTCGACGATGCCGGCCTTGACGCCGAGATCGAGGATCTCACCGATTTTGGAAACGCCCTCGCCGTACATGATGTCGAACTCGACCTGCTTGAACGGCGGCGCGACCTTGTTCTTGACGACCTTCACGCGCGTGGTGTTGCCGATGATGTCGTCACGATCCTTGATCTGGCCGGTGCGGCGAATGTCGAGGCGGACGGACGCGTAGAACTTCAGCGCGTTGCCGCCGGTGGTAGTTTCCGGATTGCCGTACATCACGCCGATCTTCATGCGGATCTGGTTGATGAAGATGACGAGCGTGCGCGAGCGTGCGATCGAGCCGGTAATCTTGCGCAGCGCCTGGGACATCAATCGGGCCTGAAGCCCGACATGGCTGTCGCCCATCTCGCCCTCGATCTCCGCGCGGGGCACCAGCGCGGCGACCGAATCCACCACCAGCACGTCGATGGCGTTCGAGCGGATCAGCGTATCGGTGATCTCGAGCGCCTGCTCGCCGGTATCGGGCTGGCTGACGATCAGCTCGTCGATGTCGACGCCCAGCTTCTTGGCATAGACCGGGTCGAGTGCATGTTCGGCATCGACGAAGGCGGCGGTGCCGCCGGCCTTCTGCGCCTCGGCGATGGCGTGGAGCGCGAGCGTGGTCTTGCCCGAACTCTCGGGGCCGTAGATCTCGACGATGCGGCCGCGCGGCAGGCCGCCGATGCCGAGCGCGATGTCGAGCCCCAGCGACCCCGTCGAGATCGCCTCGATCTCGATCTTCTCGCGGCTGCCCAGCTTCATCGCCGAGCCCTTGCCGAAGGCGCGATCGATCTGCGCGAGCGCGGCATCGAGCGCGCGCTGACGCTCGGTCCCGACATTCTTCTCCGCCGTGCCTGCCATGCCTGCGCCCGCTCCGATGATCTTGAGTGATGCGGCCATTGCCGATGCCTCCCTCGTAGAGCGCCGCCAGCCGACGTTCAATCACGAGGCCCTGTGTATCGTATCTGTTCCACAAGAACAAGAGCGGAACATTGTGGATATTTCGATGAGAGCCGCACCTGGAGGTGCGCGCCTCGACAGCAACCCACCCCTCGATCCCCTCCCTTCCAGGGAGGGGAAGGCATCCTAATCGCAGTCGTCGATCGCGGCTTCGACGCCGGACATGGTGAAGGGCTTCGAGAGCGTCGGCGCGTTACGGTGGCGCTCGGGCGCCGGGCTGGTGTAGCCGCCGGTCGAGAACAGATAGGCGATGCCGCGATCGGCGAGCGCGTCAGCGACCGGCCACGACGCCTCGCCGCCGCGCAGATGCACGTCGACGATGGCGACGTCGAACCCGCCCTCCTCGACCCGCGCGAGCGCATCGGCGACGCAATCGACCGTGCCCGCGACGTTGTGTCCGAGCGAATCGACGAAATCCTCGAGCATCATCGCGATGAGCGGCTCGTCTTCCACGATGAGGACGGAACGCGAACGCTTCATGGCGGCGCCTCATAAGGGCGAAGCGCCTGATTGCCAAACATTATTCCGCCACCGTGACGGGATTCACTTGGGTCAATGAACCGTCGCGGTTAACCGGCGCCCTTGCGATCCAGCGCCGCGCGCGCCGCTTCGGCAAGCTGCTGAACCGAAAAGGGTTTCGGCAGGAAATCGACCTTGTCGATGTCGATCGACTTGCGCAGCTGCTCCTCGGCATAGCCCGACATGAAGAGTACCGGCAGCGTCGGGAAGCGTCGCCGCGCCTCGCGCACCAGCGCCGGCCCGTCCATCGTCGGCATCACGACGTCGGAGACGAGCAAATCGAACCTATCGGCCTCACCGCGTTCGGCGGCCGCGAGCAGCTCGAGCGCCTCCTCCCCGTTCGCCGCCGCCATCACCCGATAGCCCTGGCGGACGAGCGCACGCTCGGCGACGGCGCGGACCATGTCCTCGTCCTCGACAAGCAGGACGTTGCCCGCCCCCCAGGTCTCGGCGGGCTTCTCCTTCTTGGGCGCGGCGGCTTCGATGCCGGGCTCGGCGCGGTGGACGGGGAGATAGATGACGAAGCTGGTGCCCTCGCCCGGCGTCGAATCGGCGAAGATGAAACCGCCGGACTGCTTGACGATGCCATAGACGGTCGAAAGGCCGAGACCGGTGCCCTTGCCCACTTCCTTGGTGGTGAAGAACGGCTCGAAGATCTTCGGCAGTACCTCGGGCGAGATGCCGACGCCGGTATCCGTGACGCTGAGCGCGGTATAGTCGGCGGCGGGCAGGATGTCGGAGCCCAGCCGGCGCACCTCCGCGGCCGAGACCGCGTAGGTCTGGATGGTGAGCGTGCCGCCGTCGGGCATCGCGTCCCGCGCGTTCAACGAGAGGTTGACGATCACCTGTTCGAGCTGGCCGGGATCGGCGCGGACGGGGCCGAGGCTGCGGCCATGCTTGGTGACGAGCTGCAGCCCCTCGCCCATCAGTCGCTTCAGCAGGTTGGAGACGTCGGCGACGACATCGGGAAGCTGCAGGATCTGCGGGCGGAGCGTCTGCTGTCTCGAGAAGGCGAGCAGCTGGCGGGTGAGGTTCGCGGCGCGGTTGGCGTTGGTACGGATCTGCTGGATGTCGTCATAATCGCTGTCGCCGGGCGTGTGGCGGAGCAGGATCAGGTCGCAATGGCCGAGCACCGCCGTCAGGATGTTGTTGAAATCGTGCGCGATGCCGCCGGCGAGCTGGCCGACCGCCTGCATCTTGGTCGCCTGTTCGGCCTGGCGCTTGAGCTTGCTCTCCTCGCTCGAGTCCTTGAGACTGAGGAGGACCGCTGCCTGCCCAAGCCCCTGCGCGCGCGCGACGGTGAGCACCACCGGCTCTTCGGGACGCGCGGCGAGGCGGATGGCAAGATCGCCCGCCATCGGCGCGATGATCCGCCCCGAGGTCAGCCGCGCGGGGTTGCGATCGGCATTGGCGAAGCGGCGCACGGCATCGGCGACGGCGTTCTTGTCCTCGCGCACCACCAGGTCACCGGGATAGACCGGCATCTCGCTCCGGTTGCGGCCGGCGGCGCGCAGGAACGCGTCGTTCTGGAAGACGAAGCGGCCGTCGCGGTCCGCGAGCGCGAGGCCGAGCGGCAGCATCGCCAGCAGCGCGTGGATATGCTCGGGCTGCTCCGCGGTGTTGGGCGCCGCCGCAGCGGCGGTCTCATCGAGCAGGAACAGGAGCTTGGGCGCTTCGCCGCCATCGGGCTGCACCGCGAGCGGCAGCTGGACGAGGCGGAGCGGGTTGCCGGCACTGCCCTCGCGGCTGAGCCGCAGCCCGCTCTCGCCGAACGGCTCGATCAGCTGCGCGAGGTCGCGGCCCTCGGGCGTCGCGTCCGCCCGGCCGAGCGCGCGCTGCGCGAGCACGCGGTTGGCGGCGATGACGCGACCGTCTCCGTTCGCGATCAGCGCCATCACGCCGGCGCGGCCGAGCCGCTCGCCGGCCTCGCCTTCGATCAGCGCGCGGACATGGCCAAGCTCGCCCGCGGCGGCACGGCGGCGGAAGCGCCAGACGAGGTGATCGTCACGCAGGCCGCCGCGCTGGAGCGTGACGTCGAGCCGGTCGCGATCGGCAACGACGTCGGCGACCTCGGCGGCGCCGTCGCGCCAGGCGGCGCGGCCCGCGTCGTCGAGCGCGCGCACCGCGGCGCGATCCAGGATCGGCAGCGCGGGCGGCGCGAGTCCGCCGAACCAGTCGACATAGCGGCGGCTCGCGGCGACGAGGCCGCCGCCGCACGCGGTGACCGCGATCGCTTGGTCCTCGGCGTCGAGCGCGGTGCGGAGCAGCGCCGCGTCCGGCGAGGCGGCGACGGGCTCGGCGACCTTGGCGCGGATGCGCGCAAAGGCGACGACGAGCGCGACGAGGCAGGCGAAGCCGGCCAGGAAGGCGGTGCCGAACCGCCAGTCATGCACCAGCCGCCCGACCAGGATCGCGCTGGCGAGCCCGGTGAGCCCGACGCCGGCGGCGATCGCATAGTCGATCAGCCGCTCGGTATCGGCGAAGGGTGAGGCGACGGTGAGCTCTCGATCCATGGTCCCTCATCGGGCGCTCACGGGAGTCGGGTCAAGCGGGGCGCGTAAAGCCCCTCCCGGCAAGGAAGGTGCCTGGGATGGGTGGAGAGCATGCGGGCCTTCTCTCCAGCCGCAACCCACCCCTAACCCCTCCCTTCCAGGGAGGGGGAACCGTCACCCCCGATCGCGCAGCAATCTTGCCTGGTCGCGCTTCCAGTCACGCTCCTTCACGGTCTCGCGCTTGTCGTGGAGCTTCTTGCCCTTGGCGAGCGCGAGCTCGACCTTGGCGCGGCCGCGGCCGTTGAAATAGATCGCCATCGGAATGAGCGTCATGCCTTCGCGCTGCACGCCCTGCCCCATCTTCTCGATCTCGCGCTCGTGGAGCAGCAGCCGGCGCGGGCGTTTCGGCTCGTGGTTAAAGCGGTTGCCGTGGCTGAACTCGGGGATGTTGGCGTTGACGAGGTTGACCTGCCCGTCCTTCACCTCGGCATAGGCTTCGGCGATCGAGCCCTCGCCGAAGCGCAGCGACTTCACCTCGGTGCCGGTCAAGGCGATGCCGGCCTCGAAGAACTGCTCGAGAAAATATTCGAAGCGCGCGCGCCGGTTCTCGGCGACGATCTTCTTCTTCTCGAACTCCTGGGGACGCGGGCGGGCCATGGTTACTCCTCCCCCTCCCTTTCAAGGGAGGGGGTCGGGGGGTGGGTGGCGGTCGCGAGTGATCCGCCTAGGTTCCACCCACCCCTAACCCCTCCCTTGAAAGGGAGGGGGACTGCGTTGCGCTTCATCACACCAGCCACGCATGTTCCAGCGCGGCGTCGACCGCCGTGCGGCTCGCCTCCGACGGCGGGGTCATCGGCAGGCGAAGCTCGGTCGAGACGTCGCCGCGCACGCGGCTCAGCGCGTATTTCACCGGCCCCGGCGAGGCGTCCGAGAACAGCGCGTCGTGGAGCGGATAGAGCCGGTCCTGGATCGCCAGCGCGTCGGCCCAGCTACCGGCGAGGCAGGCGGACTGGAAGTCCGCGCAGAGCCGTGGTGCGACGTTGGCGGTCACCGAGATGCACCCCGCACCGCCCATCGCCATGAAGCCCAATGCCATGTCGTCGTTGCCGGAGAGCTGGCAAAAGCCCTCGCCGCAGCCGAGCCGGTGCGCGGAGACGCGGCCGGGGATGCCGCTCGCATCCTTGACGCCGACGATGCTGTCGATCTGCGCGAGCCGCGCGAGCGTCTCGGGCTTGATGTCGGTGACGGTGCGCGCCGGCACGTTGTAGACGATGATCGGCAGGTCGCAGTGCTTGGCGAGATAGTGGAAGTGCGCGTAGACGCCGTCCTGGTTCGGTCGGTTGTAATAGGGCGCGACGACGAGCGCGGCGGTGGCACCAGCGGCCTGCGCGCGCTTCATGTGATCGAGTGCGACGAGCGTGTCGTTCGAGCCGCAGCCGGCGATCACCGGTACCCGCCCCGCCGCCTGCTCGATGCAGATCGCGACGACGCGATCATGCTCCTCGATCGACATCGTCGCGCTCTCGCCGGTGGTGCCGCACGGCACGAGCGCGGACGATCCTTCCTCGATCTGCCAGTCGACCAGCGCGCGAAATGTCTTTTCGTCGACCCTGCCGTCGAGAAAAGGTGTCACCAGCGCCGGAATTGACCCGCGAAACATCAATCTCTCCTTCACGCGCGAATCCGACTGCGGCATAATGGCGCGGTGCTCGGGGGTCGCTTCGGTTCGATGCCAGATAGGGATGGGTGGCGGCGCCTGTCCAGCATCCTGCGTTCGCATCCCGTTCGCCGGCGGCTGATGCGCTTCGAGCGCGCGATGCCGCTGCTCGGCGCCGCCTCGGTGCTGATCGCCGCCGCCGCCGCCGCGACGCTCTCGCCGCAGCAGGTGGTGTGGTATCGCGCCCGGCTCGGCATCTCCTCGTCGAGCCTGCTGCCGTCGCAGATCGCGCCTTCGAACAGCTATGTCTATGCGCAGCCGATCGGCGCGGGGCTCCAATCCAATCCGCTCGCCGAGGCGCTGGTCTCGTGGAACCGGCTGCGGCAAAGCGATACTTTGCTGTTCAACGACTACGCCAGCTTCCTGATGGCGCATCAGGGCTGGCCGGGCGAGCAGCAGTTCCGCAAGGATGCCGAGCGCGCCATGGCGCCGCAGGCGACGCCGCCCGATCAGGCGATCGCCTATTTCGAGCGCTATCCGCCCGTCACCAACACCGGCCATCTCCGCTTCGCCGAGGCGCTGCAGGCAAAGGGGCGCACCGCGGACGCCAATATCGAGGTCCGCGCCGCGTGGACCGGCGGCCAGCTCAATCCAGACGACGAGGGCCGCGTGCTCTCGCTCTTCCCCGGCGCGATCGTCTCGGACGATCAGGACAAGCGGATGGAGCGGCTGCTATGGGACGGCGCCACCGCCGCCGCGCAGCGCGAGCTGCCGTGGACCACCGCCGCGCGCCAGCCGATGTTCCGCGCGCGCCTCGCGCTGGAGACGCGCGCGCCGGACGCCGCAGCTCAGGCCGCTGCGCTCGGGCCGGCGGCGGAGCAGGATGCCGGCTATCTTCGCGACTATGCCAATTGGCTGCTCGGCACCGGCCAGTGGCTCACCGCGCGCGCTTGGCTCGCCCGTCCCCGCGTCTTCGCGCAGGCGCCGTTCGACGCGCAAGTCTGGCTGACCACGCGCATGTCGTTCGCGCGATCGGCGGCGAACGACAAGCAGTGGCAAGTCGCCTACGACATAGCATCGCGTGCCGACGACGCCTACCCCGCCGGCACCAGTGCGCGCGACCGCAGCTATGCCGAGCGCGACCTCTACACCGATCTGATGTGGCTCGCCGGCACGACGGCGCTGGAGAAGCTCGGCCGGCCGGCGGACGCGATCGCGATGTTCCGCAACTATGCCGCCGCCGGGCGGACGCCGCAGGTGCAGGCGCGCGGGCTCTACTGGGCGGGCCGTGCGGCGCAGGCGGCGGGGCGCGCGGCGGACGCGACCGGCTATTTCCAGTCCGCCTCGGTCCATTACGACCAGTTCTACGGCCAGCTGGCCGCCGAGCGGATCGGCATCGCGGTGCCGGTGCCCGCGCCGGCACTGCCCATCGACATCGCGGTCGTCGACCGCTCGCGCTTCGACAATAACGAGGTCGTCCGCGCGATCGCGATGCTCGGCGAGTTGGGCGACTGGCAGGACCAGACGCAGTTCGTCCGTGCGCTCGCCAATTCGGTCAAGACCGACGCCGAGTTTCGTATGGCCGCCGAGCTCGCGACGCAGGTCGGCCGCCCCGATCTCGGCGTGATGGTCGGCCGCAATGCGCGGATCGACGGATCCAGCGACTATGTCCGCTCGGCCTTCCCCGAAGTGCCGGTGCCCGACACGCTGCGCTTCCAGTGGACGATGATCCACGCTATCATGCGCCAGGAGAGCCAGTTCGATCGCAACGCCGTCAGCCGCGCCGGCGCGCGCGGCATGATGCAGCTGATGCCGGCGACGGCGCGCGAATGGGCGGCGAAGACGAGCCAGCCCTACGACTATATGCGGCTGACCACCGATCCCGCCTACAACATGACGCTGGGCTCGGCCTATTTCGCGCAGCTGCTCGACCGCTACGGCGGCAACCATGTGCTGGCGGTCGCCGCCTATAATGCCGGGCCGGGTAACGTTTCCAAATGGATCGCTGCGAACGGCGATCCGCGGCTGCCGGGCGCCGACGTCGTCGCCTGGATCGAGGCGATCCCGCTCTCGGAAACGCGCGGCTACGTCCAGCACGTGCTCGAGAATGCGGTGGTCTACGACCTGCTCAACCCCGACAAGGCGCGCATGGCCGCCGCGCAGAACCGGCTCTCCGCCTATCTGGGGAAGACCAGCGCGGGGTGAGCGGAACGGAAGTCCTCTCTCGCTTTCGCGGAAGAGGGTTGGTGAGGTGCTTCTCTCGTAACCTCCGCTTTCGCCCATCCTCCGACGGCGCACCGGCCTCGAACCGGGGGCCCGCTTCATCACCTCGGCTCACTCGATCGCTCGAGCGAAATCAGCGGGACTCCGGGTCAAGCCCGGGGTGACGAAGTTGGTTAGGACAGCTTTCGCCCAGTCGCGGCCGTTCTTCTCCCCTCCCTCAAAGGGAGGGGCCGGGGGTGGGTTGCGGCACTCGGAGCGCTCGCTGGACTGCGCCGATGGAGCGCGGCCCGCCGGCGCTGACGAGCGACGCACGCCGCTTGGCGCCGGATCGACGTTAGACGAGCGTCTGCTGTGGA
>JAFAZF010000067.1 GCA_019239915.1 Sphingomonadaceae bacterium
TTACGCCGGTCAGCGTTCCGGGCAATGACGGCATCGCGGTCTGGCGGATCGCCGATTAGGCGTAACCTGAACAAAGTTTCATGGACGGACGATGACCGCGCTTCCGCTTGCGCGGCGATTCGGGGTCGGGGATATGCAGGCGATGATCGAGGTGGACGCCTCCTCGCCGCGCCCGCTCGGATGGTGGGAGACGCGCCACTTCGCCTACGCCATGATGGCGCTCGCGGCGCTGCCGCTCATCTGGTGGCCGATCCCGCCGCTTACCGACCTGCTCGGCCATATGGGCCGCTACCGCGTCGAGCTCGACGTCGGCACGCAATCGCCGCTGCTCCATTATTACGCGTTCAAGTGGGGCATATTGGGCAACCTCGGTGTCGATCTGCTCGTGGTGCCGCTCTCTAAGCTGTTCGGGCTGGAGTTCTCGGTCAAGCTGATCGCGCTCGCCATTCCGCCCTTGACGGTGGCGGGCTTGCTGCTGGTGGCGCGCGAAGCTTATGGCCGCGTGCCGGCGACGACGCTGTTCGCGCTGCCGCTGGCCTATAGCTATCCGTTCCAGTTCGGCTTCATCAACTTCGCGCTGGCGATGGCGCTGATGCTGCTCGCCTTCGCCTTCTGGCTGAGGCTGGCGCGCACCGGCCGGCTCAAGCTCCGGCGCTGGCTCTACCTGTTCGTAGGCTTCGCGGTCTGGCTCGCGCACAGCTTTGCCTGGGGCGTGCTCGGGGTGCTATGTTGGACCGCCGAATTCGTGCGCGAGAAGAAGCGCGGCCGCGGCTGGTTCGAGAGCTGGTGGCGCGCAACCGTCGCGGTCCTCCCGCTGGTGCCGCCGGCGCTGCTACTGCTCCCGTGGCGCGGTGGAGAGGCACCGAAGGGCACGTTCGACTGGTTCGATTGGACGTGGAAGTGGCGCTATTTCTATTCGATGCTGCGCGATCGCTGGCCGGCCTGGGACATCGGCGGTGCGGTGCTGCTCACGCTCGTCGCGCTCAGCGGCCTGATCAATCCGTGGCGCCGGATCGATCCGACGCTGGGCCTCGCCACGCTGCTGCTCGCGCTGACCTTCGTGCTGCTGCCGCGCGTGCTGCTCTCCTCGGCCTATGCCGACATGCGGTTGGTGCCGTTCATGATCGCGATCGCGATCCTGGCGCTGAAGCCGCGTCTCGATCGCCGCCTGTCGCCGGCGGTGGCGACGATCGCCGTCGCCTTCTTCGCGGCACGCATGACGGCGCAGACGGTGAGCTACGCGCTCTACGAGCGTAACTACCAGACGCAGCTCGCCGCGCTTCAGCATATCCAACCGGGCAGCCGGGTGATGGTGCTGGCGACGACGCCCTGCCGCTTCGTCTGGCACACGCAGCGCACCGAGCATCTCTCGAGCATGGCGATCGTGCGGCGCGAGAGCTTCGTCAACGATCAGTGGATGATCCCGGGCCAGCAACTGCTCAGCCTCCGATATCGCGATGCCGGCCGCTTCTCGCACGATCCGACGCAGCTGCTGCGCCGGCCGGACTGCCGGGCGCGCAACGAGCCGCTGCTCGCCGACACGCTTGCGCATTTCCCCCGCCAGGCGTTCGACTATCTCTGGCTGATCGACATGCCGCGCGCGCAGCTCCCCATCGACGCCGGCCTCGTCGAGCTGTGGCAGGGCCCGCAGACCGGCGCGCTCTACCGGATCGTCGGCTCCGCGACGGCGAGCAGCGACACCCCGAAGGGCAAGGAGCCGCGCACGGCAACGTGACGCTCCGCGCCGAACACTGCGCCGAGCAGTCTGTTCACCGGCGCGGGTGGCATCGCATCGTCGCCGCCCTCGCGCCCCATCAGCTTGCCGAGCATCCGCGCCGCCGCGATCACCGGATAGAGGATCGTGTTGAAGTGGCTGAGATGCGCGATGCGGAAGCCGTTCGCGGTCAGCGCGCTGCGTAGCGTGCGCGCGGTGTAACGGCGCTGGTGATGATGCGCGAGATCGTGCGCGCTCCACATCCAAGGCGAGGCAGGCACCGTGAGCAGCAGCCGCCCGCCCGGCTTGAGCTTGCGCGCGAGCAGCTTCAGCGTGCCTGCATCGTCGGGAACATGTTCGAGCACGTCGAGCAGCACGATGAGATCATAGGCGTTGTCCTCGATCTGCGCCTCGTGCGGCAGCAGCCCGCCGGCGACGGCGATGCCGCCGCGCCGTGAGGCCAGCGCGCGGGCGCGCGAATCCGGCTCGATCGCATCCAGCCGGCCGAAGCGCTGGAGCATCATGAGGTTCGAGCCGGTGCCGCAGCCGACCTCAAGAAGACGCGCGCGCTCCGGCAACGCCAGACGCTCGATCATCGCCGCGACGATCCGGCGCCTGGCGGCGAACCACCAATGCTCGGCGTCGATCTCCGCCATCCGATCGTAGATCGCGCGGTCCATCAGTTGCTGGTCATCAGTCGCTGCCCATCAGTCGATACTCGCCTCGTCGCCGCCGATCTCCTCGCGCACGACGTAGAGCGGGCGGCCCTTGGTCTCGACCAGGATACGGCCGACATATTCGCCGAGAATGCCGAGCGAGAGCAGCTGTAGGCCGCCGAAGAACAGGATCGCAACGATCAGCGAGGGATAGCCCGGCACGTCGCCGCCGCCGATCAGCGTCCGGATCACGACGTAAACCGCATAGCCGAACGCGAGCAGCGCGATGCCGCCGCCGAGATAGGACCAAATGCGCAGCGGCAGCGTCGAGCCCGAGGTGATGCCGTCGAGCGCGAGCTGCCAAAGTTTCCAATAGTTGAACTTGGTGCTGCCGTGCGCGCGCTCGGCGCGTTCATATTCGACCGCCGCCTGGCGGAAGCCGCCCCAGGCGAACAGACCTTTCATGAAGCGGTTGCGCTCCGGCATCTTGCGGATGACGTCGACGACCTTGCGGTCGAGCAGGCGGAAGTCGCCGGCATGCTCGGGAATCTTGTCGTGGCTCAGCCAATTGTGCGCGCGATAATACCATTCGGCGGTGATGCGCTTGGGCAGGCTGTCGGACTCGCGATTGCGCCGCACGCCGTAGACCACCTCATGGCCCTCACGCCATTTCGCGAGCATCGCGCCGATCACCTCGGGCGGATCCTGTAGATCGACGTCGATAGGGATCACCGCCTGGCCGCGGGCGTGATCGAGCCCCGCCGAAAGCGCAGCCTCCTTGCCGAAGTTGCGCGAAAGCGCGATCGCGCGAACGCGCGGCTCGATCCGGTTGGCGGCGGCGATCGCGGCAAGCGTGGCATCCTCGCTGCCGTCGTCGATGAACAGCACTTCCCAGCCCTGCGGCTCGCGCAGCGCCTCCAACACGGACACGATCCGCGCAACGAACGGCCCGACGGTCGCTTCCTCGTTCAGCACGGGGACGATGATCGACAGCAGCGGCCGGTGGTCCGCCGCCGCCTGGCCCGTCACCGCGCGGATCGAGTGCGCCATCTCAGTCGAAAACCCATTTGCGGTTCAGCCAGAAGAGCACGATCGGCGTCGCCATCACCATCAGCGGGATCGGCCACCAGGTGGCACCCTTGATATGCACCGTCAGCAGCCACACCCAGAAACTGTTGAGCACGAGGCTCAGCAACGACACTATCACGAAGCGGAAAGTCGTGCGCGCCGGATTGTCGCGCCGGCCATGGCCGCGGAAGCTCCAGCGACTGTGGACGACATAGCCGATCGCGACCGCGACCAGATAGGCGATGACGTTGGCGAGCAGCGGCGCGATGCGCAGCGGGCCATCGCGCTTGGCGCATATCCAGTAGACCATCGTCGAGAGCGCCGTGACGCCGCCGCCGGTGATGCCGTAGCGCAAAAGCTGCGCGAGCAGCGCTCGCTGGCCCTCGTCCAGCCCTTGCCAGTATCTTAACATTGCACGCCTATGCTTGTCCCGCGTCGCAGAGCGACTAGAGCGGCGCGATAACTTGTCAAATCGCGGGCGGGCTTGGAACAGGTCAGAATTGAACGCGTGGGGTCCGTCGCCGTCCATGAACATTGGCGGCGTTGGGTGCTGCTGCTGTGGATCGCGGCCTGCTTCTGCATGTTCGCCTACAAATGGCACGATATTCACTGGTTCGCGCTCGGCGATACCGACGACAATATCCGCTTCGATCAGGTCCGCGACTGGCTGAACGGCCAGGGCTGGTACGATCTCCGGCAATATCGGCTCAACCCGCCCTATGGCGCGAACATCCATTGGTCGCGGCTCTGCGACCTGCCGCTCGCGGCGATCATGCTGGCGGTGAAGCCCTTCTTCGGCTGGGTGATCGCGAACAAGACCGCGGTCGCGCTCGCGCCGATGATCCCGATGCTGCTCGCGATGTACGCCAGCGCCTTCTCGGTGCGGCAGCTCGTCCACCCATCGGCCTATGCGCTCGGCTGCGCGATCCTGCTCTGCGGGCAGAGCACGCTGCTCATGTGGATGCCGCTGCGCATCGACCATCATGGCTGGCAGCTCGCCTTCCTGATGTGCACCGTCGCCGGGCTTGCCGATCCCAAGCCGACGCGGGGCGGCGCGACCGTCGGCGTCACCTCGGCGCTGAGCATGGCGATCGGGCTCGAGATGCTCCCCTATATCGCCTTCTCCGCCGCGATCATCGCGCTGCACTGGGCGTGGGACAAGGCGGAGGCGAAGCGGCTGCGCGCCTACGCCGCGACCTTCGGGATCGGCACGGCGCTCTGCTTCCTCGTCTTCGCCTCGAACGACAATTGGCACGTTGTCTGCGATGCGCTGTCGCCGGTCTGGTTGACGATGGCGGTGCTCGGCAGCCTGCTTATCGGCGCGGCCAGTTTCGCGCCTGGCGACAAGCGCGCGCTTCGCTTCGCGTTGATCGTCGGCGCAGGTGCGATCGTGGCGGCGACCTACGCGCTCGCTTTTCCAAAGTGCATGGGCCAGCTCGAGGGCATGTCGCCGGAGCTGAAGCGGCTGTGGTTCAGCCACGTCAAGGAAGCGCGGCCGCTCTACAAGCACGCCTACGATATCGCGCTGCCGGTCGTCGCGTTGCCGGTCGCCGGACTGATCGGCGCCTGGCTCTCGATCTGGCGCGCACGCGGGACGCTGCTGGCCGCGAAATGGACACCGGTCGCGGTGTTCGGGACGTTCGCCGCCGTGTTGCTCGCCTGGCAGACGCGGATGGGACCGAGCGCGCAGCTCCTCGCGGTGCCCGGCGCCACGGCGCTGGGCTGGTCGTTCCTGCCGCGCCTCGCCGACCACCGTAGCTTCGTGGTGCGCGTGTTCGGCGTGATCGGCGGCTTCCTGCTCGTCTCCGGCCTCTGGATGTATTTCGCGCTGCAGGGCGTGCCGACGATCGCCGCCGCCATCTCGCCCGCCAAGCCGAAGGCGAAGGCCGCGAACGCCAAGCCGGTGCCGCCCAACCATAGCGGCTGGTGCTTCACCGCGCCGGCGCTGCGCGAGATCGGGAAGATCCCGCCGCAGACGATGTTCACCTTCGTCGACCTCAGCCCGCGCCTGATCACGATGACGCATCACAGCGCGATCTCCGGCCCCTATCACCGCAACGGCGACGCGCTGCTCGACGTCCTGCACGCCTTTCGCGGCACGGCCGAACAGGCACATGCGATCATCGCGCGCCACCACGCGACGATGCTGCTGCTCTGCCCCGGCATGGCCGAGGCGACGATCTACCAGGCCGAGGCGCCCAAGGGCTTCTACGTCCAGCTGCTCAACGGCCAGGTGCCGGCCTGGCTCGCGCCGGTGCCGCTCTCGAAGGACTCCCCGTTCAGGCTGTGGCGGGTGGTGGGCTGAGCTCGAAAGAAGCCGTTCGGTTCGAGCTTGTCGAGAACCGGCCGAGCGGAGCGCTCTTGGCCCCTTCTCGACAAGCGCGAAGAGAACGGATGAGGATTGGCAGGGCTAGCCCAACCCCAGCCTGACCCCATCCATCACGAACTGCGCCGCCAGCGCGGCGAGCAACACACCGAGCAACCGCGTCAGCATCGCCTCGAGATTGCGGCCGAGCAGCCGCATCAGCGGCCCCGCCGCGAGCAGCGAGAGCAGCAGACCGACGAGTACGATGCCGAGCGCCGACAGCACCACCAGCGTCTCGATCAGCCCGTGCGCGCGGGCGGTGAGCAGCATCGCGGAGGCGATCGAGCCCGGCCCTGCGATCATCGGGATCGCCATCGGGAACACCGCGATATCCTCATGCCGCTCGGGATCCTCCTGGACCTTGCGGCCGCGCTCCTCGCGCTTCTCGGTACGCTTCTCGAACACCATCTCGAGCGCGATCAGGAACAGCATGATGCCGCCGGCGACGCGAAAGGCGGCGAGACTGATCCCGAGCGCGTGCAGGATGTCGGTGCCGAGCAGCGCGAAGGCGAGCAGGATCAGCGCGGCGACACAGGTCGACTTGATCGCCATGGTGCGGCGATGCGTCGCCGGCGTGCCGGCGGTGAGGCTCGCGAAGATCGGCGCGCAGCCCGGCGGATCGATGACAACGAAGAAGGTGACGAGCGCCGAGACGAAGAGCGCGGTCACGGCGATGCGGTCATTTGGACGGAGCCGCTCCGGTGAGATCGAGCACCGCGAGCTGGTAGTGACGCCCGTCCCACGACCACAGCCGCAGCAGGTGCGCGCCCTTGTCGCCGCCGGGCAGAGCGTTGATCCGCCACAG
>JAFAZF010000084.1 GCA_019239915.1 Sphingomonadaceae bacterium
TGCGTCGCTCGTCAGCGCCGGCGGGCCGCGCTCCATCGGCGCAGCCTAGCGAGCGCTCCGAGTGTCGCAACCCACCCCCGGCCCCTCCCTTCCAGGGAGGGGGGATGAACGTCTGCTAGTGGGGCGAAAGCAGACCTTCGACCATCCGCCGCTTGCCCGCGTGCGGTCGGCGTTGCACTAGCCTGACGGCGCGACGGTAGAGGGTGGCGGATGCGACAGGATGACGCCACCGCCGTCGCGCCCGTCGGCAGCAACCGCTTCGCGCTCGCCTTCATCTTCGCGACGCTGTTCATCGATACCAGCGGGCTCGGCATCATCATCCCGGTGGCGCCGAAGCTGATCGCGCTCCTAATGCACGATCCGCTCTCGGCGGCGGCGCGGTGGGGCGGGTGGCTGTTCTTCACGTTCGCGGCGATGCAGTTCCTGTGCGCGCCGGTGATCGGCAACCTCTCGGATCGCTTCGGGCGGCGGCCGGTGCTGATCCTCTCGCTGGTCAGCCTCGCCTTCGACTATGCGCTGACCGGCTGGGCGCCGACGATCGGCTGGCTGTTCCTCGGCCGCGCGCTCTCCGGCGCGGCGGGCGCGACCTATCCGACCGCCAACGCCTATATCGCCGACGTCAGCCCGCCGGAGCGGCGCGCGGCCAATTTCGGGCTGGTCGGCGCGGCATTCGGGCTCGGCTTCATCGTCGGGCCGGCGCTGAGCGGGCTGGTCGCCGAGCATTTCGGCGTGCGCGCGCCGTTCTTCGCCGCCGCCGGTCTCGCGCTCGCCAACGCGCTGTTCGGGCTGCTCGTGCTCAAGGAATCGCTGCCGGTGGCGCGGCGGCGGCGGTTCGAGTGGCGGCGCGCCAATCCGCTTGGCGCGCTCGCGGCGCTGCGCCGCTTCCCGGGCCTGTTCGCGCTGATGGGCGTCGTCGTGCTCACCCAGCTTGCGCACGATTCGCTGCCGACGGTCTGGAGCTACTATGCGATGCTGAAATTCGGCTGGGGACCGGCCGACGTCGCCTGGTCGATGGTGGCGGTCGGCGTGCTCACCACCCTCTCGTTCGGGCTGCTGCCGCGGCTGGTGGTGCCGCGCACCGGCAATGCGCGGGCGGTCGAGATCGGGATCCTGTGCGCGGCGGTCGCCTACGCCGGCTATGCGTTCGCGGTGCGGCCGTGGACGCGTGGCTGGTGGTCGGCGCCGCCGGCGGGGTGAGCGCGCCGGCGCTGAGCGCAATCATGACCGGCGACGTGCCGGAAACCGAGCAGGGCGAGCTGCAGGGCGCGCTCGCCAGCCTCGCCAGCTTGACCTCGGTGGGCGCGCCGGTGCTCATGACGCAGCTCTTTGGAATCTTCACCGGCGCTCACGCGCCGATCTATTTTCCCGGCGCGCCGTTCCTGGCGGCGGCGCTGTTCGAGGCGCTGGGGCTGGCGTGGTTCGTGGTGGCGATGCGGCGGCGCGCGCGAGCCTGATTCTCTCCTACCCGTTCGCATCGAGCGAACGATCGAGCCTGTCGAGACCCGCAGTCGAGAAGTCGACGTGCGCGGCCGGTTCTCGACAAGCGCGAACCGAGCGGCTGTCTCGGCAAGCGACGCTCAGGCCAGCGCGTCGGCTTCCTGGACGAGCGGGCGGCTTTCGCGCGTGCCGCGCATCCGGCTCGCCGTGTCGCCGGGATCGGCGCTGATCACGACGTGATCGTCATGCACCTCGATCAGCGTGCCGACGAACGGGAAATCGGCAAGGCTGCCGGTGACGCGATAGCTCACCAGATCGCCGACCTTGAACGTCGCCGCATCGAAGTTGAACTCGTAGGGGCAGCTGCCGTCGCCCATGCCCTGCATAGCACCGTCTCCATCAGGCACGCATCCGTCCGCGCGCCGCTTGGCAAATATAGGCGAACGGCTAAGCTCGCGCAAAGAGGGGCGAACGAGGAGCGTTGGATGGCAAGTCGCGCGGCGGACGTGGTGGAGGCGCCGCACGATCGGCAATTCCTCGGACATCCGCGCGGCCTCGGCTTCCTCTCCTTCTCGGAAGCGTGGGAGCGCTTCTCCTACTACGGTATGCAGGCGCTGCTCGTGCTCTATGCCTCGAAGCAGCTGTTTCGGCCCGGCCATATCGAGCACATCTGGGGCTTCCCCGCCTTCTCGCGCCTGCTGCAATCGATCTACGGCACGCTCGACGCGCAGGCGATGGCGGGCACGATCAGCGGACTCTATTCGGGCTTCGTCTATCTGACGCCGATCTTCGGCGGCATCGTCGCCGATCGGCTGATCGGGCGCACGCGCGCAGTGACGATCGGCGCGATCACGATGGCGGTGGGTCACTTCCTGATGGCGTTCGACGCGAGCTTCCTGCTCGCGATCCTGTGCCTGCTGGTCGGCGTCGGGCTGTTCAAGGGCAATATCGCGAGCCAGGTCGGCGATCTCTACGCGCCCGACGATCTCCGCCGCGCCGACGCCTTCCAGATCTACATGCTCGGCATCCAGATCGCGGTGATCGTGTCGCCGATCGTGTGCGGCTGGCTCGGCGAGAAGATCGCGTGGCATTACGGCTTCGGCGCCGCCGGCGTCGGCATGCTGATCGGGCTGATCATTTATCTCTCCGGGCGCAAATGGCTGCCCGCCGAGCCGGCGCCGCGCGTGAGGGGCGGCATCGTCGAGCCGCGGCCGAAACTGGCGCCGGGCGAGGGCAAGCGCATCGCGGTGCTGCTCGCGCTGATCCCGGTGCTGGCGCTGCTCTCGGTCGGCAACCAGCAGATGTTCGTCGCCTATGAGCTGTGGGGCGACCAGAATTTCCAGCTCACCTTCTGGGGCTGGACGATGCCGGTCACCTTCCTGCAGTCGCTCGACGCGTTCGTCAGCACCTTCACGATGATCATCGTCGTCGCCTTCTGGCGCTGGTATGCGCGGCGGCGGCCGGAGCCGGACGAGGTCACCAAGGTGGCGATCGGCGGTGCGATCGCGGCGTTCGCGCCGTTCGCGCTGGCGCTTGCCTCGGCTCACGTCATGAACACCGGTGAGCGCGCCAGCCTCGCCTACGGCTTCGCCTTCCACATCATCAACGACTTCGGATTCGCGATGGTGTTCCCGGTCGGCATCGCGCTCTATTCGCGCGCCGCGCCGAAGGCGGTCGGCGGTACGATGGTGGCGGTCTATTATCTCAACTTGTTCCTGTGCGGGCTGATCGTCGCGCGGCTGGCGCGGATGCTCGGCCATGTCAGCGGCTTCGAGTTCTGGACGATCCACAGCGCGCTGATCGGCGGCGGCACGATCATCCTGCTCGTCTTCCGCGGCTTCGCCGGCCGCCTGCTCGCGCCGACGCACGATCCGGAGGCGGTGGTGCGGAGATAACCCCGATCCTGCGGCTCGAAGTCGAAGTGCGTGCCGAACAGGGCACGCTTGCGGCACGTCCTTCGACTTTGATCAGGACGAAAGGAGAAAACTGAAGAACCAAATAGGATAAAAATCTTGACATCGTGACGCTCGTGGGGTAACAGAGTCGCACGCTGGACAAGTGGGTCGAGGGGCCGGGGCGGTGCGAACCGCTACCGGCCCTTCGCGCGTCTGGTCGGTTCGACATCGGGGGCGGCATGGGATCGTCGGGAAAGTTGCCGGCGGTGCGCTGGTCGGCCGAACGCGTGCAGACCTTCTTCGATACGCTCGCAGAGACCTGCAACGTCAAGGAAGCCGAACGCGCCGCCTGCATGGGCGAACGTGCCGCCTATTCGCGGCGCAAGCGCGATCCGGAGTTCCGCGCCGCCTGGGAGCAGGCGATCCGCGAGGGATATGAGAAGCTTCAGCTGATCGCCATGGAGCGGGCGATGAACGGCGAGCGCAAGGCCGTGCGCAAGGACGGCAAGATCGTCGGCTACGACCGCCACTACTCCGATCGGCTGATCCTGACGTTGCTCGCGGCGCACAAGCCCAAGGCGACGGCGCCGTTCGAGGAAGCAGAGACCGCGCGGCGGAGCCTCGCCGAGAAAATCGCGGCGGCGAAGAAGAAGTTCGGCGATGACTGACCTCGCGCAGTTCCATGCACTGGGGCCCAGGGGTCGCGCCTATGTCTACGAGCGTGCCAGCGCGGCCGAGGCGGCGCTGCTGCAGCGCGACTGGTCGCTGGATCGGCGCATCGCGCAGCAGCCGCCCGAAGGCGACTGGCGGGTCTGGTTGTTGATGGCGGGGCGCGGCTTCGGCAAGACGCGGGCCGGCGCCGAATGGGTGCGCGGGCTTGCCGAAAGCGACGGGGCGCTGCGGATCGCGCTGATCGGGGCGGGCCTGGCGGAGGCGCGCGCGGTGATGGTCGAGGGGCCGAGCGGGCTGCTCGCGATCGCGCCGCGGGGCGCGCGGCCGGACTGGGAGCCGTCGCTGCGTCGGCTGCGCTGGCCGAACGGCGCGGTGGCGCATCTCTATTCGGCGGCTGAGCCTGAGAGCTTGCGCGGCCCCGAGCATCACGCCGCCTGGGGCGACGAGGTCGCCAAATGGCCGCACGGGCTCGCGGCATGGGACAATCTGATGCTCGGCCTGCGCTGCGGCGACCGCCCGCGCGCCGTCGCGACCACGACGCCGCGGCCGGTGCCGCTGCTCCGCGCGCTGCTGGCGCAGGGCGACGTGATCGTCACGCGCGGCGCGACCGAGGAGAATGCGCGGCATTTGCCGCGCGCATGGCTCGTGGCGATGCGCGACAGCTATGGCGGCACGCGGCTCGGCCGGCAGGAGCTCGACGGCGAGTTGATCGAGGAGGCCGAGGACGCGCTGTGGACGCGCGACCTGCTCGAACGCTGCCGGGTGCGGCGTGCGCCGGCGTTCCGGCGCGTGGTCGTCGCGGTCGATCCGCCGGCGGGGATCGGCGGCGATGCCTGCGGCATCGTCGCGGTCGCACTGGGCGCCGACGGCCTCGGCTATGTGATCGAAGATGCCAGCGTCGCCGGGCTGGCGCCGGCCGGCTGGGCGCGCGCGGTGGCACGGACGGCAGACGCGCACGGGGCCGACCGCGTCGTCGCCGAGGCGAACAATGGCGGCGCAATGGTCGAGAGCGTGCTGCGTGCCGCCGATCACCGCCTGCCGGTGCGGCTGGTCCACGCCAGCCGCGGCAAAGCCGCGCGCGCCGAGCCCATCGCGGCGCTCTACGAGGCGGGGAAGGTGCGCCACGTCGGCGGCTTCCCGGCGCTCGAGGACGAGCTGTGCGGGCTCATCGCGGGCGGCGACTATGAAGGGCCCGGCCGCTCGCCCGACCGCGCCGACGCGCTGGTCTGGGCCTTGAGCGAGCTGATGCTGGGACGCGCGGGAGCGCCGGCGCTGAGACGATTATAGCTTCCCCTCCCTGGAAGGGAGGGGATCGAGGGGTGGGTTGCTGGATGGGCGCCCTGCTCTCCATCAGCCACCCCACCCCAACCCCTCCCCTGAAGGGGAGGGGCTTTCATGAGGATCGTCATGGGCCTTTTCACACGGAAGGCGGCGGCGCGAGCCGCTGCCCGGCCGGCACTCGCGCGCGGCTGGGGCGGGCGGTTCGGCGAGGTCGGGCAGCCGCTCGGGCAGTGGCCGCAGACCTATGAATCGCAGCTGCGCGATGCGATCGGCCGCAACGCGATCGGCCAGCGTGCGCTCAGGCTCGTCGCCGAAGGCGCGGCGGCGGTGCCGATCTACGCGAACCGCGACGATCACCCCGCGCTGGCGCTGATCCGCCGGACGAGCGCTGGCCAGGCGCTGATCGAGACCGCGGCGGCGCATCTCGCGCTCCACGGCAACGCCTATGTCCAGATCGTCGCCGGCGCCGATGGGCTGCCCGCGGCGCTCTATCCGTTGCGGCCGGAGCGCGTGACGATCGAACCGGATGCGAGCGGCT
>JAFAZF010000007.1 GCA_019239915.1 Sphingomonadaceae bacterium
CAGCGGAAGAGCGTCTGGATCTCGACCCAGCCCAACCGCGCCAATCCGTTCGTGCTCGGCTGAGCCGATGAGCGATCCCACCGCCGAGGCGATGGAGCGCTGGTGGCGCACCGAGCTGATCGACATGGCGAAGGCGGACGGTGCGACCGTCGCCTGCGGCGGCCACGCGCTCGAAGGCCCTGAATACGGCCAGGGCCAGTTCGTCGCGCCGACCATCCTCACCGGCATCACCAACGATATGCGCATCGCCCAGCAGGAGGTGTTCGGGCCGGTCGTCTGCGTGATCCCGTTCGAGGATGCGGACGATGCGCTGCGGATCGCCAACGACACCGAATTCGGCCTCGCCGCCGGCGTCTGGACCAAGGATCTCCATCGCGCCCTTTACTGCGTCGATCGCCTCAACGCGGGCACGGTGTGGGTCAACAATTACCGCTCGACCAGCTTCACCACGCCGTTCGGCGGCTACAAGCGCTCGGGCCTCGGCCGCGAGGGCGGGACCGAGGCGATCAAGGAATATCTCCAGCGGAAGAGCGTCTGGATCTCGACCCAGCCCAACCGCGCCAATCCGTTCGTGCTCGGCTGAGCCGATGAGCGATCCCACCGCCGAGGCGATGGAGCGCTGGTGGCGCACCGAGCTGATCGACATGAAGCCCGGGATCATCCGCTTCCGCGGCTATGCCATCGAGGATCTGATCGGGCGGATCAGCTTCTCGGCGATGATCTGGCTGATGCTGCGCGGCGAATTGCCCTCGGAAGGGCAGGCCGACCTGCTCGGCGCCGCACTCGTCGCAGCGGTCGATCACGGGCCGCAGGCGCCCTCGATCGCCATCGCGCGCATGGCTGCCACCTGCGGCGTCGGCATCAACTCGGCGATGGCGTCTGCGATCAACGCGCTCGGCGACGTCCACGGCGGCGCCGGCCAACAGGCGATGGAGCTTTACGACACGATCGCGGCGCGCATCGCCGACGGCGCCAGCGTGGAGGGCGCGGCCCACGCCGAGATCGGCGAGCGGCTCGCGGCCAAGCGGCTGATCGAGGGCTTCGGCCACCGCTTCCACCCGACCGACCCGCGCGCGCCGCGCCTGCTGGCGCTGGTCGAGGAGGCGCGCGTCGCCGGGCTCGTTTCGGGCCGCTATGCGGAGATCGGCGTGGCGGTCGAGGCGGCGCTCGAAAGCCTCAAGGGCAGGCGCTTGCCGATGAACATCGATGGCGCGACTGCGGTGATCTATTCGGAGCTCGGCTTCCCCTCGGCGCTCGGCCGCGGGCTGTTCATCCTGTCGCGCTCGGTCGGCATCCTCGCCCACACCTGGGAACAGACGCAGCAGGGCGGGCGGATCAAGGGGCCGGCGCCGACTTCGGTCGGCTACGGCTATGACGGCGTCGCGCCGCGCCCGCTGGAGCAGGGCCGATGACCGCCCCGCTCGCCGGGCTGACGGTGCTCGATTTCGGGCACACCGTGATGGGCCCGTCGTGCGGGCTGATCCTCGCCGACATGGGCGCCGAGGTGATCCGCGTCGAGCCGGCGAGCGGCGATCCGACGCGGCGCCTCAAGGGTTTCGGCACCGGCTATTTCGGCTTCTTCAACCGCAACAAAAGCTCGATCGCGCTCGACCTGAAGTCGCCCGAGGGGCGCGAGATCGGCGCCGCCTTGGTTGCGAAAGCCGATATTCTGATCGAGAATTTCGCGCCCGGCGCGATGGAGCGGCTCGGCCTCGATTATGCCGCCGCCTCGGCGATCAATCCGCGCCTGATCTACGCCAGCCTCAAGGGCTTCCTCAAAGGCCCCTATGACCAGCGCCTCGCGCTCGACGAGGTGGTGCAGATGATGTCCGGCCTTGCTTACATGACGGGCCCCAGCGGGCGGCCGCTGCGCGCGGGCTCCTCGGTGGTCGACATCGCCGGCGGCATGTTCGCCGCGATCGCGATCCTCGGCGCGCTGCGCGACCGCGATCGGACGGGCAAGGGCACGCTGGTCGAATCCGCGCTGTACGAGGCGGCGGTGTTCCTGATGGGCCAGCATCTCTGCTATTCCGCGCAGATCGACGGCAAGGTCCCGCCGATGCCCGAGCGCGTCTCGGCCTGGGCGGTCTATGACCTGTTCGACCAGCGACGGCCGGCAGGTGTTCATCGGCATCACATCGGACGCGCACTGGCAGCGCTTCTGCGAGATCGCCGGCCGCGCCGATCTGCTCGCCGATGCGGGCCTCGCCACCAACAACCAGCGCATCGCCGAGCGCGCACGGCTGATGCCGGAGCTGCGCGCCTATTTCGCGGGGCTCACGCAGGAGCAGGCGATCGGGCTGGCCGAGGAGGCGCGCATCCCCTTCTCGCCGATCGCGGTCCCCGAGGATCTGTTCGAGGACGCGCATCTCGCCGCCACCGGCGGCCTGCTGCCGACGCGCCTGCCGAACGGCACCGAGACGCGCCTGCCGCGCCTGCCGATCCGCATCGGCGAAGAGAGTTTCGGCCTCAAGAGCGATCCACCCGGCGAAGGCGCCGACAGCCGCGACGTGTTGCGCGGCCTCGGCATCGCACCGGACCGCATCGCCGCGCTGATCGGCGCCGGCATCGTCGTTCAAGGAGAGTAAGATGGTTGAGACCGGCCAGATCGCCGACCTGCTGATCGTCGGCCACGGTATCGCCGGCCTGTCGGCGACTGTCACCGCGCGTCAGGCGGGCCTTTCGACGATCACGCTCGAGCGTTCGACCGAGGCCGAATATGGCGGCGGCACGCGCTGGACCGAAGCCTATATGCGGATGAAGAACGACAGCGAGGTCTCCGACGACTTCGAGACGGTCTTCGCCGAGAATGCCGGCGCCAACCTCGATCCCAACGTGATCGTCGAGGCAGGCGGCGCCTACGAGGACTGGCCGTCCTACGTGAAGGCGCACCCGTTCCCCGATCCCGAGCTGATCGGCCGCTTCGCCGAGCGCGCGCCGCAGACGATCGGATGGCTCAAGGAATTCGGGCTCAAGTTCGGCCCGCAGCCGATCTACCTGCTCACCCAGAACACCACCCGCATCGCCGCCCAGGGCGGCGGCCTCGCGCTGATCGAGCGCTTGCTGGCGGAAGCGCAGAAACTTGATGCCGACTTCCGCTACCGGACCACTGCGGTCTCGCTGCTCCGCGCCGAGGATGGCACGATCGAGGGCGTCGTCGCGATCGACCCGGACGGCAAGCGCGTGCCGATCCGCGCCAAGGCGACCGTCCTGGCGAGCGGCGGCTATCAGGGCAATTCCGAGATGCTGGCCCGCTATCTCGGACCGGTCGCCGCGAATATCCGCCCGGTCGCGATCGGCGGCTACCAGAATAAGGGCGAGGGCATCCGCATGATGCTCGAGGCGGGCGCCGCCCCCTCGGGTGACTTCGCCTCCTACCATGCCGAGCCGGTCGATCCGCGCTCCCAGCAACCCGAAGCCGTCGTCCACATCTGGCCCTACGGCATCCTCGTCAACAAGCTCGGCGAGCGCTTCCTCGACGAGGCGCCGCGCACGGTCGATGCCTGCTACGATCCGATCAGCCGAGCGATCGCCTATCAGCCCGACGGCATCGCCTACGTGCTGTTCGACGCGCAGACCGAGGAGATCCAGGGCTGGCGCCGCGCGATCCGCTCGGAGATCCCGCCGGTCGAGGCGAACAGCATCGATGAGCTGGCGGCGAAGCTGGAGCTGCCGGTGGCGGCGGTGACGAAGACGGTCGCCGACTTCAACGCGGCATGCCCGACATCGGGCGAGTTCAAGCCGTTCGAGATAGACCATCTCGCCACCACCGGGCTCAGCCCGAAGAAGTCGAAC
>JAFAZF010000031.1 GCA_019239915.1 Sphingomonadaceae bacterium
CGTGGTGATGTTCTGAAGGTTCAACACGTTAGAACGCGTGAGCGCGTCCGTCGACAGCGCCGTCACCGCCAAAGGCACCTTCTGAAGCGACGCCGCCTGCCGCGTCGCAGTCACGACGATGTCGCCAACACCCGCTTGCGGGGCCGCTGCGACGGTGTCGGTCGACGACGTGCCGCCGGCCGGAGCACCCTGTGCCAGCGCCGGTGCCGAAGCCAATGCGGTGATAATCGCGCCGAGGCATGCGCCGGCACAAAATAGGTGCGACATTCGAGCAGCCATATCCCCTCCCATCTATCGCGTTTAAACGCGATTTATCCTGGTTCGTGGATTATGCGCAAAAATTGCGCGTTGCCAATAGGGCATGTTTCGGTCAGCAGGGAAAACTATCCGCCCGCGGAAGCGCCCGGCGGGAACAGCCGACCGGCCAAGGCGGGGCTTGTTCCCTGCCTTGCGCTAGGACAGGATGAGCAAGGTCGTGCCATGTCTGCAAAGAAGGCGGGGTGCCAGATCAGCCGGGCCGTGCCTGAGCCGTCGATGATGCCTCAGGCCGGATCAAGCGAACAAGAGAGGAGTGGGATGCGCAACAGCATCAAGGCAACCATCGCATCGGCTCTCATCTTTCTTTCGTGCGATGCTCGAGCGTCGATGCTTCTTGCGAACGGCGCCATTCAGAATGGAGGCAATCCCTTGGCGACCACGGATCAGACCGAGGCTGACGCGCAGGCGTTGCGGATCGTGAAGCGCCCGGAGGTCCAGCACGCGCGGAGCAATGTCGAGATGCGCTGGCGACGCGTGCTCCACAATGACCCGCCGGAAGAAGCTTGGCTGAGCTTCCAGGACATGCTCACCGACTATACCTACAACTACGCCCTGAAGTCGGTCGCCGACCCCAATTACCCCAGGGTGATCCACATCTACACGCAGCCGCACAAGTGGCGCGGCATGGATGTGCCGGGCTCGCGCTGGGGCGGCAACAATCCCGACAACGTCTATCGCATCATCCCGATCGACGGGAAGGCGCATTACCGGCTCGACGGCCAGCGGATTGGATCCGGCCCCGACGATGTCAGCTATCAGCTCGTCGGCGATTATCAGACGACGCAGACGCTGGGACTGCTCGGTGGTCGGGATCTCGTCTACAAGCCCGATGGCAGCTTCTCGATCACGCTCGATCCCGAGCCCGCCAACGGCCGGCCCAACCACATCCAGACCAAGCCGACCGCGCTCTTTCTGTTCATACGGGATTCGCTCGGCGATTGGGCGGAGAAGGCGAACGCGCTCTCCATCCACCGGCTCGATTCCCCCGACGCGCCGCCGCGCACCGATGAGCAGGCCGCAGCGATCGCCGCCGATGCGATGGTGAACGGGCAGGCGCAGGTCTATTACTACGTCAAGATGGCGCACGGCACGCCCAACTATCTCGAGCCGTTCCCGAACTCGTCCGGATCGGGCGGCGGCCTGCTCACCCAGCGCGCCAGCATCGGCGATGCGATGCTCGGCGATGACGAGGCACTGGTGATCACGCTCCAGCCCGGCGGCGCGCAATATTACAGCCTCGTCGCGCACGACTATTGGTTCATCACGCGCGACGTGACCCGTTATCTCTCCAGCCTCGCCAACGGCCAGTCGCAGCCCAATCGCGACGGCACGATCACCTACGTCATGTCGCTCAAGGATCCCGGCATCCACAACTGGATCGATCCGGGCGGGCTGCACAATTCGATCATGATGATCCGGCTGCAGGGGCTGCCCGCGCATCCCACCGTCGAGCCGACGGTGCAGTCGCGGCTGATCAAGCTGTCGGAATTGAAGGCAGTGCTGCCGCCCGACACCAAATGGGTCACGCCGCGAGAGCGTGCCGCGCAGCTCGCGCAACGCAAGGCACAATATGAGGCGCGGCTCGCCGATCGCTGATAGCCGCCGCGTCAGCGGGGACGACTGGAGGGAGAGCGATGATCGAAGAGCGCGCCAATCTTGCCGGACGGGTCGCGGTGATCGTGGGCGGCGGTGGCGGCATCGGCGGCGGTGTCACCCGCGCGCTGGCGCAGGCCGGCGTCGACGTCGCCTTCTGCGATATCGACGAAGCCGCAATGGCGGAAACCGAGGCGGCGGTATCCGCGCTCGGTCGCGGTGCGCTGTCGCACGCCGCCGATGCGACCGCATCCGACCAGCTCGCACGGTTCTACGCCGCGGTGGCGGCGCGCTTCGAACGGCTCGACATCTGCGTCAACGTCGTTGGTGGGGTCGATCGGCGCGATTTCATGGCGGGCACGGCGGCACAGAACGCCGCCGATATCCAGCGCAACTACGGCTATGTCATCGAGTCGGTCGGGCACGCCGTTCCGCTGATCCGGCGCGGCAGGCGTGGCGGCAGCATCGTCAACTTCACCACGATCGAAGCGCATCGCGGCGCCGCGACCTTCGCGGTCTACGCCGGTGCCAAGGCGGCGACGACGAACTTCACCCGCGCCGTGGCCGTCGAGCTCGCCGCCGAGCATATCCGCTGCAACTGCATCGCGCCCGACGTGACGCCGAGTGCGGGCAACTGGAACGCGCTCCGCCCCGAAGACAAGGCTCGGATAGAGGCATTGCCGCCCGAGCTCGGCGGCAGCGGCGTGCGCTTCTACGTTCCGATGAAGGAGCAGCCGCCGGTCGAGGCGCTGGCAGACGCCGTCCTGTTTCTGGGGTCCGACATGGCGCGCTACATCACCGGTACGACGCTACACGTCGACGGCGGAACCTTCGCCGCAGCCGGCTTTCTCGATTGGCCGAACGGCGACGGCTATGTGCCGGCCCCGCTTGGCGGCACGACCGCCAAGCTGTTCGCCGACGACGGCGGCGCGGTGCCCGCCTCGCGGCCGGCTGGGAGCATCTTCTAAACCGCCGAAACGCATCCGCGCCGGCGTGCACGGCAACTTGTTTCGATCAGTTTGATCTGGATTATTCGCTTTCCTTGATCGTTCCATAGGCGTCTCTGCAGCTGGCGATCAGCTGGCAAAAGGCTCGACACGGTTGTCAGCGGGCAAATCTAGGAGACGGCGATGGACGCGATCACTGAGGAGAGCAAAGGCGGCAAGTGCCCGATGGGCTTTGGACGCCGTGGACCGGCGAATCGCGACTGGTGGCCGGACAACCTCAGGCTCGAGGGACTGAACCAGCATTCGCCGCGATCGAACCCGCTCGCGGACTTCGATTATGCCGAAGCGTTCAAGAGCCTCGATCTCGATGCGGTGATCGCCGACCTGACGGCGCTGATGACGGACTCGCAGGATTGGTGGCCGGCGGACTTCGGCCATTATGGCGGCCTCTTCATCCGTCTCGCCTGGCATAGCGCGGGCACCTATCGTGTGACGGACGGCCGTGGCGGCGCCGGCGGCGGGCAGCAGCGGTTCGCGCCGCTCAACAGCTGGCCGGATAATGCCAGCCTCGACAAGGCACGCCGTCTGCTCTGGCCGATCAAGCAGAAATATGGACAGAAGATCAGCTGGGCCGATCTCTTCGTCCTCGTCGGCAACGTTGCGCTCGAATCGATGGGCTTCAAGACCTTCGGCTTCGCCGGCGGCCGACCGGATACGTGGGAGCCCGAGCAGCTGTTTTGGGGACCCGAGGGCTCGTGGCTGGGCGACGAGCGTTACAGCGGCGAGCGCCAGCTGCACAATGTGCTCGGCGCGGTGCAGATGGGGCTCATCTACGTCAACCCCGAAGGCCCGAACGGCAACCCCGATCCCAAGGCCTCCGCACGCGATATCCGCGAAACCTTCGCGCGCATGGCGATGGATGACGAGGAGACGGTCGCGTTGATCGCCGGCGGCCACACCTTTGGCAAGACCCACGGCGCCGGCGACCCGTCGTTCATCGGCCCAGAGCCCGAGGGCTCGCTGATCGAGGATCAGGGGCTCGGCTGGCGCAGCAAGTTTCAGAGCGGCGTCGGCGCCGACGCGATCACCTCGGGCCTCGAGGTGATCTGGAGCCAGACGCCGACGAAATGGTCGAACCACTACTTCGACAATCTCTTCAAATTTGAGTGGGAACTCGGCGAAAGCCCGGCCGGCGCCAAGCAGTGGTTCGCGAAGGACGCGCCGGCTGACGTTCCCGATCCGTTCGATCCGGCCAAAAAACGCAAACCGACCATGCTGACCTCGGACCTCGCGCTGCGCGAAGACCCGGCCTACGAAAAGATCTCGCGGCGCTTCTACGAGAATCCCGATCAGTTCGCGGACGCGTTCGCCCGCGCCTGGTTCAAGCTCACGCATCGCGACATGGGCCCGATCCAGCGCTACCTCGGCAAGCTCGTCCCGAAAGAGGAGCTGATCTGGCAGGACCGCATCCCGATTCCGGGTTACCCGCCGCTCGGCGATGCCGACGTCGCCGATCTCAAGGCGAAGATCCTCGCCAGCGGCCTCACCGTCACGCAGCTGGTTTCGGCGGCTTGGGCCTCGGCCTCGACCTTCCGCGGCTCGGACAAGCGCGGCGGCGCCAACGGCGCGCGCGTCCGGCTCGCGCCGCAGAAGGACTGGGAGGTCAACGATCCGGCCGACCTCGCCAAGGTGCTCTCGACGCTCGAGAAGGTCCGGTCGGAATCCGGCAAACAGGTGTCGCTCGCCGATCTGATCGTGCTCGGCGGCGCAGCGGCGATCGAGAAGGCAGCGAAGGATGCCGGCACGACCGTGACGGTGCCGTTCACGCCGGGCCGCGGCGACGCGACGCAGGAGCAGACCGACGTCGCATCCTTCGCCGTGCTCGAGCCCCGCTCGGACGGCTTCCGCAACTATCGGCGGAGCGGCGAGCAGTTCATGTCACCGGAAGAGGCGCTGATCGATCGTGCCCAGTTGCTGCGGTTGAGCGGACCCGAGATGACCGCGCTGGTCGGTGGCCTGCGCGTGCTCGGCGCAAATACCGGCGGCTCGAAGGCAGGCGTGTTCACGAACCGGCCGGGTCAGCTCAGCACCGACTTCTTCGTCAACCTGCTCGACATGGGGACAGAGTGGGTCGCGACGGAGGGCGACAATGCATTCCAGGGCCTCGACCGCAAGAGCCGATCGCCAAAATGGACGGCGACGCGCGTCGACCTGATCTTCGGCTCGCATGCCGAATTGCGGGCGTTCGCCGAGGTTTATGCGCAAGCGGACGCGCAGGACAGGTTCGTCCGCGACTTCGTCACCGCCTGGAACAAGGTGATGGACGCGGATCGCTACGACCTGAAGCGCTGACGAACAATCGGCCGTCGATGGGCGAGGCGGTTCTCTCGAGGACCGTCTCGTCTCGTTCCCTTTCTTCGCCGCTCGGAACGGCCCGTGGGCTGGTGCCCGCAATCCGGAGGACACGCGCAGCGATCAAGACCCGGCTTTGGCCGGACAAGGATGGGCCTCGGCTCAACTTGTGCCGCCTGCTCACGCTATCGGTCTTGGACGCTCCACCGCGGAACCGTGCGGCACGTCGAGACAGCACTTGACAGAATAGCAGAAGTTGTCACTTTACAGAAGAAGTATAGCTGTCAAGTCGGCGGTAGACCGGCAGGCTGAGGATGCCGGATGCGATCGCACAGGAAACGCTCGGCCGGTGCGCGGTGGCCGCGCCTCGCCGGCTGTTCCGAAGCGTGCTCCGGATTCATGATCGTTCACGCCGCCAGCATCGTCGCTGATGGCGATCGGACCGGAGTCGAACCATGAGCGCGATGCCCAAGCTTGCCGATCTCGAAGATCAGAGCTTCAACCCGTTCGTGGTCGAGAAGCTCTCGACCGGCGACAATGACGATCCCTATCCGCACATCCACAAGATGCACGCGGAGGGCACGGTGCGCGAAGGCGCCTACCGCGCCGAATTCAGCGACATTCCCAACGTCCTGACCGGCTCCAGGCAATATATGGTGTTCGGCTACGACACGATTCTGAAGGTCCTTACGACGCCGGAGACCTTCACCAATCGCGATGCCTTCATCCTCACGCTCGGCCGATCCTTCGGTCGCACCGTCACCGTGATGGATGCGCCGGAACACACGCGCTACCGCAAAATCTTCCAGAAGGCGTTTCTGCCCAACGTCGTCTCCAAATGGGGCGAGACGTTCGTTGATCCGGTGGTAAATCGGCTGATGGGCGCGTTCATCGATCGCGGCGAGGCCGATCTCGTCGAGGAGTTCACCCACCACTACCCGTTCCAGGTGATCTACAGCCAACTCCAGATCGGGCAGGAACAAACCAAAGTCTTCCACAAGCTGGCGATCGCGCAGCTGCTCTCGGCGATCGGCAAGCCGCAGGGCGACGAAGCCAGCGGCAAGCTCGGTGCGTACTTCAAGGAGCTGCTCGCCCAGCGCCGCGCCAATCCCGGCGACGATCTGATCAGTCATCTCGCCACGGTCGAGGCGGACGGCGAGCGGCGCCGGACGAGGTGCTGATCTCCTTCTTGCGCCAGCTCATGAACGCGGGCGGTGACACGACATTCCGCGGCACCAGCGTGCTGCTGACCGGCCTTCTCAGCCATCCCGAGCAGTGGGAGGCAGTGGCGGCAGATCGTTCGCTCATCCCGCAGGCGATCGACGAGGCGCTGCGCTGGGAAGGTCCCGTCGCCGCTACCGATCGCTATGTGGCGCATGACACCGTGCTCGATGGCGTTCCGCTCCAGAAGGGAACCATCCTGAACGTCGTCCTGGGTTCGGCGAACCGTGATCCTGCCAAATTTACGGACCCCGACAAGTTCGACATCTTCCGGGACCGAAAGGTGCGCCATCTCGCCTTCGCCAACGGCCCGCATGTCTGCATCGGGCAGCATCTCGCGCGTGTGGAGATGACGCGCGCGCTGAACGCGCTGCTGGACCGTACGAGGAACATGCGGCTCGATCCGGACAGGCCCGCGCCGGACATTCGCGGCCATTCGCTGCGCGTGCCCGATCACATCTATGTCAAGTTCGACAAGGCATAAAGGAGCCCGACGCTCGGCTGCCGTCGGTCGATGTCGTGCGAGGTGCTAAGGAAAATGAGGCCCGGCCAGAGACCGGGCCTCAGTGAACCCTGTTGCGCCGCAACGCCCCAGGGTCGGGTCGCGGGCGTGTCGTAGCGCAGCGAGGCGGTGCTTACCTCACCCATTTGGGGGATAAGCGCGCTTAAATATCCGGTTCGACAACGAAATCGCCCGAGCTCCGCCGCGCATGTTCGCGAGCGGTCGGAGCGACGCCACGGCGCGCCGGTCTTCCGCATACGAGTCAGGCGGGATTCAGGCTCGACGGCGCAGTCGTTTCGGATGCAGCAGCGGCTCCCCTTCGGTCAGCGCGTGCTCTGGGCGCTGTTTCTCGTGATCCTGGCATGGGGCGCCGTGACGATTCTGCGCCATGACGCGCGGACGACGGAACATGCTGTCCACGGCGTCGAGCGCGTCGCGAAACGGATGCCGCTATGACATCCGAGATTGGTGCGGCTGCGGCCCGGCGCGATGATTTCATGGAACGAGAAGAAGCCGCCGGCGATTCCTGTTCGCTTTCGCAACGGAGAGAGGAGAAGAGTATGCGCAAGGTGATTTTGGCCGCTCTTGCCGCGAGCGCGGCATTGACAGCCGTCGCGCCCGCCAGTGCTGCCGAGGGATGCGGCCCCGGCGGCCATCGCGGGCCTTACGGCCATTGCCGCCCGAATGGACCGGCCTGGGGCGGCGGACCGGTGGTGGTCGATCGCTTCTACCCCGGCCGCGGCTATTGGGATGGTCACCGCTATTGGGGTCATCGCCGGCAGTGGCATGGCGGCTGGCACTACTACTGAGGTTAGACGCCGCGCCGCCCGCGAGCCGATCGGTTCGCGGGCGGATTGCGGCGACGTTGGCCAGGTTGAAAGCCGCCGGGTCGAAGTCGCGTAGGCGCGCCTAGTCGTCCTTGTATTTCACCTTCGTCTTGGTCGTGCCATCCGGCCCATCGGACCTCGTGACGGAGGTGGTGCTGCTCTTTCCGGGTGCAGTATAGCCCGAAGCGTCCGTCGGCGTACTCGCCATGCTCGCCGTCGTCGTCGCGGGCGTTCCCGTCACCGGATCGCCGGGTGCGGCGGTGGTCGTGGTGATGGTCGCGCCGGCATCCTGCGCGATTGCGGCGGCCGGCGCGATCGCCAGCGCCGCTGCGATCAGCAGATATCTCATCCGATGTTCCTCTTACCCTGCATCAGGATAGGACGAGCGAAGCTTGTCACTCCGGCTCCCCAACACGATGATCCGAGCGCTCGCGGCGCCGACCCGGTTCGGTGGATGCTTATCTCCGCCGTCTCGGCAACCCAATCGGCGATCATGATTTCAATGCGGCGCGGGGAATGCGGAGGCGCGGGCACGTGAAGATCGCCACCTACAATGTGAACGGCGTGAATGGCCGGCTACCGGTGCTGCTCCGCTGGCTTGCCGAGACAAAGCCCGACATCGTCTGCCTGCAGGAGCTGAAGGCGCCGGACGAGAAGTTCCCGGAAAGGCCGATCCGCGATCTCGGCTATGATGCGGTCTGGCACGGGCAGAAGAGCTGGAACGGCGTCGCGATCCTGAGCCGCGTCGGTGCCATCCACGAGACTCGGCGCGGCCTGCCGGGAGAGCCCGATGACGCGCACAGCCGCTACATCGAGGCGGCGGTCGCCGGCATCCTCGTCGGTGGCCTGTATCTGCCCAACGGCAATCCCAAGCCCGGCCCCAAGTTCGACTACAAGCTGCGGTGGTTCGAGCGGCTCATCGCGCACGGCGCCGAGCTCCTCGCGAGCGGATTGCCCGTGCTGCTGGCGGGCGACTTCAACGTCATGCCGACTGACCGCGACGTCTATAAGCCCGAACGCTGGCTCGACGACGCGCTGTTCGCGCCGGAGGTGCGCGCCGCCTACGCGCGGTTGCTCGCCCAGGGTTGGACCGATGCGCTGCGCACGCTGCACCCCGATGAGACGATCTATACCTTCTGGGACTATTTTCGGAACGCCTTCGCGCGCAATGCCGGGCTCCGCATCGATCATCTGCTGCTGAGCCCGGCCTTGGCCGACCGGCTCGTCGCTGCCGAAGTCGACGCCCAAGTTCGCGGCTGGGAGAAGACCAGCGACCACGCCCCGGTTTGGATCGAACTCGCGGACGAAGCGCCGAAGCGAGGCGGGACGAAGATTCCCGCGGCGGAGCGGTCGTAGATGCGCTTCCTCGGTGTCGGCGAGACGTGCGACCTGCTGGCGCTCTACCTGAGGCTGAAGCAGGAGGGGCACGACGTCAGGGTCGCGGTCTCGGAGCCGGCCGCGCAGGGGACCGGCGCGGGATTGATCGATCGGGTGCAGGACTGGCGCGAGGCGCTGCCGTGGGTACGGGCGGCCGGTGCCGACGGCGTGATCCTGTTCGAGAGCGTTTCCGAAGGCTTCGGCGCATTGCAGGACGCGTTGCGTGTGGATGGCTTCCAGGTGATCGGCGGTAGCGGCTTCGGCGATCGGCTCGAGAATGATCGTGCCTTCGCTCAGGAACTGCTGGCCGGGCTCGGCTTCGACCAGGCCGGTCTGTTCCGCTTCTGCGATGCGCAGGACGGCATCGCTCGGATCGATGCGCGGCCCCGGCGCTACGTGTTGAAGCGCAGCGGGGCAGGGCACGAGGCCGCGGACAGCTTCATCGGCGAAATGCCGGACGGGAGCGACGTCCGCGCCCTGTTACGCGCGTCCGCGCACGATGGCGGCGAGCACATCCTGATGGACTTCATCGATGGCATCGAGATGGGCGTCGGCGCCTATTTCAATGGGGATCGCTTCCTGCTGCCGGCCTGCCTGGACTGGGAGCATAAGCGCTTCTTTCCCGGCGATCTCGGCGAGCTCACCGGCGAGATGGGCACCGTCGCCACCTTCGAAGGCACAGGCCGCTTCTTCGATCTCACGCTCGCCCGGATCGAGCCGCTGCTGCGCGGCCACGGCCATGTCGGCTACGTCAATCTCAACACGATCGTGAACGAGGCCGGGATCTGGCCGCTCGAGTTCACCTGCCGCTTCGGCTACCCGGGCTATGCGGTCCTGTCGCCGTTGCAGCGCACGTCGTGGTCCGAACTGTTCCGGCTGATGCTGTCGCGGGAGAGCCGGAGCTTCGAGACCGAGACCGGCTATTCCGTCGGCGTCGTGATGACGACGCCGCCCTTTCCATATAGCCGCAAGCAGGTCGACGAGGCGGTCGGTCTGCCGATCATGCTCGCGAGCGGCGACATCGAGGACGACCACAATCTCCATTACGGCGAGGTCGGCTTGCGCGACGACGCGCTGGTGACGAGCGGCCTTTACGGCTGGACGATGGTCGTGACGGGCACCGGCCGCAGCGTCGCCGCCGCCCGGCAGGATTGTTACGCGCGGGTCGATCGCGTCACCATCCCGCGGGCACGCTACCGCCGCGATATCGGCGGCAGGCTGATCGCCGGCGAACTGCAGCGCCTGCATCGTCTCGGCCTGCTGGGGTGATGTCGCCAGCCGACATCCCATTGCGGCGGATTTCCTGATCCCTCGGCTCGCGGAGCCAATCGCGCAGTTCATCGTTTCGTTGACGTCCCGAACCGGTGAAAAGGCTGGACAACCCTGCGGCCGGCTCGGGGCGACGTCGTCTCAGAACGAAAAGAGGAGATGGATAATGGGCCCGATATTGCTTTGGCTGCTGGGTATTCCGATCCCGATCATCATCATCCTGCTGCTGCTCTGGCACTGAGGAGGGGGCAGATGGCTACACTCGCAAGCGCCGAACCCGGCGTAGCGACGGGCGGTCAGTCCGCCCTTTCCTGGTCACCGGTGTTCGGCGGCGCCGTCGTCATGATCGCGACGACCCTCATCCTGCTCACGCTGGGTGCCGGGCTCGGCTTCGCGGCAGCCTCGCCCTGGCCCGGAGCGGGCCCGTCGGCGACGACCTTCGCGGTCGGCGTGGGCATCTGGCTGATCGCGACGCAATGGGTGGCGTCTTTCCTGGGGGGCTATGTGACCGGCCGCCTGCGGACACGCTGGACGAACATCCATACCCATGAGGTGCTGTTTCGCGACACCGCGCATGGTCTCGTCGCCTGGGCGCTCGCGACGGTGATCGTGAGCGGCGTGGCGCTCAGCGCGACGCTAACCGGCGCGAGCGCGGCATCGAACACCGCCGCGGCGTCGGTGAGCTACGCCACGGACACGATGCTGCGCACTGGCGGAGCTGGCACTCCAGGTTCAGCCGCCGTGCGCGACGAGGCGGTTCGCATTCTCGGCCACGACGGAACGATGGCGGCCGACGATCGCGGTTACCTTACCACCGTTGTCGCGCGGCAGACCGGTGTGTCGCAGGACGAAGCGGCCAAGCGGGTGGATACCGCCGTCGCCTCGATCCGCGCTGCGGCCGACAAGGCGCGCAAGGTCTCATCGGCGACGGGCTTCTTCACCGCGCTCTCGCTGTTGATCGGTGCGTTCATCGCCAGCGTCGCGGCGGCCTATGGTGGAAGGCTGCGGGACGAGCATGCGGATTTGAGCGCGCTTCGCTGACCGACGATCGGAGGCGCCGCATCCGGCGGTGCCTCCGATCCGTTCGATCGTCCGCAGCATTCGCCTTCAGCTGGCCGAGCTGCTCGATCGCAGGAGCTTGGCTTCGACGGCGCGATGCCTGAGCACGCCGAACGCGGTAAGCAGGGAAAGTGGGACGATCTCGTACCACATGAAGCTCTTCATTCGGCCCAGGAAGCAGGCGATGAAGATCGCGATGATCCGCAGGTTCTGGCTGAGCGGCACCATCATGCGCAGCACCGGCACCGCGGCGCGCTCGTAATCGCGATGCATTCGCCCCCGCACCGGCTCGCCGGCGAGGGCGTGATCGAACGGCGCGGATGCCCAATCGAGGCAAGTTGCCACCCAATAGTAGAAGCGCACGCCGGGATTGCGCGACGCACGGCCGACGGGTTCGACGAGGCTTCCGTTCAGACGGCGATGAAAGCGCTCCCGCTCGGCCTCGTAGAGGTTCGCTTGCACGGCGTGCGCCGCCGCCGCCACGAGCACGAGGCACCAGGTCGCCCGGTCGTTGAAGGAAACGGCGAGCGCGACGTAGAGCGCGGCAAACACGCCATGGTCGCAGAGGCCATCGAGTTCGCGTCCAAAGGCGCTCGTGGTGCCGGTGGCGCGGGCCACCATCCCGTCTAGACTGTCGGCGATAAGCCATGCCAGGCTGATCAGGAGGCCCGCCAACGCCCAACTCGGCTGACGCCATTGCTCGTCGGCGATTGCGGCGGCGGCGCCGATGAAGAGGCCCGTCACCGAGACCATGTTCGCCGAAATGCGATGGCGCACCGCCAATGGTACTAGGCGACGGGCGAGGGGATCGATCAGCCAGAGATTGCTGGGGTCTTCCACACGGGGATCGCGCGAGGGGTTCAAAACGCCGTGACTCATCCCGACCGAGTGCGAGGATCGACGCCAGCTTTCAAGCTCTTCGTTGGCGAAGCGCTATCGGGACCTGCATACGCAGGCTATCGGCTCGCCGGTGCTGCACGCTCTCCTCATGCGCTTCGGCTTGCCTGCGCTCTTCGTCGGTGCCGGTGTCGAAGGCGAGCCTTTCGCGATCGCGGGCGGCCTGCTCGCCCATCGCGCTATCGTGCCGCTTTGGGCCGCGGTGCTGCTCGCGGTGGCCGGAGCGTTCGCCATCGATCTCTTCTGGTTCACGCTGGCACGGCGCGCGCGGGCGCACCGCTGGGTTCAGGCGGCGAGCAGGCGGCCGGGTTTCGCCAAATCCACGGCGATGATCGAGCGGCATGCCGTTATCGCGATCCCGCTCTTCCGCTTCGCCTATGGCATCCGCGCGGTCGCGCCCGTCGCGGTGGGGGTGTCGCGTGTCTCGACCTGCAGGTTCGTGCTGCTGGATCTGGCGGCGGCGGCGGCCTGGGGAACGGTGTTCACGCTGATCGGCTACGGCTTCGGCGCGACGCTGAGCCCATGGATTGGGCATCTCGCCATATTTGGCGGACTGCTCGGCGCCGTCTTGCTGATCGTCCCGATCGTCGATCTGGCCCGCCACCGAAGCGGCAGTGCCTCCCAGCCACATGATTAGGTTTGGATAGCCACACTGCCGTCGTGATGGACGGCGGCGTCGATCGCTGGCAGAGCCCACGTCGATGAGAAGAGTGGCTTTTCTGCTCCTGGCGCTGAGCGGCTGTTCGGATGCCGGCTCCTCGCGCGCGTGGACCGGCTATTTGTTTGCCAACGCGGTGAGCGGCGGCCCCTTGCAGGCGTTCTCCGGCTTCCCGAGCCTGGCTGCGTGCCGCGCCGACCTGCGATCGCGGATCAGTCATATGCCGGCCGGTGCTGGCTACAGCTGCGGGCGCGGCTGCCCGGCGCCGCGCCACGGACAGATCGCCGATTGTGCCGAGACGGGTCGCTGAGGATGGTCGCGGCCGACGAACTGCCCAAGGTCGCTGGGATCGAGGCGAGCGTCGAGCGCCGCTTCAACCGGATCGTGCTCGGCTTCATGGCGCTGGCGTTCACGGCCGTGCTCGCAATGGGTCTCGCGGCGGGGCTCGTGATGGCGCTGAACCAGCGGCATGTTGGCTGGGTGGGGCACACTTATCAGGTCGAGCGCCAGATCTCGATCATGCGGCGGTCGCTCTCCGACGTCGAAGCCGGGTTGTGGGAGAACGAGTTCGACGGGAGCGCCTTTTCGCGCGAGCGTGCGCATGCCGGTGTCGCCGAGCTCAACAAGGCGATCGCCGCGATCGATCGGCTTACCGCCGACAATCCGCGCCAGCAGGCGCGTCTGCCGCTCCTGCTGGCGGCGTCGGCGCAGATCGGGCAGGGGAGCGCGCAGGTCGCGGCGCCGGGCGGCACCGCCGCTAAGGACGGCCAATGGCTCGGCGCGATCACGCAGAGCGTCGATCTCATCCGGCAGATCGGCACGGCCATGCTCGCCGACGAGAACCGTCTTCTGGACTTGCGAACCGCCGATCAGCGCGCCAGCGCCGCCAGCTTCTATCTCGTGCTCGCGCTTGCCGGCGGCCTACTGATCCTGATCGGTCTCGCTTCGATCTTCGTCATCCGACGCTACACCGCCGATCTTTCCGCCTCGCGCGCTGCGCTGCGCAGCCTCAACGAGAATTTGGAAGTGGTGGTCCAGGAACGCACCGTCGATCTGCAGCGCGCGAACGAGGAAATCCAGCGCTTCGCCTATATCGTCAGCCACGATCTGCGCTCGCCCCTCGTCAACGTGATGGGGTTCACCGCCGAGCTTGATGCCGCGGCGCGCACGATCACCGAGATGATCGACAAGGTCGAGGAGGCGGCGCCCGAGCTCGTCTCGAAAGACGCCGGGCTGGCGGCCCGCGAGGACCTGCCCGAAGCGATCCGCTTCATCCGTACCTCCACGCAGAAGATGGATCGCCTGATCAACGCGATCCTGCGCCTCTCGCGGGAGGGGCGGCGGACGCTTGCGCCGGAACGCGTCGACATCGGTGCGCTGGTGGGCACGATTGCGGACAGCATGAAGCATCGTGTCGACGAGGTCGGCGCCGCCATCGTGGTGCAGCCGGGCCTGCCGAGCCTCACCACCGATCGGCTAGCGCTGGAGCAGATCCTTTCCAACCTCATCGAGAACGCGGCCAAGTACCTGCAGCCGGGCCGGCCCGGGAAGATCGAAGTGCGCGGGCACACGGCCGGCAATCGGATCATCATCGACGTGGCGGATAACGGAAGGGGCATCGAAGCACGCGATCATCAGCGTGTCTTCGATCTTTTCCGTCGTTCCGGCGCGCAGGACCAGCCCGGCGAGGGGATCGGGCTGGCGCATGTCCGCGCGCTGGCCTACCGGCTCGGCGGAACGATCGGGTTGCGTTCCGAGCTGGGGAAAGGCGCGACCTTCACCGTCAATCTACCGGCGGCCTACGTCGCCGAGCAGGGGGCCTCGACATGACCAAGGATCAGCCGGTCAACATCATCATGATCGAGGATGATGAGGGCCATGCCCGGCTCATCGAGAAGAATATTCGCCGCGCCGGCATCTCGAACAACATCAAGCATTTCACCGACGGCACCACGGCGCTCAGCTTTCTCTACGATGCGCCCGACGGTCCGGCCAGGAACGGCCCCGCGCTGATCCTCCTCGATCTCAACCTCCCCGATATGAGCGGAACGGACATCCTCGCACGCATCAAGGGGGAGGGCCCGCTGAAGCGAACGCCGGTCGTCGTGCTGACCACCACGGACGACAAGGTCGAGATCCAGCGATGTTACGATCTCGGCTGCAACGTCTACATCACCAAGCCGGTGAACTATGAGAGCTTCTCGGATGCGATCCGGCAGCTCGGTCTGTTCCTGTCCGTGATCCAGGTTCCCGACGTCGAGGGCTGATGGACGAAACGCCCGCCCGGATCCTCTACATCGATGACGACGAGGGCCTGCGGCGGCTGACGCGGCGCGCGCTCGAACGGCGCGGCTATGCGGTCGAGCTCGCCGCGTCAGGCGCCGAAGGCATCGCGCGCGCGGCCGCCGAGCGGTTCGACCTCGTTGCGGTGGATCACTACATGCCGGGGCAAGACGGTCTGGCGACGCTGATCGAACTGCGCACGCTGCCAGAGCCGCCGCCGGTCATCTACGTCACCGGATCGGAAGAGAGCCGCATCGCCGTGGCGGCGCTCAAGGCCGGCGCGATCGACTATATCGTCAAGACGATCGACGAGGATTTCTTCGATCTGCTCGCCCGCGCGGTCGAGCAGGCACTCGAGGCGGTGCGAATGAAGGCGGCCAAGGAGCGTGCGGAACAGGAGCTGCGCGAGAGCAATGCCCAGCTCCAGATGATGCTCGACGAGGTCAATCACCGCGTCGCCAACAGCCTCCAGCTCGTTTCGGCCTTCGTCCATCTGCAGGCGCGCAACGCGGTCAGCGCCGAGGCCAAGGTCGCGCTCAAGGATACGCAGCGGCGGATCGCCGCCGTCGGCCAAGTCCACAAGCGGCTCTATGCGTCCGGGGCGGTGACGACGGTCGACATGAGCGACTATCTCGGGGCGCTGCTCCGCGAGCTCGAGGAAGCCTGCTCGACGGGCGCGGCGCCGCGCCGGATCAGCTTCGAGGCGGACCGGCTCAGCCTGCCGATCGACAAGGCCGTGCCGCTCGGCATCATCGTCAACGAGCTGGTCAGCAACGCGTGCAAATACGCCTATCCCGCCGATGCCGAGGGCGAGGTGCGGGTGAGGCTGCAGGCCGATGGGGCCAACGCCTTCCTCCTCAACGTGCAGGACGACGGCTGTGGCATGCCCGCGGACGGATCGGTGAAGGGAACTGGCCTTGGTTCACAGGTGATCGCCGCGATGGCGCGCAGTCTGAAGGGCGTGCTGAGCATCGACTCTACAAAGCGCGGGCTTTCGGCAACGCTCGTGGTGAAATGATCGCGTCGATCGCCCGAGCTGATCGAAATATCAGTGCGGAGCCTCGTCCTCTGCGTCGTCGTGATCCTGGCGCAAGCGGCGATCGGCCTCATCGATAGCCCTCAGCAGACCGTCGAAGCAGGGCGTTTGATCGATCGGCCACGCCCGATCGAAACCCAGTCCGAGCCGGGCAAGCTCGGTTGCCGTCAGCAGCCCGACGGCGACGATCCGTTGGTGCTGCGGCATCTCGCACCTCCTCAACTTCCGCTAACCTGCGTAAGTGCCGAACGCCGCAGTGGTAATCATGTGCCAATCGTTACATGTCCGACTGCATCCGGATGCTTGCGACGGCTGCGCCGTAAGGACCTGCGCTACACAGAAGGCAACTCCCGTGACGCCGTCCGACCTCCTCATTTCGACCTTTACGCAGATGCTGAGCGCCCTGTCCGTGTGGCTGGAAAAGGCAGAGGCACAGATGCCGGAGGGTGGGGCGGAAGCGCTCCTGTCCGCCCGCATCGCGCCCGATATGTTCCCGCTGTCCACGCAGATCCGCTTCGCGTGCGTGCAGGCGCAGGAGAGCGTCTACCGGCTGCGCGATCAGGCCTTTCCCGCTTCGATCGACACGCTGTTGAACGAAGGGCGCAACGCTGATCAGCATCCCGGTTCGATCGCCGAGGCGCGCGCGAGGATCGAGGAGACCATCGCGCTCGTCGAAGCGGCGGCGACGGCATCGCCTGATATCGATCCGGCGATGCCGATCGCCCACGCGTTGCCCACCGGGATGGTCTTCGACCTTACGGCAGAATGTTATGCCCGCGATTGGGTGCTGCCGCAGTTCTTCTTCCACCTCGTGACCGCCTACGCGATCCTGCGCGGCGGCGGTGTCGACCTCGGCAAGGCCGACTATGTCGCGCATATGTTCGCCTATCTGCGCCCCGGCACGATGCCGCCGCCCTGAGGCGAGGCGGCATCGCGCCGGCGCGATCGGTCAGTCGAACTCACCCGAGTGCCGCCCAAGCAGCGTGATCTCGACGCGGCGGTTCTTGCGCATGTTCTCGGGCGTCGTGTTCGGCGCGACGGGGTCGGCCTCGCCATGGCCACGGACGCGGAAGCGGGCGGCGGTGACGCCGAGCTTATCGAAGGCGGCCCTCACACTGTCCGCGCGACGCTCCGAGAGATCCTGATTATGGGCGTCGGTGCCGCGGCTGTCGGTATAACCGTCGATGGCGATGCGGACGCCGGCATTGTCGCGGAGATAGTCCGCGAGCGCCGCGAGCTTGTCGACCGCTCCGGGCCGGAGCTCGGCGCTGTCGGTACGGAACAGTACGTCCTCCTGCAGCGTCAGGCGGGCGCCCTCGGGCGTGTCGCGAAAGCCGTAGCCGTGCATGGCGGCGCGATCCCAATGATGCGAGGGCGGCATCGGCGGCGGCCCGCGATCCGGGCCGCGATCGACCGTGCTCCAATCGAAGCGGGAGCGATCCGGGCCGACCGCGTCCAGGAAGGCATGGTTGGCGGCATCCGCTTCGCGCGGCGTGATGAACCCGTCATGGTGGTAATCGAAGTTGCGCAACACGAAGGCGCGGCCGCGCCGGCTGTCACGAAGCTCGGGGAGAAGGATTCGCACGCCGGGCCCGCGCAGATCGTAGGGACGATCGTCGCCGCGTCCGCCGGACCAGTCCCAATGTCCGGACACCCAGCCTTGCGCAGCAGCGGGCGTGGCGAGGCCGATCGTCAGTGCGGCAGCGGCGGCGCCGACGGTCGACGCGATGCGAAAGCTCATCATGTGTCTCTTCCTCTCTGATCCCCACCGTATCGGTATAGTGCGCGGCGCGCATTGAACCGTTGCTGACCAGGCTCGAAACGCGCGGTTCAGACTGAAGGGCAGCGAATAGGTCCGCCTCGCCACGGCTAAACTCCGCGCGTTTCCGGGGAATGTGCGGCAATCGCGACGAAGCGCCTGAAGCCGTGGCCGGCTCGCGCGTTTACGACACTCCAGATGATGGAGTGAGCAATGAGTATCTTGGGCGCGATCAAACATGCGATCTTCGGCGACAAGGGCATCCTCGGCAGCGGCATCGGCGCCGCACCGGCGGCGACCAACCAGCCCGCGTCGACGGTGCCGGCGCAGCAGGCCGCAGCCGCACCCTCCGCGTCTCAGCCTGCGGGTGAACGGCCGGCGATGCCGCAGATGGCGTCACCGGCGACGCCTGCCGGGGCTCAATCCGGAGGCCAGCCGGTGCCGGAGGCCGCGCCAGCGCAATCGGTCGACGTCGAGCAGCTGCTCACTCAGCGCGCGCACCAGAAGGGCGATCCCCACCTCGACTGGCGCCATTCGATCATTGACCTGATGAAGCTTCTCGACCTCGATCCGAGCTTGAAGAACCGGGAAGAGCTGGCCGGTGAGCTCGGTTACACCGGTGCAAAGGATGGCTCGGCCGAGATGAACATCTGGCTGCACCGCCATGTGTTCGAGGAGCTGGAGAAGAGCGGCGGCAAGGTGCCGGCCGATCTGAAGGCATAGCCGCCAACGGCCGCGACGGTTCAGCGGCTCGGCCGAACCGCTCCGCTGGATCGCACTACTTCAACAGCTTCTGACCGGCTGCGCTCAACTGGCTGCGGACCTTGTTCGCGAACAGCGCGAGCATCGGCGGGAGATCGATCGACGCGTGGACGCGCTCGTCGAGCACATCGAGCGTCGCGGCGACGCGCTGACCCATCGCCTCGAAGACGAAGGAAAGTGTATCGCCACGCCAGCGATGCTCGGTGATCGTGCTTCCCGGAACGACGCCGGCGAGCTTGTCGAGCCCGCCCGCGATCCGCTCGCGCGCCTTGGCGCGGCCAAGCCGGTGCGGAATATCGACCGTGATTGGATCGGCCACCTTTGCACTCCAAAAGCCAGGATCGACCGACGCGCTGACCCGCGCTGCAGCGATCGCGCTAGCGCGCTGGCGTGGGCTGCTGCCGCGCCGCTTCGCGCTTCTGACGCGCGGCGACGGCGGCGCGATGATGGCCAACCGCACAGCCGGCGGCCGCGCCGAGCACCGCATGGCCATGCCCGACATAATGACCCGCGACACCGCCGACGAACGCACCCTTGATGCAGCCTTTCGCGTCTGCTGCGGCGGGCGCGATCATCAGGGTCAGGGCAGCGGGAATCAGCAGCGACTTCGACATGGGAACCTCCTTGGCAGGATCATTTCGCCTTACGCTTAGCACGCTGCTTCGGTTTCTTGGCGCGGCGCTCGCCCGCAATGAACGGCCACAGCCCGCGAATGGCCGCGAAGCCGGCGGTTGCCGCGATGCCGCCGAAGATCCACGCGCGGCTGCCGATCGTTCGTGGCTTCTCATCGTTGCCCATCTCGGCCGCTCTGGCGTGCGGCATGGCTTTCGAGGGTATGTGCGACATCGGTGTCTCCAACGCGGGGCTGCCGGGCCTCAACGCTCAACCGGCAGATCGGACCCGTCGCCGCAGATCGCGATCGACCAGGATTGGCATGCACCCGAGTATCCGTTTGCCAGAACGCGACACGACGCCGGTCTGCGTCGCAGACGATCTCGCGCAAGGTGGTCAGCTTTCGGCGTATGAAGCACGCCGCCAAGTGCGCGCGCCGGTCACGACGGCACGGCCGCAGATTCAGAAGCTCACTATCGTCAGTGACCGCCTTCGATCCACGCGATGCCGGCGTCGCGAAAAGCTTCGGCGAGAGCCGCTTCCAGTTCCAGCGACTCCCATCCGTGCATCGGGTTCAGATGCGACACCAGTTCAGGCAGCAAGCGAACGCCGTAACGTCTGACCGCACCGCTCGCCTTGTAGCCCGTCTTATGTTGATCGAAGCGCCAATCGGGATCGCGGGAGGTCTGACCCACGTAGAGGCCCCACCTGCCGCCGCGCGACGGATCGTGCAGCAGCACGACGTAGACCGAGTGGGCCGCGCCGCGGTTGCGGGCGCTCTCGGCGCGAAAACCGAGCGCGACCCGCTCGGCCTTTTTCATCCACTCAGGTCCCGCCATCCGACCAGCCGAGGGGCGAGAGGTCGCAGCTCAACCTCGCCGATGGGCGCAAAGGCCGATCGGCGGGTTTACCGGCGCGCCTGGCGTGCCTTGCGCGCGGCGTAGCGGGCATCGCGCGCGGCCTTGCGATCTTCTTCCGTCCAGTTCTTTCGCTCGGCGACCTTCTTGGCGGTCGCTTCGTTACGGGCTTGCGCGGCCGCTTCCGCCTTGGCCTTCGCTTCGGCCTCGGCGGCCGCGGCAGCCTGGCGCTCCTGCTCGCGCTTCGCTTCGGCCGCCTCTTCCTTCGCGCGACGTGCGGCGGCGCGCTTCTCCGCCTCGGCGGCCTCGCGGGCCTGGCGGCGCGCGGCGCGTTCCGCCATCAACGCCTGATCGACGGGCGGCTTGGCGCGATATTTGGCGAGGGCGTCATTTCGCGCGCGCGCCGCGGCTTCCTGGCGCTCCTGGAAACTCGGGTTCTTGAAAGCCGGCATCTGTGCTTTGCTGTCCTTTTCTCACGAAGAATGACGCGGCTTGAGCAGGCTCGTGCCGACGATGGATCCTCGCCGGCTGCGTTGCACGCCGATCGCGCGAGCACGATCGAGCAGGTCGCCCAACATGTCCACCGGCCCGCGAGCGGGCGCCGCAGCGCCATATAGGCAATTGATCGCGACTGGCTAGGGGTCTCGCAGCCGCCTTCGCGAAGAAGCGGTTCGCGTCGGTCTCTCGCTACGCAGGAATACCTTTAGAAGGCCCCTTGAAATCGTCGGCAGCCCCGAGAGCGCTGACCGCGTCGAGGTGGGGATTGGAATGCGGGAGCGTGCCAGTTGTGACGACTTCCGGCCGAGCGTCGGCGCTCTGGCCGAATTTATGGTGCGGCTGGCAGTCCGAGTCGAACTGCTCTCTGGCCACAGGGAGCTTAGCTGTGCCTTTGCTGATGGTGGACAGACTCTCGCTTCTGCCGGGCGGCGACGGCGCGCGGTGATATTCTAGTTCGCTTTCGCCACGATAGAACCCGGCCGGCACAGACACCAAATCCTAAAGGCACAAACCCTAACGCCCATGCCTTCCCGCGAATGGTCAGCTCGTCACCATCATCCAAGAAGCTGCGCTGCTCCGCACTTGCTAGCTTAAGCGGTTGGCGGCCAAGCTCCGTGAGCTCACCGCCTCCAGGCGACGGCGATCAGCGGACGAGACGGGGAAAGATACCCCGGTGCTCGATTCAGGTGGCAACCACTAGATCGCGTCCACCGTCTCGTTGGTGCGCTCAGGATAACGGCCATGTGCCGCCACACGCACGCCTTCCGCGCAAGGGAACGGGTAATGGCAGAGCCGATCCCGCCGCCGGAACCGGTCACCAGCGTGGCGTGGCCTTTGAGCTGAAGTTCCACGGTGACCTCCTGTTCGGTCAGGCCGCAATTTGTAATTGATGCACCGTCAGCTTTCGTCATGATAGGCATGGCACAGCCGCGAGTCCAGGTGCCCGGCTCCGCCATCCCGTCGCTCGAGCAGTGATGAGCTTCCAAGTATGGCCTGGGCCGGGCGGAAGAGCAGAGGCGGTTCCTGGTCCGCGGCGGCGAAAGTATTTTGCTGGCGGTCAGCAAATGATCTATGATTGCTTCCTATCACGTCGCCAAGACGCGCATAAGGGAAAGCGGGATGAGAGAAGAGGCCGCGCAGCCGCGGACCCAGGAGGAGCGGACCGATGTGGCACGAACCCGCATCCGCGCCGCCGCGCTCGAGCTGTTCGGCCAGGATGGCTATGAGGCGACGACGCTTGCGGCGATCAGCCTGCGCGCAGGCTACAGCCGTGCGCTCGCGCAA
>JAFAZF010000043.1 GCA_019239915.1 Sphingomonadaceae bacterium
CGTGGTGATGTTCTGAAGGTTCAACACGTTAGAACGCGTGAGCGCGTCCGTCGACAGCGCCGTCACCGCCAAAGGCACCTTCTGAAGCGACGCCGCCTGCCGCGTCGCAGTCACGACGATGTCGCCAACACCCGCTTGCGGGGCCGCATTCTGTGTCGCGGGCGCGGGCGAGGATGTCTGTGCCGCTGCCGGCGTTGCCATCACTAAGACCATAGTCGACAAGCTTGCGCCCAACAGTGCTCGCTGATGCCGTGCCCCGTTCATTTTCAACTCCTCCCCACGTGCCTTAGCTTCACTTTGCGTGCGAGCTGGCTACGATCAGCATACAAACTCCGTGACCAACAGATATCAAGCGCAATATCGTCCCTTTTTCACCAATGCGGTCAAGCACGGGGGGCCGATAGCAAGCGCAATAAATGACGAGCTTGCTTATAAAGGTGATGTGCGGAGAGATCTCAAACTGCGCACCTTGTTGAGCTATCGTAGAACGAGCCAACGGAGTAGCTGCGGTTGCGGGGATGACGAAGGACGAAGACGTATCGCATGAAGTGCCGTCATCACGCGATGAGCGCTCGCCTTGTTCGTCGCCACGCTGTGGGAATTGCCGAAACGCTGATCCGACGCGGAGCGTTCGCGGGGAGCGTCAGCAATATCTTTCACGCCAACCACGGCCGGCGCTGTGACTTTGACATCAGGCATTGACGCAACACGTGCTCAGGACCAGAGTTGAACGAATACGGAGCGGATGCCTCAAATACAAGACAAAGAGGAGGCGTTATGCGATTAAGGTTCGGCGTCTGGCTTAACCCATTTCATAAGCCGGGTCAGAATCCTACGCTTGCGCTCCAGCGTGATCTCCAGCTTGTTGAGCATCTTGACCGCCTCGGTTTTGACGAGGTTTGGTTTGGACAGCATCATTCGGGTGGGTTCGAACTCATCGGCTCCCCGGAGGTGATGATTGCGGCCGCTGCTGAACGAACCAAGCGGATCCGCTTCGGCACAGGCGTCATTTCGATCCCCTACCATCATCCGCTCGTGCTGGCGGATCGCCTTGCGATGCTGGACCATCTCACCCGCGGCAGACTGATCTTCGGCGCCGGGCCTGGAGCGCATGTGATTGATGCGCAAATGATGGGCTTCGATTATGGTGAGCAGCGTCGACGCCTCGCGGAAGGGCTGGCGGCGGTGATGCATCTGCTCACGAGCGATGAGCCGCTGACGGTCGAGACCGACTGGTTCAAGCTGCGGGACGCTCGTCTGCAACTTGCAACCTACCAGGAGAAGCTCGAAATCGCGCTTGCGGCAGTGCGCTCCCCGACAGGCCCCCGTCTGGCCGGGCAATTCGGAGCCAGCCTGATCGGCATCGCGGCGACCGATCACCAAGGCGGCTTCGATTTTCTGTCCCAGACTTGGCGGATCGTTGAGGACGAAGCCGCGCGCCACGGCCAAAAAGCGGACCGTGGCACATGGCGTTTGCTCGCGCCGATGCACCTTGCACGCACCGCGGCGCAAGCGATCGAAGAGGTTACCTACGGCCTTGCTGACCTCCTGCGGTTCCAGTCTGCGGGACCGTTCGGTAGACCAGGCGATCCCGATGTCGAGGAGGTGCTGTCCTCAACGGATATCCGTACCCTTGCACGGGAGGCGGGCGGCAGCGGCTACGCCGTATATGGAACGCCTGAGATGGCGATCACGCAGGTGCAGCGTCTTTGGGATCAGTCGGGTGGGTTCGGCACGCTGCTTATCAGTGTCACCGACGTTGCCGAGCCGGACGCGATGTTCCGGTCTCTGGAGCTGTTCGCGCGCGAGGTCATGCCCCACTTCCAGGGATCGCTGACACGACCCATGGCTTCATGGCGGCAGCTTTACGAATCGCGCAGCAACGTAGCCCATGAGTTTCGATCCGCGCAGGACAAGGCAGCCGCGCAATATACTGCCGAGAGGATTGGACCATGATCTTGCCTGCTGGAAGAGCGGCTGCTGTCACAAGCGCGGGGATAGACCATTGGCGCAGCGACCGCTTTGCTCGCAGTCGCGGCAGGCGCCACCAGATCGTCCACGTGCCGAAGGAGATCGTTCGCATGGTTATGCAGCGCCACCCGCTCGTAATGCGCCGCACACTTTCGGGCGCAAGGGTACTGTTCCTGTTCAGTTCCACTTTTGCTGCGATGCAACGCGCGACGCTGCTCGAATATTCCCATGAAGAACGCAAGGAGCATCTGCTCTCTCGCATCAGTAGCAAACGACTTCCCACCCTTTGCGAACGGCGAGAGACGGCTTGAGCAGATGGTCAGCGCAGACGGCTGCTGACGCCGCCGCGACACTGTTTGGACTTAGAGAGCGGGTCGCGCTCGTGACCGGAGCATCGGGCGGCCTCGGCCTCGAAATGGCGACGATCTTGGCGTCTGCAGGTGCGACTGTCGTCGTTAACAGCCGCCATCCCGGCCGCGCGGCAGACATCACGGAGCAAATTACGGGAGCGGGTTTGTGCGCGGAGCCGCTTGCGTTCGAGCCGAGCGATGATGAAGCCGTGGAGCGCGCCGCAGCGGCAATTCGAGAACGGCACGGTCGCCTCGACATCCTTGTCGCCAATGCTGCCGCGCGTATGCGTCGTCCGCTGCGGGACATCGCGCCCGGTGATTTCCGGTCACTAATCGATACCAACCTGTCCGCAGTCTACTCGCTCTGCTGGCATATGCTACCGTTGCTGGAGGCGTCGGGGCGGGGACGGATCATCCTGGTCAGCTCGATCAGCGCGCAGCGCGCGCCGCCGAGCGACGCCGCCTACGCAGCCTCGAAGGGCGGCCTTGAGGCGCTTACCCGCGCTTTGGCGGCGGAATATGGTGGCCGCGGGGTCAGCTGCAATGCCATTGCGCCCGGACCCTTCCTGACCGAGATCAATCGCAAGGTCGCGGGCGAGGCTGCCGATACGATCGCGCGCCAGGTGCCGCTCCGCCGGTTTGGGCAACCTCATGAACTCGCCGGCACTGCGTTGTATCTGGCCTCCGACGCGGCCTCCTTCGTCAACGGTCAAACGATCGTCGTCGACGGCGGCATGCTCGCCTCAATGTGACGGCGCGGGCTCGTTCAAGCCGTGCGTGATCAACAGGTATAGCGTCCTTTCGGCGATCGTCCACGGCGCGCGCCAACGATGCCGTGCGGAGCAGCAATCCGCCAATGTCCGGTTCAAGCGCAGTATAAAGATGAATGATGAGGTTGATGTATAATGGACTGAGCACCGCCATGACCATCGATGCTGGTCGAACATGGCCGAGGAAGTCGCGATCAAAAGACAGTGCGGAATGCGAAGCTTACCGACCTCGTGGCGATCGGTCCTGCTAGAGCGTTTTCAGCTTAGGTAGCGGCTTAGCCAGCGTTGCGGATGTAGTTGGCGCATTCTTCGGGAGGGAAGCGGTCGAGGAGTTGGCCGATGCACTTCCAGATGGTTTCGACGGAGCACTCGGCGGCCTTTCGAAGCAGCGTCATCAGTTTGGCGAAGACCTGCTCGATGGGGTTCAGGTCGGGACTGTAAGGGGACAGGAACGCACGGCGTGGACTTCCCAAAAGGGGGGGCGGTCATCGCTCGCTCTTGGCGGTGGCCTCGATCGTCTTGAGGAAGGCCGGATAATATTCGCGGGCGTGGCCCTTACCTCGCGAAGCTTCGAGAAGCGCGCGCGTCGCCGCCGCGCCGGAGATGTCGAGGCCGGCCTCGGTGGCGAGATCGAGCGCGTAGCCGATGTCCTTCAGCGCATAGTCGGTGGGGAAGGTCGCCAGCGGAAATTTGCGCGGCAGCAGTGAGCCCATGCCGGCGTTGCGCAGCATGAAGCTGTCCGCCGATCCCAGCGACAACACGTCGAACAGCGTCTTGCCCGCGACGCCCGAGGCCTCGCCGATCGCCAGCGCCTCGGCGAGCGCATGGACGTTCATGAACACCACCATGTTGTTGAGGATCTTGACGACCTGGCCGGCGCCGACTTCGCCGCAGAGCGTCACGTCCGTTCCCATGTAGCCGAGATAGGGGAGCAGCGTCTCGAACACCTCCGGACTTGCACCGACCATGATGCTGAGCGTGCCGTCGCGCGCCGCCTGGCGCAGACGCGCCACAGGGGCATCGACGAAGCTTATGCCGACGGCGGCGAAGTCCTTCGCCAGCGATCGCGCTAGCGACGCTGGCGCCGTGCTCATGTCGACAACATATTTGAGCCGCCCGGGATGGGCGATCAGTTGGCGGCAAACCTGCTCGACCTGCGGCCCGCCGGGCAGCGACAGAAAGACGAGGTCGGCATGATCCGCCACCGCCTCAATCGAGGGCTGGGCATGAAGGCCGAGCTCTGCAAGCCGCGCCACCGGCTCGGGATCGAGATCGGTGCCGTGCACCGGCACGCTCGCCTTGCGCACGACGTTGCCGCACATGCCTTCGCCCATCACGCCGAGCCCGATGAACCCGAGTGCCTCGATTGTGTCCATGCGGTCGCGCCTCGTGTTGCAGTCGGAGTGTCGTGCCTGCCATCGGAATGGACATGGCGTTAGCCCGTAACGTCGCGCCATTTGGCCGCGAGGCTGCATGTCAGCGGCGCTACGGCGCCATCATGGCGTCACGTCGATCCGCCTGTGGGATGGTATCGGCGCGTCCATCGCCTGCGCATAATCGACGAGGCGATCGAGCAGCTGATTGAGCTGCGCCCATTCGCGCGGCGTCATCACGTCGCCGAAGCGCGGTCGCGCTTCGGCGCTGATCGCCGCGCGCGAGGCGATTACGAGCGCGCGGCCCTCTGCCGTGATCGCCACGAGCTGCGCGCGGCCGTCGCTCGGATCGGGTTCGCGCCGGACCAGTGCAGCGGCCTGGAGGCGATCGAGCCGCTTGGCGACCGCGCCCGAGGTGTTCATCAGCGAGCGCTGGAGATCGGTGGCGCGGATCGGCGCGCCCGGCGCGGTGCGGTTGAGGATGTAGAGCACCGCCATGTCTCCGGCGTTGAAGCCGAGCCGGCGCGCGACGCGCTCGGCGCTACGATCGAGCAGTGCGACGACGGCGCGGATGCGCTGTACCGCCGCCATCGGCTGCGCCTCTTGCGGAAGCGCGGCGGCCGGTGGCGCGAAGTGGATGTCATGGCCACGATCAGGATCGACGCGCCGGGTCATGCGGTGTCCGCTCGCAACCACGGGCGGCGCGCGCAATAGGCGGCGTCATGCGCCTCGATCAACGGCCCCGCGCGCAGCGACGCCTCGATCTCGTCGAGCCCGTTGAGCAGCAGGTCGCGGCGATAGGCGTCGACCTCGAAGCGGTGGACGCCGCCGCCGGCATCGATGACGGTCTGCGCGGTGAGATCGACGTTCAGCGTCGCTGTTTCGGGCGCGGCGGTCAGCGACAGCAGGCGCTCGACCTGTTCGACCGGCAGGCGCACCGGCAGCATGCCGTTCTTGAAGCAATTGCCGTAGAAGATGTCGCCGAAGCTCGGCGCGATCACGCAGCGCATGCCGATCGCCGCCATGCACCAGACCGCGTGCTCGCGTGACGATCCGCAGCCGAAATTGTCGCGCGCGACGATGATCTGCGCCGTGTCCCAGGGCGAGCGGTTGAGGATGAAGTCCGGTCGCGGGCTGCCATCGGCGTTCCAGCGCATCACCGCGAAGGCGTTCGGCCCCATCTTGGCGGGATCGGAGAAGGACATGCCCGCCGGCAGCCCGGTCGCGCCCGGGCCGGGGAAGATGTCGTCGGTGCTGATGTTGGCGATCGGCAGGGGTGCCGCGACCGCGCGGAGCGTAGTGAAGGGAGTCATCGCCGCCTCACAGATAGTCGCGAACGTCCGCCAGCCGACCGGTGACGGCGGCGGCGGCGGCCATCGCCGGGCTGACGAGATGGGTGCGGCCGTCGCGGCCCTGACGGTTCTCGAAATTGCGGTTCGAGGTGGAAGCGCAGCGTTCGCCCGGCTTCAGCGAGTCGAACGGCCCGCCGAAGCACATCGAGCATCCCGGCAGCCGCCATTCGAAGCCGGCCTCGGTGAAGATGCGGTCGAGCCCCTCGGCCTCGGCCTGCTTCTTCACCAGCCCCGAACCTGGCGAAACGAACGCGTGGACCCCGTCGGCGATCTTGCGGCCTTTGAGCACGGCCGCTGCGGAGCGCAGATCCTCGATCCGGCTGTTGGTGCAGGAGCCGATGAACACCCGGCTGACCGCGACGTCCGCCATCGCGGTGCCCGGAGCCAAGCCCATATAGTCGAGCGCACGGGTCCAGGCGTCGGCCTGGGCGGCGTCGCCGGCGTCCTTCGGATCGGGGACGCGGCCGTCGATGCCGACGACATGCTCGGGGCTGGTGCCCCAGGTCACCTGCGGCGCCAGCGCCGAGACGTCGAGCAAAACTTCGCGGTCGAAGCGCGCGTCCCGGCCTGAGGGCAGGGTGCGCCAATAGGCCAGCGCCTGTTCCCACATCGCGCCCTTGGGCGCCTTGGGGCGACCGTTCAGCCAGCGATAGGTCGTCTCGTCCGGCGCGATCAGGCCGACGCGCGCACCGGCTTCGATCGCCATGTTGCACATCGTCATGCGCCCTTCCATCGAGAGCGCCGCGATCGCCTCGCCCGCAAACTCGATGGCGTAGCCGGTACCGCCGCGCGCGCCGATCGTGCCGATCGCCGCCAGGATCAGGTCCTTGCCGCCGATCCACGCCGGCGCAACGCCGTCGAACCCGATCCGCATCGTGTCCGATCGGCGCTGGAGCAGCGTCTGCGTGACCATGATATGCTCGAACTCGGAGGCGCCGACACCGAAGGCCAGCGCCCCGAACGCGCCGTGCGTCGCGGTGTGGCTGTCATGACAGACGATCGTGGTGCCGGGGAGCGTGAACCCCTGTTCGGGGCCGACGACATGCGCGATGCCTTGCCGCTCGTCGAACAACGGGATGTGCTCGATCCCGAAGTCCCGGCTGTTCCGCTCCAGTTCCTCGAGCAGCAAGGCAGGCATGCCGGCGAGCGCCTCCGGCGAACGGTCATGCGTCGGCAGGACATGGTCGGGCACCGCGAGGACGCGCTCAGGATTGGGGATGCTCCGGCCCGCCGCTCGGATGCCGCGGAACACCTGCACCGAGCCCGCCTCGTAGACGAGCTTGCGGTCGATCAGCAGGCGGGCCGTGCCGTCGGGCAGCTCCTCGACGACATGATCGTCCCAGATCTTGTCGTAGGTGGTGTTGCCGCCCTTCATGCCGCTGCCGCCAGCTCATGAGCGCGCAGCAGCTTGCCCGGCATCGCGCCGCTAGGCTCGCCGTTCCGATAAGTGACGACGCCGCTCTTGATGGTCGCGACATAGCCGGTGGCGCCCTGCACGATCCGGCGTCCGCCGGCGGGCAGGTCGTAGCGCACCTCGGGCTGACCGAGCTGGATGCGGTCCACGTCGATGATGTTGATGTCGGCGATCTGGCCGGGCGCGATCGTGCCCCGATCGGTGAGGCCGATCGCCGCCGCCGCCTGCGCCGTCAGCGCGTTGACCACCCACGGCAGCGGCAGCGTCGGCCCGCGCTTGCGGTCGCGCGCCCAGAAGGCGAGCATGTGGGTGGGAAAGCTCGCGTCGCAGATCACGCCGCAGTGCGCGCCGCCGTCGCCGAGGCCGAGCAGACTGTTCGGATCCTCCAGCATCGCCCTCGTGACTTCGAGATCGCCATATTCATAGTCCTGGGCTGCCAGGAACAGAATGGCGTGGCCATCCTCTTCCAGCATCAAGTCGTAAGCGAGCTCGGCCGGCGAGACCCCGGCGGCCTCGGCGCGCTTCGCGATGCTCGTCTCGGGATCGGGCTCGTAGTTTGGCGGCGTCCCGAGTTCGAACATGCGCTTGAACGCACGACCGACGGCAATGCCGACCTGCGACATGTCGATCGGCTCCTCCTTGACCAGCTTCGCGCGCAGCGCCGGATCGCGCAGCGCCGCGATTCGCTCGGCAAAAGGCAGCTTGGCGATCGGCTGGTAGCTCGGACAGCCGACGAAGGGATGGACGGTCAACTCGAAGCCGACGAGCACGCCGGTCGGGCGGCCGATCACCTGCGCGCGCATGGTGATGCCATCGTCATTGGCCTGCTGCGTCTTGCGCAGCATGTCGCGCCACCCCTCGGGATCGGCCGCCTTCTGGTGCAGCGTGTACGAGAGCGGTCGGCCGGACTCGGCGGCGATGTCGCGCATTAGCGCGAACTCCTCTTCGATCGCCTGCCCCTCCTGGAAATCGTTGAGCAGCTGGAACACGCCCCGACCTTCGTCGCTCATGCCCTTGGCGATGCCGATCAGTTCGTCGCGGCCTACGCGCGCGGTCGAGACCGACTCGCCGGTGATCGCCTTGTGCTGAAGCGCGCGCGAGGTGCCGACGCCGATCGCGCCGGCGCGGATCGCCTCGCGCGTCAGTTTCCGCATCTCCGCGATGTCGGCCTCGGTCGCCGGCTCGCGCACCACGGCGCGGTCGCCCATCACGAACACCCGCAGCGCCGCGTGCGGCAGCATCACCGCCACGTCGACGTCATGGCGCTGCTCGGCGACGGCATCCATATATTCGGGGAAGCTCTCCCAATTCCAGCGCAGGCCCTCGGTCATCACGACCTCGGGAATGTCCTCGACGCCGGCCATCAGCGAGACCAGCCGGTCGCGATCGGGCGCGCGCACCGGCGCGAAGCCGACGCCGCAATTGCCGGTGACGACGGTGGTGACGCCATGCTCGCCGGAGGGCACGGAACGCTCCTCCCAGGTGACATGGCCGTCATAATGGGTGTGGATGTCGATGAAGCCCGGCGTGACGGTCAGCCCGGCGGCATCGATTTCCGCGCGCCCGCGCCCTTCGACCACGCCAACCGCGCCGATCCGCCCCTCGGCAATGGCGACGTCGCCCATAAAAGCGTCTTTGCCTGATCCATCCAGGATCGAGCCGTTGCGGATGACCAGATCATATTGGGCGTCCATGGCAACCTCTCCGAACTTGGCTTCCATGGAAGATAATAGCATCACGATGGGTGGCGGAGCAATCCGCAACTGTCCCGGGCGAAGGAGGATTGGAAATCGCCGGAAGCGTGTCGTTCGCACAAGGGGGCGCGGGAGCCAATCGAACTGGGGGCGCCTGGCGGCTCGTCGCCTGCGAGCCGTGGCGCGACGGGACTTGCGTCGATCCCTGCGTCGCGCGCGCTCGTTAGCCGCAAATTAAGTGTGCCTGGTTATCATGTCCGGAGGAGAGGCAAACCGGAAGAAACAAAGATGCCGGCAACGATCACTGCGGATGGCGCCGAGACGGGCGTACAGCAATATACGATCACGCTCGACGAGGGCAGCGGGACGATACGCGTGACGATGCGGTCGTTCTGGACGGTGGAAATCAGCCGACGCTTCATCGCCGAACTCGGCTCGCTGATGAACAGCTCGCGCGCCCGCTTCGGGCGCGTCAAAGTCGTGAGCGACATCACGACCATGCCGATTCAGAGCCAGGAAGTCTTCGAGATCGTTTCCGGGGAGTCTCTCTATCGCGCCGGGGATCGCCTCGCGATCGTGCTCGATTCCGCCTTGGCCAAGATAGCGGCGCGGCGGGTGCTGGACGGCTTCCCCGAAGGCGTGCAGCGCGAAGCCTTCATATCGCCGCGCGCGGCGGAGACGTGGCTGCAGGCTTATTCCTGATTTGCCGCCGCGGCATTGACCGCGCGGAAGGCGCGCTTTCCGAACCACCGACCCGGTTCCCAAGCACGCAGCCGGCGCTTCTATGGTTCGCATCGAAAATCGGATACCGCCGGTCGCCGTAGCGGACTGAAGAAGGGCGGAGACCATGTTGAACTACGCGACTGTGGGCTCGAACGACCTTCCCGCGGCGATCGCGTTCTACGAGGCCCTTCTCGGAAGCGTGGGGTGGCAGAAGGCGTTCGATCACGCCAGCGGCGGCCGTATCTGGCGTGACGCGAGCGGCAGCATCTTCGCGGTGCTGGCACCTCTCAACGGCGAGCCGGCGACCGTGGGCAACGGCACGATGATCGGTTTCGCCCTAGAATCGCCCGATGCGGTGGCGGCCTTTCATGCCAAGGGGATGGAGCTCGGCGGCAAGGATGAGGGCGCTCCAGGAAATCGCGGCAGCGAGGAGGCACCGTTTTATTTCGGCTATTTCCGCGATCTCGACGGCAACAAGCTCTGCGGTTTCCACATCCCGCCGCGTTGACCGCGCTATGGGTCTGTGAGGGCCGGCTTTGGCATCAACGATTTATTCGAAACGCGCACGGGCGCCGATCGTGAACGCGCGCCCCTCCGCCGGGCTGTAAGAGCGCGGGTTGGCAAGATTATAGCTCGGCGGCAAACCGTCGAGCTCGGTGAAGGTGCCGTAGCTGTAGTAGCGGCGGTTCAGCAGGTTCTCGATGTCGCCGAACAGCTCGAGATGGCGTGAGAAGGCGTAGCGCGTGCGCAGGGCGACGGTCGCAAAACCGGGCAGCTTCGGCTCCTGGTCGGATTCGTCGCCGATAAGATATTGGCCGCTCTGCCAGCGCACGTCGCTGCCGACGCTCCAGCGCGGGGTGAGGTCGTAGTCGGCAGAGAAGGTCGCCCGGTGCTGCGGCTCGGCCGGGACATGGTCGCCCGGCTGCACGTAAATGAGGCCGTCGTCGTCGGCGGCAGGGCTGTTCGACGACAGGATCTGAGCGCGGCGGAAGGTGAGGTCGAGATAGGCGTAGCTCGCCGCGACGCGCCACCGTCGGTTGCGAAAATTGGCGCTGACGTCGATGCCCTGGTGCCGCGTCGTCCCCGCATTCTGGAAATAGCCGAAGCCGTTGATGCCGGTGGCGAGCAGCAGGATGTCGTTGCGAACGTTCGTTCGGTAGGCGTTGATGCTCCAGCTGAGCGTGCCCGGCAGCAGCACCGTCGGGCGCCCGCGCAAGCCAAGTTCGACGTTCCGCGAGACGACCTGCTTGAGCTTCGGGTCGGAGACCAGAAAGGCATCGAGCAGGCAGGGCGACGTCGGGTCGGCGCAGGAGAGCTCGCCCGCGGTCGGCGCGCGATTGGCCTCCGAGAAGCCCGCAAAGGCCGTCAGCGTCGAGGTGATACGATAGGCTAGCCCCGCGCCCGGATTGAAGTGCGAGAAGCTGTGGCGGCCAGCGAGCGGGCCGCCGGTCAGATCGTGCAGACCGATGCGTGTCTGGTTCCAGCGGCCGCTGAGCGTCAACGTCAGGCGGGGCGTGAGATCGAAGACATCGATCGCGTAAATGCCGAGGTTGCGATTGTCGGCGCGAACGTCGACGGGTTCCTCGATCGGCGGCTGCGCGGTCGGGCTCAGCCCCTGGTCGATGACGACGCCCGAGCCGACGACGTCGAGGTTGTCGGTGAGTGTGCCGAGCTCGCCATAGGCGAGATAATGCGTCCGCCCGCGATCGATGGAGGCGCCGACGACGAGATTGTTGGCGTGGCTGGCGATCGGCGCGGTCAGCGAGGCCTGAACCGTGCCGCCGACGCTGTTCGTGATCGTGCGGGTATGGTCGGTCTCGCCGGGCGTGGCGCCGTCGGGCAGCGCGCTAGCCGGCACCGGCCCACCCGCGCTGCTGTAGAGCGCATCGCCCGGATAATCGCCGTCGCCCTCGAGGCAGAGCTGCTCCGCATCATTGTCGCAATAGTCGACGTCGGTGGTGTTGCCGTCGATCAGATGCTGGTCGAAGCGACGATAATAGCCTTGCGCGGTCAGCGTCAGCTGACCGGTGGCGCGATAGCTGCCGCGCAGCTGCCCCATCGCCATCTTGTTCGTGATCGCCTGCGGGTAGGTGAAGACCGCCTTGCGGTCGCGCGCGAGCAATTCGACCGGCGTCGGGCCGACTGCGTCGATCCTGTTGCTCGCGCCGGTGAGCGAAAGATGCAGCGCGAGCTTGTCGTGCTCGTAAGCGAGATCGGCATAGGCTTGGCGCAGCGTCGTCGGTGAGTGGTAGCGGAAGCCGTCGTCGTGTGTGCCGCCGATGCCGACATAGACGCCGAGATCGCCGGAGCGCCGGCCGAATTCCGCATTGCCGGTGACGTTGCCGAACGAGCCGCCCGAGAGCTCCGCGTCGAAGCCCTGAAAGCCGAAACCGCTCTTCATATCGAGCGTCACTGCGCCGCCGAGAGCGTTGAGACCGAAGACCGGATTGTTGCTCTGGATGGTGACGCGATCCACTGCGAACAGCGGGATCAGGTCCCAGTTCACATTGTCGCCGAACGCTTCGTTGAGCCGCGTGCCGTCCTGATACACGGCGAGACCTTCCGCCACGCCTGAGATCGGCGACGCCGCGAAGCCACGATAGGTGAGATCGGGCTGAAAGGGGCTGCCCTGTTCGTCGTTGAGGCTGACGCTCGCCGACTGACTGCCCAACAGATTGGAGAGCACGTCGGTTTGGCGGTCTTCGACCAGCGCCGGCACCCGGAAGGTCTGCACCTCGCCGGCGATGGCATCGACGGCGATGCCGGTGCCGGGCAGCGGCGCATCGGCAACAACGAGGATGCCCTCATCCGAAGGAGTCGCATGTTGCGCCTGCAGCGGCGTGGCGACCATGAACAGCGCGATGATGGAAGCGATTACCAGGCGTCGGCATCCCGCCTGCCGCACCGGCGCCTGCGATCCCGAAGGAGAGTTTGCCGTGGATCGTCTCCGTCACTGAGGACCGGAGGCGGCGACTAGCGCGGTGACGCATGGCAGGCCAGTTCGAACGGCCTTACCTGCGTTAAACCCGATCGCTTTTGTCGGCGGCGGCGGGGGAACGCCGCATCGTAGTGGGTCGTTCGACGCGGCGAACCGCGGGTCGTGGTTGTGACCCGCCGCAGAGAGGACGAATATCATGCCGACCACCGTTACCAGCCTTTCTCTCGAGGACGCCAAAACGCTGATCGCCGCCGGCGAGGCCAAGGCTGAGCAGCTCGGCGTGCCGTACAATCTCGCCGTGGTCGACGCCGGCGGCAATCTGCTCGCCTTCGCGCGGCAAGACGGTGCGTGGCTCGGCAGCATCGATATCGCGATCCACAAGGCATTCACCGCGCGCGCGTTCGACATGACGACGGAAGATCTCGGCGCGATGGCGACGCCCAAGAAGCCGCTGTTCGGCATCCAGAACACCAACGACGATCGCGTGGTGATCTTCGGCGGCGGCGCGCCGATCAAGTTCGGCGAGTCGGTGATCGGCGCGGTCGGCGCGAGCGGTGGCACCGTCGATCAGGATCTCGAGGTGGTGGAAGCGGCCGTACGCGCCTTCAATGCAGAAAAAACCTACACTTAATCTGCATTAAGAAACCTTTTGGCCATGACGCGGTTTGACGTTTCCGAAGGGGAGGAAGCGTGTCGGACGTGGTTCCATATTGCGGAACGCCGCCTTTGCCCGGCGATCTGCTTCACCGCTTCAACCTCGATCCCATCCTGATTGCTGCGCTGCTTGCTGCGGCTGTGTTGCATGTTGCAACGGTGCGGAATGATAGTGCCCGCTCGACGCGCGCAGCGGTCGGCTGGGGCGTCGCGGCAGTCGCGTTGCTGTCGCCGCTCTGCGCCCTGTCGGTCTCGCTGTTCGCGGCGCGCGTCGCGCAGCACATGCTGCTGGTGCTCGTCGCCGCGCCGTTGCTCGCCTCATCGCTGCGTTCTGAAGCTTCCAGTCGAGCGCTGTGGCCCGCGACGTTGCTGTTCTTCGCGGCGCTCTGGTTCTGGCACATGCCGGTGCCCTATGCCGCCACCTTCCGATCGGACCTCGTCTATTGGTCGATGCACGTTACCCTGTTCGGCTCTGGTGTATGGTTGTGGCATGCGCTGCTGCGTGGCCGCACTGATCGCGGCGCGGTGTCGCTCGCCGCAGGCACGATCACCTCGATCCAGATGGGGCTGCTCGGCGCGGTGCTGACGCTCTCGTCGCGCCCGCTGTTCGCGCCCCATTATTTCACCACCGAGGCATGGGGCTTCACCCCGCTCGCCGACCAGCAGCTCGGCGGCGCCTTGATGTGGGTGCCCGGCTGCCTGCTGTTCCTTGCCGTTGCGATACGTTCGGCGGCGATCGTCTGGCAGCGGCTCGAGCCGGCGCGGTCGTGACCCGGCCGCCGCTCGATTATCTGCTCGGCAGCGACGGCGTGCGCGCCGATGCGACGCTGCCGCTCACCTGGTTCACGCTCGCCATATCGATTATCGTCTGTGTCATCATCGCGTGGCTGTTGTGGGTTGGAGTGCGCCGCGCCCGCGCCAACGGCGGCGCTGCGGAAACCGTGGGCACCCCGCTCGAGCCGGAGCAGGGCAGGGGCCTCAGCTGGATTACGATCGGGCTCGCCGTCTCGGCGGTGCCGCTGCTCGCGACGCTGATCTGGACGATGGCGGCGCTCGGCCATGTCGTCGGGCCGCCGCGCCGCTCCGGAATGACGATCGACGTGACGGGCCATCAATGGTGGTGGGAAGTCGAATATCACGGCGCCAATCCATCCGATACCTTCGCCACCGCCAACGAGATCCACATCCCGATCGGCACGCCCGTGGTCGTCAGGCTGCACGGTGGCGACGTCATCCACAGCTTCTGGGTGCCCGCGCTGGCCGGCAAGACCGATACCATCCCCGGCCAGCAGAACATCGCCTGGCTGCAAGCCGATCGCCCCGGCATCTATCGCGGCCAGTGCACAGAGTTTTGCGGCGTCGAGCATGCCAAGATGGGTTTCGAGGTCGTCGCCCAACCCGCCAACGATTTCGAGCATTGGCGCGAGGCGCAGCTGCAGACCGCACCGCCGCCGGCTACGCCTCAGCTGATCCACGGCATGCAGTTCACCACGTTCCGCTGCGGCCTCTGTCACTCGATCCGCGGCACCGATGCCGCGTCCCACTACGGCCCCGATCTCACCCACCTGATGAGCCGCCGCACGATCGCGGCGACCACGCTTCCCAACAATCCCGGCGCGCTCGCCGGCTGGATCCAGGCGCCGCAGGGCATGAAGCCCGGCACGCTGATGCCCGACCAGCACCTTTCCGGCGCCGAGCTCAACGATGTCCTCGCCTATGTGGAGACGCTGAAATGAGGCAGCCCGCCTATCGGACGCCTCGGATCGGTGAGAGCACGCCCGAACTGCGCGCGCGGCTCCACGCGATCTGGGAAACGGCGCCGGGCTGGCGCGGCTGGCTCTCGACGGTCGATCACAAGGAGATCGGCCTGCGTTATATCGTCACCGCGTTCATCCTGCTCGCCGTCGGCGGCGTCGAGGCGCTGGTGATCCGGCTCCAGCTTGCCGGCCCGGACCTGCATCTGCTCACGCCCGAGCAGTACAACCAGTTCTTCTCGACGCACGGGATGACGATGATCTTCCTCTATGCGTTGCCGATCCTTTCGGGCTTCTCCAACTATCTGTGGCCGCTGGTCCTGGGCTCGCGCGACATGGCGTTCCCGCGCCTCAACGCGTTCAGCTATTGGGTCTATCTCGCGGCTTCGATCTTCCTCTACAGCGGCTTCGTTATCGGCGCGGGGCCGAACGACGGCTGGTTCAACTACGTGCCCTTCGCCGAGAAGGACTACAATCCCGGTATCAACGAGGACGTCTACGCGCTGGGCATGGTGCTGCTCGGCATCTCGACGACGGTCGGCGCGGCCAACTTCATCGTCACCGCGTTCAAGATGCGCGCGCCCGGCATGTCGATCAATCGGCTGCCGATCCTCGTCTGGGGTACGCTCACCGCCAACGTCGCCAACCTGCTGGTCGTGCCCGCGGTCAGCCTCGCCTTCTTCCTGCTGTGGCTCGATCGCCAGTTCGGCACCGGCTTCTATCAGCCGAGTGCGGGCGGCCAGCCGCTGCTCTGGCAGCACCTGTTCTGGATCTTCGGCCATCCCTGGGTGTACGCGATCGTGCTGCCTGCGATGGGCATGGTGTCCGATGGATTGCCCGTGTTCTGCCGGCGGCCGCTTGTCGGCTATTCGCTCGTCGCGCTCGGCACGGTGGCGACGATGATCCTCGGCTTCGGCGTCTGGGTCCACCACATGTTCGCGACCGGACTGCCGGCGCTGTCGCTCAGCTTTTTCTCCGGCGCCTCGATCATCATCACCTTCCCGAGCGCGATCGCAGTGTTCGCCTGGCTCGCGACGATCTGGACCGGGCGCCCGGTGATCACCACCGCCTTCCTGTTCTTCGCTTCGATGATCCTGCTGTTCGTGATCGGCGGCGTCTCCGGCTTCATGACCGCCAGCGTACCGGTCGACTGGCAGCTCACCGACACCTATTTCGTCGTCGCGCACATCCACTACGTGCTGATCGGCATCAACGTCTTCCCGGTGGTGGGCGCCACCTATTTCTGGTTCCCCAAGATGACCGGCCGCTTCCTCGACGAGCGGCTCGGGCGCTGGAATTTCTGGACGATGTTCGTCGGCTTCAATCTCGGCTTCCTGCCGATGCACTTGACCGGCCTGCTCGGCATGCCGCGCCGGGTGTGGACCTATCCCGAGGGCATGGGCTGGGACACGCTCAACCTGATCACCTCGATCGGCAGCTTCGTCTTTGCGATCGGCGTGCTGATCTTCTTCTACAATTGCTGGAAGAGCTATCGGAGCGGTGCGCCGGCGGGCGCGAACCCGTGGGATGCGCCGACGCTCGAATGGTCGATACCGTCGCCGCCGCCGCCCTATAATTTCGCGGTCATCCCGACGCTCGCGTCACGCCACCCGCTCTGGGAGGACCGGCTGGACGAGAGCGAGGCACGCTCCTCGCTCGATCGCGGCATGACGCTCGACGAGGGCAAGGAGACGATCATCACCACGGCAATGGATGCCGAGCCCGATCGTATCGTCGAGATGCCGGAGGACAGTTACGCGCCGCTGCTGCTGACGATCGGCTTGGCGGTGCTGTTCGCCGGCCTGCTCGTGAAGCTGTGGCTGGTGGCAGGCCTGGGAGGCGTCGGCTGCCTCGCCGCCCTGCTGCTCTGGCTGTGGCCGCGGCAGGAGATGCGCGAGCGCTCGCCCGAACCGCGCAAGATCGGGGAACCCGCGCATGGCTGAGCACGCGCTTGCCCGGCCCGGCCAGCTTGCCGTCGGTCCGATCGGCCGCAACGGGCTCGGCTATTGGGGCGTGGCGATGCTCATCGCCACCGAGGCGGCGCTGTTCGGCTACCTGCTCTTCTCCTATTATTACAACGGCGCGACGCAGCCGCCGGGCTGGATCCTCGAGCCCGCGCCCAAGATGTTTCCGGCGGTGCCGAACACCGTGCTGCTGCTCGCCTCCAGCGGTGTCGTGTGGTGGGGCGAGAAGGGCATCGAGGCGGGTAGGCGCGGCCAGGCGCTCCTAGGCTTCGGCATCACCTTCCTGATGGGTGCGATCTTCGCGGCCGTGCAAATCTATGAGTGGCTGATCAAGCCATTCGGCTTCGCGGCGAACAGCTATTCCTCGCTCTATTTCACCACGACCGCCTTCCACATGGCCCATGTGATCGCCGGCCTCATCATCCTCGCGGCACTCTTCGGTTGGACGGCGCTCGATTACTTCTCGCCGCGTCGCCGTATCGTCGTCTCGGCGGGCGTCCTCTATTGGCATTTCGTCGACGTGGTCTGGGTGTTCGTCTTCACCACCTATTATCTCACCCCCTATCTGGGGTTCGGCACATGACCGAGCGCGAAGGCCTCAGCCATCACCCCGCGCCGAAAGCGGAGCAGCTATCGACCACCAAGGCGTGGTTCATGCTTGCGGGCGGGGCGGGCGCATGGTTCGTCCAGCTCTGCTTCGGCTACGGGCTGCTGAGCTGGAGCTGCTATCCCTATGATATCCGCCTCGCGACGCCGCTGCCCGGCTATGGCGGCAGCCTACTCGCGACGCTGATCGTCTCAATCGCCTGCGCGATCGTCGCGCTGCTCTCCGGCTACGTATCGCGGCGAAGTTTCGAGGAAGTGAAGGACGAGCATGGCGGCAGCCATGAGGAGCATCTCCATACCGGTCAGGGCCGCACGCGCTTCATCGCGCACTGGGGCATGATCCTCGGCTTCAGCTTCGCCGCCACGATCGTCGCCACTTTCGTGGCCTTCGCGCTGGTGCCGCGATGCGCCGGCTGATCCCGCTCCTGCTGCTCGCGCTCGCCGCCTGCCAGAGCAATGATCCGCGCGCTCAGGCAAAGGCGCTAATCGCCTCGCGCTGCGCCGCGTGCCACGTGGTGCCGGGCGTGCGCACGGCGGTGGGTGTCGTCGGGCCGTCGCTTGCCGACATTGCCAACCGCCAGGTGATCGCCGGCAAGTTCGCAAACAACCGGGACAATCTCATTCGCTGGATCATGCATCCGCAAGCGATGATGCCCGGCTCCGCGATGCCCGAGATGGGCATCAGCCAACCGCAGGCGACTCAGATCGCCGATTACCTCCGCACCTTGGACAAGCCATGACAAGACGATTGACCTTGCTCGCCGCCGTCGCGGCTCCCGCCTTGATGGCGCAGACGCTGCCCGCCCCGGTGCCCGCCAACGAGGTATTCACCCGCGAGCAGATCGGCCACGCGCTCGCGGTGCCGACGCCGCAGGCCGGGCAGACGATGCCGAGTGCTGCCGGCGCGCCGGCCGACGACGGGCAGTGGACGATGCCCTCCAAGAACTACGCGTCGACGCGCTTCTCGGCGATGGGCGAGATCAACCCCGCAACCGTGAAGAACCTGACGACCGCCTTCACCTTCTCGCTGGGCGTCGACAAAGGCCAGGAGGCAGCCCCGATCGTCAAGGATGGCGTGATGTATATCGTCACCGCCTTCCCCAACTACGTCTACGCGCTCGATCTCGCCAAGGGCGGCGCGCTCAAGTGGAAGTTTTCGCCGAAGCCTGCGCCTGCCGCGCAGGGCGTCGCCTGCTGCGACGTTGTCAACCGCGGCGGCAGCGTCGATGCCGGCAAATACATCTTCAACACGCTCGACGGCGCGGTGATCGCGGTCGACATCAAGACCGGCAAGGCGGCGTGGAAGACGCAGCTCGGCAACATCAACAAGGGCGAGACCATGACGATGGCGCCGCTCGTCGCCGACGGGAAGGTGTTCGTCGGCGACAGCGGTGGCGAGATGGGCGTGCGCGGCTGGGTCGCGGCGCTCGACGAGGGCAGCGGCAAGCTGCTCTGGAAGGCATACGGCACCGGTCCTGACAAGGATGTGCTGATCGGCGGCGGCTTCCATCCCTTCTACCCTTCCGATCGTGGTCAGGATCTCGGCGTCAAGACCTGGCCGGCGGATGCCTGGAAGATCGGCGGCGCGACGATGTGGGGTTGGATCACCTATGATCCCGAATTCAAGCAGATCCTGCACGGCACCGGCAATCCCGGCCCCTGGAATGCAGAGCAGCGCCCCGGCGACAACAAATGGACGACCGGCATGTTCGCGCGCGATCCCGCGACGGGGCAGGCGAAATGGTACTACCAGTTCAGCCCGCACGACGAGCACGACTATGACGGCATCAACGAGCAGATCCTTCTCGACATGCCGTTCGGCGGCAGGATGCGGAAGGTGCTCGTCCGTCCCGAGCGCAACGGCTACGTCTATGTGCTCGACCGACAGACGGGGCAGGTGCTCTCCGCCGATCCGTTCGGGCCGACCAATTCGTCCAAGGGCGTCGATCTCCGCACCGGGCGCCTGATCATCAATCCCGAGAAAACGACCAAGCTCGGCCAGCAGGTGCATGACATCTGCCCAACCGCGTCGGGCGCGAAGGACTGGAATCCAAGTTCGTTCAGTCCGCTCACCCACCTCATCTACATCCCGCACGAGAATATCTGCATGGACTGGATGAACCTCGAGGTGAACTACATCGCCGGCACGCCCTATGTCGGCGCGCAGGTGCACATGAAGCCCGGCCCAGGCGGCAATCGCGGCGAACTGACGGCGTGGGATCCGGTGATGCGTCGGCCGGTCTGGGCGATCAAGGAGATGTTCCCGATCTGGTCGGGCACCGTCGTCACCGCGGGCCAGCTCGTTTTCTATGGAACGATGGATGGCTGGTTCAAGGCGGTCGACGCGCGCAATGGCAAGGTCGTCTGGCAGAAGAAGCTCGATAGCGGCATCATCAGCCAGCCGATCAGCTACAAGGGCTCTGATGGCCACCAATATATCGCCGTGCTGACCGGCGTCGGCGGCTGGTCGGGCGCGGTGGTCTCCGGACCGGTGGACCCGCGCGATGGCACCGCCGCGCTCGGCTTCGTCAACGCGATGTCGGATCTCCCCAAATACACCACGGCGGGAGGGTCGCTCTATGTCTTCACGCTACCGCATTAGTCTGGCCGCGGCCGCGGCATTGCTCGCGCTCGCCGCCTGCCAGAACAAGCAGACGGCGCAGCCGCCGGTGCAGGAGCAGAGCACCAAGGGTGCGGTGATCGACACCGCGCTGGTGTCCGGCGTCGGCCATAGCGTCGTCACGATCGATCCGCGCGCCGCGCCTTATTACGACAACGCGAACGCGGTCGCCGACGGCAAGCGGCTCTACA
>JAFAZF010000037.1 GCA_019239915.1 Sphingomonadaceae bacterium
ATACGACCCGAGCGGCACGTCACCAACTCGATCGCGACACTCCGCCGCACGATCACCATCGCGCTCGCCAAGCGGCTGCTCCGATGTCCCTGCTGCGGTCAGATCAACCGCTCACCAAGATGGCTTTTGTGACGCAGTAAGACTAGGCGCGAAGGGAGCCGCCCGTGACCGAACATCACAACGTCGAGCTGTCTGCGGCATGGGACAGGTTCTGCGATCGGGTGAAGCAGGCGGGTCGGCTCGCCTTTCGCGACGAGCCGGCGGACACTCCGCTCGTCCGCGCGACCGGCGTCCGCTACATGGCGCGCTACATCGCCAAGGCGCTGGATCACGAGGTCAATTTCGCCGATCCACTCTATCCGCAGTTTTGGCATCTCCAGACACCGACCAACAAATCCTTCGGCGACAATCCCGACTGCACCTATCTCGACGCGGTCGTCGACGGTGCGCATGACTATCGCATCGTCGGCCATCGCGGCACCGTCCACTGGGTATCGTTCAAGGCGGGCGGCAATGTGCTGCACGACCGCGATCTGAAGACCGAGTGGGACGGTAGCTTCGTTGTCACGCTGAGCGCCACCGAAAAGACCGGCAATTGGCTGAAGCTTGATCCCGGGCTTCAGCGCGTCTTTCTCAGACAGTTCTTCGGCGAGTGGGACAGTGAGGAGCCGATGCGCGTCCGCATCGAGCGGGTGGGAGCGGATGCGCCGCCGCCAGCGCTCGATCCCGCCACACTGATCCGTCAGCTCGATGCCGCCGCCACATGGCTGGAGGAGGATTCCTCGAAATGGCCTGCATGGGTGGATTATTATCACCGGACGCCCAACCGGTGGGTCGCCGGCGTGCCCGCGTTCACCTGCTATGACGGCAATGCCGCGTTGCTTAACCGGGCGTTGCATTTCATCGGCTGGATCATCCGGCCGGACGAGGCGCTGGTCATCGACGTGATGCCGCCGGCCGACTGCGCCTATTGGAATTTCGAACTCGGCGACCGCTGGTGGAAGTCGGTCGACTATCGCTATCGCCTGTCCTCGCTCAACTGCCGGCAGGCCGAACTCGCGGCCGACGGCCGCATCTGGCTGGTCGTGTCGCACCGCGATCCCGGCATCGCGAACTGGCTTGACACCGGCAGCAACGTCGAAGGGATGGTCAACCAGCGCTGGGTGGAAGCGTCCGACAGCCCGATACCGAACGCCCGGCTCGTCCGCTTCGATGCGCTGAGCGATGTGCTGCCCGGGGCCCTTCGCCGCCTCACCGCCGAGGAGCGCACCGAGCAGCTGCGGCGCCGCAAGATCGGCGTCGACCGTCGCTTCGCGGTCTGAGCGGATGACGGCCACCGCTACCGTTCCCATCCGGTCGGACGCGCTGCTCGCGAACGCGACGCGTGAGACCGGGCTCGACGATTTCGGCGATTTCGACATCTCAGGCCCGCTCGCGGCACTGTGCGATGCGCTCGATCGCGAGGCGCGGCTCAACGCGCGCGGCGAGATGTTCGCGCGCGAACGACTCGCGACCGTCCTCGCCACGCGACTGCGCGTCGTCGAGGACCGCAAGCGCATCCCCGCGATCGCTGACCAGTCGATCGAGCGGCCGATCATCATTCCGAGCATGCCGCGCACCGGCACGACGCTGTTGTTCAATTTGCTCGCGCAGGATCCCGACAACCGCGTGCCGCTCTGCTGGGAGACGCTGTTCTCTTCGCCGCCGCCCGAGGCCGCACGTTATGACGACGATCCACGGATCGATCACGCCGAGGCGATGCTCGATCGCTGGGGGCTCAGCCGGCCGGATGTCTACGCCATCCATCCGCTCGGTGCGCGGCTCGCCGACGAATGCGTGTTCCTGTGCGAGCAATGGCTGGTCAATACGCCCTACGGCGCCTTTTGGAACGTGCCGTCCTACGTGCAGGCGACCGCCGGGATCGATCGCATTGCCGTGTTTGGAGAGCATCGCAAGCTGCTCCAGCACCTGCAAGTGCGCAAGCCGGGCAAGCGCTGGCTGCTGAAAGCGCCGTCGCATCTGTCGCAGCTCGATGCGCTCACCGCCGTCTATCCGGACGCCGTGTTCGTACAGACCCATCGTGACCTGCGCCGGGTGCTGCCCTCCTATGCGAGCTTGTTCAGCGCGCTCCGGCGGACCTTCTCGGACGATCCGGCCAACTGGAACGCCGATGCGATGCTGCGCGAGACGATCCCGGCGCTGCGCCACCGTCTCGCCCGCGCCGCCGCGTTCCGCGCGACCGCGCCGCAGACCTTCATCGACATTCTCTATGTCGAGATGGCGTCCGATCCGCTGGCTGCGGTGCGCGGCATCTATCGGCAGCTCGATCTCGAGTTCGCTCCTGCGGTGGAGGCGCGCATGGTCGCGTGGCTGGCCGAGAACCGCAAAGGCAAGCATGGCACGCCCGATTATTCGCTGGCTGCCGCCGGTATCACTGACGCCGACGTCGAAGCGGCCTTCGGCGACTACATGACCGGATATGGCATCCCGCGCGAAGGCCGGTCCTAGGCGCCCGAAGCCCAGGGCAGGGAGCCGCTCGCCTCCTCGCCGGGGAGCGGATTGAGCGAGGCGTAATCGAAGTGGGTGACGCCGATCAGCCCGCCGTCGCAGGGGATGATGCGGCCGGTGATGAAGCTGCCCTCGTCGAGGCGAGGAACAGCGCCAACGCGGCGATGTCCTCCGGCACGCCGCGCCGTGGCGCGATCTGGTGCCGGTCCGCCACCGCATAGGGCGAATCGAGCTTCGCCCAGGGATGCGCGTCGATGCCGCCGCGCGGGATGTTGCCGGGCGCGATCGCGTTGCAGCGAATGCCCTGGCGACCATGCAGCGCGGCCACCGTCATCGTCAGATTGTTGATCGCCGCCTTGCACATTCCGTATTGCGGGCGGTGCAGGTCGCCGACCAGCCCGTTCACCGACGAGCTGTTGAGGATCGCGCCGCCGCCCGCCTTCACGATGTGGGGGATCGCATGCTTGCAGCCGAACGCGGCGCCGAGCACGTTGACATCGAACTCGCGCCGCCAGTTGCCGGCGTCGAAGTCGAGCAGCGGATGCGCGCCGGGCGCGGCGAATGTCCGGTAGACGGCATTGTTGTGCAGTATGTGCAGTCCACCCCAGCGCGCCGCGACGTCGCCGATCGTCTCCAGCACCGCCGCTTCGTCCGAGACATCCAGGGCATAGGCGTGCGCCTGCCCGCCGGCGGCCGCGATGAGCGCCGCCGTTTCCTCGCCGGACTCGCGCGCGATGTCGGCGACGGCGACCCGCGCGCCCTCGGCCGCGAAGCGCAGCGCGACGCCGCGTCCGATATTGGAGCCGGCGCCGGTGACGATCGCCACCTTGCCGGCCAGCCTGTCCGTCATCTCCCGCTCTCCCCGTCAGGGCGTCATATATTTGCCGCCGTCGACCATCACCGTCATGCCGGTCAGATAGCCGGCGCCGTCGCTTGCCAGGAAGACCGCGACCGGGCCGAGATCCTTGAGCGGCTCGCCGGCGCGACGCAGCGGGATCATCGCGACATCGCGCGCGACCTCCTCAGGATGCTGCGCGGCGTGAAACTGGTAGGCGTCGGTGACGATCGTCGGGTTGATCACGTTGACCGTGATGCCGTGCTGGCCCCATTCGCGCGCCGCGGTGCGCGAGAGCGCGCGGATCGCCTCCTTGGCAGCGTTGTAGGCAACGCTGCCCTCCATGCCGAGCTGGCCCCAGCGCGAGCCGAAGTTGATGATACGCCCGCCGCCGCGCGCCTCCAGATGCGGGAACGCCGCCTTCATCGCGCGCAGCGTGGCGAGCGGGCCGGTCTCGAGCGCGAAATCCCAGTGGCTTTCGTCGAACGTCTCGAGCGGCTGCAGCACCGGCGTCGGCGCCGGGCTGGCGCGGCTGCCATGGCCCTGCGCATTGTTGACGAGGATATCGAGGCCGCCAAACGCCGCAGCCGTCGCCTCGACCATGTGGTCGATCGCCGCCTTGTCGCCGATGTCGGTGCAGACCGGCAGCGCCTCGCCGCCGCCGGCGCGGATCTCGGCCACGACGCTGTCGACCGTGCTGGCGGTGCGCGAGGCGACCGCGACCTTCGCGCCTGCGTGCGCGAAGGCGAGCGCGATGCCCCGGCCGATGCCGCGCCCCGCGCCGGTCACGATCGCGACCTTGCCCTCCAGCGTTGCGGTCATGTGTTCGTCCTTTCCTGTCGTCAGCGGGCGGCCCAGCCGCCGTCGACCGGCACTGTCAGCCCGGTGACATCCGCGGCGTCGTCCGAGCAGAGCCAGGCGAAGGCGGCGGCCTGCGCCTCGGCCGCGATCAGCCGGCCGGTCGGATGATATTCGGCAACGATCGCGTCGCGCATTGCGGTCGAGGTGCTGTTCGCGATCGCCGGCGTTCCGGTCAGGCCGGGCGCGACGACGTTCACGCGGATATTCTGCCTGGCGTAGAGCACCGCCGTCATCTCGCTCAGATGCACGACGCCGGCCTTGGCGGCGGTGTAGGCCGGCGAGGCAAAGGGCGTGACGCGGATCCCCGCCATCGACGCGGTGTTGGCGATCGCGCCGCCGCCGCTCGCCAGCATCGCCGCAATCTCGTGCTTCATGCAGAGGAAGGTACTGCGCAGGCAGAGCGTGACGGTCGCCTCCCAGCCGTCGAGCGTGCATTCGTGGAGCGGCGGGCCGGGGCGGTCGTGCGCAGCGTGGCCGCCAACCACGTTCACGGCGACGTCGAGCCGCCCGAAGCGCGACACCACCGCATCGATCAGCGCGACGACCGAGCCCTCGTCGGTGGCGTCGCACGGCACGAACAGCGCGTCGTGCCCCGCCTCGGCGAGATCGCGGCGCATCGCCTCGCCCCGTTCCCCGGCGATATCGCAGAAGGCGACCGCCGCGCCCTCGGCCGCCAGCCGCCGTACCGTCGCGAGGCCGATGCCGGAAGCGCCGGCGGTGACGAGCGCCACCTTGCCGGCGTAACGCGCGCTAATAGCCATAGCGGGCAAGCGATGCGCGGGCGCGGGCGGCCAGGATCCGCTTGCGCTCGTCGGGACCGACCAGCGGCGTGTCGGCGGGCAGATGCGCGCGAACGGCTGCGCCCTTCACCCTGGTGACGATCGGCTTCGGCACATAGTCGTCGATCGGCATGTAGAAGCGGAAATTGACCATGCCCTGCGTCAGACCGACCGTATCGATCCAGTTGGCGATGCCGGGATCGTCCCGCGCCATCACGACGCGGAAGCGGCCGACGCTGTCCATCCGCCCCTGCGCGCCGTTGAGCGAGCTCTGGTGGTAGCTATAGTCGGGCGTCTGGTACCAGATGTCGGCGATCGAGTAGCTCCAGTAGACCGCGCGCGGCGCCTCGACCTCGACGATGATCGCCTCGTCAGGTGCCATGTCGAAGATCATCCGCCCCTTGAGCGCGTTGGGGTGCCCGCCGAGCGCCTTGCCGTCCCACTCCACCGCGAAGGCGTTACCGCGAAGGCGTTGCGGCCGCCGGCATGATCGATGATCTTGCCGACCTGATTGATGTTGAAATCGGTATTCCTGGCGATCCAGCGCCCGGCTTCGCGGATGCGGCGGTTCATCTCCTCCTCGGACAGCGCCCATTCGTCTTCGCTCCGGATTTCCAGCGGCTCGATCCGCATCTGGAGGCCGATGTCCTGCTCCCAGTCCCACCACGCCTCGCGGCTCTGCAGGAAGACGTTGCGGGCGTCGCGCGGGATTTCGATCCAGTGGCCGCCGGGCTGCGGATCGGGCGAGAAGATCAGCTCGAAGCGGCCGTCCGGCCCGGTATGGGGATCGAGATCGACATTGGCGACATGGCTCATCGCCGGATCGCCCCAGAAGCCGTTCAGCACCTGGATCTCGGCCCAGCGCGTGGTGCCGCGAATGCCCCAGACGCGATAGCTGTTGCGGCCGTCGACGATCGCCCAGCGGTACATGAAATCAGGGCAGGGCTGGCCCCACGTGATCTCGAACGGCATGAAGACGGGGTGGATGTAGAAGCTTGGATGCGAGCGGCGCGGCGCCACGTAGAGATTGAAGCCCGTCGTCGCGAGCATTTGAATGTCGTAGAGCGCGCGGGCGAGATCGCCCTTCTCGCGGCAGCGCTCGTGCGCCAGCAGCCGCGCCCGACAGTCCCGCAGCGTGGCGAGATATTCCTCCCAGGCTGCCTCAGTGTCGCTGAGCGGCGCGACCATCATCAGCTCCTCAAACCCTGTTTCTATTTTCGCTTAACGGATCGCCTTGAGCCCGACAATCGAATAGTAGGCGGAAATCGCCGCAAAGCCGCCTCTGCGCGGCATCGATGGTGCGTGTCGATGCGATTCGGGCTTGCGACCCGCCGTCGAAAATAGGATGCTGAACTAGGCGAACAAGGAGATGGTGTGATGGCCACCGCATTGGCTGAAACGGGTCGACCGACTGTCAGCTATCGGGAAGTGCTGGAGCGCGACGCGCGCGGCTATCCCGAGCTGATGCGCGAGCAGACCCTCGACATGGGGCTCGAGCCGATCCCCGCCAGCCGCTATACCAGCCCCGAATTCTTCAAGCGCGAGGTCGAGAAGGTCTGGTTCAAGACCTGGCAATATGTCTGCCGCGAGGAGCATGTCCCCAATGTCGGCGACACCCATGTCTACGAGCTGCTCAACAAACAGGTGATCGTCACCCGGCAGGCGGACGGATCGCTGAAGGCGATGCAGAACGTCTGCCTGCATCGCGGCCGCAAGCTGGTGACGCAGGGCGGGTGCAAGCAGCAGTTTCGCTGCCCCTATCATGGCCTCACCTGGAATATCGACGGCAGCTTCAAGGAAAACCCGTTCGGCTGGGATTTCCCGCAGATCGATTCCCGCAATTTTCCGCTGCCGGAGATCCGGCTCGAGACCTGGGCCGGCTTCGTCTTCATCAATTTCGACAAGGATGCCGAACCGCTGCTGAAGCAGCTCGCGCCGATGCCCGAGCATTTCGCGCACTGGCGGATCGAGGATTGCACGATGGTCGCGCATGTCGGCAAGATCGTGCCCGCGAACTGGAAGGCGACGGCGGAAGCGTTCATCGAGTCGCACCACGTCTTCACGACGCACCCGCAGCTCAACCCGACCAACGGTTATGAATCCTGCCAGTACGATGTGCTGTCGGATCACGTCACCCGCTTCATGAACCCGAGCGGGATGACGCCGACCGTCTATCATGAGCAGCTCGACGAGGAGCAGCGCATCGAGCGCATGTTCAAGACGAGCGGCCGGATGGGCGAGTCCCAGCCGATGGCGCCCGAGCCGGGCATGACCGCGCGCAACTATGCCGGCGCCGTTTCGCGCAAGCTGCTCGAGACCGACACCGGCCGCGAATTTCCGGAGGCATGCGATGCCGATCTGGTCGACGGCATCTCCTATGATTTCTTCCCAAACTTCCACCTCTGGGGCGGCCTGCGTGACAAGATCTGCTACCGCTTCCGTCCCGTCGGCATGGACCCGAACCAGACCTTCATGGAGGTGATGTTGTTCCGGATCGCGCCCAAGGATGGCCCGAAGCCTGAGCCGGCGCGCTTCAACATGCTTGGGCCGGACGACATGTGGAGCTCGGCGACCGAGCTCGCCTTCCTCGCCAGCGTCTACGATCAGGACCAGTCGAACATGGGTCCGGTGCAGGAGGGTCTTCGCGCGCTCGGCGACGAGGGCGTGATCCACTTCAGCAAATATATGGAGGTGCGTTGCCGCCACCTCCACCACATGGTCGACGTCTATATGAACCGCTGACGGCTCACCTGGCTAGGCCTTCGGGCAAGGCCACCCAGGCGGCGAGCTGCTCGGCCATCGGCCGGTGGGTCAGCTCGGTGAAATAGCCGAGGCTGGCGACGGTATCGAGATGCACGATCGCCCGGCCGCCATCGGGCCGGGCGCGGCCGAGCACCTCAAAGACGATGTCCTCGCCGGCCGCGTCGCGATCGAGGTCGTCGGTGGCGACACCGATGTGGAAGATGCCTTCGCCGCGCTCCCGCAGCCACTCCTTCGCATTTCCTTCGCCGATGCCGGGCTCGATCATTTCGAGGTGGATCGTGCCCCATGGCGCGAAGGCGTTGCGGTTCGCGATGCGGCCCTCCCAGTTGCGGTAGCGCGCCCGATAGTCCGTATCCATCCGTTTCCAGCCGGAGAGGCCGAACAGCTTGCTGTAGCGCGCCATTCCCGCCTCGAGATCGGCGACGACGCCGATCTGCTAGACGGTCCGATCGGTGGGGAGGGCCGGGGCCGTGGTCATCGTCCTGCTCCTGTCTTGCGTTCGTCGACGCCTGTCCGGCTATCGCATGGCGCGGCGCGGACGCCAATCTGCAGCTTGTCAGCCGCATGCGTCGGGCGGATGATGCGGCAAGACCGAGCGGGGAAGGATGCCGCATGCATGTCGAATTGCTCCAGCCGTTCGGGGTCGCGATCGCGGGTATCGACGCTGCCGCCCCGGTTTCTCCCGCCACCGCCGCGGCGCTGCGCGACCTCTATCGTCGTCACCGCCTGCTCGTGCTGCGCGGGCAGCGGCTGACGTCCGCGCAGCAGACCCGGTTCACCGCCCTGTTCGATGATGCTGTGGCGGCGGTCGACGACGGCGTGATCTCCAACGCGAGCGAGGTCGGCAAGCTCGGCGATACGTCGCTGGCCTTCCACTCCGACTACGCGTTCACGGCCGAGCCGCTGCTGACGATCGCGCTGCACGCCGTGGACGTGGCAGACGAGCGTAGTGCCACGCTGTTCGTGCCGGTCGCGCTAAACGGGATCGCGCTGTCCGGAAAGATGCGGGCCCGGCTCGCGACGCTGGAGCTGCTGACCGTGTACGGGCTGGTGCCGGATCGGCGTAACGACGCATCGATCGCGGATTCGCTGCCGAACCATGTCCACCCGGCGATCGTGGCGCATCCCCGCACCGGCGAGCCGATCCTGTTCGCCAGCCAGAATCAGAGCGCGCGCGTGGTGGGCCTGCCCCCCGGTCGAGAGCGACGCATTGCTCGCCGAGCTGGACGCGGCGCTGTACCGGCCGGATCGCATCCACCTACATGTCTGGCGCACGGGCGATCTCGTGTTGTGGGACAATGTCGCGCTTCAGCACGGGCGCGAGCCTGTGGGCGACGTCGGCCGCCGCAGCCTGCAGCGCAGCGTCATCGGCGGCACCTTCGCGGACAAATGCCCGGAGCTGGCGGCGGCGATGGCTTGAAAGTGTCAGCGACCTGTACCGAGCGGCGTGGCAGGCTGTTTCGTGCACAGCCAGCAAGGTTCGAGCCGTATCTATCGTTCCACGTCGCCGGCAACGTGCCATCACGAGCCGTTTCGACAAGGCCTTTGCGTCGGTACCGCGGCGGCCTTATCCGGGCGTGGGGGGCTCGACCCCGAAAATTTCGACTACCGCGGAGCTAACCGATGATGGCCGACAGCCGGGAGCGTGTAGCGCCATAATCGCCGGCGAAGCGTGGCTTATACCGGGCCGGCACGATGATCGTCCGGCAACTCGTGAACGACGAGGGTGCCGCCGGTATAGCGCAGATCGACGGTAACTTCTCGGCGAGCGAAATCTGGCGCCGGATAGCGCGCCATCGCTGCCGCGTCCGCGAACTCCGCCTCGGCCATGATCGGACCGTTGAGGTCTCCGCCAGGGTCTAATCCGAGCGCGTCCGGGCACGTCCGGAACCGCTTGTTTTCCCCGGACAACCACAATAGCGAGCGCCCGAGGGCTTCCGGTCCGATCCGATCCAATCCGGAAGCTTCCGGGGGCATCGCGGGGACACATTCGAGCTTGAGGCGGGGGCATCATGCTGACTGACCGCGACGCTAGGAACGCGAAGCCGAGGGAGCGGGGCTACAAGCTCGCTGACTCGGGCGGTCTACACCTCTTCGTGCCCCCCGCTGGCGGCCGGAGCTGGCGGTTGAAATACCGTTTCGGCGGCAAGGAGCGGCGTCTTGTGCTCGGCCGCTATCCCGAGCTTAGCGTCAAGCGGGCAGGGGAGATGCGCGACGACGCGAAGCGTGCGCTGCGCGACGGCCGCGATCCGGCGCTCGAATCTAGGCGCGCGCGCCATGCGCGAAAGGTCGGGCATGAGAACACGTTTGAGCAGTTCGCGCGCGCCTGGCACGAGATCCAGAGACCGCGCTGGAAGGAGATCCACGCGCAGGACGTGATCTCCTCGATGGAGCGCGACCTGTTCCCCGTCATCGGCAGCTTTCCCGTTGATCAGATCGACGAGGGTCTGATGCTTGGCGCGCTCCGTCCGGTCGAGGAGCGCGGCGCGGTCGAGACCGCGCACCGGCTGCGGCAGCGCGCCGAGCGCGTGTTCCGCTATGCCGCTGGTGCGGGGGTCGCGAACGAGAACCCCGCGGTGAACGTCCGCGACGCGCTGCAGCCGGCGCCGCCCAAGCGGCGGTGGCCGGCACTGACCGAGATCAAGAAGATCAGGGCGCTCATCAAGACGTCCGACCTCGCCGCGGCGTCGCCGGTCACGCGGCTTGCCTCCCGCTTTCTCGCGCTGACGGCGCAGCGGCCCGGCATGGTGCGCAACGCGGCTTGGCGCGAGATAGAGGGCATTGACTGGACGAGCGACACGGCCGCGCCGGACGCCGTTTGGCGCGTGCCTCCGTCCAAGATGAAGCTGGAGCTCGAGCTTCGCGAGGACGAGGCGTTCGAGCATGTCGTGCCGCTGTCGGGTCGCGCCGTGGAGGTGATCCGGGCGGTGCGCCGGCTGACGGGAAGGGGTCCGCTCGTCTTTTGCACTCCGGGCGACGCGTGTACTCCGCTAAGCGAGAATGCGATCGGCTATCTCTACAACCGCGAGGGCTGGAAGGGCCTCCACGTGCCCCACGGCTGGCGTTCCAGCTTCTCTACCGTGATGAACGGCCGCAGCGAACGGCTCCATCCCGGCGCAGACCGCCTGGTCATCGACCGTCTCATCATCGATCTGATGCTCGCGCACCAGCCGAAGGGCATGTCGGAGACGGAGCTGCGCTACAACCGGCAGGCTTACATGGAGCGGCGCCGCGAGCTTGCGGCCGACTGGGCGGAGCTCATCATGGACGGGGCGGTGGCTGTGGGAGCGCTGCTCGAAGGACGCCGCAGAAGGCGGCCCGACTGAGGTCGGACGTGGTTGTTGCTCAGCCGGGTCTACCGGCGCGCCGCATCCAGTCGAGCACCTCGGATTCGAGCCAGACGACGAGGTTGCCGCCGGTCTGTCTCTGCAGGGGGAAGCGCCCCGCCTTCATCCAGTCGTAAAGTGTAGTTCCAGATGCGCCCGTCAGCTGTTTCACCTCGGCAAGGCGAAGGAACCGGTCCGAATTGGCAGGCTTTCGCGGGGCCTCAAGTATTCTCGGTGACCTGCGCGGTCACCAGCCCCGGGAGGTCCGACCGCAAGCCGGTAATCAGGCTCGCGGAGATCACACTGCCGGCCGACAGGGTATAGGGTGAGCGCAAGGGAGTGACGGCATGCGGATTGACGTCGCCACGGGGATCGAGCGCGCCGACGAACGCCTCTTTTCGCCCCTGCGCATTCGGATCGTTCGTCGGATCGAGCGCGAGCTTTGGCGCGGCAGCGTCACGGTTGCTGGGAGCCGTTGCGGTGACGGGCGTGGTGTCCAGGCCAGCGTCCCGCTGCCGCCCCTCCACCAGCACGCCCGATTCGCGAGCAGCCTTAAGCTCGGCGAGCTGACGCTCCCTCTCTGCGGCTTCTGCTTGCTGAAGCTGCTGCGCGGTGGCGTCGATCGCCGTCGTCGTGGATTGCTGATGCTCGAGGATCGGCTTGCCGAGATCGCCCGGGAGCGGCGGTCCCAGGCGCGGCACATCCCCGTACGTCGCGGGCGCGCCGCTCAGCGCGTCGTTCGCGGGCGGGCGTTCGGCTGTGACAGCTCCTCCTGCGCTTCCGTGCGATGGAACAGCCGCGGCTTCAGCGCCATCCATGTGACGGCGATCAGGCTTACCGAGCCGATCGCGGCAATGGCGATGATGACGCCGCGCTTGAACCGGATCGCGCGTGGCGGTCGCGCTCGGATCGCCAAGGTCTCGGGATCGAGCTTGGGCGGCGG
>JAFAZF010000057.1 GCA_019239915.1 Sphingomonadaceae bacterium
TCTATCCCGATGGTCTCAGCGACGAGGAGCTGCGCGCGCTGTGGCACCGGATTGCCGGTCCGGTCTGGCTCGTTCACGGCGCCGACAGCTGGGCGGAGCACCCCGAGAAGGATGGGCGGGCGGAGGCATTCCGGGACGTGCGCGTCACCAGCTATGCCGGTGCCGGTCATTGGGCCCACCATGATCGTGCCCAGGACTTCATCGCCGACCTGCGGGCGTTCCTGAGCGACTAGAACCGCCAGAAAGCGAGCCCGCTCGCGTCAGTCGTTCGCGAGCACACGACGACCCTCGACGAGCGCGATCGCGGCATCGACGGCCTGCTCGATCCCCATTTCGCTGGTATCGAGCCGCAGCGCGTCGTCGGCGGCACGCAGCGGCGCCGCCGCGCGCGCCGTGTCCCGCTCGTCGCGCGCCAGGATATCGGTCAGGACATGCTCGTATCGAACCTCCATGCCGCTGCCGACGAGCTCCGCATGACGACGGCGGGCGCGAATCTCGGGCGCAGCAGTGACGAACAGCTTGGCGCGCGCGTCCGGCGCGATCACCGTGCCGATGTCGCGCCCGTCGAGAACCGCGCCGCCGGGCTGCTGGGCGAACGCGCGCTGCCGCTCGAGCAGCGCCGCACGCACGATCGGATGCGCCGATGCGATCGAGGCGGCGCGCCCCGCGGCTTCGCTCTTCAGCGCGGGATCGGCGAGCATCGCCTCGTCGAACCCGCAGGCGCCATAGGCGTCCGCAGCCGAAGCGGGATCGCCGCCGGCGCGCAGCACCGCCAGCCCGACGGCGCGATAGAGCAAGCCGGTATCGAGATGCGGCAGCCAATAGTGGCGGGCGAGCGCCTTGGCGATCGTACCCTTGCCGCTCGCCGCCGGCCCGTCGACCGCGATGATCATGCCCGCATCCGCGCGGCGACTGCCTTGCCGATGCCGAACAGCGCCACACCCATCCAGACGAACTCCAAGACCATCGAAGCCAGATTGAAATGCACCGTCAGCGAGATGCACAGGAGCACCGCGCCCGCAAAATTGACGATGTTGAACAACAGGAAGTCGATCGACTTTGCGATGTTGCTGTAGGCGTAGGCACCGACGATGCAGGCACTCCCGATCAGGCCGACGACGTCGGCGAGGACGGGGCTCATGCCACCTCCGCGCCGAGCGTGCGCATCATCGCGACGAAGCCGGGAAAGCTGGTCGCGACCGGACCGATGTCGTCGATCCGGATCGAGCCGGTCGAGGCGAGGCCGGCGACGGCGAAGCTCATCGCGATGCGGTGATCGAGCTCGGCGGCGATCTCGACACTGGAGGCCGGTAGCGGTGCGCCACCGGTCCCCTCGACGATCAGACCGTCCTCCGTCTCATCGACCCGCGCGCCGCAGCGGCGAAGGCCGTTCGCCATCAGCGCCAGCCGATCGCTCTCCTTGACGCGCAGCTCCTCGAGCCCGCGCGTCACCGTCCGCCCTTCGGCGAGCGCGGCGGCGACGAACAGGATCGGGAACTCATCGATCATGCTTGGCGCGATCTCGGGCGGCACCTCGATGCCGCGCAGGGCGGAAGCGCGCACGACGAGATCGGCGACGGGCTCGCCGCCAACGACGCGTTCGTTGGCGAAGCTTATGTCCCCGCCCATCTCGCGGAGTACCGTATAGAGCCCCGCCCGTGTGGCATTGACGCCGACATTCTCGATGGTGACCTCCGAGCCGGGCACCAGCAACGCGGCGACAGCCGGAAAGGCGGCGGAGGAGGGGTCGCCCGGTACGGTGATCGCCTGCGGCTTGAGCTCCGCCTCTCCCTGCAGCGCGATGATGCGCGCGCCGTCCGCTCCGGTCGTGACGGTCAGCGCGGCGCCGAAGCCCGCAAGCATCCGCTCGCTATGATCGCGGGTCGGCACCGGCTCGATCACGCTCGTCATGCCCGGCGCATTGAGCCCTGCCAGCAGAACCGCGGACTTCACCTGCGCCGATGCGACGGGCAGCCGATACTCGATCGGCACGGCGGGGCACAGGCCGCGCAGCATCAGCGGCAGCCGTCCTCCGGGCGAGGCGCTGATATCCGCGCCCATCAACTTCAGCGGATCGATCACGCGCCCCATGGGGCGCCGCGACAGTGAGGCATCGCCGATAAATGTCGCGGTGATCGAATGGCTGGCGACGAGCCCCATCAGCAGCCGCGTCGAGGTGCCGGAATTGCCCATGTCGAGCGCGGTGCGCGGCTGCAGCAAGCCTCCGACGCCGACGCCATGAACGCACCAGACGCCATCCTCGCCGCGCAGAATGTCCGCGCCCATCGCACGCATAGCGGCGGCGGTGGCGAGCACGTCCTCTCCTTCGAGCAATCCGTCGATGCGGCTCTCCCCCACGCACAGCGCCGACAGCATCAGCGCGCGATGGGAGATCGACTTGTCGCCGGGCACGCGGACCGTGCCGCGAAGCGGGCCGATCGCGCGAAAGCGGGCGGGGGAAGGGGGCTGGGGCGCCATCGGCGGCGGCTTTTGACAGCCACCTTTCGCTGTGGCAAGGCGCGCCGCTCGCGGCCCGGGGCCGATGTCCCGACGCTCACTCAACCTTTTGTGGAATACAGAAACGCCATGGTGAAACCGGAATGGGGCACCAAGCGGGCCTGCCCGAAATGCGGCACCCGCTTCTACGATCTGGGCAAGGACGATCCGGTGATCTGCATCGCCTGCCAGACGGCCTGGGAGCCCGAGCCGATCCTCAAGTCCAAGCAGCCGCTGCCGTTCGATGCTCCCAAGAAGGAGGAGGTCGTGAAGGAAGAGGCCGACACCGATCTCGGCGACGATATCGACATCGACGAGGACGAAGAAGGTCCGGCGGACGACGATAACGACATCGGCGGCGACGACGACCTCGGCGTGGCCGGTCGCGACGACGACGAAGAGCATTGATCTGAACATCGCGCTTGCGGGGGCCGTTCGGCTCCCTTAAGTGCGCGCGCACCCCGGACCAGCCCGGGGCGCCAACGGGTGCGGGGCCGTAGCTCAGCTGGGAGAGCGTCGCAATGGCATTGCGAAGGTCAGGGGTTCGATCCCCCTCGGCTCCACCACTCTGTTTATAACCCCTTGATTTTGATCGTTCTTATCTCACGAGAGGCGCTATTCCACCAATCGTCTCGCCACAAACGTATGGCTATGAGCGGCCGTGTGCGGTCTTCGGCGAACGCCGGCTTGACCGCCAGTGCAGCGTGTGTGGATACCACCGGTTTTGCAAGGTGATTTTCGAACGTTCTTGCGGCGCGGCGCTTATATGCTCATGTGTCAGGCCTGTACGCGTGGCATATCGTTCGCCACTGGACGGTATGCAGTTCGAAGAACGAGGTCATCGGTTCAGAGAGCTACGACGCTCGCGTCCCGGGACTGGTTTCCACGTCCTGAATATTGAAGTCCTTGCCGCATAATCGTCAGTCGATCTCCTTGCGAGGGCTGTAAAGCCCTCAGGCGCTTACCGGTTCGCTTCGGACGAAGACAACCGACTCACGCCATCCGGTAATTTTCTTCTCGGGTCATCATCGCCCAGATCATCCGCGCCATCTTGTTGGCCCAGCCTACGGCCGCCCCCGTCCGCGGCTTGCGACCGAGCACACGGCCCAACCAATTATCGGGCAGAACGCCTTTGCGGACGATCCACCTGATCCGGCTCATCGCACCGACGATCAACAGCTTGCGGATATCGGCCTGTCCCATCTTGCTGACGGGCCCAACCGCGTTTGCCGCCGGTCGTCGCAGTCGCGGGACAAGGCCCGGCCATGCCGCGAAGTTCCTGCCGCTTGCAAAGGTGCGCAGATCCGGCGCGAAGGCTGTCAACGCCGGTCGGATTCCAGGCCAGCGGGGCGGAGTAAAAGCAGGCCACTGTTGATGAGGGTATGACGATATGAAGAGGCCCCCGATCGGGGCCCTCTTCATGTCGTTGGTGTCGATTAGGCGGTGGTGATTTCGCCGGTGTCCGGGTCGACGATGTCGGCGGCCTGGTCTTGCTCCGCCCTGGCAGCAGAGCGGCTTCCGGTGGACTGCTTTAGCCGGTAGCTGTCGCCGTTCATGGTCAGGATGCTGACGTGGTGGGTGAGCCGGTCGAGCAGCGCGCCGGTTCGGCATTCGCTGCCCAGCAGGAATGTCCAGTCTTCGAACGGCAAGTCGGAGGTGACGATCGTCGAGCCGCGCTCATATCGCTGTGAGAAGACCTCGAACAGCAGCTCGGCCCCCGTCGGCGACAACGGCACGTAACCAAACTCGTCGATGATCAGTAGCTTCACCGCTGCGAGGTCGCGCTGGAGCTTGAGCAGGCGTCGCTCGTCGCGTGCCTCCACCAACTGCCTGACCAGCGAAGCTGCGGTCGTGAACGCGACCGTGAACCCCTTCTGGCAGGCGGCCAGGCCGAGCGCGAGCGCGACATGGGTCTTGCCCGTCCCGCTGTTGCCGAGGGCGATGATGTCCTCGCGCCGCAGGACATACTCGCAGCGCGCCAGCTCCAGCACGAGCATCTTGTTGAGGCTCGGGATCGCCGCGAAGTCGAACGTGTCGAAGCTCTTCACGCCTGGGAGCCGGGCTACCCGGATGCGCCCTTCGATCGTTCGCCGTTCGCGGTCCATCAGCTCGAGCTCGATTAGCCGCAACAGGTAACGCGGGTGGCGGTGTCGTAGCAGGCGCACTCACGCGCGACCTTGTCATGCTCGCGCAGCACCGTCGGGAGCTTGAGCTGCTTGAGGTGATGGGCGAGCAGCACCTGCGGCGTGCCGCTCATGGTGCCCGCCGGCATCGGGTCGGGTGCGCCGCTCATGCTGCCAGCACCGCATAATCGGCGGCGGACATCGTCCTCACCGCCGTTCTCGGCAGGCGCCGATATTCCGCCGTCGAGTGGGCGGGCCGCCGTTCAATGCGCGCCAGCGCGATCAGCTTGACCGCGTCGAAGCCGATCGCGCCGATCTGGATCGCCTGGGTCGCGGCAGCGGCGACCACGTCGAGCGGGAACGCCTCGAGCAGGCGCATGGCTCCAGCGGGACCGCCGGCAGCGACCGCAGCGTTGCGCTATCCGCCACCAGCGTAAGCGCCGACGGAGTACGGCGTTGACAGGAGCTGTTAGGCCGCGCCGCAGCAGTGTTTGAATTTGGCGCCCGACCCGCAGGGGCATGGCTGGTTGCGCCCGATCTTCTGTTGCCGATGAGTTTCGAGAGCAAAGTCGTTGCCTTCCTCCATCTGGGCGAGCTTCCAGAGCGAGACAAGAACGCGCGGAATGAGCGCGGCGCAGTCATCGCGGATTTGGTCGGCGTCCTCACGTTCTTCGGTCGGCTCGTCCGTTTCCATGAAACCGACGAAGGCGCCGATGAGCTCTGCCGTTTGAGCATCCTCGGTAAGCTGGATCCAATAGCCTGGGTCGATCCAATAGCCTGGGTCGAGGCGCATCGCTTTTGAGAAGCTGCGGACCCAGGCACGGATTTTATCGTGGTCTTGCTTCTCGCCGGCGATCCCGAAGCTCGGATGGAAGCCGGGCCAGCCCTTTTGAAGCTCGGCCTCGATGTGAGCCTTGCGCGAGGTGGCGGCGGTGAGCGCCCGAGTTAGTCCCTCCTCGTCGTCGACATCGGGCCGCCCCTCCCACAGCCCGGATACCCAAGTGCGTGATGGCAGGTTGGGCGTGACGAGGATGCCAGTCAGATACCCATCGAGCTCCAGCGGCGGGAGCAGATCAGTGGGCAGATCGGGCGCTGCGATTATGGCGGAAAAGCTGCCGGTCATGCCGCCATCACCGTAGGCCTGTTGGCGAGCCAGTTCCACGGCAACAGCTCATCGATCCGGTTGATGGGATGGTTGCCGATCGTCTCGATGACGTCGGTGAAATAGGCTTGCCGACATATTCGATGCGCTTATCGTCGCGCTTGCCGATACGCGCATGGAGCCGGATCTCGACGACATTCTCTGGGCGCAGGTCAACCTGTTCCACCGCACCGAAACCCGGTTCGAGCGGCTGCTCGACGACAATGAGCAGGCGCAAAAGCGCCTCCAGCGCGAGCAGGACGGCTCCGAGGTCAAGTCGGTCGAGCTCGAGCGGCTGATCGCGCAGGGCATCAGCTTGATCGAACGTCGCAACGCGCTCGAAGCGTTCCGCGAGCTTGCCGCTGCGGCCTATGAAGCGCATTGCGGCAAGCCTTGGCGGCCGCATCATGGCTCGCTGGTCCACCGCCGGACCCTAACCTCAAGCCTCGTCGACAGTCGCGACTTCATCGCCGCTCGCGCGCGTGCCGATGCTGCGATGCTGCTCCCTGCCGGGCCTCGCATCGCCTTTACCGGCGGGCTCGACTGCGCCGATCACATCGCGATATGGGCAGCACTCGACCGTTGCCGCGCCAAGCATCCCGACATGGTGCTGCTGCATGGCGGGGGCCCCAAGGGCGCCGAGCTCCTCGCTGCGCGCTGGGCCGATCACCGCCAGGTGACCCAGATCGCGTTTAAGCCCGACTGGACCCGGCACGCCAAGGCAGCTCCGTTCAAGCGCAACGACGCCATGCTCGAAAATCTGCCGATCGGCGTCGTCGTCTTCCCCGGGTCGGGCATCCAGGACAACCTCGCCGACAAGGCGCGTAAGCTCGGCATTCCGCTGTTCGACTTCCGACGCAACGCTGTGTGAGCGCCGTCCGGCGTCCTGCTAACACTGGCGGCGATGTCACTTCCGGCGTATATTCCCAGTCGCGCCGTGGCGGTGGTGGAGGCGCGATCGTCTCCACCTGTCGCTATGGAAAGGCATATCCCATGTTCGTCATCGGCCTGCTCGGCGCGGTCTGCGCGACCGCCGCCCTTACCATGTTCATCGTTCGCCTCGCAGAAATCGCGCTCCCTTGCTGGGTCGGACTTGTCAGTCTCTTCGCGGCTCTGCACTGCGACGTCGATCCGCTCCTCGCAATCGCCATCGCCCTTCTGCTCGGGGCGCTGACCCTCATCGCCGGACGGGCCGCGTTCGCGCAAAACCGGTCGCTCGGGCTGCGCGCCGCAGTCGCCGCCGTCTTCGTCATTCCGGCGGCCATTGCCGGTTATCACGTCGCTGGGGGCATCGTGTCGCTGACCAGCGGCTCGCAGCTCGCGCGCCTGGTCGCCGGGGCCGGCGGCGCAATCGGGGTTGGCTGGGCATCGCTTCAGCACCTGATCGGGGGCGCCTCTACACTCGGCAAGCCCACACGACTGGCAGATCTGGCCGGCCTAAACCGCGTCGATGGAACGCCGCGATGGCCGGCGGCGGCGACCCAGGAGCGCGGGCACCTTAGCTGACTGGCGATCGGCAAACGGTGCCATCGAGTCGCTCGTCGGAGCTTTGATGGTCCGGCAGGTCGCATCGTCATTACTCCGGCGGACCTGCCGCTCCCGTGCCCACTCGGTCTCTCGCAATGGCCGTATGGCCGCGGGTCCGCGCCTCTGCCGCAACGGGGCGGACGCGACTTTCTTCCCCTGCCGGGCCTCGGCCCGGCATTCCTCGCGAACCAAGAAAGCCGCTTCGCTCCGTCCTCCGCTCACGCTTCGGCCCTGCTCACCGGCTGACGCCGGCGGGGTGCGGCGGCGCCTCCCCGCGTCCCGGTCACGGCCATCGAGACCGCGATAGGCGCGGGTTCTCGATAGCCAAGGAGACGTGATCATGGCCACCATCGGCACCTTCAAGAAGTCCGCGAACGGCGAATATGTCGGCGACATCACCACCCTCTCAGTCCAGGCGAAGGGCGTCCGCATCGTCCCCGAGAGCGCCCGCGGCAACGACAGCGCGCCCTCGCACAGGGTGTTCGTCGGCAAGGCCGAGATCGGTGCAGGATGGGCGAAACGCTCGAACGAAGGGCGCGACTATCTCGGTCTGAAGCTCGACGACGTTAGCTTCACCGCTCCGATTTACGCCAATCTGTTCGACGACGAGGGCGGCGATAGCTACTCGCTGATCTGGTCGCGGCCGAACGGCAAGCGCGCCGATTGAGAGCCCCGACAAGCCCCGCCCGGGACACCCCCGGGCGGGGCTTTCTGCTGGTTGGGCAGCAGGTACGGCCCTGGAAGGAGGTGCGGAGCGGGTCTGGTCTCAACCTTCTCGGTCAATGACCTCTCGTCTTCGATGACGCGAGCGGCGCCGACACGCCAGCTGTGTCGATTTTGCGACATCGATTTTCGACACTCGGACAGCGGCGGCCATAGCGGCATGTTCTGACGCCAGACGCAGCCACGCGTCGCCCAACCGGAACAGCAATATGGTCGACCATACCGACCGCGCCGATGTCGCGCGGCACGGCAGCCCCTATTTGAATGCGCGGCAGGCGGCCTTCTTCCTCAAGATGTCGCCGCGCTCGCTCCAGCGGCTCCGCGCCAGCGGCAAAGGCCCGACCGTGCGGCGCCATGCGCGCATGGTCCTCTACCATATCGACGACCTCGAAGCCTGGTCGCGATCGCGCGCCGATGCCCGCGCGCGCGAGGCCCAATCATGACGCGGCGGAACCCGAATCCCAGCGATCTGCCCCTCTTTGTGTGGGGCGACGCGCGGCTTCAGCGCGATGTCGAACGCCGTCGCTTGCACCGCCGTGTGGGGCTCGTCGCCGTGCTCGCGAGCGCCGTCACGCTGTCGGCGGCGGTGCCGCCGCTCCCCCGTCTCGTGTGGAATGCGAGCGCCAGCGCACCGATCGGGCTCTACTTCGTCACGCCCGGCGGTCGCCCGCGACGTGGCGATATCGTGATCGCCCGCGTGGCGACGGCGGTGCGCGCTTTGGCCGCATCGCGGCGCTATATTCCGGCCGACGTTCCGCTCGTGAAGCATGTCGGCGGCTTGGTCGGCGACACCGTCTGCGCGGTCGGAAACACGATCATCATCGACGGCAAGGTCGTAGCCATCCGGCGCCGAGTGGACGCGATTGGCCGGGTGTTGCCGTGGTGGCGCGGCTGTCGGCTGCTTGGGCCGAGCGACATTTTCCTGCTCTCGGGTGGCGTGCCGGCGTCGTTCGACGGTCGCTACTTTGGCGTCAGTCCGCGTGCTGACATCATCGGTACTGCGAGGCCGCTATGGACGCGCTGAGGTCGCTTGCAGCGTTCGCGCTGCTGGTCGCGCCCGCCGCGACCGGCGCGCAGCCGGCCGCCGATCATGTCGCACGCTGGCGGCCGTACATCGCCGAAGCATCCTCCCGCTTCGCCGTGCCGGCAGAGTGGATCGAGCATGTCATGCGCGCCGAGAGCTTCGGACTGACGACGCTACATGGCCGCCCAATCCGGTCAAAAGCCGGTGCGATGGGGCTGATGCAGCTCATGCCGGCAACATGGACGGCGATGCGGAACACCTATCATCTCGGCACCAACCCAGACGATCCCCACGACAACATCATCGCTGGAGCAGCCTTTTTGGCGATGATGCGCGACCGGTTCGGCTATCCTGGTATGTTCGCGGCGTACAATGCCGGGGCGGCACGCTATGCTGCCTACCTCGCCGGCCAGTCGCGGCTGCCGCGCGAGACGGTGGCCTATTTGGGCGCCATCACAGGCGAACCTGGCGCCGCTGCTGTGATCCCCACAACGTCACCGCGCCAGCTCCTGTTCGTGCTGCGTCACGATCTTGCCAAGCAGGATCAGCCTCCAATTGCACGCCCGGCAAGCGATGGGATGTTCGCGATCCTGAGAGGGCAACGCTAGTGGCGGGCGGGGGAGGGGCTCGTCTCGTCGGAGGTGTCCTCGATGAGGAGGACAGCACGGACGGGAGACACATCATCATGGCTTATGTTTCGCAGCTCGAAGCGGTGTCGGCCAAAGCCACAGATCGCGTGACGGCGGCGCTCATTGCGGGGCTCGAACTCGAGTTTGGACGCGGCGCGGGCGAGGCTTTGGCAGCACGTTTTCTGGCAGCGGAAGAGACCGATTTCATCTGGGACGCACGCGTCGAAGAGCGCTGGCTCGGCGCGTATGAGAGCGTCGAAGATGATGATTTCGAGCTGGATCGGGTCGCAATTCTCGGTCGGATGAAGGGCCGCTGGTTCGTCGCGCAGCTTATCGTCGATGGCGAAGGGCACGCGCACGGAATGCTCGGCCGGCGCGACTTCAAGAGCGCAAACACGGCGCGGGAGGCTTTTGCCGATGCGCATTGAGCGGCAGCGGCAAGCATCGGAGAGGCGGCGTCACACCGACGCCGTCTCTCCCTTTTTTGAGCCGAGCAGGACAGAACAGGGGGGCAGGGAGCGTTTGCAAGATAAAGGCAGTGCCTCCGGGGCACTGCTAAGTTGCGGTCTGCACATCCCTTTTTCAGGAGGCTGCGCCTCCTGGGGCGGAGGCTGCCGCCTCGCGCTCGCCATCGTCATCGCCGGTGGCTGCCGATGAGCGAGGACGACGAGTTCACACCCAAGCTCGGCAAGCCGCGCGCAGGTGGCAAGGCCAAGCTGCGCAAATATCTGGGCGCGGTCGTTGGCGCAGCGGCCCGGACCGGCGCAACGTCCGGCATCCGGGCGCGGCGGTTCGACGGCAGCCGGATCGGTCGTGGCGCGAGCATGGGACGCGTGCTCTCCGGACGAGACCGGCTTGCCGGCCTTCGCAGCAGGCGCGCGGTTGTGAAGGCGCGCTTCGTGCGGCTGGGTGCGGCGAAGCTGTCTGCGGCGCGTGTCCACCTTCGCTACATGCAGCGCGATGGCGCGACCCGCGACGGTGCGCCGGGCTCGCTCTATTCTGCAGGCTCGGATGATGCCGACGGTCGCACGTTCATGGACCGCGCCGCCGAGGATCGCCATCAGTTCCGCTTCATCGTCTCGGCAGAGGACGGCGATCAGTATGACGATCTGAAGCCGCTGACTCGCCGGCTGATGGCGCAGATGGAGCAGGATCTCGGCACCAAGCTTGACTGGGTGGCGGCCGATCACTTCGACACGGGTCGTCCTCACACCCACATCGTCGTGCGCGGCCGCGACGAGCGCGGCGACAATCTCGTCATTGCGCGGGAATATATCAGCCATGGCTTGCGCGAGCGCGCCGCCGAGCTGGTGACGCTCGATCTGGGTCCGCGCACGACGCTCGAGATCGAGGAGCGGTTGCGCCATGACGTCGACGCCGAGCGGTTGACGCCGATCGATCGGCGGATGGCTCGCGACATGGATGAGGTCCGCGAGGTGAGGCAATCGATGCGTGATCCGTTTCAGCAGGCGCTCCGCATCGGACGGCTGCGCAAGCTCGAGGAGATGGGGCTTGCCGAGCCGATCGGCGGTGGCCGCTGGCGGCTCGTTGATGGTTTTGAGGATACGCTGCGGCGTGTCGGCGAGCGCGGCGACATCATCCGGACCATGCAACGCGAGATGACCGCGCGCAGTCGCGGTGGCGTCGAGCAGCATATCTTTGATCCGGGCGCACAGGATGTTGTTCCGCTGCTCGGACGGGTCATCGCGCGTGGGCTCGCCGACGAGCTCCACGATCGCCACTATCTGCTCGTCGACGGCACCGACGGTTGCAGCCACTATGTTGACATTGGGCGCGGCGATAGGGTCGAGGTCACGCCTGAGAGCTCGATCGTGCGCGTGGTTGCCGCACGCGGCGGCGTGCGTGAAGTCGATCGGACCATCGCAGACGTCGCGGCGGCAAACGGCGGCCGCTATTCCGTCGATCTGCACCTTCGCCACGATCCCGCGGCGAGCGAAGCATTCGCCGAGATGCACGTCCGCCGCTTGGAAGCCATCCGGCGACTGACCGGCGGCGCCGTACGCGAGCCGGATGGCAGCTGGACGATTGCACCCGATCATCTCGCCCGCGTCGACGCATATGAAGCGAGGCTGCGTCGTGACCGCCCAGTGGCAGTCGAGATGATCTCGCCGCTGCCGCTCGAGCGGCTTGCGAGCGCCGATGCCCCGACCTGGCTTGATCGGCGCATCGCCGGTGAGGAGGTAGCGCCAATCCGCGACGCTGGCTTTGGACGCGAGATCCGGCACGCCGAGATGCAGCGGCGACAGTGGCTGCTCGACCAGGGTCTGGCGGACGAGCGAGAGGGGGTCGTCCGGCTGCGCACCGGCGCGCTTGCCGCCCTGAGGCGGCGCGAGCTGCTGCGCGTGGCGGCCCAGCTCGCCGATGAGCTGAAGTTGCCGTTCGCCGAACTGAAAAGGGGTGAGCGGATCGAAGGAACGTTGCGGCGCCCGGTCGACATGCTCAGTGGCAAGTTCGCGCTCGTTGAGACATCGCGCGAGTTCACGCTCGTGCCCTGGCGGCCGACGCTGGAGCGGCAGCTTGGACGGGCTCTCTCGGGAGTGATGGGCGAGAAAGGCGTCAGCTGGTCGGTCGGTCGGAACCTGAGTGGTCCAAGCTTGTGAAGTGAGAGCAAACCACCTGTAGCCATGCTGAAAATGGGTGAATAACGGCCCGACCGGTTTGGAGCGCCACGCCAGCGTCCAGCGCGGCTGCGGCTGCGGCTGCGGCTGCGGCTGCTTGGCTCTCGCTTACCACTTCGCTTACGATTTCGATCGAGCCGGCTGCCCTTCCTCTCGCCCGCGCGATGTGACTGGCTGCTGAGGTTAGATCGCGAATTCCCAGCCACCTCTCATTGTTGCCATATTGCGCGTGGGAGCGGTTGCTTTGCCTGCCAGGACCCCTGCCGCACCGCAGGGGAGTTCGAGGATCGACCGGCAACCGGGCGGCGCCGCGACCGTCGGCTCGATCAGGTTGATCATACGTGCGGCGTTGAGGCGGATGAGGTTCAGCAGACCGCCGCAACCCCAAGTCACGCGGAGCGGCGGATCGCCATCGACCGCGACGAAGAATTCGGATTCGTCCATACTCGAACGCCATTGCGGGCCGAGGCCGAGGCGCGCGGTGAATTCCATCTCGACGGTATGCCAGGGCTGGCCATCCACGAAGCCCGTGAACTCGTAGCGGCTTGCGGCGACCGTTCCCTTCGCCACGAACACGCCCGTGCCGGGCATGGTGAAATCCTCAGGCGCCGGCGCCACCTCGTAATTGGTGAGGCGGAAGTCGCTGAGCTCCAGCCCGAACGCTTTCGCGCAGATCTTGGCGGACTGATAGTAGATGCCGGTGCGCGACGAGCTTCCGATCATGGCCTCGACCTGCTCCGGCAGCGGCATCGGGTGGCCGTAGAACATCGCCATCGTCGTCCGAGATCGATAGTCGGCGTGGCAGTTGCGTTCGCGCGTCCAGATGCGCGTGACGTTGCTGGTGTAGCCGCTCATAAACAGCGGCAGCACGTCGTTGAGGAGGCCCGGCATGTTGCCGCCACCGGTAAGCGTGACCCCGCCCGCCTGCGCGGCTGCTTCGAGCTGCGCATATTCCGGCTCGCCCGTCATCTCGTAGGCGCCGGAGATGGTGATGACGTTTTTCCCCGAACGCAGGATACGATCGACCAGATCGGGTTGCAGCGTGTTGCCGTTCATCAGCACGACGTCGGAGTCGATGGCGAGGCCCGCTTCGGCGTCCACGATCGGTAGACCGATCGCCCCGATGCCCGTCACCTCGCCAGCGTCGAGCCCGACCTTATCAGGCGAATAAGCGACCACGCCGACGAGATCGTGCTTCCTGTCACGGCGAAGCAGTTCGACCTGGATCGCGCCCATGGAGCCCGTATACCATTGAATGACCTTCATCGCGGTGCTGCCCCCTCACGTTGATCCCCCACCGGGCGGACAATGGCGACCGCGCTTCTCCACCGCGGCCGAAGAAGCATCCTTCAACCTGTGTCTGTCCGCAACAGATGTCAGCCCGCAAATCGGCATTGCCCCTGCGACCTGTCAGTTTTCAATCTCGCCACCCGCAGCAAGAATCGGAGCCTGCAGAAAATCATTTGAGAGGATAATGCGATGATCCATGTATCCACAGCAGCAGGTCCCGTCTCCGTCGAGGATCTCGGCTGCACGCTGATGCAGGAGCATGTTACCCTGAAGATGGCGGGTTCAGAAGCGAACACGCTGCATCCAGGACCAAAGAGGACGGAGATGGTGGCGCGAACCCTCGACTGGGTTGCCGAAATCAAAGCGCGAGGTGTTTCGACGATCGTCGATCCGGCACCCGGCGACATGGGCCGCGATCTTGAGCTTTGCGCGGAACTTGGCGCACGCGCCGGGCTGAACATCGTCCGTGCCACCGGCTTGTTCAACAAGTATCACGGCGGCAGTGCTGAATGGACGCTGAAGCGAGACATTCGCGATGATGGGAAACCGGGAAGGCTTCGCGCTCCCCAATGTCGCCTGCCAAACCCGCATTCGTGGCATCAGCGGCGGCTACAACGTCGGTAGCAGACGTCCGGCGTGGTAGTAACCCCATAGCGTGGCCCGCGTCAGCGGGTTCGCTCAATCCGGCTTCAATGACGTCGCGCACGGCGCCAAGATCGACGCGCAGCGCAGCGCAGCGCGACCTCACGGAACCCTCCAGATTCCCAAGGCGGCTTTGGCGTGATTCATAGGGTGTCGGATCAACGACGCGAGCCAACGCCCGATGCCGAGGAGGAAGCCGCCTACGAGGCAGCGCTACGATGCCGACTTTACCGATGTGCAGTGGGAGCTGATCGCGCCGATGATACCGCATGTCGGGCCGGCGGCCGGCCTCGGAAGGCAAGCTCGCGCGAGTTCGTCAACGCGATCCTCTACTTCCTGCGAGCGGAAGGAGAGCGTGTGGCAGAACGTTCACCACACGCTCGTGCTCGCCGACCGCGAACGCTGCGGCCGGGAACCCCCCCCCTCGGCGGCGATCTTCGACAGCCAGTCGGTCCGCGCCACCGACCAAAAGGGGCGACAAACGCTACAACGCGGGCAAAAAGACCACCGGTTGAGGTGCCAATGAAAACGGGCCACCGATTACGCCGAGAGCCATTTCAAGGCGGCGCCTTCCGAAAGAAATGCTTGCTCGAGATCTGACTTAAATCCTCGACGCGCTTGAATCTTGGCTAAGCTTGAAGAAACAATAACGGCCATGCGATCAGTTGGATGCTTGACCGGCCGGTCCATGCCGGAGAAGACATCCACGACGGCGCTTTGTTGAATTGTTCCGTCAGCCTTGACGAGAATACGCACTCGGCCGCATGCGCGCCGGGCCTTCTCAGCGATATTGTTGATCTGCTGAGCAAAGCGCTTCGCTTCGTTTATAGAAATCATCCCGCTAGATGTCACTCGAACGATGCATTTCAACTCATCGAACTCAATCGTGATCATGCCAGGGCCTTCCCAATATGATCGTTATTACGTCGCCGGGTGATCCTTCTGGCCACTGGAACAAATCCGTCACTGGCGGTTAGTGCGAATATGGCCCTGCTGGTCGCCTTCAGCTTCCCGGAATTGAGGCCGGGCGTCAGCAAGTCTTTGATCGAGGCCGCCGCGTTGAGCCTGTCCAACGCCTTGTCACGGGGGCGCCGGACCCG
>JAFAZF010000061.1 GCA_019239915.1 Sphingomonadaceae bacterium
GTTCGAAGCCCCCGATCGCATCCTGCCGCGCGAGCGTGAGTCCGATCTCGTCCGTGCCCTCGATCAGGCAGCGCTTGCGGAACGGATCGATCTCGAACTGGAAGCGGTCCTGGTAGGGCGTGGTGACGCTTTGCGCTTCCAGATCGATGTGGATCGGTTGGTCGCGGGCGGCCTCGAGCAACCGATCGACCGCCTCCTGCGGCAGCACGACGGTCAGGATGCCGTTCTTGAAGGCGTTGCCCGAGAAGATGTCCGAGAAGCTCGGCGCGATCACCGCCTTCACGCCCATGTCGGCAAGCGCCCAGGCGGCGTGTTCGCGGGACGAGCCGCAGCCGAAATTGTCGCCTGCGACGATGATTGGCGCGCCGGCATATTCCGGATCATCGAACACGTTGCCGGGCTGCGCGCGGATCGTTTCGAACGCTCCCTTGCCGAGTCCGGCGCGCGTGATCGTCTTGAGATAGTGCGCGGGAATGATCACGTCGGTGTCGACATTCTTGAGGCCGAGCGGATAGGCGCGGCCATCGATCTCGCTGATCGGCTCCATGGTCACGCCTCCACCGGTTCGCGAGAGAGCGCGCGCACATCCGTCAGATGGCCGGTCACCGCCGCCGCCGCCGCCATCGCGGGCGAAACGAGGTGGGTGCGCGCGCCCGGGCCCTGCCGGCCGACGAAATTGCGGTTGGACGTGGACGCGCAGCGCTCGCCGGCGGGCACCTTGTCAGGATTCATCGCGAGGCACATCGAGCAGCCCGGCTCCCGCCATTCGAAGCCCGCCGCGGTGAAGATGCGATCGAGCCCCTCCTCTTCCGCCTGCCGCTTGACCAGGCCCGAACCGGGCACGACCAGCGCCTGACGAACATTCGCGGCGACGTGGCGCCCGCGCGCGATCTCGGCCGCAGCGCGCAGATCCTCGATGCGGCTGTTGGTGCAGGAGCCGATGAAGATGTTCTCGACCGGCACCTGCGCCAGTCGGGTTCCGGGCTCGAGCCCCATATAGGCTAGGCTCTTGCGCGCCGCCTCCTGCTTGGCAGGATCGGCGAAGCTCGCCGGATCGGGCACGATGCCGGTGATCGCGACGACATCCTCGGGGCTCGTGCCCCAGGTGACGGTCGGCGCGATCTCGGCGGCATCGATAAGGACGACGCGATCATAGCGAACGCCCGGATCGCTCGGCAGCGTCCGCCACCAGGCGACCGCTTTGTCCCAGTCGCCGCCCTGCGGCGCCATTGGGCGGCCCTCAAGATAGGCGAAGGTTTTGTCGTCGGGCGCGATCAGGCCGGCGCGCGCGCCACCCTCGATCGACATGTTCGAGACGGTGAGTCGCCCCTCGATCGACATCTCGCGGATGACGTTGCCGGTATATTCGATGACGTAGCCGGTGCCGCCCGCGGCACCGATCACGCCGATCACGTGCAGGATCACGTCCTTGGGCGTGATGCCGTCGCCGAGCCGGCCTTCGATTCGCACCTCCATCGTCTTCGAGCGACGAAGCAGCAGTGTCTGCGTCGCCAGCACATGCTCGACCTCTGAGGTGCCGATGCCGAAGGCGAGCGCACCCAGCGCGCCATGTGCGGCGGTATGGCTGTCGCCGCAGACCAGCGTCGTGCCGGGCAGCGTGAAGCCCTGCTCCGGGCCGACGACATGGACGATCCCCTGCTCGGGATCGGTGGCGCCGATCAGGCGTACGCCGAACTCGGGCGCGTTGCGCTCCAGCGCGGCGAGCTGGTTGGCGGATTCGGCGTCGGCGATCGGCAAGCGGTTGCCCGCGGTGTCAACACGGGCCGTCGTCGGGAGATTGTGATCGGGCACCGCCAGCGTGAGATCGGGCCGTCGCACCTTCCTCCCGGCGACGCGGAGCCCCTCGAATGCCTGCGGGCTCGTCACCTCGTGGACGAGATGGCGGTCGATATAGAGGAGGCTGGTGCCGTCGGGCCGTTCCTCGACGACATGCGCGTCCCATATCTTCTCGTACAGCGTGCGGGGTGTGGCGGTCATAGTGATCGCGCATGTAGCGGCTGCGCGCCGCGACTTCCACTCCCGCGCTCGAGCACGGGTAGGCAACGAACCGATCGCCTTAATCCGCGGCTAACCCTTTCCATTGCAGCCCGCTTCACCGAGCTCGATTAGCTCTTCGCGCATGACTTCCGCATCCTACAGCCAGCTCGTCAACGAGCATGACCGCATCGAAGAGCTCGCCGATACCATCCTGCGCATGGCGGCGAGCGATGACCCGAGCAACGACGCGATCTCGACCACGCTGAGCGAACTTGCGCAGCTCGTCGCCGAGCATCTCGAGAAGGAAGATGCGCTCATCTATCCGAGGCTCGCCGCCGGTCCCAATAGCCCC
>JAFAZF010000022.1 GCA_019239915.1 Sphingomonadaceae bacterium
AAACGAGTGCGAGCGCCGCGCCCGCGACGAGGATGCGCATCATGCTCATTTCGGGAACAGCTCCGGATTGTTGCTGATGAAGTCGCTGGCGTCCTTCTGCAGGCGCACGATGACCTCCTGCTTCACGTTCACGTTGAGATTGATCTCGATCGGCTTCTCGGGCGCCTTGACCTGGATGCAGCCGGCGAGCGCCAGCGCGCCGCTTCCCAGGACCATGATCCGTTTCGCCAACCCGCCTCCCCCATGCCACCGGCATTCTCCTATCACGGCTTTTCTCCCACGCTGCCGCTTTCTTGGCCCTGAACCAGCGGTTGCCGCTCGTGCAGCAATGGGCCGGGATCGGCGAAGTCGGAAGCGCTGTTCATCAGCCCGCGGAACGGCGCGCGGACGACGATGTTGAACTTGAACGGCAGGTTGGTGAAGCTCCTGGCGAAACCCTTGGCGGGCGCGACGCCTGACGGCTTGTCGTTGATGCCGGTGAACTCCACCCGGCTCACCACCTCGCCATCGAGCGCGCCATCGAGATCGATCTCGAGCGCCTGGTAGCGGATCGACTTCAAGGCATCAAAGGCGAGCTTGCCGAAGGTGCCGAGCTGTGCGTTCGAGACATCGCCGACATAGGAGAGCCGGCCGCCGCCCGGGCGCGCAATGAGCCGGCCCCCGACGATGCGACCGCCCTTGTCATCGAAGATCATCGGCAGCACGCCGTCGAACGTGCCGGTCGCGGCGATGTTGTCGAGCTTGAACTGCTCGATGAACTGGCCGGCATCAAGGCCGGCGACCGCAAACTCGAACCTCCGCGCAACGGGGTGCCCGAAATCGAGCAGCGACGGCTGCAGCGTCAGCATTCCGCCCGAGAGCGGCCAGCCGCCGCTCTCGATCTGGACACGCTCGTCGCCGAGCAGCTGGTAGCGGATCTGCCCGCCAAAGACGGCGATGCCGGGATTCACCTGGCCGAGCGTCAGCTGCTGGTGCGGCGGCGTGTGCAGCCCAAGCAGATCGTCGAAACGGATCGTGCCCTTGATCCCGCTGACCGGCCCGAACGCAGCCGCGAGGGCGAGGTCATCGGTGGTGAAACGGCCGTTGCTCGTCACCCCCGCGGCATCCCAGGCGATGTGGCCGGTGCCGGAGACGCTGCCCTTTACGTCGGCGACGACGCCGGTGGTGAGCGGCGTCAGCATATCGGGCTGGAAGCCGGCGTCGAAGCTGAGCCTGGGCGCGTTGAGCGTGGCGTTGCCGCGGCCGGTGGAAAGCTCGTGGACGATCGTCACGTCGCCGACGCGGCGCCCGCTTTTCGGTTCGCTCAGCGTGCCGGCGGCGCGGATGACGCCAGCCGCGAGCGTCAGCGTCGCGGCCTTGGCGGCGAGCGGGTTGAAGCGCGCGGGCATGGCCGCGTCGGATACGTTGAGGTCGCTCGCGAGCTCGATCACGCCGTTGCGGAGCCCCCAAGCCCCATGCGCATCTCGGACCAGCAGCGGAACATGCGCGATGCTGCCTGCCAAGCCGGCGAAACGCCCGCGCGCGCCGCGGTCCGCGCTGAGCGCCGCGACATCGAGCCTGGTCTGCGCATCGGGCGGGCCGAGGCGGATGGCGAGGGCGGCTGCCCGCGCGGAGGCTTGCGCGACGTCGAACCCGATCGCGTCTGCGGCGATGGTGAGCGGCGATCGCCCCAGCGTTCCGATGAGGCGGGGGCGCGCCAGTTCGCCGCCGCCGCCGAAGCGCCCGCGCCAGTCTCGCGCAATCAGTGCGACCCCGCGTGGGCAGAAGTTCAGGCGGGTCGCACCGAACCGGACGCCAGCCGCCGCCAGCGCGTCGAAGCCGATCGCGCCGCAGCGGTCGCCGATCGTTAGACTGCCGTCGCCCGCGATGCTGCCGGCGATCGGCAGCGTCAGACCCTTGACACCGCCGCCGGGCAGCGGACCGTCGAGCACCGCCTGGCCGCTGAAGCGCGTCCGCCGCCCGTCCGCGACGAAGGTCACCGGTGTCAGCGTCAACCGCGCACCGCCGGCGGCATAGGGTTGCATCCTGAGTCCGCCCGTGAGCGGGGCGGCCGGATCGGCGCGGCGCAACGCAAATGCGAGATCGGGCAGGCCGCCGCCGCCGAGCATGAAGTTGCCGTCGAGACTGACACCGCGCCCCGCCTGGAAGCGGAGCGGCCGATCGCCGCTGGCGAGGAGCCGCGCGCCGCTCGCGCTCACGAGATCGAGCGCCTGCACATCGATCCGATCCGCGCCGCCCTGACGCGCGATCGCTATATCGCCTCCGACATCGAACCGGCTCGCCGCCTCGCCGAACGCGTCGGCAAAGCGCGCGGCGAGCGGCGCAAGAGGGGTGTCGGCGAGCGCAACCGACCCGCGCCGCAGCGCCACGCCCCATGCTCGATCCGCTGCGGCGCCGCCGGCCGTCGCGTGGCCGCTGATCCCGAACGCGCTGCCGCTGTAAAGCTCATATCGACCGTCGAAGCCGAGACGGGCCGCCGCGAGGTGCGGCAGCGTCGCCGCGCCGGTGGCGAGCGCGAGCGTGCCGCCGGTGCGCCTGGGATCGCCGTCGAAGCTCGCGGTGCCGCGTACCGCCGCGAGACGCTGCCCGCCGATGCCGAGCGCGCCCAAGGCGAAGCCGGTGGCGCCCGTCCAGCGATCGAGGTGCTCGCCGAGCCGCGCTTTCACCGTCAGCCACAGCGCGTTGACCGTCGCCTGCTTGCCGGGGCAGGCGAGCGCAGCCGCGCGGATCGGCCCGTCGAGCGCCGGCTGGCGACGCGCGATCGAGACGGCGAGGAACGCGCTCGGCTGGCTCAGACGGCAACCTTCATAGTCGAGCGCCGTCGCGACGGCACCGAAATGGCCGGCGAACCCGCCCCGGAGATTGCCGCTGCCCTGGAGAGAGAGCACGATCTGCCCCGCCGGCGTCGCTAGCCGCATCATCGCGTCGTCGAGCGTGAGATCGAGGTCGGGCAGCGCGAACGGCGCACTGGAAGGCGGCGGCATCAACCGATCGATCTCGCCGAGCGAGAGCTTGCCCGCGGCGGTGACGCGCCCCGCGATCCGCACGCCGTTCGCGACGATCGCCCGCGCATAGGGGCCGCGCAGTCCCCAGCCGAGCAGCACCGTCGCGCGTTCCGCCACCAGATCGGGATGCGCGGGATCGCCGATACGCAGATGGTCCAGCCGTTCGGCGCGCGGACCGATGCTGGCCAGGACATAGGCGGCGCGGACGCCGCGCCGCGCCAGCTCACGATCGATGAACTCGCGCGCGATCGGCCGCCGCTCGAACCACAGCGCGCTCAGCGCCATGGCGAGCGGCGCCGCGACACTGGCCGCCGCGATGCGCCACGCGCGCGAGGAAGCGCTTGAACTCATGCGCCTGCTTCGGTGGGACTGCCCGCGGTGGCAAGCCCCGAACCTCCACCAACCGGCAAGGCGTGCTTGCCGCGCGAGATCATTAAGTTATATAACTTATCGAGAATCGTGCCATGCCTGCCGCCGCAACCCGCAACAGAGCCGCCGTCGATGCGGCCGAACTCGCCGATCGGCTGCGTCCGATCCTGCTGAAGCTCGGCCGCCACTTGCGCCGCGAGACGCAGAAGCTCGGTATCTCGCCACTCGATGCGCAGCTGCTCGCGGTGATCAAGGCGCGACCGGGCGCGGGCGTCTCCGAGCTCGCCGATATCGAGCAGATGAGCCGACCGGCGATGAGCATGCACGTCAAGCGGCTGGAAGCGGCGGGCTGGCTCGAGCGCGGCGTCGAGCCGGGCAGCGATCGGCGTCGCACGCGCATCCTGTTGAGCGGGGCGGGGCGCGCCGCGCTCGAGGCGGTGAGGCGCTCGCGCACCGATTGGCTCGAGGCAAGGCTGGCAGCGCTCGAGCCGGCCGAGCTCGCCGTTCTGGCGGCTGCGCTGCCGCCCCTCGGTTTGCTGGTGGAGAAGGCATGAGCCTCGATGATCCCGCGGCGAACGCCGTCGCGGTCTCTCCTTCACACCCGCCTACGCTAGCCGCGGAGGCCGAGCTCGCGCCCGGCTTCGCGCCGCCGAGCACCACACGCCGCAGCGGCCCGCTCGTGCCGATGATCCTTGGCGCCGCGCTGTTCATGCAGATGCTCGATTCGACGATCGTTGCCAACGCGCTGCCGACGATGGCACGATCGTTCTACGAGGATCCGGTGACGCTCAACATGGCGATCACCGCCTATCTGCTCGCCGCGGCGATGTTCCTGCCGATCTCAGCGTGGCTCGCGGATCGTTTCGGCGCCCGGCTCGTCTTCCG
>JAFAZF010000028.1 GCA_019239915.1 Sphingomonadaceae bacterium
GCTGACTTCTGCTTCACGGTCGCTCTCGATCGGCAGCTTTCCTTGTGCGGTGGTTCCTGAGCGGTCATGGTGGTGGGCGAGCGAATTGGTGGCAGCGACGATCTAGCGCGCTACCTGAAGCAGCCTGAGCTCGGAAGCGGAGCATCATTAGCGTCGCGTCATGCTGAACGAGCGACGGGTTCTAGTGAGCGCCTACGCAGCCGCGCGCGTCCGCTTCGGGGTCACCTTCTCAGCGGCAGCTATCATCGATGGCGGTCCCATGACGATTCTCAGTCTCCCCGTGAACAACCGCTTCCCTCTATCGCCATCCAGGAAGCCGTCAGCCAGCAAACGGCCAGAAGAAGCCGCTTCAGCCCGTGCTGAGAACGCAGCTGCGTCTTGCTGCATTCAGCTTCGCTGTTCCGGCAATGTGATCTCGCGAGCGCACGCGCGACATTGAGAGGCATCAGCACGGCCGCATCCGCCTCGTGCTCAACCAGATCGGCCGTCGGCTGACCGAGCAGCTTCACGCCGCCGAGCATGGTCGCCGTCACAAGCTGCTCATGATGCTCGACGAATTTCCGGCACTCGGGCGGCTCGACTTCTTCGAGACGAGCCTCGCCTTCCTCGCGGGCTATGGCGTGCGCGCTTTCCTGATCGCGCAGAGCCTCAACCAGATCGAAAAGGCCTATGGCGAGCACAACGCCATTCTCGACAACTGCCATGTCCGCGTCGCCTTCGCGACCAACGACGAGCGGACCGCCAAGCGCATCTCGGACGCGCTCGGCACGGCAACCGAGCAGCGCGCGATGCGCAACTATGCCGGCCACCGGCTCGCGCCCTGGCTCGCGCACGTCATGGTCAGCCGGCAGGAGACGGCGCGCGCGCTGCTGACGCCCGGCGAGGTCATGCAGCTGCCGGCGACCGACGAGCTTGTGCTCGTCTCTGGGCTCTCACCCATCCGCGCGCAGAAGCTGCGCTACTACGAGGACCGGACCTTCCGCTCGAGGGTGATCCCGGCGCCGGTGCTTGGCGATGGCGACTATGTAGACCGGCCGGGGCCGCGTGCCGATGACTGGCAGGCGCACGTGCGCGACACCGACGCCCGGTTAGGTGCCGACGCTTCGATCAGCGACGTCGAAGACGCGGGTGGGCTTCAGCAGCAGCGCCATCCGACCCTCGACGAGCAAGCGACCCGGCGCGACGCGGACCTGCAAACAGGCGCCGACGCCGAGATCGACGAGGATGTCGACGCTGCCGGCGATGCCCGAATCATGGCGCAGGCGCGCGCCACCGACGCGATCGTGCGGGCCCGCGCCATCGAGGAAGGCGGTCGCCGCGACGCTCCGCTGCTCGAGATCTGAGGCCGGGCATGGACGTCATCTCTTTCTCCAGCGCCTCCGCTGAACGCCGTCGTGCCATGCTGCGCACCGCGCTCGGGCCCGCGATCGCCGGTGCGCTGCTCGATGCTCACGTGCTCGAGATCATGGTCAATCCCGACGGTGCGCTCCGGCTCGACATCCTCGGCCGCGGCCGCGTCGACACCGGAGTGAGCCTCAATCCCGAGCAGATCGAGCGCATCATCCGGTTGGTCGCGAGCCATGCTAGAACCGAGGTGCATGGCGACGCGCCGATCGTCTCGGCCGAGCTGCCGCCTTCCGCGGAGGGAAGGGCAGGGGAGCGATTCGAAGGCGTGCTGCCGCCGGTGTCCACGGCGCCTTGCTTCTCGATCCGCAAGCCCGCCGAGCGCCTGCACACCCTCGACGACTATGTCGCGGACGGCATCGCTACCGTCGCAGCCGCCGATCTTCTGCGCGCGGCTGTCGCCCGACGCGACAACATTCTGGTCGCGGGCGGCACCAGTTCGGGCAAGACCACACTTGCTAACGCCTTGCTTGCCGAGATGGCGAGCGCCGACGAGCGGGTCATCCTGATCGAGGACACGCGCGAGCTCCAGAGTCCGGCCGCGGACACGGTCGCGCTGCGCACCCGCCCCGGCAGCGTCAGCATGGCCGATCTGGTGCGCTCGACGCTGCGGCTGCGGCCTGATCGCATCATCGTCGGCGAGGTGCGCGGGCCCGAGGCGCTCGACATGCTCAAAGCCTGGAACACAGGCCATCCCGGCGGCATCGCGACGGTCCACGCGAACGGTGCGCTGCGCGCGCTCTTCCGGATCGAGCAGCTCGTCCAGGAAGCGGTGGTCACCGTGCCGCGCGAGCTGATCGCGGCCGCAATCGACACGATCGTCTTCATCTCCGGGCGCGGCCTCCACCGCCGCGTCTCCAGCATCGCGCGCGTGAACGGCCTCGATGCCCACGGAGCCTACGCGCTCACCGACCTCCTCAACACTAGCGACCCTCAAGGAGACGGCATGAAAGCGGTCGAGACCGATGCTGGGGCGGGAGGCGCGAGATGATGGTTGCCGCGCCTGAGCTTCCGTGGGTCGTTGGCAACCGGTTGATGGGCTTGGCGCCCGTCACCGGTCACGGAGGTGTTTTCATGCCATATGATTATCACGTCGGCGTCGACTATCACAAAGCATACACCCACCTCGTCGTTCAGGACGGCACGGGCCGGACGCTGCGCAGCGGGCGGGTCAAGAACGATCCCAAGTCTCTAGCCGGCTTTCTCTCGCCCTATCTCGAGAACAGCCACGCGGTGATGGAGGCCACGCGCAATTGGACGGTGATGTACGACTGGCTGGACGAGCTGTGCGACGATGTCGTGCTCGCCCATCCGGCCAAGGTGAAGGCGATCGCAGAAGCGAAGATCAAGACCGACAAGATCGACGCGACCATCCTTGCCCATCTGCTGCGGGCCGATCTGGTGCCGGTGGCCTACGTACCGAGCGAGGCGGCGCGCATGCTACGCCAGGCTTTACGCGAGCGCATGTTCTACGTGCGGCTGCGCACGATGGTGAAGAACCGGGTGGTGACCATCTTCGATCGCTATCCCGAACAGACACGGGCGCTGCGGGAGACGACAGACCTGTTCGGCAAGACCGGCCGAGCGCATCTCACCGTGCTTTCCGTATCGGAGGTCGACCGCATCCAGATTGATCGGTCGATCGTCTTCATCGACGACATCAACGGCCACATCCGGACGACCGAGGCGACGATCCGGGCGTTCAGCAAGGCCAACGCGGACGTCCGGCGCCTGAAGACCATACCGGGCCTGGGCGAGTTCTTCGCCCGCCTCGTGGCCGCGGAGATCGACGACGTCGGGCGATTCCGCTCGGCCGCGAAGCTCGCCGCCTATGCCGGTCTGGTGCCATCGACCTATTCGAGCGGCGGCAAAACCTTCCACGGCCGGATCATCAAGGCCGGCAACAAATGGCTGCGCTGGGCCTTCGTTGAGGCCGTCGCACCCGCCGTCGCCGCCGATCCCATGCTCAAGTTCGATTACGAGCGCCTGAAGGCCAGCAAGGGCGCGAACCGCGCCAAGGTCGCCGTGGCGCGCAAGCTTCTGACGATCGCCTACCAGGTGCTGCGCGACCGACGTGATTACGAACGTCGCGACGCCGGCGGGCGACCGTCCAACGAATCTCGGCTGTCCTGATGGTCAGTTAGCGGGTCCCGCAACGCGGGGCCGCGCTCCCAAGGAGAGTGGGAAGCCGAGGCCGAACGCCGATTTGTGACCGGAACCCCAGCCGGGGATGCGGGGCACGGATTGGAGATTGGTTGAAGAACCAACGGAGACGGGCGCCCGTCTCCGATCAGTGCAACTCGTCCGCTCGGCGCCGACGGACAGCAAACGAATGGATCCACGAGGAAGCGCACCAGCCCAACCCTCTTGCATCCTTTCATCGGAGAATGACCCATGCACTCGACCTTAATTGGCCGCATCGCTCGCCGCGCGCCGTTCGGCTTCGGCCTCCTGGCGGCCACCTTCATCGCTTCCGCCGCGCAGGCAGCCGGCACCGGCATGCCGTGGGAGCAGCCGCTCCAGCAGATCCTTGATTCGGTCCAGGGGCCGGTCGCCAAGATCATCGCGGTGATCGTCATCATCACCACCGGTCTGACGCTGGCTTTCGGTGAGACGGCCGGCGGGTTCCGGCGGCTCGTCCAGATCGTGTTCGGCCTCTCGATCGCGTTCGCGGCGTCCAGCTTCTTCCTGTCCTTCTTCAGCTTCGGCGGCGGGGCGCTGATCGCATGAACAGCGAGCCCGCGTCGGCGCACGCCGCTTATTCCGGCGGGCGGCATATCGATGGCTTCGAGGTGCCGATTCACGGCTCCCTCGGGTCGCCGATCCTGCTGGGTGGCGCACCGCGTGGGCTGGCGATCGTCAACGGCACGATCGCCGCGGCGGTCGGGCTCGGTCTCCAGCAATGGATCGCCGGGCTCGCCCTCTGGGCGGCGGGGCACAGCCTCGCCGTTTTCGCCGCGCGGCGGGATCCGCACTTCGCGCCCGTGCTGCTCCGCCACCTCCGGCAGAAGGCTCGGCGCGGGTGCCGCGCTTGGGACCGCGTTCGGTGTCGGCAGCGCCGCGCTGGTCGGCGCTGGCGCGGCCCGCACGGCGGGGGGCACTGCGCTTGGCGCTGTTCGCGCCGGGACCGCGATGGGCGCGGCCGGCACGGCCGCCTACCAGCTCGGCCAGGAAGCCGCCGGATCATCTTCGATGTCTGCCGGTCTCGGCGGCATGGCGCGCGCCGCCGGAAACGCCGCACGCTCCGGCATGTCAGATGCGCTCGGCCTACGGGACGCGGCGCGAAGCGGCCGCGTCACCCCCGCCGAGGCCGCCTACAATCCTTCCGATCCGCAGATCGCCTGGGGGCTTGCGCACTTCATCGCCGACGTGCGCTCGGTGTCGCTAGACCCCGTGCTGATGCGCGCCAACTGGCTCGAGGCTTATGACTTCACGACGCGGCGCGGCGCGCAGTTCCTGAGCGATTATGCGCGTGTCGCCAATCCCTTCGGCGGCATTGGCGAGCGCACCGTCTCTGTCCAGGTGACGAGCGTCGTGCGCGCGTCCGAGCGCTCGTTCCAGGTCAAGTGGATCGAGACCGCCTACGAGCGGGGCGTGGCTGCCGGGGCAACGCACTGGACGGCGATGATCACGGTCGTCGTGAAGCCGCCGAGCTCCGCCGATGCGCTGCGCAAGAACCCGCTTGGCCTCTACGTCGATGCGATCGACTGGAGCCGCGAGCTCGAGGCGCCGTCGCCCACTGCCCCGCCGCCGCAGCCGCCGATGAGCGCTGCGCTCGCGCCGCCGCCTGCCGCCGCATCCGCCGCGACCTTGAACCAGGAGCCCCGCCCATGACCAGCAGACATCCTCTTTCGATCGCGAGCTGCGTGATCGCGGCGATCCTCTCCGCCTCAGCGTCTGCGCAAGTATCTTCTGTCCTTCCGACCGGCACATCGCCTGCGCCGGCCGCCGTTCCGTCCGCGGCTGCAGCACCGGGAGGACCTGCCGTCTCGACAATGGCTGCACCCGCAAACCTGCCGAACCGGCGGAGATGGCTCCCGCTGTCGCCGGCGGCCCTCCAGGTCGTCGCCGCCAACCGCGCGGCGACGCAGGAGCCGGGCAGCGGTCCATTCGACAACGCCGCCCAAGTCTACCCATACAGCGACGGCGCGCTCTACCACCTCTATACCGCGCCGGGGCAGGTCACGGATATCGCGCTGCAGCCGGGCGAGGCGCTCGGCGCGGTCGCGGCCGGCGATACGGTCCGCTGGGTGTTCGGCGACACGACCAGCGGCGCCGGCGAGACCAAGCGCGCCCATGTGCTGGTGAAGCCGTTCGCGGCGGGGCTCACGACCAACCTTGTGATCACGACCGACCGGCACGTCTACCATCTCTCGCTGACGAGCACGGTGCGCACCGCGATGGCGGCGGTCTCCTGGACCTATCCGCAGGACCAGCTCATCGCGCTCAAGAAGGCGTCGGACGCAGCCACGATGGCCGCGCCAGTGGCGCAGGGGCTGCAGATCGATCAGCTCCACTTCAACTATGAGGTCAGCGGCGACAGGCCGGACTGGCGGCCGCTCCGCGCCTTCGACGATGGCCGGCAGACCTTCATCGAGTTCCCGCCCGAACTCTCGACCGGCGTGGCGCCGCCGTTGTTCGTCGTCGGCGCAAAGGGCGCGGCCGAGCTCGTCAACTATCGCGTTCGCGGCCGCTTCTACGTCGTCGACCGCCTGTTCGATGCCGCCGAGCTCCGGTTCGGGCTCAAGCATCAGGACGTCGTCCGCATCACCCGCGTCGCACACACCGGTCAGCGGAGGGCCTAATGACCGATACCGCTGCCGCCACTTCCGCCATCTCGAAGGTCGATCCCGAGACGCTCGTCATTCGCGCCAAGCCGCCGCGCGCGATCAGGTTCAAGCGCGGGCTAATCGTCGGCGTGGCCGCGATCGGCGTGATCGTGCTCGTGGTCATCACCTGGTTCGCGCTGAAGCCGCACGTCTTTCGCGTGGTCGCCGCACAGGAGGACATGTCGGAGCCGGAGAGCCGGCCTACCAGCGACGCGCTCAGCGGGCTGCCGAAAAGCTACGGTGAGGTGCCGCGGCTCGGGCCGCCGCTGCCGGGAGATCTCGGCAAGCCGATCCTCGAGCACGAGCAGAGCCTTGCTGTCGCGAACGGGACGGGCGCGCAATCGGCCGCGGATCAGGCCGCCGCGGCCGAGCGCGAGCGGCAGCTTGCCGAGCTGAAGGCAGCGCGGCAGTCGGGCGTATGCCGGCCTCGCCGACAAGGTCGATTTCCACACTTGGGCGCTGCTCAAGGGCGTGGTGCTCTCGACGCTGGTCGGCGTCGGCTCCGAGCTGCAGTTCTCGGGCGAGGGCGGGCTGATCGAGGCGATCCGCCAATCGAGCCAGCAGAACGTGTCGCGCGCGGGCGACCAGCTCACCTCGAAGACGCTGAATGTGCAGCCGACACTCACCGTCAGGCCGGGCGCTCCCGTCAGACTCGTCGTCAGCAAGGATTTAGTGCTCGCGCCGTGGCGCGGATAGGAGGAACGATGGCGCTGAAGCTGCAGAAGCTACCCGATCGCACCCCAGTGCGGCTTAATTTGATGCTTTCGCCGGACCTGCATCGAAGGCTCGAGGAATATGTGAAGCTCTACAGAGAGGAGCACGGGGTGGCCGAGCCGCTGGGAGAGCTTGTGCCAGCTATGCTCGCCAGCTTTCTCGACAGTGATCGGGCGTTTGTAGCGCATGCGAAGGCCGGGAGAAAAGCATGAGCAGTCATGTTTCGGTAACCGCGTATGAGCGCATTCTTAGGATGCGGGAGGTCCAACATCGCACGGGGCTGAGCCGGACAACGATATACCGGCGAATGGGTGCTGGCACCTTTCCGAGCAATATCCCGCTCGGTGCTAACAGCTGTGGTTGGTATGAGAGTGAGATCGAGTCCTGGATCGCGGATCCGTCTACTTGGAACAGCGGCTAAAAAGCCGCTCAGCGCGCATCTGCGTTGATGAGTTGATTCGGTTCACTTGCTTCCGATAGAAGCAGATCCGCCCATTCTACCGCCAGTTCTCGCCTCCGAGCCATGTAAGCGGCGCGATTATAAGCACCTTCGGAGCCGGATGTACCCGCTGGAATATGAGCGAGCATCAAATCAATCACAGCACGATCTGAAGGACGCTGAGCACGTTCCGCTCGCTCGTTCATGATCGTGGAGAAAGATGCCCGCCATCCATGTGGCACATGGCGGCCATGATATCCGGCGCGATTGTACATGTAGCCGATTGCGTTCTCGCTCATCGGCTTCAGAGCATGTCGAACGGAGGGGAAAACGAGAGGGCTTCGACCGGTGAGCCGTCGGGCGGTGTGTAAAACGGCCACTGCTTGAAAGGGAAGCGGCACTATGTGCTCATTGCGCTTGTCGAACTTCTGATCCCTTTCGAGCTTCATCCGATCGGCAGGAATTCGCCACTGAGCTAACGACGCATCACCCTCAGGATCCAGCCAGTCGATCCCTTCAAATTCACTCCAAACCGCGCCGCGGATCACTGCCGGGCGAACTGCAGTCAGCGCTATCATTCGGGAGGCGAGCTTCGTGATCGGCTCAGCTTTTGATCCCTCGACTTTCCGGAGCAGGTCTCTGAGTTCCGGCAAATCCATGATGGCAGGTTGTTTCGATTTCTTTGAGATTGGCTTGAGCGCCCCGGCCACTGTCGCCGCCGGATCGTCTCGACAAATGCCTTCCGAAATGGCCCGCACGAATACAGCCGACATCCGCTGGCGTAGCCTGTGAGCGGTCTCAACTGCCCCGCGTCGCTCAACGGGTCGCAGGACCGACAGCACAAGGGGAGGATCGACTTCCGTGACAGGTATATTTCCGATGGGACCAAAGAGGTCCCGCTCCATGCTCTCGATGACCGTCTCGGCGTGCGCCTTGGACCAGTGATCAAGCTGATAAGCGTGCCACCGGCGAGCTACCTGCTCAAACGTGTTTTCCGTGTTGGCGATTGCGGCCGCCCGCGCTTTTTTCTTCGCGACGCTCGGATCGACGTTCTCTCGCAGCTGACGGCGAGCTTCCTCGCACTGCTCCCGAGCGTTGGCGAGGCCGACCTCCGGATAAGGGCCGATGGTCAGCACCTTTTCCTTGCCACCAAAGCGATATTTCATTCGCCAGCTGCGAGTTCCGGTCGTCCGAACGAAGAGATGCAGGCCACGCGAATCCGCGAGCTTGTAATCCTTGTCCTTCGGCTTGGCTTGGCGTGCCTCTCTGTCCGTCAGAGCCATACCCCCATCTCCTCATTTCGGTACCTCAAACATACCCCCAGTTTCTGGGGGATCGGATGGTACACGCCAGCACCTGGTGGAGCATGATATTACTCCCAAGTGACCGGCGTCATAGAAGAAAAGGAACGTGATGTCATGTGGTGGGTGAGACCGGTGGTGGGCTCGCCGGGATTCGAACCCGGGACCTACAGATTAAAAGTCCGTTGCTCTACCGACTGAGCTACGAGCCCGCCTTGCCTGCCGCCTTGCCTAGCGGCGCCGAGCGTGGCCCTATGCGGGCGGCACGCGCGCCGGTCAACCGCAGCCGGGCGGCGAGATGGCGGACCGTGCGGCCGGTGCGCGGCACGCGCCATCCCGCCGCGATCTGTTCGAGCGGCGCGAGCACGAAGGCACGGCTGGCGATCCCCGGATGCGGGATGGCGAGGGTCCGGCAGGCGAGGGCGCCGCCACTCCAGAGCAGGATGTCGAGATCGAGCACGCGCGTGCCCCAACGCCGGCCGCGCCGGCGCCCGAATGCGCGCTCGATGCGCTTGAGCAGCGCGAGCAGCGCGCGTGGATCGCGCTCGGTCTCGACGATCGCGGCGCTGTTCGCGAAGCGCCGGCCGCCCGGCCCCAGCGCTGGTGTCGCGACGATCGGCGCGACCGCGACGACGCGACAGCCCGCAGCGCCGAGCGCCTCGATCGCGGCGGCGACGACATCCGCGGGCGCGCCATGAACACCGTGGCGACGGTTCGAGCCGGTCCCGATCGCATAGCTTGTCGTCGCCATGGCCGAGCGCCTATCGCGGCGCGATGCCAACCGAAAGACTTGGGCCAACCGAAAGACTTGGGCCGACCGAAATCCTTGCGCCGATCGAAACACGCGGGGTCGCCGAGCCGCCGCGCGATTGCCCGCTCTGCCCGCGCCTCGCCGCTTTCCGCGAAGAGCAGCGCGCCGCGCATCCCGACTGGTTCAACGCGCCGGTGCCGAGCTTCGGAGATCCCAATGCGTGGCTCGCGATCGTCGGCCTCGCGCCGGGGCTGCAGGGCGCCAATCGCACGGGGCGGCCGTTCACCGGCGATTTCGCCGGCGTGCTGCTCTACGCGACGCTCGCGCGCTTCGGGCTGGCGAAGGGCGACTATGCGGCGCATCGCGAGGACGGGCTGACGCTCAATGGCGCGATCATCGTCAACGCGGTGCGCTGCGTGCCGCCGCAGAACAAGCCGACGCCAGCCGAGATCCACACCTGCCGCGAGTTCCTGGCGCCTGCGCTCGCGGCGCTGCCCCATCTTCGCATCGTGATCGCGCTCGGCCAGATCGCGCACCAATCGGCCGTGAAGGCGCTCGGCGGCAAATTGCCGAAATGCCGCTTCGGCCACGGCGCCGAGCATCGCATGCCGTCGGGGCTCCTGCTGATCGATAGCTATCATTGCTCGCGCTACAACCAGAACACGCGCGTGCTGAGCGCCGAGATGTTCGAAGCGGTGTTCGCGCGCGCACAGGCCTTCGCGCCCTGAACATACTTGTTTTCCCGTGCGTTTATCGTAGCGGAGGGGCTGCAACGAAACTGTCATAAAACAGGGAGGGGTGCCGTCCGACAGATTGCTGCCCTGCCGTATCGCACCGAGGCCGACGGGGCGCTTTCGGTGCTGCTTATCACGTCGCGCGAAACGCGGCGCTGGGTATTGCCCAAGGGCAATGTGATCCGCGGCCTCGCCGCTCATGAGGCGGCGGCGCACGAGGCGTTCGAGGAAGCCGGCGTGATCGGCGTGCCGTGCCCGACGCCGATCGGCTTCTATCGCTACGCGAAGCGGCGCAAGAACGGCGTGCTGCGGACGATGACCGTCGACGTGTTCCCGTTCGCGGTGACCGATCAGGCCGAGGATTGGCCGGAGCAGGACGAGCGCGAGCTGCGCTGGTTCGCGCCGCAGGAGGCGGCCGGCGCGGTGGAGGAAAGCGAGCTCAAGGCGCTGCTAGCCAACTTCCGCGCGCCGGCGCCGGCGCCGGGGCTCGCACGCCGCGTCGTGCCCGCGGTGCGGAGCAGCGCCGCCAACCGGCTGCCCTTCCTGCGCTGGTTTCAGGCGCTGCTGCCCTCGGAAGGGCGGTTCTTCGAGCTGTTCGAAGCGCATGCCGCGACGCTCGTCGCCGGCGCCGACGCGCTCGCGCGGCTGTTCCATGACGACGGCGTGATCGAACCGCATGTCCGCGAGATCATGGTCCGCGAGCAGGAGGCGGACGACGTTACCCGTGCCGTGCTGCAGGACGTTCGCCGCATCTTCGTGACGCCGTTCGATCGCAGCGCGATCACCAGCCTGATCGGCGTGATGGACGATGCCATCGACCAGATGAACGCGACCGCCAAGGCGGTGACGCTGTTCGGCGTCCACGAGTTCGAGCCGGCGATGCGCGACTTGTCCGGCATCATCGTCGAGGCCGCCCGCGTCACCGCCGAGGCGATCCCGCTGCTGCGCTCGGTCAACGCCAATGCCGGCGAGCTCAATCGTCTCACCGAGCGCATCATCGAGATCGAGGGCGATGCCGACGAGATCAGCGATTTCGGTATCAAGATGCTGTTCGAGAAAAGCCAGGATCAGCCGATGCGCTTCATCGTCGGCAAGGATCTCTATGAACATCTCGAAGCGATCGTCGACCGCTTCGAGGATCTCGCCAACGAGATCCAGGGCCTCGTGATCGATCACGCCTGATGGCGGCGATGCTCGGCCAACCGCTGCTCTGGGGGCTGATCGCGATCGCGCTCGGCTTCGACTTCCTCAACGGCCTCCACGACGCCGCCAACTCGATCGCGACGGTGGTGTCGACGCGCGTGCTGAAGCCGCATCATGCCGTCGTCTGGGCGGCGTTCTTCAACTTCATTGCCTTCCTGTTCTTCGGGCTCCATGTCGCCAACACGGTCGGCACCGGGATCGTCGCGCCGGGCGTGATCGATGCCTCGCTGATCTTCGGCGCGCTGATGGGCGCGATCGCCTGGAACCTCGTCACCTGGCTGTTCGGCATCCCGTCCTCGTCGAGCCATGCGCTGATCGGCGGGCTGCTCGGCGCCGGGCTCGCCAAGGCGGGCATCCATGCGATCGTCTGGACAGGTGTCGGCAAGACCGCCGCGGCGATCCTGCTCTCGCCGACGCTCGGGCTGATCCTCGCGATGCTGCTCGTGCTCGCGGTCGCCTGGGCATCGCTGCGCACCACGCCGAGCGCGGTCGATCGCCGCTTCCGGCGGCTCCAGCTCGTCTCGGCTTCGCTCTATTCGCTCGGCCATGGCGGCAACGACGCGCAGAAGACGATGGGCATCATCGCCGTGCTGCTCTTCTCGCAGGGGCTGCTCGGCCCGACCTTCCACGTGCCGCTGTGGGTGGTGCTCGCCTGCCAGAGCGCGATGGGGCTCGGCACGCTGCTCGGCGGCTGGCGCATCGTCCACACCATGGGCAGCCGCATCACCCGGCTGATGCGCCGAGACCGGCGGCGCGATCACGCTGTTCATGGCGACGGCGGCGGGAATCCCGGTCTCGACGACGCACACCATCACCGGCGCGATCGTCGGCGTCGGCGCGTCGCGGCGGCTCTCGGCGGTGCGCTGGAACGTCGCGGCGAACATCGTCGTCGCCTGGGTGCTGACGCTGCCGGCGTCGGCTGCGGCGGGTGCGATCTTCTACTGGGCGGCGCGATTGGGGAGCCATCTTCTTCAATAGCGATCCGTTCGGTTCGAGCTTGTCGAGAACCGATCGCGTGCGTGGCGTTCGAAGCCGCTTCTCGACAGGCTCGAAGCGAACGGAGGAGAGGCAGGCTCTAGCGCCGCCGCGGCCGCTCGAAGGCCGAGAGGATGCCGCGCAGCGTGCGCACCTCCTGCGCGTTCCAGCCCGGCTTGGTCAGCACCGAGCGCAGCGTCCGGCGCGTCGCCGGCACGCGATCGGGCGGGAAATAATAGCCCGCCGCCTCGAGCATGCGGTCGAAATGGTCGACCAGACCGTCGAGCTCTTCCTGCTCGGCCGGCGGATCGAGCTCGATCGCCGGTGGTTGCGCGAGCGCTACCTGCTTCGACCATTCATAGGCGCACAGGATCACCGCCTGCGCGAGGTTGAGCGAGCCGAACTCCGGATTGATCGGCACCGTCAGGATCGTGCGTGCGATCGCGACATCGTCGGTCTCGAGCCCCGAGCGCTCGGGGCCGAACAGCAGCGCCGAGCGCCCCGGCTCGGCATGGATCGCGCGCGCCGCCTCCTCCGGCGTGACCACCGGCTTGACGAGGCCGCGCCGCCGCACCGTCGTCGCATAGACATGCGCGCAATCGGCGATCGCGTCGGCGACCGTCTCGAAGACCTGCGCGCGTTCGAGCACGAGATCCGCGCCGCTCGCCGCCGGCCCGGCATCGGGATTCGGCCAGCCGTCGCGCGGGCTCACCAGCCGCATCTCGGTGAGCCCGAAATTCAACATCGCCCGCGCCGCTTTGCCGATATTCTCCGCAAGCTGCGGCCGCACCAGCACGATGACGGGGGGAGGGGGGGCTACGTCGTGGCTTGGATGAGCGCGCATGGGGGCCCGAGAGGGCGTGGCTGTGCTTCGACTTCGCTCAGCACGAACGGAGGGAGGCGTTTCGGTGCCCGTCGCGTCCTCCGTTCGCCCTGAGCGAAGTCGAAGGGCACGCGTCTCTCGTTCGGCAGGCGGTACAGACGCAGCTTTGAGACTTTGCCAGTCGCTCGCGATGAGCGCCTCCTTCTTCTTACGCGTCCAGCCCTTGATTTGGAGTTCCGCAGCGAGCGCTTCTTCGCGTGTAACGAAATTCTCGCTCCAAACGAGCTCGAGAGGACGTCGATCGAAGGTGTAGCCCGGAGTGCCATGATGATGCTCGGCAATCCGCGGTTCGAGGTCGTCGGTGTGGCCGGTATAGTAGCTGCCGTCCGCGCAGCGCAGGATGTACATCCAGAAGCTCATATTCGGCCGATGCCCGTGTGGCCGGTTCTCGACAAGCGCGAACCGAACGGAGAGCGAGATCAGTCCGTGCTTCCCGCCACTTCGCCGGCGATCTCCTCGAAATCGCGGGCTTCGGCGAAATCCTTGTAGACGCTTGCGAACCTTATGTAGGCGACGCCGTCGAGGCCCTTCAGCCCTGCCATCACCAGCTCGCCGATCTGCTTGGATGCGACTTCGGTTTCGCCGCTGGTCTCGATCTGGCGCTGGACGCCGGATATCAGCCGCTCGATCCGCGCCGGATCGATGTTGCGCTTGCGCACCGCGACCGCGATCGAGCGCGCGATCTTCTCGCGATCGAAGGCGTCTCGCCGGCCGTCGCTCTTCACGACGACGAGATCGCGCAGCTGGACGCGCTCGAACGTCGTAAAGCGCGCGCCACAGCCCTCGCACTGGCGGCGCCGCCGGATCGAGGCGCCGTCCTCGGAAGGACGGCTGTCCTTCACCTGGCTATCCTCATGCGCGCAGAAGGGGCAGCGCATATCCTGCGCTAAACCCGGAACCCGTTCGTGCTGAGCGCAGTCGAAGCAGGTGCCTCAAGCGGCGCGCGCGCAGCACGCCCTTCGACTTCGCTCAGGGCGAACGGCGAGCTTGGAAGAACGCTCAATAGATCGGGAACCGCTCGCACAGCGCACGCACGCGGCCGCGGACATCCGCCTCCACCTCCGGATCGCCCGCTTCGCCCTTGTTCGCGAGCGCATCGAGCACGTCCGCGACCATGTCGCCGATCGCGCGGAACTCCTGCACGCCGAACCCGCGCGTGGTGCCCGCGGGCGAGCCGACGCGGATGCCGCTGGTCTTGACCGGCGGCAGCGGATCGAACGGCACGCCGTTCTTGTTGCAGGTGATCGCGGCGCGTTCGAGTGCCTCGTCCGCATCCTTGCCGGTGATGCCGAGCGGGCGCAGGTCGACCAGCGCGAGGTGCGTGTCGGTGCCGCCGGCGACAAGATCCGCGCCGCGCTCCTGCAGCCGCCCGGCGAGCGCCTTCGCATTTTCGATCACGGCCTTGGCGTAGCTCTTGAACGCAGGCTCTAGCGCCTCGCCGAACGCAACTGCCTTGGCGGCGATGACGTGCATCAGCGGGCCGCCCTGGAGGCCAGGGAACACCGCCGAGTTGATCTTCTTGGCGATCGCTTCGTCGTCGGACAGGATCATGCCGCCGCGGGGTCCGCGCAGCGTCTTGTGCGTGGTCGTCGTGACGACATGCGCGTGACCGAACGGCGTCGGGTGGACTTGCGCCGCGACGAGGCCGGCAAAGTGCGCCATGTCGACCATGAACAGCGCGCCGACCTCGTCCGCGATCGCGCGGAAGCGGGCGAAATCGATGTGGCGCGGATAGGCCGAGCCGCCGGTGATGATGAGCTTGGGCTTGTGCTCGCGGGCCAGCGTCTCGACCTGATCGAAGTCGATGCGGTGATCGTCCTTCTTCACGCCATATTGCACGGCGTTGAACCATTTGCCCGACATCGCCGCCTTGGCGCCGTGGATGAGGTGGCCGCCGGCGTCGAGCGACAGGCCCATCACCGTCTCGCCGGGCTTGACCAGCGCCAGCATCACCGCGCCGTTCGCCTGCGCGCCCGAATGCGGCTGCACGTTGGCGAAGCCGCAGCCGAACAGCTGCTTGGCCCGATCGATCGCGAGCTGCTCGACCTCGTCCGACGGATGGCAGCCCTGATAATAGCGCTTGCCGGGATAGCCCTCGGCATATTTGTTCGTGAACACCGAGCCCTGCGCTTCGAGCACCGCCTTGGAGACGATGTTCTCGGACGCGATCAGCTCGATCTGGTGCCGCTCGCGCTGCAGCTCATGCGCGACGCCGGCGAAGACCGCCGGATCGGCTTCGGCAAGGCCACGGGTGAAGAAGCCGTCGGGCTGGACGTCCGCGAGCGTGTGGGCGGGCTGCGTGCTCATGCGGGCTGCTCCTCGAGCGCGGGATGGGAGAGTTTGTCGACGCGCCGCTGGTGGCGGCCGCCGAGAAAATCGGTGGTGAGAAACGCGTCGACGCACGCCTTCGCCATCTCCTCGCCGACGAGCCGCGCGCCCATCGCGATGATGTTGGCGTCGTTATGCTCGCGCGCAAGACGTGCCGAGAGCGGCTCCGCGACCAGCGCACAGCGTACGGCGGGGTTGCGGTTGACCGCGATCGAGATGCCGATGCCGGAGCCGCATAGCGCGACGCCGCGATCGGCGCGGCCTTCGGAGACGGCGCGAGCGAGCTTGTAGCCATAATCGGGATAGTCGACCGAGGCCGGGTCCACCGGGCCGAGGTCGATCACCTCATAGCCTTCGTCGCGCAGCCAGCCGGCAAGCGCGGCCTTGAGGTCGATGGCGGCATGATCGGATGCGATGGCGATGCGCGCAACCACGGCGGCATGGGCTCCTGCGGACTCGAATGCCGCGCTCTCTAGGGGAGGGACGGCGCGATTGCCACAGCGTTTGGCTTGGGTCTGGGCAAGGTGATATGGTGGCGGCATGAACGAGCAGGTGCGCATCATAGCGGAGCAGCCCGATCTCAAGGCGCGGTTCACCGCGGCCGAGTTCCTGCGCATGGCTGATGCTGGCGCATTCGACGATATGAAGGTCGAGCTGATCGGGGGAGAGCTTTACCGGATGACGCCTCCCATGACCAAGCACGCGCGGCTACAAGCCGCAGTCGGCTTCGCACTGATGACCCTACTCCGTGAGCACAGCGATATCGTAACGCTTGGAGAGATCGGAATCATCCTGAACGATGATACCGTCGTCGGCGCGGATGCCGCCGTGGCACGCATCTCAAGCGACGATAACCGACGCCTCGTTCCCGAAGACGTCCTGCTTGTCGTAGAGGTGGCGGTCACGACGGTGACGAAGGACAGCGGCATCAAGCGTCTTGCCTATGCCGCAGCCGAAATCCCGGAATATTGGATCGTCGATGGCAAGCGCGACGTGATTCACATTCACACTGAGCCGAACGACGGTGATTACGCGATAGTGCGCACCGTCCGTTTTGGTGAACCGTTCGCTGTCCTCGATCTGCCGGACACGATCACGATCGACTGACGGCGCTCACGCCGCCAGCTTCATCTCCAGCCGGCTCCAGATCTCGACGAGCGCCTGCGTCAGCTCGCGCATCATCGCCTCGTCATGCGCGGGGCCGGGGGTGAAGCGCAGCCGCTCGGTGCCGCGCGGCACAGTGGGGTAGTTGATCGGCTGGACGTAGACGCCATATTCGGCGAGCAGGATGTCGCTGATCTTCTTGGCCTTGACCGGATCGCCGACCATCAGCGGCACGATGTGCGTCGTCGACGGCATCACCGGCAGCCCGGCATCCGCGAACATCGCCTTGAGCAGCGCGGCGGACGCCTGCTGGCCCTCGCGCTCCCCGGTCGATCCTTTCAGGTGCCGCACGCTCGCCAGCGCACCGGCTACCAGCACGGGCGAGAGCGAGGTCGTGAAGATGAAGCCCGGCGCGTAGCTGCGGATGACGTCGATAATCATCGTGTCGGCGGCGATGTAGCCGCCCATCACGCCGAACGCCTTACCGAGCGTGCCTTCGATGATCGTGAGGCGCGATGCCGCCTCGTCGCGATCCGAGATGCCGCCGCCGCGCGGGCCGTACATGCCGACGGCGTGGACCTCGTCGAGATAGGTAAGCGCGTTATATTTGTCGGCGAGGTCGCAGATCGCATGGATGGGTGCGACGTCGCCGTCCATCGAATAGACGCTCTCGAACGCGATCAGCTTCGGTGCGTCGGGATCGGCGCCGGCGAGCAGTTCCTCGAGATGCTCGAGATCATTGTGCCGGAAGACCTGCTTCTCGCAGCCCGAATTGCGGATGCCCGCGATCATCGAGGCGTGGTTGAGCTCGTCCGAGAAGATGATGCAGCCGGGCAGGATCTTGGCGAGCGTGGAGAGCGTCGCCTCGTTCGAGACGTAGCCCGAGGTGAAGAGCAGCGCGCCTTCCTTGCCGTGCAGGTCGGCGAGTTCCCACTCGAGATCGACATGATAATGGGTGTTGCCGCCGATGTTGCGCGTACCGCCCGAGCCGGCACCGACATCGTGGAGCGCTTCCTCCATCGCGGCGATCACCTTGGGGTGCTGCCCCATCGCGAGATAGTCGTTCGAGCACCAGACGGTGATCGGCTTCGGCCCATTGTGGCCGGCGAAGCAGCGCGCATTCGGGAACATGCCCTTGTTGCGCAGGATGTCGATGAACACGCGATAGCGGCCCTCGGCATGGAGCCGATCGATCGCCTGAGCGAAAACGCGCTGATAATCCAAGGCAGACTCTCCCCCGCGAGCGGGCGCTTTTATCCACAGACGGCGCGCTTTTCCAGTCGCCGGCTACAGGAAATGATCCACCTGTTGATTGATTACAACGCTTCGATCCTGTGGAGGCCAAACCGCGCGAGCGCGGGCGCCAGCGCCTTCTCGCCGGCGCCCAGCGCGGTGAACACGGCGATGCCCGATGTCGGCGCCTCGGGCCAGCTCTGCCCCTGCGTGAGATGCGCGACGCGCCGCGCGATACCGTCGCCGCCATGGACGAAGGCGAGCGGGCGCGGACTCGCCGCGGCCAGCTCCTCCCCGACGAGCGGGAAATGCGTGCAGGCGAGCACCACCGTATCCATGCGGCTGCCGCCTTCGAGATCGGTGAGGCCGGCGAGCGCGTGCGCGAAATCGGCGGCCGGCGTCGGCTGGCCACGCAGCTTCATCTCGGCAAGCTCGACGAGTCGCGCCGAGCCGTGGCGCAGCACGAGGCAATCGGCCGCGAACTCTGCGGAGAGATTGTCGACATAGCGCTGCCGCACCGTCGCCTCGGTGCCAAGCACGCCGATCACGCGGGCCTTCGACATCGCCGCGGCGGGCTTGATCGCCGGCACCGTGCCGACCACCGGCAGATCGAGCGCGGCGCGGACATGCGCGAGCGCGATCGTGGAGGCGGTGTTGCAGGCGATCACCACCAGCCGCGGGCGATAGCGCTCGACGAGCCTGCCCAGCAGCGCCGGCACGCGGGCCGCGATCTCGGCCTCGCTCTTGGTGCCGTAGGGGAAGCCCGCGCTGTCCGCGACGTAGACGATCGGCGCGTTCGGTAGCAGCCGCTCGATCGGGCCGAGCACCGACAGCCCGCCGACTCCGGAATCGAACACAAGCAGTGGGCGAGCATCGCTCATCGCGCCCATGTAGCGCGGGCGTCGCGGCGCGCAACGCGAGGGCGTTGATGCAAGTCGTTGCAGACGGCGTTTCCCCCGCTTACATTTCGCTCGGGCAGGGGAGGGCGATGAGCGGACAGGGCTGGCCCGCGCTGCTCGTCGCGGCGGTGATCGGGTATTTTCTGGGATCGATCCCCTTCGGCCTGCTGCTGACGCGCGCGGCCGGGGCCGGCGATCTGCGCGCGATCGGCTCCGGCAATATCGGCGCGACCAACGTGTTGCGCACCGGCCGCAAGGAATTGGCGGCGGCGACGCTGATCCTCGATGCCTTGAAGGGGGCGGCCGCGGTGCTGATCGTGCGTGCGCTGTTCGGCGGGCAGGGCGTGGCGGTCGCGCCGGCGCTGATCGCCGGCGGCGCGGCGTTCCTCGGCCATCTCTTCCCGGTCTGGCTCGGCTTCCGCGGCGGCAAGGGCGTCGCAACCTATCTAGGGATTGTCTGCGCGCTGCACTGGCCGTCCGCGCTGGTGTTCGCGGTCGTCTGGCTGCTGGCGATGCTCGTCACGCGCTACTCGTCGGTGGGCGGCATGAGCGCGGCGGTCGCGACGCCGGTCGTGAGCGCCGCCTGCGGCCATTTCGATCTCGTCGTGCTGCTCCTGCCGCTGACGCTGCTCGTCCTCTTCAAGCACCGCGCGAATATCGAGCGGCTGCTCGAGGGCACCGAGCCGCGCATCGGGTCGCGCGGCGCCTAGCATGGCACGCGGCACCAATTCGGACGGCGACGAGGAGGCGGTCGCCCGATTGCGGCTGATGCGCAGCGCGCGGATCGGGCCGGTCACCTATCGCCAGCTCGTCGCGCGCTTCGGCGATGCCGCGACCGCGCTCGACGCCTTGCCCGATCTTGCGCGACGCGGCGGCGGTCCGGCGCCGGCGATCGCCGCACGCGCCGTCGCGGAGCGCGAGCTGGAAGCGGTCGCGCGGCTCGGCGCGCGGCACCTCTTCCTCGGCGGCGCGGGCTATCCGATGCTGCTCGCGCAGATCGCGACCGCGCCGCCGGCGCTGATCGTCAAGGGCGAGGCCGCGCTGCTCGACCGCGTCGCGGTGGCGATGGTCGGTGCGCGCAACGCGTCCGCCGCCGCCTGCCGGTTCGCGCGCCAGCTCGCGCACGATCTCGGCCAGGCCGATGTCGTCATCGTCTCGGGCCTGGCACGTGGGATCGACGCGGCCGCACATCGCGGCGCCCTCAGTGGCGGCACGATTGGCGTCGTCGCCGGCGGGATCGACGTCTATTATCCGCCCGAGAACGCGCCGCTCCAGCGCGAGATGGAGGAGGGCGGCCTCGTCGTCGCCGAGATGTCGCCGGGCACGGAGCCGCGCGCCCGCCACTTCCCCTATCGCAACCGCATCATCGCCGGCCTGGCGCAGGCCACCGTGGTGGTCGAGGCGGCGCCCAAGTCGGGTTCGCTGATCACCGCGCGCCAGGCCGCCGAGTTCGGCCGCGACGTGATGGCGGTGCCGGGCTCGCCGCTCGATCCCCGCGCGCAGGGCTGCAACCTGCTGATCCGCGAGGGCGCGACGCTGATCCAGTCCGCCGCCGACGTGCTCGAGATGCTGCGCCCGATCGGCGGCATCGCCGAGCCGCGCCGCTCCTATGACGAACCGCCGCCGCCGCTCGACGCCGAGGACGGCGATCGCCGCGCCGTGACGGCGCTGCTCGGCCCGGTGCCGGTCGCGGTCGACGAGCTCGTCCGCCAATCCGCCCGCCCGCCGGCGGTCATCCAGACCGTGCTGTTCGAGCTCGAGCTGGCGGGGCGGCTGGAGCGCCATGCCGGCGGCCGCGTCAGCCTCGCCTGATCCGTCCATCATGACCATGCTCGCCGCTTGACGGCCCCGCCACCGCCTCGCCACCCTCGTACGCGTACGCGTGAAAGGACTCTGCGTTTCCCATGAAGCTGGTTGTTGTCGAGTCGCCGGCGAAGGCGAAGACCATCGAGAAGTATCTCGGCCCCGGCTACCGGGTGCTCGCCTCCTACGGCCATGTCCGCGATCTGCCGGCCAAGGACGGCTCGGTCGATCCAGACAACGGCTTCGCGATGGAGTGGGAAGCCTATGGCGACAAGCAGCGCCAGCTGAAGGCGATCACCGACGAGGCCAAGGATGCCGACGCGCTGATCCTCGCTACCGACCCCGATCGCGAGGGCGAGGCGATCTCGTGGCACGTCCAGGAGGTGCTGCGGAAGCGCCGCGCGCTCCCCGCCCATGTCGAGCGGGTGACGTTCAACGCGATCACCAAGCCCGCCGTCACCAAGGCGATGGCCGAGCCGCGCGCCCTCGACGAGGATCTGATCGACGCCTATCGGGCGCGGCGCGCGCTCGATTATCTCGTCGGCTTCACGCTCTCGCCGGTGCTGTGGCGCAAGCTGCCCGGCGCCAAGTCGGCCGGCCGCGTGCAGTCGGTGGCGCTGCGGCTGATCGTCGACCGCGAGCGCGAGATCGAGGTCTTCAAGCCCCAGGAATATTGGTCGGTCACCGCGCGCATGGAGCATGACGGGGTGCCGTTCACGAGCCGCCTCGTCCGGTGGAAGGGCGAGAAGCTCGATCGGCTCTCGATCGGCAAAGAGGGTGATGCGCAGGCCGCCAAGGCCGATGTCGAGGCTGGCCGTTTCGCGGTGGCGATCGTCGAGACCAAGCCGGTCACGCGTAACCCCGCGCCGCCGTTCACCACCTCGACGCTGCAGCAGGAGGCGGCGCGCAAGCTCGGCTACTCGGCCAGCCACACGATGCGCCTCGCCCAATCGCTCTACGAGGAGGGCGCGATCACCTACATGCGGACCGACGGCGTGCAGATGGACGAGAGCGCCATCTCGGCCGCGCGCAAGGCCGTCGCCGATCGCTACGATGCGAGCTACGTGCCGGACAAGCCGCGCCACTACACCGCCAAGGCCAAGAACGCGCAGGAAGCGCACGAGGCGATCCGTCCGACCGATTTCGGCCGGGACCGCGCGGGCTCGGGCGATCATGCCCGGCTCTACGAGCTGATCTGGAAGCGCGCGCTGGCGAGCCAGATGGCCTCCGCGCGGCTGGAGCGCACCACCGTCGACATGGCCGACGCGACGGGGCAGCACGGCCTGCGCGCCACCGGCCAGGTCGTGCTTTTCCCGGGCTATCTCGCGCTCTACGAGGAAGGCCGCGACGACGTGTCGGCAGGCCGCTCCGGACAACAGCCCGACGGTGGCGAGGATGAGGACGGCCGCCGCCTGCCACGCCTGCGCGAGGGCGATGCGCCGGCCAAGAAGGGCGTCGACGCCGAGCAGCACTTCACCCAGCCGCCGCCGCGCTATTCCGAGGCGAGCCTGGTCAAGCGGCTGGAAGAGCTCGGCATCGGCCGCCCCTCGACCTATGCCTCGATCATCCAGACGCTCAAGGACCGCGATTATGTCTCGGTCGAGCGTAACCGCTTCACCGCCAACGAGAGCGGGCGGCTCGTCACCGCCTTTCTCGAACGCTTCTTCGCCAAATATGTGAGCTATGATTTCACCGCCGGGCTCGAGGAGGAGCTCGACGATGTCTCGGGCGGCCGCGCCCAGTGGCAGGCAGTGCTCGAGGCGTTCTGGCGCGACTTCAAGCCCAAGACCGCCGAGGTGATGGAGCAGAAGCCGTCCGAGGTGACGGCGGCGCTCGACGAATTCCTCGCGCCGTTCCTGTTTCCCGACAAGGGCGACGGCAGCGACCCGCGGCTCTGCCCCAATTGCGGCAACGGCCGGCTAGGCCTGCGCGGCGGGCGGTTCGGCGCGTTCGTCGCCTGCTCCAACTACCCGGAGTGCAAATATACCCGCCGCTTCGCGCAGGGCGGCGAGGCCGCCAATGACGACTCCGGTCCGGCGGTGCTCGGCGCCGATGAGAACGGCGTCGAGGTGACGAAGCGTTCCGGACGGTTCGGCGCCTATGTCCAGCTCGGCGACGGCAAGGAAGCCAAGCGCGCCTCGATCCCCAAGGACGCCGGCGAGCTCGATCTCGATCTCGCGCTCCGGCTGCTGTCGCTGCCGCGCGAGGTCGGACCGCATCCCGAGACCGGCAAGCCGATCACCGCCTCGATCGGGCGCTATGGCCCCTATCTCGCGCATGACGGAAAATATGCGCGGCTGTCGTCGACCGCCGAGGTGTTCGAGACCGGCATGAACGCCGCGGTCGTCAAGCTCGCCGAGGCGGCGAGCGGGGCGGGGCGTCGCAACGGCGGCACGCGCGAGCCGCTGAAGGCGCTCGGCGCGCATCCGGAGAGCGGCGCCGAGGTGAAGGTGATGGAGGGCCGCTACGGTCCCTATGTCTCCGACGGCACGACGCATGCGACGCTGCCCAAGGGCAAGAGCCCGCAGGAGGTGACGCTCGAGGAGGCGGTCGCGCTGATCGCCGAGCGCGCGGCCAAGGCGCCGGCAAAGGGCAAGAAGAAGGCGGCGCCGAAGAAGGCCGCCGCCGCCAAGCCTGCGGCGAAGAAGAAGGCGCCGGCGAAGAAGGCTACGAAGGCGTAAGCAAGCAATAACCGAGTGCGCACTAACTTCGCTTACTCAATCCGTTCGTGCTGAGCCTGTCGAAGCACTGTTCTCTCTTGCCCACGAAGAAGAACAGCCCCCTTCGACGCTGCCTGCGGCGTCGCTCAGGACAGGCTCGACAGGCTCAGGGTGAACGGTTGTTCTAGTCCGCCGTCACCGCTAGGCGATCGTCAGACGGTCGCCGTCGAGACTGGTGACGATGCCGACGAGCCCGCCGGTTTCGATGCGCGGATCGAGGCTATCGGCGTGGATGCCGACGAGCGCGAGGCCCGACTGGCAGACGATCAGCCTCACGCCGAGCGCCAGCGCCTCCTCCTGTAGTTGCGCGAGCGTCGGCAGCCCAGCGCTCGCGAAGCCGACATCGTCGAGCGGGGCGGGTGCGCCGAGCAGGCTCGCGGCGCGCTCGTTGAGGAACAGCCGCGCGGTGCCGCCCGCCGCCGCCTGCGCCGCCGCGAGGCTGAGCGCGGTGCGATAGCGATCGACCTGCTCGGTCGCGACGACGATCGTCAGCCCGCGCATGGCGGGCCGGCGCAGCGGCAACCGGGATCCTTGGGCAGCGCGATGGTGCGGAAGCGGAAGCCGAGCGCATCGACGAGCAGCAGCGTGCCAGCAGGATCGGCGCCGAACGGCACCAGCACGCGGATCGCTTCGAGCGCGGCGAGATGGCCCATCACGCCGGTGAGCGCGCCGAGCACGCCCTGATCGGCGCAACTCGCCTCCGGCCGCTCGGGGGCATCGCCGACGAGGCAGCGATAGCAGGGCAACCCCGCCTCCCAGCCGCGGTAGACCGCGAGCTGCCCGTCGAACTGGCCGACCGCCGCCGAGACGAGTGGGATGCGCAGCGCCTGCGCCGCATCCGCGACCGCCAGCCGCGTCGCGAAATTGTCCGAACCGTCGATGACGACGTCGGCGCCGGCGAGCAGCGCTTCGGCATTGCCGCCGTCGATGCGGAGCTGCCGCGGTTCGACAGTCACGTCCGGATTGAGCGCCTCGACCGCGTCGCGCGCCGCCTCGACCTTCGCCGCGCCAACCGCATCAGTCGTGAACAGCGTCTGGCGCTGCAGGTTGGAAAGCGCGACGGTATCGTCATCAATCACGCGCAGCGTGCCGACGCCTGCGGCCGCCAGCGCCTGGATCAGCGGCGAGCCGATGCCGCCGGCGCCGACGATCGCCGCCACTCCGCGCAGCAACCGCTTCTGCCCGTCGCCACCGACCTCGCGTAGCACGATGTGGCGGGCATAGCGCTCGAGCTGCGCGTCGCTCAGCGCAGGCTCGGCCGCCATCACTCCTGCCAGCCGGCGAGGAAGCGGCTGTAGCGCCACAGCGGCGGTGTGCCCTGCGGCGGCATGATCTGGCGCGGCCCGAGATCCCGGGCGAACTGCTCGACGATCGTCGCCAGCGCTGGACAGTCGGGGCGGTCGGCATGTGCATCGATGATCGTGCCGCGGCCGGAGAACAGCACGACGAACGGCACCGCCAACCGCACGATGCCCTTGGCGTCGGGCTTGAACGCGCAGCCATCCTTGCCGTCGAGCGCCTTGATCTTGGCGTACCAGATTTCGCGGGGCTTGTAGTCTGGCGCATAGGTGAGGTGCGGCAGCGTCGCCCAACGGCTCACCGGCGGCGCGGGGATGGCCGCGCCGCGCGTCGGCGCGATCGAGGTCGTGCCGCCGAGCAGCGCCAGATCGGGCAACTGGATCGCGACGACAGGAGGCGGCGCGCCGCTCGCAGGCGACGGTGTGGCCGCCGAGTCCGCCGCGGCGGCATCCGCTCCGCTCGGGCGAGGCGCAGCCTCGCTGTCGGCGTGTTCGCCGGCGGGCCGGTCGAGCGACGCAGGCATTCCCCTCGGCGCGGCCGCCTTGCGCGATCGCTGCGCACCGCGGCGAACCGGATGCGGCGCGGCGGCCTTGTCCGCCTCTTCGCTGCCTGCGGCGGTGACGGCGTCTCCCGGAGCAGCGGCTGCATCCGGCGAGGCGCTCGACGTTGCAGGCGGGGTGGGCATGTCGCTCGGTGCGGCGGGCGTCGTGTCCGTCGGTGCGGCGGCAGGCGGCGTATGCGACTCTTCGGCCTTGTGCGAACCCGGCGATCGCTTGCCGCCGTGGCGGCCGGAGCGAGACGGTGTCGCGCGCTTCTCGATGTCGGCGGCGGGCGGCTGCTCGGCATCGGTAGCAGTCGCTTTCGGCGCGTCCGCGTTGGCCGGCGCGGCGTTGCCCGGAGCTTCGGCGGCTGCGGGCACGTCGGTCGGTGCGGCGGGCGGAGCCTCGGTCGGCATAGCGACAGGCGGCGTACGCGCCGCTGCGCCCTTGTGGGGAGCCGGTGCTCGCTTGCCGCCGTGGCGGGCGGAGCGGGACGGCGTCGCGCGCTTCTCGACGTCGGCGGCGGGCGGCTGCGTGTTTTCCGGCGCGGCTGCTGTAGCGGGCGCGACATCGCTCGTTGACCCGTCGCCCTGCGCTTCCGCAGGGGAAGATGCATCGCTCGGAGCGATGCCGGCATCGGCGGGCGCGAGCTTGGATGGCACCTGATCGTTGGCCGCGTGGTGCGATGCGGTCGCGCGCGCGGGGCCGTGCAGGCCTGGATGGTGCGAGACCGTCGCCTTCTTGCCGGCCGCGGCCGGGGCGGCAGCCTCGACATGATCGGGTGCGGTCGCCTCCGGCGCCGGTCCGTCGTTGGCTTGCTGAGCGGGCGCGGCTGCATCGCCGGGAGCAGCCATCGGCGCACCGGTGGGGGCTGGCGTTGCGGCGGCTTTGGCTCTCGCCGCGCCTTTGCCCGCAGCCGCGTGGTGACCCGGCCTGTGCGGTACCGGGCGCGGTGCGGGCGCGACGCCGATCGCTGCCGCCGCGCTCGCCCCCGCCGTCGTCGGCGCGTCGGGGGCGGCGTCGCTCGCCGCTGCGACCGGCGCGTCGGGCGTCGCCGCTGGAGAGGCGGCCGCGTTCCCATCGGGTCGGGCGGCGGCGCGCTTGGCGGCAACCACTCCGCGCCGGCTCCCGCGATATCTGCCGCGTCGCGCCGTCGTGCGCCTCGACTCGGTCGGCGCGGCCGCCGGCGTCGCGGCCGGCTTCGCCTGCTCCGTGGAGACGTCGGTGGCAGGTTTATCCGGTGCCGCGGCGTCGCCGGCGGGCACTGCGTCCTGCGCGGCGAGCGGCGCGGCAGCGAGCAACAGCAGCGGGAGCAGCGCGCGCCGCGCCCAGTTGCGCGTCATCGCCCGGTCGATCCAAAGCCGCCGCTGCCGCGCGCGGTGTCGTCGAGCGAATCGGTCTCCGTGAAGGCGGCGTGCGTCACCACCGCCGGCACGAGCTGCGCGATACGCTCGCCACGCACCACCTCGAACGGCTCGGCGCCGAGATTGGCGAGGATCACCTTCACCTCGCCACGATAGTCGGCGTCGATCGTGCCGGGGGTGTTGAGGCAGGTGATGCCGTGCTTGAGCGCCAGACCCGAGCGCGGGCGCACCTGCACCTCATGGCCCTGGGGGATGGCGATCGCGAAGCCGGTGGCGACGGCATGGCGGGCCCCCGGCGCAAGCGTCACGCTTTCGGCGGCGACGACGTCGAGCCCCGCGGCGTGCGCGGTGGCGTAGGCGGGCAGCGGCAGCCCCGCGCCATGGGGAAGGCGCTTCAGCCGGATCTCGATCATGCGCGCCCGTCTTCCGATGCGCCGGCGAGCGCGGCGGCGACGCGCGCGGCGAGACGGTCGGCGACCGCATCCTTGCCGAGCCGGTCCCAGCTTTCGACGCCGGCGGCGGTGACGATGTGGACGCTGTTCTCCGCGCCGCCCATCACGTCGCCGGAGACATCGTTGGCGACGATCCAGTCGGCGCGCTTCGCGGCGAGCTTGGCCTGCGCGTTGGCGATGAGGTCGTTGGTTTCGGCGGCGAAGCCGATCAGCAGCCGCGGCCGCCGGTCGGAGCGGCCGAGGCCAGCGAGGATGTCGGGGTTCTCGACCAGCGCGAGCGGCGCCGGCGGCGCGCCGGCGCGCTTCTTGAGCTTGGCGGTGGCGGGTTCAGCGCGCCAATCGGCGACGGCGGCGACGAGGATCGCGGCGTCGGCGGGCAGCGCGGCGTCGACCGCGGCGGCCATCTCGCGCGCCGTCTCGACGTCGATGCGCTCGACCTGCGGCGGCGTCGCCAGCGCCACCGGACCGGCGACGAGCGTGACCCGCGCGCCGAGCCTTGCGAGCGCCGCGGCGATGGCGAACCCCTGCTTGCCCGACGACCGGTTGGCGAGATAGCGGACCGGATCGATCGGCTCATGCGTCGGGCCGGCGGTGACGAGGACGTGCCGGCCGACTAGCGCTCCCGCACCTGGCTCGGCTCCGTTCGTCCCGAGGCCTTCGAGGGCCTGCCAAGGCAGGCGCTCAGGATGAACTTCATCCTTCCGAGATGGCGTCGAGGGGCGTGAGGCAGACGGAGCGTTCGCGCCACCTGCCTCTACTTCGCTCGGCACGAACGGACGTTTGAAGCGCGCGATCGCGTCGACGATCGCCTGCGGTTCCAGCAGGCGACCGGGGCCATATTCGCCGCAGGCCATCGGCCCTTCGTCGGGATCGAGCACGGTGACGCCGTCGGCGCGCAGCTGCGCGACGTTGCGGCGGGTGGCGGCGTGGCCCCACATGCGGACGTTCATCGCGGGGACGGCGAGCACCGGCTTGTCGGTCGCGAGCAGCAGCGTGGTGGCGAGGTCGTCAGCGATGCCGGCCGCCATCCTGGCGAGCAGGTCGGCGGTGGCGGGGGCGACGACGACGAGATCGGCTTCGCGGCTCAACTGGATATGGCCCATCTCGGCCTCGTCCTTGAGATCCCAGAGGCTGGTGTGGACCGGCTGCTCTGACAGCGCCGCGAGCGTCATCGGCGTGACGAACTGGGCGCCGCCCGCGGTGAGCACGCAGCGCACCGAGCCGCCCTGCTTGCGCAGCAGCCGGATCAGCTCGCACGCTTTGTAGGCCGCGATGCCGCCGCCGACGATCAGCAGGATGCGCTTGGCCACCATCGGCGGATCACATGGCGCGCGGCGGCCCCCAAGTCGAGTCCGCCGCTAGAGCGATTTCGGGTCGGATCTGCTCGCCCTCTCTTCCGTTCGTGCTGAGCCTGTCGAAGCACCGTTCTTTCCTGCCTGCCGAAGAAGGACAGCCCTTCGACAGGCTCAGGGCGAACGGTGATTCAAGTCGGGCCCGCTTCGCTCTAAGGTCACAGTCCACCTGTCTCAAAGGTCACGCCGAAGGTCACAGGGTTTCGTGACCTTCGCAGCCTCGTTCAGTAACGGCGCAGCAGCCCCGCGAGCTTGCCCTGGACGCGGACCTGATCGGGGCGATAGCGCTGCGGATCGTAGCGGCGGTTGGCCGGATCGAGCCGGACCATGCCGCCCTCCTTGCGGAAATATTTGAGCGTCGCCTCGCTCTCGTCGATCAGCGCGACGACGATCTCGCCGTCGCGTGCGTTCTCGGCACGACGGATCAGCGCATAGTCGCCATCGAGGATGCCGGCCTCCACCATCGAATCGCCCGCCACCTCGAGCGCGAAGTGCTCGCCCGGGCCGAGCAGCGCGGCGGGCACCGACAGGCTGCTTTGCCCCTCGAGCGCCTCGATCGGGAGGCCCGCGGCGATGCGGCCGTGCAGTGGCAGCTCGATCACGTCGTTGCTGTTCGCGGCGAGCGGCGGCGCGACCTTGCGCCCGGCCGTGCCGACAGGCGCCGCCACGGCGGGCTTCGCTTCGGCGGCCTTGGGCGAGACAAGCTCGGGCACGCGCAGCACTTCGAGCGCGCGCGCGCGATTGGGCAGGCGACGGATGAAGTTGCGCTCCTCGAGCGCGCTGATCAGCCGGTGCACGCCCGACTTCGATTTGAGCGCCAGCGCCTCCTTCATCTCCTCGAACGACGGCGACACGCCGCTCTCGGCGAGCCGATCGTGAATGAAGCAGAGCAGCTCATGTTGCTTGCGGGTCAGCATGCCGCCGGGCACTCCACGTGAACGAACGCGGAACTTATGGGCAACAACGGCGGTGCTGTCAAGCGCCGGGATGCGGCACCGAAAGGATCTCGACGATATCGCCCGCGGCGGCTGCCGGCGCCGCCGCCGGCCGGCGAATCAGCAGCTCGACCTGCGCCAGCGCGGCCAGCCCGGAACTGTCCTGCCCGTCGAGCGCGGCGACGCCGTCTTCGTGCCAGCGCCCGCGCAGATAGGCGTCGCGATTGCCGACCGGCGAGACCGGTGCGGCGAGGCGGGCGCGCCGCACGGCCGGCAGCGGATCGGCGGCGCCGGCCAGCGCGGCGGCGAGCGGCAGCAGGAACAGCATCGCGGTAACGAACGCCGAGACCGGATTGCCGGGCAGCCCGACGACCAGCGCGTCGCCGAGGCGGCCGGCCATGATCGGCTTGCCCGGCCGCATCGCCACCTTCCAGAAATCGAGCGTCGCGCCGGCATCGGCAAGCGCGGGGCGGACGAGATCATGATCGCCGACCGAGGCGCCGCCGGTGGTGACGAGGATGTCCGCCCCCGCCGCGGCCGCTGCGAACGTCTGCGCCAGCGCGGGCCGATCGTCGCGGACGATGCCGTGGTCGATCGTGTCGGCGCGGCCCGCGAGCAGCGCCGCGAGCATCGGCGCGTTCGACGAGGGCAGCGTGGCGCCCGGCGTCGCGGCGCCCGGCGGGACGAGTTCGTCGCCGGTCGAGACGATCGCGACGCGCGGGCGGCGGCGGACCGGCAGCGTGGCGTGGCCGCCCGCCGCCGCGAGCGCAATGCGCGCCGGCGTGAGCGCCACGCCGGGTGCGATGAGTACATCGCCCGCGGCGAAATCGTACCCCCGCCGCCGCACCGAATGGCCGACGCAGCGCGGCCCTTCGCCGGCGAGTGCCAGCCGATCGCCGTCGCGCCTTGCCTCTTCCTGGATCAGGATGGTGTCGGCGCCGGGCGGCAGCGGCGCGCCGGTGAAGATGCGCACCGCCTCATGCGCGCCGATCGCCGCGCCCGGCAGCCCGCCGGCAGCGATCTCGCGCACCACCCGCCACGGGCCAGGCAGGTTCGCGAAGGCGAGCGCATAGCCGTCCATTGCCGAGAGATCGAAGGCGGGCTGCGTGCGCGTCGCGATCACCGGCTCGGCCGTCCAGCGCCCGAGTGCGTCCAGCAGCGGCACGCGCTCGATCGGTAGCGGCCGCCCGAGCGCGAGGAGCCGCGCCTGCGCCTCGGCGACGGGGAGCATGGTCATGCCGGTGGCGGTCCGCCCGACGCATCGTCCGCGCGCCAGTCGCCCGAGCGGCCGCCGGACTTGGCGACGAGGCGCACGCCTGCGATCGTCATGCCCCGATCGAGGCTCTTGGCCATGTCGTAGACGGTGAGCAGCGCCACCGAGACGGCGGTGAGCGCCTCCATCTCGACTCCGGTGGAGTGGGTGGTGCGTACCGTCGCGGTGGCGGCGACCCCGTCTGCCTCGACCGCGAGATCGAGCGTGACGCCGGCGATCGGCAGCGGGTGGCAGAGCGGGATCAGCTCGGCCGTACGCTTGGCGGCCATGATGCCGGCGACGCGCGCCACCGCGAGCACGTCGCCCTTGGCGATCGCGCCGTCGCGGATGGCGGCGGCGGCGGCGGCACTCATCGCGATGCGGCCGGCGGCGGTCGCTTCGCGCGCCGTGGCGGGCTTGGCGGAGACGTCGACCATGCGCGCGGCGCCGGCCTCGTCGAGATGGGTGAGGCCGATCATGCGCCTTCGAGCAGCGCGCGCGTCGCGGCAGCGACGTCGGGCTGGCGCATCAGCGATTCGCCGACCAGGAAGCACGTTACGTCGTGCGCGGCGAGGCGATGCAGATCGGCCTTCTTGGCGAGGCCGCTCTCGGCGACGAGCGTGCAGCCTTCCGGCGCCGACTTGGCGAGCGCCTCGCTGCGGGCGATGTCGACCGAGAAGTCGCGCAAGTCGCGATTGTTGATGCCGATGAGGCGCGAACGCAGGCGGTGGGCGCGTTCCATCTCGGCCTCGTCATGGACCTCGACGAGCACATCCATGCCGAGATCGATCGCGGCAGCCTCGATCTCGTGCATCGCGCCGTCGTCGAGCGCGGCGACGATGATCAGGATCGCGTCGGCGCCGAGCGCGCGGCTCTCGATCGCCTGCCACGGATCGACCATGAAGTCCTTGCGCAGCGCCGGCAGATCGCAGGCCGCGCGCGCCGCGACGAGATAATCGTCGTGGCCCTGGAAATAGGGCACGTCGGTCAGCACCGAGAGGCAGGCGGCGCCGCCCTCCTCATAGGCGCGGGCGTGCGCGGGCGGATCGAAGTCGGCGCGGATCAGCCCCTTGGACGGGCTCGCCTTCTTGATCTCGGCGATGAGGCCGTAGCCGCCGGCGGCACGCTTCGCCTCCAGCGCGGCGCGGAAGCCGCGGGGCGGCGGCGCGGCCTTCGCGCGCGCCTCCATCTCCGCCAGCGGCACCTCGATCTTCAACCCGGCGACATGGCCGCGCTTATAGGCGAGGATCTCTTCGAGGCGGTTGGACATGGGGGGCGTTTAGCGGGAGCGATGCCGTGGGCAAAGCGCTCGATCGCTTTCGCTCCCAAAGGCAGCTTACACCTAGAGCCGGTCGTTCGCGCGATACTGCTGCTTGCCCGAGACCGGCGGATCATTCACCGCTGCATAATCGCCATCACAGTTTGCGGGAGAGAGAGATGAAGCTCGCCATCCTTTCGTGCGCGCTGGCTTTGACGCTGGTCACTTCGAGCGCTGAGGCAGCTCAATCTGCGCTTTCGAGAAAGGTCCAACGCATCGAACATGCCTGTAATCTCCCGGCAGGAACGATTACTGCGGTTGCCGATGAGGTCCATTTTGCACCCTCGCCAAACGAGAAATACGAGAATGTTGATTGCGCTCTAGCAAAGCTTAAGAAGGGCCACGTTGAGAAGTTGGGTTTCGTAGGCAACGAGGCCGATCCCAATGCGGTTCTCGATGAGCCCTACCAGTATATCGTTGAGGGTTCTGCACCTCAGATAGCTGCTTTGACCGCTGCGGTACGATCGGATGGTTCGATCATTGTGAAGGCGGCAAAGGCGGACGACGGGACCTCCTTCCTCGTGTTCAAGACACACCAAGGCGAGACGTGGGGCGGCGCGGATCACCTGATGCAACGTATTTGGAAGAAGGAGTTTGGTGACATCCTGCTGGGCCGCGCGCCAGAGCCGCTCGTGAACGCCGGCGCGGCTGAAAACTAGACGAGGCCCATCGTAAGCAGACCGTCGCGTAACCACCATTCTTGCAGCTTAGCGGCTAAAAGCGATCCAGCGATCGAGAAGGCGCAGCGCGACGCCGCTGTCGATCGCCTCGGCCGCGATGCTAGCGCCCTCGCGCCAGTCGCCCGCCCGCTCGGCGACGATCAGCGCGGCGGCGGCGTTGAGGAGGACGGCGTCGCGATAGGCGCCGGGCTCGCCGGCGAGCAGGCGGCGGAGCGCGCCAGCGTTGTGCGCGGCATCGTCGCCGCGGAGCGCGGTGAGCGGGTGGCGGGGGAGGGTAGCGTCCTCGGGCGTGACGTGCTCGCTGCGTTCGCCGCACGCGCCGATCCGCACCGCGCGGCTGCCGCCGGCGATCGAGAGCTCGTCGAGACCCTCGTCGCCGGAGACGACCATCGCGCTCTGCGTGCCGAGCTGGCTAAGCGCTTCGGCATAGACGTCGACATAGTCGGTGCGCGCGACGCCGATCAGCTGGCGGGTAACGCCGGCCGGATTGGCGATCGGGCCGATCAGGTTGAGGATGGTGCGCCGCCCGATCGCCTTGCGGATCGGCGCGAGCCGGGCGAGCGCGGGGTGGTGGGTCTGCGCGAACAGGAATGCGAGGCCGAGTTCGGCGAGGCTCTCCTCCGCGCGCACCGACGCTCTGTCGAGATCGAGCCCGAGCGCTTCCAGTGTGTCGGCGGCGCCGGCCTTGGACGAGGCGGCGCGGTTGCCGTGCTTGGCGACGGGGACGCCGCAGGCGGCGACGACGATCGCCACCGCGGTCGAGATATTCAGGCTGTGCGCGTCGTCACCGCCGGTGCCGCAGACGTCGATCGCGTCGGCGGGCGCGCGGATCGGGATCATGCGCTTGCGATAGGCGCGCGCAGCCGCCGCGATCTCGACGCTGGTCTCGTCGCGCAGCGCCATCGTCGTGAGGAAGGCGGCGACATGCTCGTGCGCCACCTTGCCGTCGAGGATGTCGTCGAACGCCGCCTCGGCGCTTTCCGACGACAGGGGTGTCGCCGGATCGGGCAGCAGCGCGAGCGTCGTCATGCGCGCGCGGGCATCTTGGCCGTCACCTTCATCCCGGCGAGCGCCATGAAGTTGGCGAGCAGCGCGTGGCCATGTTCGGTGGCGATGCTTTCGGGATGGAATTGCAGCCCGTGGATCGGCAGGCTTTCGTGGCGGAAGCCCATGATCGTGCCATCCTCCGCGTGCGCGTTGACGATCAGCGCCGGCGGCAGGTCCGCCTCGGCGACGATCAGCGAATGGTAACGCGTCGCGGTGAAGGGCGAGGGGATGCCGGCGAAGAGCCCGCTGCCGTCATGCGTGATCGCGCTGGTCTTGCCGTGCATCAGCGTCTTGGCGCGCGCGACCGTGCCGCCGAAGCTCTGGCCGATCGCCTGGTGGCCGAGGCAGACGCCGAGCAGCGGCTTGCCCGCTGCCGCGCACGCTGCGACGAGATCGAGGCTGACGCCGGCCTCGTTGGGGGTGCAGGGCCCCGGCGAGATCAGGAACGCCTCGGCACCGGAGGAGAGCGCCTGGCCGGCGCCTACGCAATCGTTGCGCACGACCTCGACCGCGGCGCCCAGCTCCTGGAGATAATGAACGAGGTTCCAGGTGAAGCTGTCGTAATTGTCGATGACGAGGATCATGTGCGCGGTGCGTCCGAAGCCAACCCATTCCGTTCGTGCTGAGCCTGTCGAAGCACCGTTGTTTTCCTGCTCGGCGTGGAGAAGGAAGAACAATCCTTCGACAAGCTCAGGACGAACGGGGCTTACCTAGGCAAGCGGCCTACCCCTGACAAGCGAAGGGCCGCCGGATCGCTCCGGCGGCCCCTGCGATGGTCGTGCGCCCCGGCTCAGTAGCCGTAATAATAGCCGCGCGGGTAGCCGTAGCCATAGCCGTAATAGCCCGGCGGAGGCGGCGGCGGGGCGTAATAATAGCCGTCATAATAGGGACGGTCCGCCAGCGCCGCGCCGACCGCGAGGCCGGCGATGCCGAGGCCGACCGCCGCACCCGGGCCCCAGCCGCCGCGATAATAGCCGCGACCGCCCCAACCGCCATGATAGCCGCCGTGCCAACCGCCATGATAACCGCCGCCCCAGCCGCGCGCCTCGGCGGGCGCCGCGGCGACGGCGCCGAGAAGCGCGGAACCGGCGACGAGCCCGGTCACGACCTTCTTCACGATGCTGTTCATCTCTAGTCTCCTGTCGGAGCCTCCGCGGGCCATCCCGCCGCTCCTACGCTGATCCGTCTACGTCCGCCTGCCTGAACCGGCAGGGAACGGGCCGTTCATCGATCATTATGCTGAACGGCACGCTGACCGATATGGGGCGTCAACAAGGCGCGCGCCAACCTGTTCCCGGGAATTTCATACCGAGCGTTCGGGACGGCTCAAGCCCCTCCCTAGAAGGGAGGGGTTGGGGTGGGTGGATATGCGGCAGTGCCGTTCCGATCGACAGCGACCCACCCCTCATCCCCTCCCTTCCAGGGAGGGGAGAAAAGCTACTGCCCGAAGCCGGCCTCACCCGCCCTCATCATCGCTTCGCGGGCGGCGGCGATGAGGGCGCCCGCCTTTGCCTCGCATTCGCGCTGCTCGGAGGCGGGGTCCGAGTCGGCGACGATGCCGGCGCCCGCCTGGACGTGCATCGTGCCGTCCTTCACCACCGCGGTGCGCAGCACGATGCAGCTGTCCATCGATCCGTCGGGCGAGAAATAGCCGACGCCGCCGCCATAGGGCCCGCGCGTCTCGGGCTCGAGCTCGGCGATGATCTCGCAGGCGCGGACCTTGGGCGCGCCCGACACCGTTCCCGCCGGGAAGCCGCCGAGCAGCGCGTCGATCGCATCCTTGGCGGGATCGAGCGCGCCGACGACGTTCGAGACGATGTGCATCACGTGGCTGTAGAACTCGACCATGTAGCTGTCGGTGACGCGGACGCTGCCCGGCGCGGCGACGCGGCCGACGTCGTTGCGGCCGAGATCGAGCAGCATGAGGTGCTCGGCGCGCTCCTTGGGATCGGCGAGCAGGCTGGCGCGGTTCTCCTCGTCCTCGTGCGCCGTCAGCCCACGCGGCCGCGTGCCCGCAATCGGGCGGATCGTGACCTCGCCGTCGCGCGCGCGGACGAGGATCTCGGGCGACGAGCCGATCAGCGCGAAGCCCGGCAGATCGAGGAAATAGAGGAAGGGCGAGGGATTGATCCGCCGGAGCGCGCGATAGAGATCGAACGGCGGCAGCGGGAAGGGCAGCGTGAAGCGCTGCGCGAGCACCACCTGGAAGATGTCGCCAGCGGCGATATAGTCCTTCGCGGCGAGCACCATCTCGCGATAGCGGGCGGGTGGGAGCTGCGGCTCAGGACTGCCGTCCGCCTGCGGGCAGATCGGGCGTGACGACGGCAACGACCGGCGTGATGTGGAAGCCGGAAGCAGGAGAGCACCATCCTCACCATCGGGCGCTCCCGCTTTCGCAGGAGCATAGGGGACGGTGGCGGAGGCGAGCCGCGCTTGCGCCGCTTCGATGCGCTCGACTGCGGCAGCGATCGAGCCGCCGTCCGGCCACACCGGCGCGACCCAATAGAGCGCATCGCTCAGCCGATCGAAGACGAGCAGCAATGTCGGCCGCACGAACAGCATGTCGGGCAGATCGAGCGGGTTGGGCGCCGGGCGCGGCAGCCGCTCGACGAGGCCGACCGTCTCGTAGGCGAAATAGCCGACCAGCGTTGCTAGCGCGCGCGGCAGCTCGGGTGGCACTTCCATCCGGCAGGCTGCGACGAGGCCGCGCAACGCATCGAGCGCGCCGCCCTCGACCGGCGCGAACGCGGTTCGATCGGTGAGCCAGCGCGGGTTGATCTCGGCATCGTTGCCACGCGCGCGGAAGACGAGATCGGGCGCGAGGCCGAGCAAGGTGTGCCGCCCGCGCACCGCTCCGCCCTCGACCGATTCGAGCAGATAGTCGCCGCGGCCGGGCTCGATCAGCTTGAGCGCGGCGGCGACCGGCGTCTCGGTGTCGGCGATCGTGCGCCGCCAGACGAGCGCGGGGTGGCCGGCGGCGAGCGCCGTTGCGGCGGCGGCGTCATGCTCCGCGCCGTCCCGGGGCGTCGCGTCCTCCGCGGTAACGGCTTCGTCGGATGGGTTCACTGGGCGGGCGCGATGCCGAGCAGCTTCGCGCGCAACTTGCCGATCGCGTTCTCGTCGCGCTTGACGCCGACCTCGGCCTGCGCGGCATTGGCGAACTGCTCGGCATATTCCTCGCCGATGAGCTGCGCGAACTGGCCACGCGCCGACTGGACGAGGCCGGGCGCGGTCTTGGCGTCGCCGGGGGTGATGGTGTCGAGCTTGACGATGAACCAGCCGACGCCGTTCGGCGCGGCGATCGCGCGTGCACCGGGCTTCGTCATGTCGAACAGCGCGGCGAGGCCCGCCGGGATCTGCCCCTGCGACTGCGCGAGCTGAATGCGCTTGACCTCGATCTTCTTGGGGTCCGGCAGCGCCACGCCGGCGCCCTTGACCGCCTCGGAAAGCGTGCTGCCGGCGTTGACCTTCGCCGCGATCGCCTCGGCGATCGCCTGCGCGCGCTTGGCGGCACGATCCGCAGAGAAATCCCTGGCGACCTTGTCGTGCGCCTTGTCGAGCGGCTGCGGCGTCGGCGGCAGTACCTGCGTCACGGCGAGCAGCGCGTAGCGCTCGCCATTGCCGATCGTCTGGACAGTCGGCTTCTCGTCGGGGCTGGTCTGGAAGGCGGGCTTGGCGAGCACCGCGAACTCGGCCGGCGCCTTGTAATCGGGCTGATCGGGGGCGCTGCCGTTGGGCAGCACGGCCGGCGTGGTCGTCACCGCGAGGCCGCGCTTCTTGACGATGTCGTCGAAGCTCGTGCCGTCGCCGAGCTGGTCCTCGATGCCGTTGACGAGATCGGCGAGCGCCTCGTCCTGCTTCTGCTTGGCGAGGCTGGCGGCGATCTCCGGACGCGCGTCCTCGAGCGTCTTGGCGGGCGTGCGCGTGATCTTGTCGACATGGACGACGTTCCAGCCGAAGTCCGATTTGGCGGGCGCGGTGGTGCTGTCCTCCTTCGCGGCGAAGGCGGCGGCGGCGACGGCGGGGGAGGCGAGGCCGGCGAACTGCGCCTGCGTCTTCTCGCCGACGGCGATGTCGTTGGCGCCGAAACCCGCGGCCTTGGCGGCGCCGGCGAAGCTGGTGCCGGACTTGACCTTGTCGGCGAAGGCCTGCGCCTTGGCCTGGCTGTCGAGGATCACCTGGCGGAGCGTGCGCGTTTCCTTGGCGGCGTAGCTCGCGGCGTTGGCCTTGTAGAAATTGGCGATGTCCGCCTCGGTCGGGATCGCGCCGCCCGCGACCTGATCGCGGCCGATCAGCGCATATTTGAGCACGCGGCGCTCGGGCAGCGTGTAGGCGGGCAGGTGGCTCTTGTACCAGGCGGCAAGCTCCGCGTCGGTCGGGTCCTTGCCGCCGGCCATCGCCTGCGTCGGGACGACCGCGACGGCGCCGGCGCGGCTCTCGAGCAGCAGCGAGGCGAACGGCGTCGCGACGCCGAGCGGCACGCGCGCCGCACCGGCGATCGGCAGCAGCAGTTGCTGCCGGATCGCGTCGCCGGCGAGCTCGCTGCGCAGCTGCTGCTCGGAGATATGCTGCTGCGCGAGCACCGCGCGGAACGTGCTCTCGTCGAACTTGCCTGTCGGACCCTTGAACGCCTGGATGCCGGCGATCGCACCATCGACCAGCTTCTTGCTCGCGACGAGTCCATGATCGCGGCCGAACACCTCCATCGCGGCCGCCGCGAGCAGTTGGCGCACCGCCTGATCGAAACCCCCGCCGGCGACGAACACCGGCATGGTCAGCCCCGGCTGCTGCTGGCTGTCGGCGGCGAGCTCGCGACGGGCGCGATCCTCCGCTTCTGACGCGTAGACCTTGTGGTCGCCGACCTTGGCGATGCTGTCGCCGCTGCCGCGCGCGCCCCCCCCGGCGTCGCTCATCGAGCGCGACGTCACCCCGGTGATGATGAAGGCGAGCATCACGACCGCGAGCAGGCCGAGCGCCAGCTGGGAGCCGAGCGTGCGGCGGAAGAAGGAAAGCATCGCGCGTCCTGATAACGTGGCCGGAACCCTGGGGCCGCCCGCCATAGAGACGGGCGAGGGCGCCATCAAGCTGGGCTCTCGGCAACCCGCCTGCGCTCACGCGACCAACCACCGTTCGGCCTGAGCGCAGTCGAAGGCCACGCGCTGACGATGGCTGCACTTCGACAAGCTCAGTGCAAACGGGGTCGGGGGATGGGACAGTCGTAAGGCTTCTGCCCTAGGCGCACCCTTGGCCGCTTGCTATCGCGCGATCGGGTCCAAGGGGAGACGGGTGGCATGCGGCGCAAGCTGGTGGCGGGCAACTGGAAGATGAACGGCTCGCTCGCGGCGCTTGCCGAACTCGATGCGATCGCTGCCGCGGCGGCGGAGCACGGCGAGGTCGACGTCGTGGTCTGCCCGCCGTTCACGCTGATCGCGCCGGCGGCGGCGCGGACGCCGGCGCTGCCGATCGGCGGCCAGGATTGCCACGGCGCGGCGAAGGGCGCGCACACGGGCTGCATCTCAGCGGCGATGCTGGTCGAGGCGGGCGCCGGGCTCGTCATCGTCGGCCATAGCGAGCGCCGTGCCGACCAGCACGAGACCGACGCGCAGGTCCGCGCGAAGGCCGAGGCGGCGATCGGCGCCGGCTTGCGCGCGATAGTCTGCGTCGGCGAGACCGAGGCCGAGCGCGATGCCGGCAAGGCGGTCGCGATCGTCGACGGACAGCTCGACGGTTCGGTGCCGCGGGCCGGCACCGGCGAGACGCTCGTCGTCGCCTATGAGCCGGTGTGGGCGATCGGCACCGGCCGCACGCCTTCGGTGGCCGATGTCGCCGCGATGCATGGCGCGATCCGCCGGAAGCTCGTCGCGCTGCTCGGTGGCGAGGGCGACAAGGTCCGCATCCTCTACGGCGGCTCGGTCAAGCCCGACAACGCCACGGAGCTGCTCGGCGTGGAGGATGTCGACGGCGCGCTAGTCGGCGGCGCCAGCCTCACCGCCGCGCAGTTCGTGCCGATCGTCGCGGCGGCGGCAACGCTCTGATTTGACGGGCTTCCCAGGCGGTCCTGGCCCTTTGTGACAGTCTCGCAACGAGCCGTGCTTCGCGGCTAGGTCGCACTATGAAGGCGTGCCTCAGCCAGCGTTAACTTCGCCTTCGCCATCCTCATGCCACGATTGCGGCTCACCGCGCTGCGGTGTAACGTGCAAATGCGGCGCCGAGCTGTTTTGCGGTGCTGCTGTTGCGTGGCGGGGGAAGGTGCGTGTTTCAGGACAAGACGCTGGGGCGGGGCGATTCGGCGCGGCTCGATCTCGTCGGCGATTATCGCCGTGACGGCTATGCGATCATCCGCGGCCTGTTCTCGCGCCACGAGATCGCCGCGATCGCGCAGGCGAGCGAACAGATCTTCGCCGAGGGCGTCGCGCACGGCCGCAGCTTTCGCCATGGCAACCTCTTCTACAACGTCGGCGAGGAGACCGCCGGCGCGCCGTTCGTGCGCATGGCGCAATGGTTCGCCTATCATCAGCCGGTGCTGAACGGCGTCCGCCTCAATCGCCGCATCGCGCGGCTGCTGGCGCCGCTGATCGGCCGCGACCTCAAGCAGATCATCAACCAGATCCATTGGAAGGGGCAGGGCGGCTCCAGCGATTTCGCCTGGCATCAGGATTCGCGCTTCCGCCGTCCGGCGCCGGCCTATCGCAACCTCGGCACCTCCTATGTGCAGACCGGGCTCGCGATCGATTTGCACAACCCGGAATCGGGCGGCATGCGCTTCGTGCGCGGCAGTCATCGGCGCGGCGCGCTGCCGCTCGACGAGGTGACGCCGGTGCTCGGCAACGCGATGTCGGATGCCGCGCTCGAGCGCGTCGGCCTCGATCCCGCCGACATCGTCGATCTCGTGCTCGCGCCGGGCGATTTCGCGATCTGGAGCCCGTATCTCGTCCACGGCTCGGGCGCGAACCGTTCGGGGCATCGCCGCCGCTTCTACATCAACGGCTATGTCCGCGCGCTCGATTGCGATCGCGGCGAATGGGCGTTCCGCGACGGCACGCCGGTGCCGTTCGGCGAGCGGCCGGCGCTCGTCCACTATGAGGAACTCCGCGAGCGCGGCGAACCGCATTACGTATAAGCGGCGCGTGTGACCATGCGCTCCCCGCTTTCAGGACTTCCGTTCGTGCTGAGCGAAGTCGAAGCACGTGCCACAGATGCATTGCTCCGTTCGGCCTGAGCGCAGTCGAAGGCCGCGCGATGGCTGCGCTTCGACTACGCTCAGCGCGAACGGCTGTCGCGTTGAGATGACACGTCCGCCGACTTCGATCCCAAGGATCGAAGCTTACCATGAGCGCCTGCCTTGGCAGGCAGTCGAGGGGCTCAATACGAACGGGGAGGGACCGGCGGACAGGTGAGGAAAGCAAGCAGGCTGACCCCGAGGTTGCCCGTGGCGCGCCGATACCCTAGATCGCCCCGTCCCGCGCGCAAGCGTCCCGTTCGTTAGAGTCGCCGATGTTCACCTTCCTCCTCGTCGTCCATGCGCTGATCGCGGCTTCGCTCGTCGCCGTGATCCTGATGCAGCGTTCGGAAGGTGGCGGCCTCGGCACCGGCAGCGGCAATGCCGGCCTGATGACCGCGCGCGGCGCGGCGGATTTCCTCACGCGCACCACCGCGATCCTCGCCGTGCTGTTCGTCGGCATGAGCATCGTGCTCGCCGCCGTCGCCGGGGTCGGACGCGCGCCGAGTGCGATCGATACCAGCTTCGCCAGGCAGGCGCAGCCGCTCGCGCCGGTGACCGGCGGTGTCGCGGGCGGCGCGGCGGGTGCGCTGCCCGGCGTCCTCCCGTCGGGCGTTCCCGGCGTTCCGGCGCCGGGTGCGCCAGGCGTTCCCGCGCCGTCGCTGGCGCCGCTGCCAACCGCGCCTGGAAGCGCCGGTGCGGGCGATCAGAAGAGCGACCACAAGAAGGGCGACAAGGATCAGGCCGGCACGTCGTCCAACGCCACGTCGGACAGCGGCAAGAAATCGGAGAAATCGTCGGACAAGAAGGACGAGGGCTCGAAGAAGAGCGAGACGACGAAGCCCTCGAGCTCGCTGCCGGAGCCGGTGCAGCTGCGCGCGACGCCGAAGATCGGCGTGTCCGGGTCGGGCGGCTCGATCTCGTCAACCTCCGCCAGCGCGCCATCGTCCGGCGGCAGCGCCGCGCCCAAGCCGAGCGCGGCACCCGCGCCGGTGACGATCCCGGCGCCGTCCGCGCCCGCGTCCTCGGCACCGGCCTCGAGCGGATCGGGTAACGGCCAGTAAGCCTGCTTCGCCCCTCCCTTCGAGGGAGGAGAGAGTTTGCCCCCGCTCTTCCACAACTTTCTCGCCCAACGCGGATTCGCCGCCTTGCGGTCTCCGCCCTGCACGGCTTAAGCCCATAATCCCATGGCGCGGTTCATCTTCATAACCGGCGGCGTGGTCTCCTCGCTCGGCAAGGGTCTCATGGCGGCGAGCCTCGCGGCGCTGCTGCAAGCGCGCGGGTATCGGGTCCGCATCCGCAAGTTCGATCCCTATCTGAACGTCGATCCGGGGACGATGAGCCCCTATCAGCACGGCGAGGTCTACGTCACCGACGACGGCGCCGAGACCGATCTCGATCTCGGACATTATGAGCGCTTCACCGGCGTGCCCTCGCGCCAGAGCGACAACGTCACCTCTGGGCGAATCTACCAGCAGATCATCGCGCGCGAGCGGAAGGGCGACTATCTCGGTGCCACCGTCCAGGTGATCCCGCACGTCACCGACGCGATCAAGGCGTTCGCGCGCACCGATACCGAAGATCTCGATTTCGTGCTGTGCGAGATCGGCGGCACCGTCGGCGACATCGAGTCGCTGCCGTTCATCGAGGCGATCCGCCAGCTCAGGAACGATCTCGGGCGCGGCCAGAGCTGCTTCGTCCACGTCACGCTGGTGCCGTACATCGCGGCGGCCGGCGAGCTGAAGACGAAGCCGACGCAGCATTCGGTGCGCGACCTGACCGCGCTGGGCATCCAGCCCGACGTGCTCGTCTGCCGCTGCGAGCGCGAGCTGCCGCAGTCGGAGCGCGCCAAGATCGCCTTGTTCTGCAACGTGCGGCCGGAGGCGGTCATCCCGGCGCTCGACGCCAGGTCGATCTACGGCGTGCCGCTGCAATATCATGCCGAGGGGCTGGACGAGGAGGTGCTGCTCGCCTTCGGGATCGAGCCCGGCGCCAAGCCCGATCTCGCGCGCTGGAGCCGCATCATCGAGCGGCTCGGAAACCCCGAGGGCGACGTCACCATCGGCGTCGTCGGCAAATATGTCGGCTTGCCGGACGCCTACAAGTCGCTGCACGAGGCGCTCGTCCATGGCGGCATCGCCAACCAGGTCAAGGTCAATATCCGCTGGCTCGACGCCGAGCTGTTCGAGGGCAGCGAGGGCGACGTCGTCTCGAACCTCGAGCCGCTGCACGGCATCCTCGTTCCCGGCGGCTTCGGCGAGCGCGGCTCAGAGGGCAAGATCGCCAGCGTCAAGTTCGCGCGCGAGCGCGGCGTGCCCTATTTCGGCATCTGCCTCGGCATGCAGATGGCGTGCATCGAAGGCGCGCGGAACACGGCGGGCATCGCGGCGGCGTCCACCACCGAGTTCGGCCCGACCGACGAACCCGTCGTCGGCCTGATCACCGAGTGGATGACGGCGGAGGGGCTGCAGCAGCGCGAGGCCGGCGGCGATCTCGGCGGCACGATGCGCTTGGGTGCCTATCCCGCGACGCTGGCCGGCAACAGCCGCGCCGCCTCGATCTACGGCGCGACGCACATCTTCGAGCGCCACCGTCACCGCTACGAGGTCAACACCCATTATCGCGACGCCCTCGAGAGGGGCGGCCTCTATTTCTCCGGCACCTCGCCCGACGGCACGCTGCCCGAGATCGTCGAGCGGCCCGATCATCCCTGGTTCGTCGGCGTCCAGTTCCACCCGGAGCTGAAGTCGAAACCCTTCGATCCCCACCCGCTGTTCGCGAGCTTCATCGAGGCGGCGGTAAGGCAGAGCAGGTTGGTTTAGGTTCGCCTCGCAATCCTGGGATCGCATCTTTGGCGTCTTCCCGCGCTCCCGATCGTTGCTGGGGCGGCAGCGGTGCGAGGAGAGGGCCCGTGATCGGCACAAAGCGAACCATCAAACCCAAGATATTGTATTTCGGTACGCCGGTGGCGCTCGTCACATCGCTGAACGAGGACGGTACGACCAATCTCGCGCCGATCTCGTCATTCTGGGCGTTGGGTTGGACGATGACGCTCGGGCTGCTCGACGAGACGCAGACCGCCGACAATCTTCAGCGGCATGCCGAATGCGTGATCAATCTGCCGTCCCCCGGGATGTGGCGCCAGGTCGAGAAGCTGGCGCCGCTCACGGCCAAGGATCCGGTGCCCGATCTCAAGGCGGACCAATTCCATACCGAGCGCGACAAGTTTGGCGTCTCCGGTCTGTCCCGGGAGCCGAGCGAACTGGTGAAGCCGGACAGCGTTCGCGAATGTCCGATTCAGATGGAGGCGAGGGTGTTGGGCTGCGATCGCCTCGGCGGCGAGAAGCTCGACAAGCTCGGCGGCGGCCTTTCCGCGCGCATCGAGATATTGCGCGTCCGTGCTGCGGAGGAATTCGTCTCCGGCGAACGGCACATCGACCCCGCCAGCTGGTCGCCGTTGATCTACAATTTCCGTCACTATTTCCGCTTGGGTGAGCGGGAACTCGGCAAGACGTTCCGCGCCGAGACCTGAACGAGCCGCCGCGGATTGCGCGATAGCGGGCGCGCGCAATCCGATCCCCGCGCCGCCTCGTCTGGTCGCGCGTGCGATTCGCGCTTATGCATGCCGCCGGGGATTTCGGGGGAGACGGCATCATGAACGCTGATCAGGTCGCGGCGATTTTGCCCGAGACGTCGATGCTGGCGGCGTGCAGCCGGGAGGAGCTCGCCGAGCTCATCGGCAAGGCGAGCATCCAGCCGGTCCGCGTCGGCGACGTGCTGCTCGAGCAGGGCGAGGAGGGCGATTCGATCGTGCTGCTGCTCGACGGCGTCGCGCGCGTCAGCATGGTCGCCGCCAACGGCCGCGAGATCATCCTGGACTATGCCGAGAGCGGCGCCGTGCTCGGCGAGATCGGCATGCTCGACGGCGAGCCGCGCACCGCGTCGGTGACGACGATCGCGCCGGGGCGGATCATGCGGCTCAGCCGGGCGGCGTTCGAAGGGTTCATCGAGGCGCATCCGCGCGTCGCGATGCGGATGATGCGGGAGATGGCGCGGCGGCTGCGCCAGGCCAACGACACGATCGAGGCGGATCGCGCCTGCTCGGCCGGCCAGCGGCTCGCACGCGCGCTCCGCCGGCTGATGCGGCCACCAGTCGAGAATACGCGGCTGCGCCACGATCTCAGCCAGAGCGAGCTCGGCAGCTTCGTCGGCATCAGCCGCGAGAACGTCAACCGCCAGCTCTCGGCCTGGGCCGACGTCGGCGCGATCGAGATGCGCCAGGGCCGCATCCGCATCCTCGACCGCACCTATATCGAGGAAGTGGCGGATACAGGGATCTAGCGGTCGCGCTGCCTCCCCCTCCGTTCGCTTGGGCTCTGCCTGGCCGGTTCTCGACAGGCTCGAACCGCACGGGAGTGCCGGGCTATTGCGGCACGGGCGGATCGTTGGGGCTGGCGGGCGGAAGATCGCTCGGCGTCGGCACCGGCGGATCGCGCGGCTCGGGGACGGGCACGTCGATCGGCGTCGGGATCGGGTTGGCGGGCTGGGTGGCCATGCACGGCTCCTGCGGTTCGCAGCATCAACGCATCGATCGCCTGCCTGTTCAGGCTGGCCCTCGATTTAAGCGCATCGCGGTTTTTGGCGGCATGGGCAGCAACCAACCTTCCCGCAAAGGCGGGAACCCACCGGGTTGACCTAGCCCGCTATTCGATCGGCCTGAATTGCCTCAGCCGTTCGGGCTGAGCCCTTCGACAGTCTGCCAAGGCGGGCGCTCAGGCTGAATTTCGATCCTGCGGATCGAAGTCGAAGCCCATGCGCCGTCGCTGCCCTTCGACTGGCCCAAAGGGCCAGCCTGTCCTGAGCGCCCGCCCTGCGGGCAGTCGAAGGGCTCAAGGCGAACGGGGAATGGTGGATCAGTCAGGTCGAAGAGGGCTCTAGCGGTCCGTCGCGGCAGCCGGTTATGATCCCCGGCCTTCGCGGGAATGACGACCACCGTTGCGGCAGCCACGGTAAAAGGCAATCGCGCGGTCGTCTCGGATCGCCGAGGCAGATGCGCCACAAACACGAACGCCCGGGTCGTTTTTTCGACCCGGGCGCCGCGTGACGATCGCTCGTCAGCCCCCTTGCTGAGCGGCCCTCGCGCATCGCACCCCTTATTCGCGACGCGGGGCCAAGCCCTCCCCGAACCAAGGCCAGGCCGAAGTCCGTGTGACTCTCGGTAGCGGGTCGACTTGCGATTGTCATGAATCTGCTTCGTTCAGCGCAACGAAAGGTCGGCGGCTGTGGCGCGCGCGCAACAGGCACGCTTGCTCCGGCTACGGCCGCGCAATAGAGCGCATCGGACCCGGCGCGCGTCCGCGCTGAGCCAAGGTCCGGAATCCCGATGCGTCTCTCCCGTTATTTCATGCCCGTCGCCAAGGAAACGCCGGCCGACGCGCAGATCGTGAGCCATAAGCTGATGCTGCGCGCCGGGCTGATCCGCCAGACCGCCGCCGGCATCTACGCCTGGCTGCCGCTCGGCCAACGAGTGCTGCGCAACATCGAGCAGATCGTCCGCGAGGAGCAGGACCGGGCCGGCGCGATCGAGCTCTTGATGCCGACCTTGCAGTCTGCCGATCTCTGGCGCCAGTCGGGCCGCTACGACGCCTATGGCCCCGAAATGCTGCGCATCAAGGATCGCCACGAGCGCGAGCTGCTCTACGGGCCGACCAACGAGGAGATGATCACCGCGATCTTCCGGGATTCGGCGCGCAGCTATCGCGACCTGCCGCGCACGCTCTACCATATCCAGTGGAAGTTCCGCGACGAGATCCGGCCGCGCTTCGGGGTGATGCGCGGCCGCGAGTTCCTGATGAAGGACGCCTATTCGTTCGACATGGACGAGGCCGGCGCGCGGCACAGCTATTTCGAGCAGCTCCAGGCCTATATCCGCACCTTTCGGCGCCTCGGCGTGCAGGCGGTGCCGATGAAGGCGGCGAGCGGCCCGATCGGCGGCGACCTCAGCCACGAGTTCATCGTGCTCGCGCCGACCGGCGAGAGCGAGGTGTTCTACGATGCCGCGTTCGAGGCGGAAGATTGGAGCAGCCACCGGTTCGAGCGCGGCGATACCGCCGGGCTCAACGCCTTCTTCAAGCGGCTGACGAGCGTCTACGCCGCCACCGACGAGACTCACGACGAAGCGCGCTGGGCGGAGGTGCCCGCCGATCGCCAGCGGCAGGGCAGGGGCATCGAGGTCGGCCACATCTTCTATTTCGGCACCAAATATTCGGCGTCGATGGGGATGAAGGTGCAGGGGCGGGACGGAGCGGAAGTGGTGCCGCAGATGGGCAGCTACGGCATCGGCGTCTCGCGCCTGATGGGCGCGATCATCGAGGCGAGCCATGACGATGCCGGCATCATCTGGCCGGAGGCGGTCGCGCCCTACCAGGTCGGCCTGATCAACATGCGCGCCGATCATGCCGGCTGCGTCGCGGCGGCGGACGATATCTACGCCAAGCTCGGCGGCCTCGCGGGCGGCCGCGTGCTCTACGACGATCGCGACGAGCGCGGTGGCGCCAAGTTCGCGACGATGGACCTGATCGGGCTGCCCTGGCAGGTCGTGATCGGCCCAAAGGGGCTGGAGCGCGGCGTCGTCGAACTGAAGCAGCGCCGCACCGGCGAGAAGCAGGAGCTGAGCGTCGAAAGCGCGCTGGCAAGGTTGGCAGGGTGAACCGCGGATCCGGGCCTCCGTTCGCCCTGAGCGAAGTCGAAGGGCAAGCGCTGATGGCGGCTGTGCTTCGACTGCGCTCAGCACGAACGGATGTTGTTGAGCCGGGGCGCCTACCGTGATCCTCAATTCCTACGAGCGGATGATCGCCAGGCGCTATCTGCTGCCGGGCAAGGGCGAGGGGTTCATCTTCCTCGTCGCCACGATCAGCCTCGGCGCGGTGACGCTCGGCGTCGCGGCGCTGATCATCGTGATGAGCGTGATGAACGGCTTCCGCGCCGAGCTGTTCGACAAGATCATCGGGCTGAACGGCCACGCCGTCGTGCAGGGCTATGACGGCCGGCTGCCGGGGTGGCGCGCGGTCGAGCAGGATGCGCTCGCGACGCCGGGCGTCACCTCGGCGACGCCGCTGATCGAGAATCCGTTGATGGCGAGCTTCGGCGGCCGCGTCGAAGGCGTGCTGGTGCGCGGCATGCGTGTCGAGGACATTCGCGGCAACACCGCGATCGCGAGCCACATCAAGGCGGGCAAGCTCGCCCAGCTAACGCCGGGATCCGGCAACGTCGCGATCGGCTCGGCGCTCGCGCAGGCGCTCGGCGCCGACGTCGGGGACCAGATCAGCCTGATCAGCCCGGCCGGCCAGACGACGCCGTTCGGCACGGTGCCGCGCATCGTCAGCTATCGCGTCGCGGCGATCTTCGAGGTCGGCGTCTATGACTACGACAAGGCGTTCGTGGTGATGCCGCTGTCGGACGCGCAGACGCTGCTGATGCTCGGCGACGCGGTCGGCATGGTCGAGGTGCAGACCGTCGATGCCGACAAGGTCGGCAAGATCCTCGCGCCGCTCGCGGCCAAGACAGCGGGCATCGGCGTGGTGCAGGACTGGCGGCAGATGAACGCCTCGCTGTTCGAGGCGCTGGAGGTCGAGCGGGTGGCGATGTTCGTCGTGCTCTCGCTGATCATACTCGTCGCGGTGTTCAACATCCTTTCCTCGCTGATCATGCTGGTCCGCGCCAAGACGCGCGACATCGCGATCCTGCGGACGATGGGCGCGACGCGCCGCGCGCTGATGAAGGTGTTCGTGACGGTCGGCCTCACGATCGGCACGCTGGGGACGGGGCTGGGGCTGATCGTCGGGGCGATCTTCCTGTTCTTCCGCCAGGATGTCGTCGATGCGGTGCAGGCGATCACCGGCCAGAACCTCTGGGATCCCTCGATCCGCTTCCTCACCGAGCTGCCGTCGCGCACCGATCCGTTCGAGGTGATCGCGATCACCGCGATGGCGATCGGCCTTTCCTTCCTTGCGACGCTCTATCCGGCGTGGAAAGCGGCGAGCACCGATCCGGTGCAGGTGCTGCGGTATGAGTGAGGCACGGATTCTCCCTCTCCCCTTTGGGGAGAGGGTCGGGGTGAGGGGGGGCGACCTCTCGATAGCGCATCCCCCCCTCACCCAACCCTCTCCCCCGAGGGGAGAGGGCTAATGGCGATGGACCCCCTCCTCCACGTCACCGACCTGCGCCGCACCTTCCGTCAGGGCGAGGCGGTGATCGAGGTGCTGCGTGGTGTCGCGCTTGCGATCGCGCCGGGCGAGATCGTCGCGCTGCTCGGGCCGTCGGGCTCGGGCAAGTCGACCTTGCTGCAGGCGGTCGGCCTGCTCGAGGGCGGGTTCGAGGGCTCGATCCGGCTGGCGGGTCGCGAGGCGGCGAAGCTCGACGATGCCGGGCGCACCGAGCTTCGGCGCGATCATCTCGGCTTCGTCTACCAGTTCCACCATCTGCTGCCGGATTTCTCGGCGGTCGAGAACGTCGTGCTGCCGCAGCTCGTGCGCGGCGCGTCCCCCGCGGACGCGAAGGCGCACGCCGAATCGCTGCTCACCAGCCTCGGCCTCGCCGACCGGCTGACGCACCGGCCAAGCGCGCTTTCGGGCGGCGAGCAGCAGCGCGTCGCGGTCGCCCGCGCGCTCGCCAACAAGCCCGCGCTGGTGCTCGCCGACGAACCTACGGGCAATCTCGACGAGGCGACCGCGGACATCGTGCTGGCCGAGTTCCTCAGCCTCGTGCGCGGCCAGGGCTCGGCGGCGCTGGTCGCGACCCACAATGAGCGGCTCGCGGCGCGGATGGACCGCGTCGTGCGGCTGCATGATGGCATCCTCAGCTAACCACGTTCAAAAGACAGCCGTTCGCGCTGAGCGAAGTCGAAGTGCGTGCCGAGAGAACGAACGCCTGTGGCACGTCCTTCGAATTCGCTCAGGACGACCGGGGAAAGCTTGGCGAACGTAGCTCGCCGCTCAGATCGCGCTCGGCTCACGCGCCGCCGCCGCGGCAACCCGCCCGCGCATCGGCGCGCTCTTCACCGCGAGCTTGAGGATGTTGGCGCGGCTGCGGCAGGCTTCCTGCGTGCGGCCCATGGCGTGCGCGATGTCGCGCAGAAATTCGCCGTCGACGATGCGGCGGCGGAGCTCCGCATCGTCTTCCTCTTCCCAGCGCCGGCGATGCCCCGGCGGATGTCCAACGATCACCATGACCCGATCCTCCTCGTTGCAGCGGAGGTAGCGCGGTCGCTCTGAACGATTTTCGAATGCGCTTGTAAGCTGGCGGCAAGGTTGATCCTCGCCTTGACGGCTTCGGGGCCTCGACCCTATGAGGCGCGGCCTCGCAGGCGTGGCGATCGTAGCTCAATTGGTTAGAGCGCCGGTTTGTGGTACCGGAGGTTGCGGGTTCAATCCCCGTCGATCGCCCCATCCGCCATCATTCGTCATTCCCGCGAAGGCGGGAATCCATAGTGGCTGGACGCGCGTTCTTGCCCCGCCGGCAGAGAATATGGGTCCCCGCCTTCGCGGGGATGACGAGCGGCTGATAAAGAAGGCAATCCATGGCGCCCTGGCAGTTCCCCGATTTCGACGATCATGAGGCGGTCCATTTCTTTGCGGACGCGACCTCGGGCCTGCGCGCGATCATCGCGGTCCATTCGACGCATCTCGGCCCGGCGGCGGGCGGCTGCCGCTTCTGGCACTATGCGCAAGACGACGCCGCGATCACCGACGCGCTGCGCCTCTCGCGCGGGATGAGCTACAAGAACGCGATGGCGGGGTTGCCGCTCGGCGGCGGCAAGGGCGTGATCCTCGCGCCGGCCGATCGCGTCAAGACGCCGGCGCTGCTCGCCGCCTTCGGCCGCGCGATCGAGTCGCTCGGCGGCCGCTACGTCACGGCGGAAGATGTCGGCATGGGCGAGGCCGATCTCGTCGCGATCGGCCGCGAGACGCGCTACGTCTCTGGGCTACCGGTGGCGGGAGCGGATGCGGCGGGCGGCGATCCCGGCCCGTTCACCGCCGACGGCGTGTTCCTGGGCGTCAAGGCCGCGATCCGGCGCGGGCTGGGCAAGGACGATGCCGCCGGCGTGCACGTCGCGATCCAGGGCGTCGGCTCGGTCGGCGGCGGGCTCGCGCGGCGGCTGGCGGCGCAGGGCGCGCGGCTGACACTCGCCGATGTCGATGCCGGTCGCGCGGAACGGCTCGCCGCCGAACTGGGCGCTGCCACGGTCGCGGCCGACGCGATCCTGTCGATCGAGGCGGACGTGCTCAGCCCCTGCGCGCTCGGCGCGATCCTCACCGCCGAGACCATCGGCGCGCTGCGTGTGCCGGTCGTCGCGGGCGGCGCCAACAACCAGCTCGCGACGCCGGAAGACGGCGCCCGGCTGCGCGATCGCGGCGTCCTCTACGCGCCCGATTACGTTATCAACGCCGGCGGCATCATCAACGTCGGCCTCGAATATCTCGGCGCGGGCAGCGACGAGGTCGCGCGCCGCGTCGCCGCGATTCCCGAGCGATTGAACGCGATCTGGGACGAGGCGGAGGCTACCGCCACGCCGCCGAGCGCCGTTGCCGACCGCATGGCGCAGCGCCTGATCGGGCGAGGGTGAGGCGACCCTTCTCCTCGAACCGTTCGTGCTGAGCCTGTCGAAGCACTGTCCTTCTCTATTTTGTCCATGGAAAAGAAGAACAGCCCTTCGACAAGCTCAGGGCGAACGGAAGTGGTAGGTGCGGCTGACCGCCGGCATCCTGCGCACGGAACGCTGCACTCCAATCTCAATTGATCGCGGGGTCGGCAGGCATACGCTCATACCAATCAGAACCCGCTCGTGCTGAGCGAAGTCGAAGTACGTGCGGCACGCGCTCAAATTTGTTCTGCTTGAGCGAAGTCGAAGGTCACACCATCGCTGCAGTGGGATGGCGTGCAATGTGGATAGCCGTTCTACCTGTCACGTCCTTCGACTTCGCTCAGGACGACCGGGGATGGAGAGCTGGTGGTGTGGCAGAGAGGTGTTGCAGCGGCACAGCAACGTGCGGCCCGTGTTCAGGAGCGCTCTTTCCGCCACCTTCAAGCTGCTTTAGAGAGCGGCTCCAGCCATGCATATTTTCGCCAATCCCGGCCGTTTTCTCAGCATCGCGAAGCCGCTCACGCCGTGGCTCGGCTGGAGCGGCGCGGGCCTGATCGCTGTGGCGCTGACGGGCGGGCTGTTGGTGACGCCGCCTGACTATCTCCAGGGCGAGACGGTGCGGATCATGTACATCCATGTGCCGTCCGCATGGCTCGGCATGGCCGGCTGGATGGGCATCGCGGTGGCGAGCCTGATGCAGCTGGTCTGGCGGCATCCGCTCGCCGGCGTCGCGGCGCGTGCCTGCGCCGCGCCCGGCGCGGTGTTCGCCGCGGTCTGTCTTGCGACCGGATCGATCTGGGGGCGGCCGACCTGGGGCACCTGGTGGGAGTGGGACGGGCGGCTGACCTCGATGCTCGTGCTGTTCTTCCTCTATCTCGGCTATATCGCGCTGGCCGCGGCGGCGGACGAGCGCGGCGGTGAAGGGGCAGATCGTGCCGCCGCGATCTTTGGGCTCGTCGGCGCGATCAACCTGCCGATCATCCATTATTCGGTGCTGTGGTGGCGCACGCTGCATCAGGGCGAGAGCATCTCGCTCGGCGGCACGACGATCGCGCCCGCGCTGCTCTGGCCGCTGCCGCTCTCGGCGCTGGGCTTCACGCTGCTGTTCGGCGCGATCGTGCTGATGCGGATGCGCGCCGCGCTCGCCCATATCCGCGTCGAGGCGCGGCTGCGGAGGCTCGCCGAGGCATGAACCAGTGGGCGTTCGTGATCGCCGCCTATGGGGTCGCCGGCGTGGCGACGTTCGGCCTGACTATCGTCAGCTACGTCCGGATGCGCCGCGCCGAGGCCGCCGCCGACGCGCTGCGAAGGCGCTGACGCAAATGGCGGGGGTCAAGGCAAAGCATCAGCGTCTGACGCTCACGCTGCTCGCGATCGTCGCGGTGGTCGGCGCGACGTTGCTTGCGATGTCCGCGCTCAAGGATCAGGCGGCCTATTTCTACACGCCCGGCGACGTCGTGAAGGATGGCGTGCCGATGGGCAAGGCGATCCGGCTCGGCGGCATGGTCGTCGATCATTCGATCGTCCACGCGCCCGATGGCGTGACGATCGATTTCAAGGTGACCGACGGCAGCGACACGGTGCCGGTTCAGTTCAAGGGCATCGTCCCCGATCTCTTCCGCGAGAAGTCGGGCGTGGTGGCGGAAGGCCGCTTCGTCTCGTCGACGCTCTTCCTCGCCGACACCATCCTCGCCAAGCACGATGAGAACTATATGCCGCCGCAGATGGCCGGCAAGATGCACGAGAGCGCCAGCCTCGATACCAGCGCCAAAACGAAGGCGCTGCAGTGAGCGGCAGTCCCACAGCCAAGAGCCCGTTCGTGCTGAGCGAAGTCGAAGCACGTGCCGCTGCCGCCACCGTGTGTTGCACGTCCTTCGACTGCGCTCAGGACGAACGGTGGTTTGCCGATAAGGCGGTCACCAGGCTGGCCATCGCATGATCGCCGAATTCGGGCTTGCCGCGCTGTGGCTTGCCGCGGCGCTGTCGGCGCTGCAGCTGGCGCTCGGCTGGATGGCGCTCAGGCCGGGCGGCGAGGCGCTAATGCCTTCGGTGCGGCCGATCGCGCTCGCGCAGGCGCTGCTCACCGCGCTGGCGTTCGGGGCGCTGATCCTCTGCTTCGCGCGCACCGATCTCTCGGTCGCGCTGGTCGTCGAGAACTCGGCCTCGGCCAAGCCGATGATGTACAAGATCGCCGGCACCTGGGGGAACCACGAAGGCTCGATGCTGCTCTGGGTGACGATCCTCGGGCTGGCGGGCGGCGCGGTCGCGATCCTCGAGCGGCGGCTGCCGGAGCGGACGCTGATCGCCACGCTTGCCGCGCAGGCGGCGATCGCGCTCGGCTTCTTCGCCTTCCTGCTGTTCGCGTCCAACCCGTTCGCGCGCCTTGCGCTGCCGCCGCTCGACGGCAACGGCTTGAACCCGCTGCTGCAGGACCCAGGTTTGGCGTTCCATCCGCCGACGCTCTACATCGGCTATGTCGGGCTGTCGGTGGCCTTCTCGTTCGCGGTCGGGGCGCTGGTGACGCGCGACGTCGGCCCCGCCTTCGCACGCGCGATGCGGCCCTGGGTGCTCGGCGCCTGGATCTTCCTGACGCTCGGCATCACCGCCGGCAGCTACTGGGCCTATTACGAGCTCGGCTGGGGCGGCTGGTGGTTCTGGGACCCGGTCGAGAACGCCAGCCTGATGCCGTGGTTGGCCGCGACCGCACTGCTCCACTCGGTGACGGTGCTGGCGACGCGCGACGGCCTGCGCGCCTGGACGGTGATGCTGGCGGTGGTCGCCTTCTCGATGTCGATGATCGGCACCTTCCTGGTCCGCTCCGGCATCCTCACCTCGGTGCACGCCTTCGCGATCGATCCGAAGCGCGGCACCTTCATCCTCGGGCTGCTCGTCGTCTATATCGGCGGCGCGCTCGCCCTGTTCGCGCTACGCGTGTCGACCGTGAAGGAAGGTTCGCAGTTCGATCCGGTCAGCCGCGAAGGCGCGCTCGTCGCCAACAACCTGCTGCTTTCCGCCGTGCTCGGCATCGTCTTCACCGGCACGCTGTATCCGCTGTTCGTCGAGGCGACCACCGGCGAGAAGCTCTCTGTCGGCCATCCCTATTTCGACAAGACCGCCGGGCCGCTCGCGCTCCTTCTCGTGGCGATCATGGTGGCAGGGCCGCTGATGCGTTGGCGGCGCGACGAGATCGCCGCGGTCGTGCAGCGGATCGCGCTGCCGGTGCTGGTCACGGCGATCGCGCTGCTCGCGCTGATCCTGTTCGTTCCGGGCATCCGCGTGCTGCCGCTCCTCGGGCTGATGCTCGCGATCGGGGTTGGGGCGGGGAGCGTCGCGCCGCTGTGGAAGCGCAATCTGCGGCGCACGCCGCTCTTCACCTATGGGATGGTGATCAGCCATCTCGGCATCGCCGTCGCGCTCGCCGGCATGGCCTGCGAGAGCGCCTTCACCAAGGAGACGCTGGTCGCCGCCGCGCCGGGCGCGGTCGAGATCGTCGGGCCATATCAGGTGAAGTTTGCCGCGATCGATCCGATTGCCGGGCCGAATTGGACCGCGATCGAGGCGACGCTTGTCGCAACACGGCCCGGCCGCGCCGCGATCACGCTGCACCCGCAGGCGCGGATGTTCGCGCAGCCGCCGACCGAAACCAGCGAGACCGCGATCGCGACGCTGTGGGACGGCCAGCTCTACACCGTGCTCGGCAAGGACGACGAGAGCGGGCGCTGGCAGCTCCGGCTGTGGTGGAAGCCGTTCGTGACGCTGATCTGGGCGGGCGGCGCGCTCGTCGCGATCGGCGGCGCGCTGGCGCTGCTCGGGCGGCTGCGGCGCGAGCTCTTCCCGCGCGGCCGGCCGACGGGCTTCCTCGCGACGTGAAGACCGTGCGTATCATTCTATGGCTGCCACTGATCGCGTTCGTGGTCTTCGTCGGCTTCGTCGCCGCCGGACTGATCAAGCCCGACGATATGACGCATCCGTCGAAGCTGGTCGGACAGCCACTGCCCGAGTTCAGCCTGCCCGCTTCGCAGCAAGGCAAGCCCGGCCTCGCCACCGCCGACCTGCGCGACGGCAAACCGCATCTCGTCAATATCTTCGCGAGCTGGTGCGTGCCCTGCGCGGCGGAGGCGCCGCAGCTCGACCAACTGGCGCAGGCGGGCGTCGATGTCGTCGGCATCGCGGTGCGCGACCGGCCCGACGACACCGCCGACTTCCTCCAGCGCTATGGCGATCCCTATAAGCGCTTGGGCGCCGACGATCGCAGCCAGGTCCAGCTCGCGCTCGGCTCGTCGGGCGTGCCCGAGAGCTTCATCGTCGACGGCAAGGGGATCATCCGCCAGCAGCATATCGGCGACATCCGGCCCGAAGAGCTGCCGGCGATCCTCAGCACGGTGCAGGAGGCGAAGTGAGCAGGTGCTCCTCTCAAGCCGTCATCCCGGCGCAGGGCGGGGTCCGGGGACTCGCTCGCGGCAGGCGCTGGGAGCATTCGAGAGCGCGGGCCTGGATCCCGGCTTTCGCCGGGATAACGATGATCCTGTGCGCGACCCCGCTCCACGCCGATTCGGACATGCCGGCGGCGCCGCTCAGCTACACGCAGCTGCCCGATCCCAAGCAGGAGGCCGAGGCGAAGGCGCTGATGGGGACGCTGCGCTGCCTCGTGTGCCAGGGCCAGTCGATCGCCGACTCCGATGCCGAACTCGCCGGCGACATGCGTGCGATGGTGCGCGAGCGCATCCAGCAGGGCGAGAAGCCGGAGGCGATCCGCGCCTGGCTGATCCGGCGTTACGGCAATTGGGTGAGCTACGAGCCCCCGTTCGAGCCAGCGACATGGCTGCTCTGGGCGATGCCGCTGCTGCTGATCCTCGCCGGCATCTTCCTCGCGCGCAACCGCTTCCGCCGGCACGGAGGGACAATGGAGCGCCGGGCAGGGGAGCCGCGGGAAAGCTGATGGCGAGCTGGCTGATCCTGTTCCTTCTGGCCGCGCTCGTGCTGCTCGCCTTGTGGCGGATCGGCCGCGTCCGCGGGCCTGCGCTGCAGTTCAGCGCGGCGGCGCTGTTCCTCGGCATCGCCGGCTATGCCTGGCAGGGCACGCCCGGCGAGCCCGGCGATCCGTCGCCGCCCAAGACCGACGCGATGCAGCCCGACAGCGATTTCGCCAAGGAGCGCAGCCAGTTCATGGGCCGCTTCGGCTCGAGCGCGCAGTGGCTCGATTTCGCCGACGCGCTGCACCGCGCCAACCGTGATCGTGCCGCCGTCACCGCGATGCAGACGGCGCTCGCGCAGAACCCGAAGGATCCCGATCTCTGGGTCGGCCTCGGCAACGCGCTCGTCATCCAGGGCGGCGGGCTGGTCTCGCCGGCGGCGCGGCTGGCGTTCGAGCGTGCGGCGCGGATCTCGCCCGATCATCCCGGGCCGCGCTTCTTCATGGGGCTCGCCTATGCCCAGTCCGGCCAGCCCGACAAGGCGCAGGCGCTGTGGCAGGAGCTCCTCGCCAAGTCGCCGCCCGACGCGCCCTGGCGCAAGGATCTCGAGCAGCGGCTCGCCGAGCTTCAGGGCCAGATGGGTGGCAGCGCCGCGACGACCCCGGGGCTGCCGCAGCCGTAGTGCGAAGCCTGTCCCCCTCCCTGGAAGAAAGGGGCTAGGGTGGGTTGCTATCGAGAGCGCGCCTCGCTCCGTCCCTCCTCGGTTCCACCTTGCAGGACGGAGGAGAAACCGCCGGCCGTCCGGCTGTCATCTACCTTGACCGCTTGTTAACCATGCTCGGTTTATCCTCGCCTCATAAGAAAATGAGGGGGCGAGGATGCTCTTCGTGAATTCGGTCCTGATGGTGTTCATGATCCTGCTCGCCATCGACGAGACCAAGGATGCCTTCCGCGAGCATGCGGAGCGCATGCGGGGTTATTGAGCCGGCGATCGGTATGCTACGTCGTCGTTGCGAGCGGCGTAGCCGCAATCCAATTACCGTACGTTGGACTGGATTGCTTCGCTTTGCTCGCAATGACGAAGCATCGGCACGCGCGGCACCCTAATTCAACGGCACCCCAAGCGCTTCGGCGACCGCGGCATGACGGACTTTCCCGGCCGAGACGTTGAGTCCGTTGGCGAGATGGGGGTCTGCCTTCATCGCTGCTTCCGCGCCCAGGTTAGCGAGCTTGAGTGCGAAGGGCAGCGTCGCGTTGTTGAGCGCGAAGGCCGAGGTGCGCGCGACCGCGCCCGGCATGTTGGCGACGCAATAGTGGATCACGCCATCGACCTCGAACACCGGATCGGCATGTGTCGTCGCATGGCTGGTCTCGAAGCAGCCGCCCTGATCGATCGCGATGTCGACGAGCACCGAGCCGCGCTTCATCGTCCGCACCATCTCGCGCGTCACCAGCTTCGGCGCCGCCGCGCCCGGCACCAGCACCGCGCCGATCACCAGGCTGGCGCTGCGCACCGCCGCGGCGATCGCCGCCTTGGAGGCATAGGCGGTCTTGATCTGGCTCGAGAAGAACATGTCAAGCTCGGCGAGGCGATCGTTGTTGATGTCGTAGATCGTCACGTCGGCGCGCATGCCGACCGCCATCTGCGCGGCGTTGACGCCGGCGATGCCGCCGCCGAGGATCGCGACGCGCGCCGGCGCCACGCCCGGCACGCCGCCGAGCAGCACGCCGCGCCCGCCTTGCTCCTTCTCGAGATAGTGCGCGCCGACCTGGATCGACATGCGCCCGGCGACTTCGCTCATCGGCTTGAGCAGGGGGAGGCCGCCCCTCGCGGCGGTGACCGTCTCGTAGGCGATGCACGTCGCGCCGGATTTCATCAGCCCCTCCGCCTGCGGCTTGTCGGCGGCGAGGGGGAGGTAGGTGAAGAGCAGGTGGCGAGCTTCGAGCAGCGCGATCTCCTGCGGCTGCGGCTCCTTGACCTTCACGATCATGTCGCTCTGCGCGAAGACCTCGGCAGCGCCGGCGACGATCCGCGCGCCGGCATCGAGATAATCCTGGTCCGAGAAGTCGATGCCATTGCCGGCGCGGGTCTCGACCACCACATCATGGCCGGCGGCGACCAGTTCCGCCACCGAGGGCGGCGTCAGTCCGACGCGATATTCATGGTTCTTGATCTCCTTTGGAACACCGATGCGCACCGCGGGTCTCCTGCTGGTCGAGCGTCCATCATAGAGGCGAGTTCGGCAAAGCTGAACAGGATGCTACATCTGCATCATTCGAAGCGTCATGCCATCGGAACGCGTCCCGCTGCGCGACGTTGCAGCACGTTGCGGTGCGGAAACGCCCATGCTAGGCGCCACGCCGCATTCGCCCGGGGGCTTCGTGGGCGATGAGGATAGGTACGGCAATGCAGGCCGCTGACGGGTTGCCCAGGTGATTGCTGCCGCCGATGCGGTTCCCGAGGGATTGCCGCCCGCTCCCGGAGTCGAGACGCTCGCGCCGCAGCATGTGCTCCACGGCCATGGCGGCCAATCCACCGGCACGCTCGCGGTCGGTGCGATCGGCGTCGTGTTCGGCGATATCGGTACCAGCCCGATCTACTCGCTCAAGGAAGTGTTCGTCGGCCATCATCCGCTGACGGTGGACAAGCTCCATTTGTTCGGCGTGCTCAGCCTCGTCTTCTGGACGCTGACGCTGATCGTCACGATCAAATATGTCACGCTGATCATGCGGGCCGACAACAAGGGCGAGGGCGGCAGCCTCGCGCTGCTGGCGCTCGTCACGCGCATGCGCGGCAACAAGCGCTGGACCTCGTCCCTGGTCATGCTCGGGGTGCTTGCGACGGCGCTGTTCTTCGGCGATTGCATCATCACGCCGGCGATCTCGGTGCTGTCGGCGGTCGAGGGTCTCAGCTCGGTCGAGATCGGGCTGACGCCGTTGGTGCTGCCGATCGCGATCGTCATCCTCGTCGGCCTGTTCCTGATCCAGGCGCGCGGCACCGCGACGGTCGGCAAGCTGTTCGGGCCGATCATGCTGGTCTATTTCGCGGCGCTGGCCGCGCTCGGCGCCTATCACATCTTCGACGATCCGGTGATCCTGTGGGCGCTGAACCCGCTCTGGGCGGTGCGCTTCTTCGCCGCCGACGTGCCGCTCGCCTTCCTGGCGCTCGGCTCGGTCGTGCTCGCGGTGACGGGCGCCGAGGCGCTCTATGCGGACATGGGCCATTTCGGGCGCCGGCCGATCACGATCGCGTGGCTGTGGATCGTGTTCCCCGCGCTGATGCTCAACTATCTCGGCCAATCCGCCTTCCTGCTCGCGAATCCGCACGCCGCGCAGAGCCCGTTCTTCCTGATGGCGCCGACGCCGGTGCGGCTGCCGCTCGTCATCCTCTCGATGCTGGCGACGGTGATCGCGAGCCAGGCGGTGATCACCGGCGCCTATTCGGTCGTCCAGCAGGCGGTGCAGCTCGGGCTCATGCCGCGATTGCGGATCGACCACACGAGCGCGTCCGCCGCGGGACAGATCTACGTGCCGTCGATGAACTGGGCGCTGATGGTGCTCGTCATCATGCTGGTGCTCGGCTTCAAGAACTCGACCAACCTGGCCGCCGCCTACGGCATCGCGGTGACGGGCACGATGTTCATCACCACCTGCATGCTCGCGGTGCTGACGCGCGCGGTGTGGAAGTGGCCGGTCTGGGCGTCGGCGGCGATCACGCTGCTGTTCGTGGTCGTCGATGGCGCCTATTTCGCATCGAACCTCACCAAGATACCGGACGGTGGCTGGTTCCCGCTGCTGATCGGCTCGCTCGCCTTCATCCTGTTGACGACCTGGGCGCGAGGACGCCAGCTCATGATCGCGCGGCTGAGCGAGGCGGCGATTCCCGTGAAGGTGTTCGTCAAGTCCGCCATCGGCTCCGCGACCCGGGTGCCGGGCACCGCCGTGTTCATGACCACCTCGCGGGACGGCGTGCCGCACGCGCTGCTCCACAACCTCAAGCACAACAAGGTGCTGCACGAGCGCGTGATCCTGCTCACCGTGTCGATCGAGGACGTGCCCTTCGTCGTCGCGAACAAGCGGATCGAGTTCGAGGAGATGGGGCAGGGCTTCTTCCGCGTCGTCGTCCACTATGGCTTCATGCAGGAGCCCGATGTGCCGGCGGCGCTCGCCGCGGTGACGCAGTGCGGGCCCCAGTTCAAGATGATGGATACGAGCTTCTTCCTCGCCCGCCAGACGCTGCTCGCGTCGTCACGGCCGGGGATGGCGATCTGGCGCGAGAAGCTCTTCTCGTGGATGCTGCGCAACGCGGAAAGCGCGATGGAATTCTTCAAGCTGCCGACCAACCGGGTCGTCGAGCTCGGCAGCCAGGTCGAGATCTAGCCAAGCCGATCCTCTCCCCCTCAAGGCGGGGAGAAATCGACGATCTGCCACGTTACTCCTCCGCAACAGGGGAGGACGCATGGAATCGATAGCGGCGTGGGTCGCGCCCGCGGCGACGATCGTCGCGGCGATGATGGTGGCGGCCAACCTCGGCACGCGCGTCACCGGCTGGGGCTTCGTCGTCTACACGGTCGGCGCGATCGCATGGTGCGCGCAGGGCGTCGCCACCCATCAGTATAACCTGCTCTGGGCGAACGGCTTCCTGCTCGTCGTCGACGTGATCGGCGTCTACCGCTGGCTGTTCCAGCGCGCCGCGCTCGACGAGGGCGCCGAGGCGGCGGTCGTGCAAAGCGAACGCGAGGAGACCGATCCACTGTTCCCGCTGAGCCATCTCGTCGAGGCGCCGCTGTGCGGGCCGGACGGCAGCAAGGTTGCGCATATCCTCGATGCGATGGCGGAATGCGGCAGCGGCCGTATCAGCTACCTCATGCTGCGCGAGGGCGGTGCCGGCGGCATCGGCGAGCGCTTCCACGCACTGCCCTGGGCCGACGTGACGCCTTGCGACAAGCGCTTCACCACCGCGCTCGACGGCGCTGCGATCCGGGCGCTGCCGCAGGTCGATCCGCGCGACTGGCCGGCGGCCGCGCCGGCGCCATGACGCCGACGCCGGTCGCGCCCGCGCCGATCATCGTCGCGGCGACGTTCGGCGCCGAGGACTTCGCGATGCTCGATGCGCTGCGCCGCGCCCATTTTCCGCCGGAGCGCAACCGCCTGCCCGCGCACCTCACGCTCTTCCACCATCTGCCGCCGAGCGTCGCGCCCGAGCTCGACCGGCGCCTGGCGCAGCTCGCAACCGAGCCGCCGCCGCCGGCGCGGCTCGAGCGGGTGATGTTGCTGGGTGGAGGCGTCGCGCTCGCGATCGGCTCGCCGGCGCTGGAGGCGATGCGCGCCGAACTGGCAGAAGCGTTCAAAGGCCTGCTGGTGCCGCAGGACGCCGCGCGGTGGCGACCCCATGTCACCGTCCAGAACAAGGTCGGGCTCAAGGCAGCGGAGGCGCTCCACGACGAACTCGTGGCCACGTTCGCGCCGCGCCCGGTGGCGATCGCGGGGCTCGCCAGCCACTTGTACCGCGGCGGCGACTGGGAGCCGATCGCCGCGCACGCCTTTCGCGGCGTCAGTCGATCTGGCCGACACCCTCGCAGCTGAGATCGAAGGCGGCGAGCCCGGAATCGAGGTAGCCGGCGAGCATCGGCATATCCATCAGCTGCTCGACCGGGTCGTCGCCGCCACCGTCAGACGCTTCCGTGATCGCGTCGTCCCACTCGGAGGGATCGTAGGTGCCGCGGCCGACCCAGGCGAGCGCCAGCACCTCGGCGATCTGATCCTCGGCGAGATCGTCGAGCAGCGTGCGCACTTCTTCCTCGACCGACTCGTTGGTCTCGTCCTCGAGCACGTCGTACATGTCGTCCGAATCGTCGGGCGGATCATCGTTGTCGGGATCGATCGCGGGCACCTGCGCCTCGAGCTCGCGCGCGCGCACGATCAATCGGCAGATCGTTTCGAGCGGCGTATTCAGATCCATGGGGGTCCTCGTGATCCTTCGCGATATGGCCTCGAAACGACAGGACGCGCGCACGGTTCCGGACGAGGGGCGCAGAGGCGGGGGAGGGCGTTGACCGCGCCTGCGGCTTGCGTCATAGCGCCGCCCTTGCCGCGCGGCGGCCCCGATGGGGCGGAGTAGCTCAGCTGGTTAGAGCAGCGGAATCATAATCCGCGTGTCGGGGGTTCAAGTCCCTCCTCCGCTACCATCCCGTACGATCCCTGATGGCGCTCGCGGCGAAACCCGAGCCCGAAGCGACATTAGCTCGCTGCTGCGGCGGCCTGCTTGAAGGGCGTGGGATCGAAGTAATCGGACCAGCGCAGGATCCTGCCGTCGTCGCCAACCTCGAAGATCCCCATCACCGCGACCTGACCCGTCGTGTTGCCGCCGGCATCGAGCATGTGATCGACCCGTTCGGTGAGAACCTTGGAGCCCTGCGCCGCGATCGCGAGCGTTTCGACGCGCAGGCTGTGCAATCCCGATGCGCCGAAGCCCTGCCAGGCCGCGATCGCCTCGTCGGCGCCGATGGTGGTCAGCAAGCCGACATTGTCCCAAACCGTTTCGGGCGTGAACCAGCGCCGAACCGCATTGGCGAAGGCGTTTTCGTGACTGCCGCTGATCGCTGTCAGAAATTCGGTCACGACGGCAAGCGGATCGCGCATCATGTTCTCCTGTTCATTGCCGTTGATCTGCGTGTCAGGCTTGTCCGCCGCCTTCCAGCTCGACGTCGAAATGGCGGATGTAGCGGGCGAAACGTTCGTGGACCTCGGTCTGGCTGAAGCCGAAATCGGCAAGCTTGTAAACGTGCTTGCCATGCTTGCCCTTGCGGTTCCGCCGCGCGAAATCCTCCATCCGCAAGATCGCGCCTTCCGAGACGGCGAGACCGAAACGGTCGTGGATCCCGCGCACCACGGCGATCGGATCGCGCTCGAGATCGAGATAGCGGATGTCGTGAAAATGGCTGTTCACCGCCGGATCCTGCCGCAGTTCGATCATCCGCTCCATCGAGGCGGCAAAATTATCGAGAAACGCCGACATGAAGCTGCGGTCCATCTCCAGGGGCGTGTCGCTGTACTGCATGTGGTGCGCCGCGAGCAGGCTGAGCACCGAAGCCACGACCTTGGACGGATCGCGGTGGTGGATGACGAAATTGGCGTCGGGATACACCTCCAGGAAGTCGCGCAGATAGATGATGTGCTCGGGCGACTTCAGCGTCCAGCGGCGGATGTCTGAGCCGAGCTGGAGCGCCTGGAGCAGGCGCCGGTGCATGCGATAATTGGGCAGGTAGCGCTGCCCGGCGAGATATTTCGAATAGGAGGGCACGCTCCAGAAGGCGGGGAAGTTGATCGAGAGGAATTGATATTCGCCGAGCCAGCCATCCTCCTCGGCATTGAGCGCGCCATATTCGTGGCGGAGCTGGATCTCAGGCGCGAGGAAGCCTTCCTCCTCGAGCTGGCGATGCGCGGCGGCCATTTGCGGCTCGTGATCGATGGCGGGGTCGTTGGGCGGCGGCGAGGGCCGGAGCATCTGCCAGCCGCGCGGCGAGAGATTGCCGGGATCCTGAGCCATCAGCGAATTGAGGAAGGAGGTGCCGGCACGCGGCAGCCCGGTCATTACCAGCGGCGCGCGAATCGCCTGCGCGGCGATCTCCGGCCGGCGCGCGCGATCGTGATACACGCGCAGGCGCTGGCGCAGGAGATTGTCGAGCCGCAGCCGCGCGCGGGCCGCACCGCGGTCGCTGAGGCTGGTCTCGCGATCGAGCGAGCGAACAAGAATGGTGAGCGGCTCGCGAAAATCCTCGTCGCCCCAATCCGAAAGGCCGGTATCGCGCTCGGCCGCAGTCATCATGTCCCGCAGGTCGAATCCCGCCATCCGCCCCTGATCCTCTCGCCGATCGCGTCCCCGCGCGAATCATCTCTCGGCAGCACCCGTCATCGCGCGCGGCGGCGGACGGCGGCAATGCGACGCACGCTCACAAGGGGTGCGCCAAGGCCGAAGCCGCCGGCTCGTCTAGGCGTCGCGGTCAGCCCAGTAGCCGGCCGAGGCGGTCGACCGCGTCGTCCAGTACGGGATCGGGCTTGGCGAAGCAGAGGCGTATGATGCCGCTCGCCGCCGCATCGGCGTAGAAGCTCGAGACCGGAATGGCGGCGACGCCTGCTTCACGCACGGCGCGTAGGCAGAAGGCGCGATACGGTATGGCGACGCCGGAGCGGGCGAGATCGACGCAAAGGAAATAGGTGCCCTCGCTTTCGAGCGGATGATAGCCGGCCGACCGCAGACGGTCGGCGAGGTGGTCGCGCGAGCGCGCGTAGCCAGCGCGCATCTCCCGGAAATAGGCATCGGGCTTGGCGAGGCCGTAGGCGACCGCCGCCTGCAGTGCGGGCAGGGTCGTGAAAGTGAGGAACTGATGCGCCCGCGCGATCGGACCCAGCAGCGCCGGTGCGGCGAAGACGAAGCCGACCTTCCAGCCGGTCATCGAGAAGATCTTGCCCGCCGAACCGATCTTCACCGCGCGATCGGCCATGCCCGGCTCGGCGATGAGCGGGCGGTGGGTGCGATCGTCGAACAGGACATGCTCCCAGACCTCGTCGCAGATCGCGATCGTGCCGTGCGAACGGCAGGCGTCGGCGAGCAGCGCAACCTCCTCGGCATCGAACACGCGTGCGGCCGGATTGAGCGGATTGTTGAAGATGACGAGCTTCGGACGGCCGGCGAAGGCGCGCGCGACCGCGTCGGCCTCCAGCCGCCAGCCGGGTGGCCGCAGCGTGAGATAGCGCGGCACGCCGCCGGCGCGCAGCACCAGCGGCAGATAGGCATCGTACATCGGCTGGATCAGCAGCACCTCGTCGCCGGGAGACACGAGCGCGAAAATCGCGGCGGCCAGCGCCTCGGTGGCGCCCGAGGTGACGAGCACGTCCTCCGCGGTGAAGTCGAGCGCCTGGTGACGGCGATAATGATCGGCGACGGCGCCGCGCAGCGCGGGCACGCCCATCATCGGCGGATATTGGTTCGGCCCTGCGAGGAGCGCCTCCGCGGCGGCACGGCGAATGTCCTCCGGCCCCTCCGTTTCGGGAAAGCCCTGGCCGAGGTTGATCGCGCCGTGCGCGCGAGCGAGCGCCGACATCTCCTCGAAGATGGTGGTGCCGAGGCCAGCGAAGATCGGGTTCATGGCGCGCGGTAATCCTGCTTCGCGGTTCTAAAGCAAATCTGGCGTGTCATAGCCGAGTGGCGGACTAGGGTAGCCGGTCAGCAAGGAGATCGCTCATGGCGCTCAATCTCGGCGATACCGCTCCCGATTTCACGCAGGATTCCACCGAAGGTCCGCTCAGCTTCCACGCCTGGGCCGGCGATAGCTGGGTCGTGCTCTTCTCGCACCCGAAGGATTTCACGCCGGTCTGCACCACCGAGCTCGGCGCGGTGGCGAAGCTCAAGCCGGAGTTCGACAAGCGCAACGTCAAGGTGATCGGCCTCTCGGTCGATCCGGCGACCAGCCACGCCGAATGGGCGAAGGACATCGCCGACACGCAGGGCCATGCGCTCAACTTCCCGCTGATCGCCGATCACGACCGCAAGGTCGCCGATCTCTACGGCATGATCCACCCCAACGCATCGGACACCCTGACCGTGCGCTCGGTTTTCGTGATCGATCCGGCCAAGAAGCTGCGGCTGTCGCTCACCTATCCGGCCTCGACCGGGCGCAACTTCGACGAGCTGCTGCGGGTGATCGACAGCCTCCAGCTGACCGATCGCCACAAGGTCGCGACCCCGGCCGATTGGAAGCAGGGCGAGGACGTCATCATCGTTCCGTCGGTCTCGGACGAGGATGCGCGCAAACTGTTTCCGCAAGGCTGGAAGGCGGAGCGGCCCTACCTGCGCAAAATCGCGCAGCCGAGCTGAGGCTCCGGTCGTCTTGCCGGGCGCCGGCAAGCTGCGGAGACCATAGTGGGGCGAGGGATCGGCGGCGGCGCTTCGAGGGGGAGGCTTTGCAGGCGGGCGGGGCGCGCCTATCTCGATCCGACAATCACGTCAGGGACCGCGAATGACCGCCACGCACAGCACGCGCATGCTTATCCTCGGCTCAGGTCCGGCCGGGCTGTCGGCGGCGATCTATGCGGCGCGTGCCGGCATGGCGCCGATCGTCGTGCAGGGGATCCAGCCCGGCGGCCAGCTCACCACCACCACCGACGTCGAGAATTATCCCGGCTTTCGCCACGTCATCCAGGGGCCGTGGCTGATGGAGGAGATGCAGGCGCAGGCCGAGCATGTCGGCGCGCAGATGATGTGGGACACGATTGTCGAGGTCGACCTCTCCGACCGCCCATTCCGGCTGATCGGCGATGGCGGCACCAAATATATCGCCGATACGCTCGTCATCGCCACCGGCGCGCAGGCGAAGTGGCTGGGGCTGGAGAGCGAGACGCGGCTGCGCGGCCAGGGCGTCTCGGCCTGCGCCACCTGTGACGGCTTCTTCTTCCGCGGCAAGAAGGTGGCCGTGATCGGCGGCGGCAACACCGCGGTCGAGGAGGCGCTGTACCTCACCAACCACAGCCACGACGTGACGCTGATCCATCGCCGCGATTCGCTTCGCGCGGAGAAGATCCTGCAGGAGCGGCTGTTCAAGCATCGCGGCATCAAGGTGCTGTGGAACAAGGCGGTCGACGAGTTCGTCGGCGGCGAGGGCAATCAGGGGCTGGTCGGCCTCAAGCTCAAGGACACGCGCACCGGCGAGACCAGCACGCTCGACGTCGAAGGCGGGTTCGTCGCGATCGGGCATCATCCGGCGACCGAGCTGTTCGCCGGCCATCTCGAGCTCGACGAGGATCATTATATCAAGGTCACCCCAGGCACGACGCACACCAGCGTGCCCGGCGTGTTCGCCTGCGGCGACGTCATGGACAAGGTCTATCGCCAGGCGATCACTGCCGCGGGCACCGGCTGCATGGCCGCGCTCGATGCTGAGCGGTTCCTCGCGGAGGAGGATTTCGAGGTCGAGGCGCAAGCGGCGGAGTGATCCGCACCTGCGATCAACCTACTTCCGTTCGCCCTGAGGAGCCATTGAGCTTGTCGAAATGGCGTCTCGAAGGGCGCCTTTCGAGACGGGGCTTCGACTGCGCTCACCCCCTCCTCAGGACGAACGGGTCCTTTGTTGGCCGAGAGCATGCAAGACCGCCTCCACCAGCGCCGCGAAAGCGTCCTCGCCCGCGAAACTGTGCGAGGCGCTCTCGATCCGGGTGATCGGCAGCCGATCCTCGAGGAAGGGAAGCGCAGCGATCGCGGTCGCGTCGCCAGTCGCGATGATCGCCGTCGCCGGCTTCCCGGCGAGCGCCTGCGCGACGCGCTGCCCCAGGGCGCCGGCCTCCCGCCGGCCGATCCGCACGAGACCGCGTGCGGCCTTCGCATAGTCGATCCGGCCGGTCAGCGCGCGCCGCCATGCCGAGGCGCTGGTCAGGCGAGCGCGGTAACGGTGGCGGATCGCGGCGGCGGGAGGCAGGTCGTCGCTCGGTTCCGTCAGCCAGGGGTTAGCGAGGATGAGGCCATCGAGCTGCGGCGCGAAGAGCGCGAGCGCGGTGGCGCCATCGCAGAGGCCGAAGCCGGTCACGCGGTCGACCCGCGGGCAGAGCCGCCGGAATTCGGCGAGCGCGGCGGCGATGTCCGGCCCGCTCGCTGTATAGCCCGCATCCTCGCCGTCGCTGTCGCCGACGCCGCGGCGATCGAAACGGAAGACCGGATAGCCGCGCGCCGCGAGCGCCTGTGCGAGCCGTGCGAACAGGCGGTGCGAGCCCCAGCGCACGTCGCTGCCGCCGCCGACGATCAGCAGGCCGTGCGCGCCGTCAGCCTCGTCGAGCGCGCCGACCAGCGCCTCACCCGCACAATCGAAGGTGATCGGGCGCCTCATCGGCCGAGCCAGCCGGCGATATCATCGACCAGCGCGGCGGCGAGCGCGGCATCGCGCACCGGCTCGCTGCGTCGCCACGGCGGCGAGGCGCCGATCAGCCGGTCGGCCTCACCGGCGTTCAGCCGGATCGTGCGCGCCGCGCCGAGCGGCACGGCACCCGAGAGTGCGGCGATAAGCGCAGCATCAGCGGCATAGCCGGCGAGCGGCACGCGCGTTTCGCCGGTCTCACGCTCGAGATCGCGGACCACCGCCGCGCCCGCAACCGGGGATAGCCGCCAGCGCGGCGCCGCGATCGCATCGTCGAGCAAGCAGCCGCCGCGCAGGGCGACGACGCCGTCGATCGCGCCGACCGCCACAGCCGCATCCTGCGCCGCGCGGCGCCAGTCGATGAAGCGCACCGTCTCCAGTGCGCGCTCGCTTTCGCCGGTGCCGGGCAGATCGACGAGGAAGCTGGCGATGCCGGCGTCGGCGAGGCCGCGCTGAAGATCGGCAAGGAGCGCGCGCGTGCGGTTCATCTCCTCGAACAGCGGCTGCAGGATCAGGAGGCGGGCCACGTTCTCGGCGGGACCTCGGGCCAGCATCCATTCGCGCGCGCCGCCTGTTTCGTAGGCGACGAAGCGCGGTGCGCTCACGCCTGCGCCTTGCTTCGCACGAATCCGAGCAGATGGCCGAACGTGTCGAGCATCGAGCCGTCGACCTCGTCGTCCTCGATGCGGATGCCGAGCCGTTCCTCGAGCTCGCCGAGCAGGTTGACGACGCTCATCGAATCGAGCTCGGGCATCGCGCCGAACAGCGGCGTCATCTCGTCGAGCGTCGCGGCACGCTCCTCGGAGAGGCCGAGCACGTCGCGCAACACCGCGCGCAGCGTCGCGTCGATGGCGACCTGATCGTCGTCGGCGGGAAGGGGAGGCTTGGTCATAGTGTCCTCGCTAGAGCCGATCTCATCAAAAAGAAAAGCCCCGTTCGTGCCGAGCGCAGTCGAGGCACGCTTGCGGCACGTCCCTCGACTGCGCTCGGGACGAACGGACCGGCTCCGGCCGATCATGCATTGGAGCGAAAACGGCGGGCAAGCGCCTTGACTCCGGCGCGGGCGGCGCCGGCGAGCCCGCGCGGGGACTTGGGATCGAAGAGTTCGAGCCGGTAGAGCGGCCGGCGCCGGTCCATCCAGTCGGCCTTGTAGGCGTCGTCGCCGGTGCCATAGTCGATCAGCGTCGGGCGATCGCGATCAAGGACATGCGCGAACATCGCGGCGGAGAGTTGCGTGCCCGGCGAAATGTCGCGGGCATGCGTGTCGTAGGCGAGCTTGTGGATCGTGGCGTGGCCGTTCTCGACCAGCCAGAGCTGCGCCGCCACCGGCCGCCCTTCGTAGCGGCCGATGCCGAGCCGGAGCGTGCCCGCCGCACCTTCCTGTTCGGCGAGCGCGCGCAGGAAGGCGGGGGCGCCTTCGTCGGGCTTCCAGCTCGCGGCGTAGACGGCCTCGTAAGCGTCCCAAGCCTCCGGCTCGAAGCGATCGCAGATGGCGAGATCGAGCGGCGCACGAGCGCGGCGGCGCGCGAGGGTGCTGCGCAGCTTGCCCGGTCGGGATTGCCAATAGCGGGTGAAGTCGAGCCCGTCGGTATCGGCGATCCAGTTGCCGCTCGTCTCGCTGCGCGTTGCGATCCAGCCGGCGGCGCGGAAGGCGGTCTGCGTCGTGTCGGCATCCGCGGCCAGCATCGGTTTCAGCTCGAGCCGTGCGAACCGGCCGCGCAGCGCCCGCGCGAGCGCGATCCGGGCATCGTCGCCGGCCGCACCGGTGACGACCGGCCGGAAGGCGAGCGTGTACCAGCGCGCGAACGCTTCCGCGCTGTTGCCGCGATCGTCGAGGAACAGCCAGGCGGCGCCGTCCGCTGTGCGAGCACGGGCTATGACGGGCTTCGCGTCGGGCAGCACGTGGCGCGCGGTAAGGCGCAGCCAGTCGGCGCGGTCGTAGAGCCGCGGCTGGGCCGAACGCTCCAGCGCGTCGCCGGCATCGACGATCGCGGCATCGATGCCGTCGAACAGCGCCACATCGAACGGTTTCGCCGCGCCCGGCATCGCGCTATCTCCGCCCGCATGAGCCTGCTGCCCGCTGTGGCGCGAACAGGAGCCCGCGTGCAACCCCAGCGCTTAGACGATGCTCGTGCCATGCCCGATCCCACGCCACCCAATCCCGTCGCGGAGCGCCTCGATCGGCTGGCGTTGCGCGGCGCGCGCGCTGCGCCGGCGCTGATCGACGGCGCCGGCACGCTCGATCATGCCGGGCTCGATGCCGCGATCGGCGCGGCGGCGGCGTGGCTCGCCGCCTGCGCCGGGCCGGGTGATCGCATCGCGAGCTGGCTGCCCAAGACGCGCGCGGCCTGCATCCTGCCGCTCGCCTGCGCGCGTGCCGGGCTCGTCCACGTGCCGATCAATCCGCTGCTGCGCCGTGCGCAGGTCGCGCACATCCTCGCCGATTGCGAGCCGCGGCTGCTGATCTCACAGGCTGCCCGGCTCGCGATGCTGACGGCGGACGACCTCCCCGCAGGCTGCGCGGCGTCGGACGAGAGCGCGCTGCCGCTGGCAGGGAAGGGATTGCCGGCCTCGCAGGGTGATGCGGGTGCGCTCGCCGCGATCCTCTACACCTCGGGATCGACCGGTCGGCCGAAGGGCGTGATGCTGAGCCACGCCAATCTCTGGCTCGGCGCGATCTCGGTCTCGCATTATCTTGCCTTCGGTCCGACGACGCGGACGCTTTGCGCGCTGCCGTTGAGCTTCGATGCCGGGCTCAACCAGATGCTGGCGACATGGAGCGCCGGCGGCGCCGCGGTGCCGCTCGATTATCTAATGCCGAAGGACGTCGTGCGCGCGGTCGCGCGGCACCGAATCACCGCGCTTTGCGGCGTTCCGCCGCTGTGGATCCAGCTCGTCGAGGCCGATTGGCCCGAGGAGGCGCGATCGTCGCTGCGCTGCCTGGCGACCACGGGCGGGCGGCTGCCGGTGCCGATCGTGCGGCGGCTGCGCGCGCTGTTCCCGGATGCGGCGCTGCATCTGATGTATGGCCTCACAGAGGCGTTCCGCTCGGCTTCGCTCGATCCCGCGCTGGTCGACGCGCATCCGGAGTCGGTCGGCCGCGCGATCCCCTTCGCCGAGGTGCTGGTGCTGCGCCCCGACGGGACGCTCGCGGCTGCCGACGAGCCGGGCGAACTGGTCCATGCCGGGCCGCTGGTCGCGCAGGGCTATTGGCGCGATCCCGAGCGAACGGCGGCGCGCTTCCGGCCGGCGCCGGCGGCGTCGGGCGAAGGCGGCGTCGCGGTGTGGTCCGGCGATACGGTGGCGCGCGACGCATCTGGGCTGCTGCGCTTCGTCGGGCGCGACGACGAGATGATCAAGGTTTCGGGCAACCGCCTGTCGCCGACCGAGATCGAGGAGATGGCGGTGGCCTCCGGCGCGGCGGCGGAAGCGGTCGCGCTCGGCGTCGCCGACGAACGCCTGGGGCAGGCGGTGCTGCTCGTCGCGCGGCCGGTAGCTGGTCTGGCGGTGGCGGACGCGGAAGCGCGGCTTACCGACTGGTTCCGCCGCGAGGCGCCGGCGTGGATGCATCCGCGCCGGATCGTGTGGCGCGAGGCGCTGCCGCGTACGCCCAACGGCAAGCTCGATCGCGTCGCGTTGCGTGCGGAGCTCGTGTCGTGAAGGCGACGGGGCCGATCCCGGCCGGCTTCCGCGCGATCGATGGCGAGCTCGCGATCGGCGGCGTGCGCGCCTCGGAGCTGGTCGCTCGGGTGGGCGACACGCCGCTGTTCGTCTATGATCTCGGCCGCGTGCGCGCGCAGGTCGCGCGGCTGCGTTCGGCCCTGCCGGCGGGGGTCGCGGTCCACTACGCCATCAAGGCGAACCCCTTCGCGCCGCTGGTCGCAGCGATGGCCGCGCTGGTCGACGGCTTCGACGTCGCGTCGGCGGGCGAGCTCGCGATCGTGCAGGGCGCGGGTGTCGCGGCGGATCGGATCAGCTTCGCGGGGCCGGGCAAGCGCGACGACGAGCTCGCCGCAGCGATCGCCGCCGGGATCACGCTCAACCTCGAATCGGAGGGCGAAGCCGATCGCGCGCTGCGCATCGCCGAGCGCACGGGCGCGACACCGCGCCTCGCGGTGCGCGTCAACCCCGCGTTCGAGCTGCGCGGATCGGGCATGCGCATGGGTGGCCGCGCGACGCCGTTCGGGCTCGACGAGGACCGCGTCCCCGCGCTCGTCCGGCGGCTGATCGCGACGGGCGCCGAGTGGCGCGGCTTCCACATCTTCGCGGGTAGCCAGGCGCTCGACGCCGCCGCGATCGTCGCGACGCAGGCGGAGTCGCTGGCGTTGGCGGCGCGGCTGGCGGAAACCGCCGGCGCATCGCCGCCGCTGGTCAATCTCGGCGGCGGTTTCGGCATTCCCTATTTCGCGGGCGATGCGCCGCTCGACGTCGAGGCGATCGGCGCCGGTTTGGCCGACGCGCTCGCTCGCCGCGCCGCAGCGCTCGCCGATGCCGAGTTCGCGATCGAGCTCGGCCGCTGGCTGGTCGGCGAGGCCGGCGTCTATCTCACGCGCATCATCGACAGGAAGGAGAGCCAGGGCCGCATCTTCCTCATCGTCGACGGCGGCATGCACCACCAGCTGGCGGCGTCCGGCAATCTCGGCGCTGCGGTTCGCCGCAACTATCCGGTCGCGATCGCCAGTCGTTTCGACGCGTTCCAAGAAGATGTGGTTAACATCGTTGGTTGCCTTTGTACGCCACTCGACCGTCTTGCGGACGATGTGATGTTGCCGCGGGCAGAAATCGGCGATCTCGTTGCAGTGTTACTGGCCGGAGCCTATGGACTTACTGCAAGCCCCAGTGCCTTTTTAGGACATCGTTTACCACGAGAATTGCTCGTGAATGGGCTGGCGGAGTCAATTTCCTAACAAAATCTTTACCTCTTGCGCGCATGAGCAGGCTCATCCTGCGTGATCTCCGCTGTCGTTCGGCGGTCACGCGGTCGGGCATGAGAGGTGGCGTATGCGCGTTGCGTTCGGAGCGAAGCTGGTTCTGGGGTGCGCGGTCGCACCGTTGCTGCTCACCGCCTGCGCCGGCGATGGCGGCCATGTCGCGCAGCTGCCGCCCGCGACTTTCGTCGCCAGCGAGCAGAAGCCGTCGGAAGATTATGTCATCGGGCCGCTCGACGCGCTCACCATCTTCGTGTGGCGCAATCCGGAACTCGGCGGGAAGGTCCAGGTCCGTCCCGACGGCCGCATCTCGACGCCGCTGATCCAGGATATGCAGGCTGTCGGCAAGACGCCGACGGAACTCGCCGCCGACATCAAGCAGGCGCTGACCAAATATGTCACCGATCCGCTGGTCTCGGTGATGGTCGACAATTTCGCGGGCACCTATTCGCAGCAGGTCCGCGTCGTCGGCGCGACCGAGAAGCCGGCGTCGCTGCCCTATCGCGCCAACATGACGCTGCTCGACGCCATGATCGCGGTCGGCGGGCTCAACCAATATGCCGCCGGCAACAAGGCGCGCCTCGTCCGCTTCGACAAGGAGACGGGCAAGCAGAGCGAGTTCAACGTCCGCATCGCCGATCTGCTCAAGCATGGCGACACGCATGCCAACGTCCAGCTCCAGCCGGGCGACGTGATCATCATCCCCGAAGCCATGTTCTGAGAAGGGCGCCGGGGGAATGAACGCCGTTTGGGAAGAAGCGCGGATCGCGCTGCACGTCATCTGGCAGCGGCGCTGGATCGCGCTCGCCGCCGCCTGGGCCATCGCGCTGATCGGCTGGCTCGCGATCAGCCTCGTGCCGAACCGCTACGAGAGCAGCGCCAAGATCTTCGTGCAATCGGGCTCGGTGCTGTCCGACAAGGTCGGCATCACGCCGAACGACCAGCGCGCCGATATCGATCGCGTGCAGGGCACGCTCTTGTCCGCCGACAACCTCGCGCAGGTCGTACGCGGCACCGATCTCGCGCGCCAGGCGACCAACCCGGCCGACATGAACGCGCAGATCGTCCGCCTGCAGAAGGCCGTCACGGTCAAGCAACTCGGCGACAACCTCTTCACGATCACCGCAGACATGTCGGCGGGCGGCTTCTCGGACGGGCAGAACGCCAAGCTCGCGCGCGCCGTCGTGCAGAAGCTGATCGACCAGTTCGTCAGCGAAAACGTCGCCGGCAGCCGCAACGACAACGAGAATTCGCTGCACTTCCTCGATGCGCAGCTCGCCCAGCGCCAGCAGCAGCTCGCTACCGCCGAGCAGAAGCAGATCGATTTCGAACAGCGCTTCATGGGCCTGCTCCCCGGCACCGGCTCGATCGAGGAGCGGATGTCGACGGCGCGCTCGCAGCTCGACGATATCGAGAGCAACCTCGCCGCGGCGCAGAGCTCGCTCGCCGCGGTCTCCAGCGAGATGGGCTCGACGCCGGCGACGATTGCGGCGCCCTCCCTGGGCGGCGGTGGCGGCGGCCTGTCCGATCTCCAGGGCCAGCTCGCCGGCCTCAAGGCGCGCGGCCTCACCGACATGCATCCCGATGTCGTCGCGCTGAAGACGCAGATCGCGGCGATGCAGGCGGCCGGCGCGGGCGGTGCCAGCGCCGGCGGCACGCAGCCCAACCCGCTCTACGTCTCGCTGCGCGGCATGGCGGCCGAGAAGCAGGCGACCGTCTCCGCGCTGTCGGCACGGCGCGCGCAGATCTCCTCCGAGATCGCGCAGTTCCAGGCCAAGCAGGCCGCGCAGCCCGAAGTCGCCTCGCAGGCCGCGCAGCTCGCGCGCGATCACGACGTTCTCAAGGCCGCCTACGACAAGCTGCTGCAGGATCGCGAGGACGTGAAGCTGCGCGCCGATGCCGAGGCGCAGGGCTCCGGCGTGCAGTTCCGCGTGATCGATCCGCCGTCGGCGCCGCGCGTGCCGGTGGCGCCCAACCGGCCGCTGCTACTCACCGGCGTGCTGCTGCTCGCGGTCGCGGGCGGCGCGGGCGCGGCCTATGCCCACGCCAAGCTCCAGAGCAGCTACTCGACGGTCGACCAGCTCGCGCTGGCGAGCGGGCTGCAGGTGGTCGGCGCGGTTACCGCGGTGCTCGCCCCACGACAGAAGGCAGAGCGCGGGGAGAAGCTCAAATGGTTCGCCGGCGGCGGCGCGGCGCTGGGCGGGGCCTATGCGCTCCTGCTCGTCGTCGAGCTCGTTCGCCGCGCGATGACGGCATGAGGCGCCTATGACCCAGCACAGCAGCATCCGTCCCCGCGTGTCGCTCATCGAGCGGGCCGCCAAGGCTTACGACTTCAGGGCGGCGCTCGAAGCCTCGGACGCCGCGCCCGAGCCGGTTCGGTCCGCAGCCGCCGCCGATGAGGCCGCGCCGGCAGTCGATCCGGCATGGAAGGCGGCGCCGTTCGAGGGGCGGCTCGGCCGCATCGCGCGCGACCAGCTCGCCGAGCGCGGCTTCATCATTCCCGACGCGGCGCCCTCGGTGCTCGCCGAGGAATATCGGATCATCAAGCGCGAGCTGCTGCTCGATGCCGATACGATCGCACGCGGCCGCGTCATCCTCGTCGCTTCGGGGGCATCGGGCGAAGGCAAGACGTTCAGCGCGGTCAACCTCGCGCTCTCCTGCGCGCAGGAGCGCGACATCGAGGTGGTGCTCGTCGATGCCGACGTCGCCAAGCCCGAGGTGCTCGCGACGCTCGGCTTGGACAACGGACCCGGCCTGCTCGATGCGCTCGCCGATCCGACCGTGCGCATCGAGGATTGCCTGATCCGCACCGACGTGCCCAATCTCGTCGTGCTGCCCGCCGGCACCGCGCGCAACGAGGCGACCGAGCTGCTCGCGTCGGGCCGCACCAAGGCGCTGCTCGAAGGGCTGATCGCGGCCAATCCCCGCCGCCTCGTGATCCTCGATTCGCCGCCAGCGCTGGCCGCCTCGCCAGCCTCGGTGCTCGCGCTCGTCGCAGGACAGGCGCTCGTCGTCGTCCGCGCCGACAAGACGCCGGAGCGGGCGCTGCGCGAGACCGTCGCGCTGCTGAACCACTGCCCGCAGATCCGGCTGCTGCTCAACAGCGTCGAATATGCCGGCTCCAGCCGCCGCTTCGGCTCTTATTACGGACAGGTGCAATGATACTTCGTACGTCCACGCGGCTTTCGCTCGCCGCGCTCGCGATCGGCCTTGCCGCGCCCGCCTTCGCGCAAGCCGCGCCCGACGGAGATGTCGGTGCGCCCTATTCGGTGCCATCGGACACCGGTTCGCCGATGATGCCGCCGCCGCCGAGCGCGGGTGGCAGCGGGGCGCCGGCAGGACGTAGCGGCATCCAGATCCATCCCTATCTCGAAGTCGATCAGGTGCTCGATGCGCCGATCTCGGGCGGCGGCGACGTGCTCACCTATACCGACCTCTCGGCCGGCATCGACGTCGCGGTCTCGGAGCGCAACATCCAGGCGCAGCTCGATTATCGCTACGATCATAATTTCGCGTGGGGCCATCATTTCGGCGACGAGGACACGCATAACGGCCTCGCCAGCGTCGACTGGGCGGCGATCCCCGGGCTCGTCAGCGTCGACGGCGCCGCGATCGTCACCCGCGCGCGCGACAGCCTCGATTTCGCCAGCCCGGACTTTCTGACCCGCGATCACGCTAATACGCAGCTGCTCTACGGCGCCTATGTCGGGCCGACGATCAGCCATCAATTCGGCGATCTCAACGCCACCGCCGCCTATCATTTCGGCTACACCCATGCCGACAATGGCGAGGGCACGCTGGTGCTCGGCCCCGGCCAGCCGGTGTTCGACGATTTCTCCAACGAATACAACCACACGATCAACGCCAGCGTCGGCGAGCGGCCGGGCGCGCTGCCGTTCGGCTGGACGCTCAGCGGCTACTGGGAGCGGGATCAGCAGGACTTTCTGCACGCTCGCTTCGAGGACAAATATGTTCGCGGCGACATCACGCTGCCGGTCTCCTACACCGTCGCGCTCGTCGGCGGCGTCGGCTACGAGAAGCTCGAGCAGAACGAGCGTCAGCTTCTGGTCGACGGCAGCGGCAACGCGATCCTCACCGGCAGCGGGCGGCTCCAGAGCGATCCCAACGCGCCGCGCCTGCTCGTCTACGAACAGGATGGGCTGATCTGGGACGCCGGCCTCTCCTGGCGGCCCAACGCCCGCACCCGCTTCGAGATTCGCGGCGGCCGCCGCTACGGCGAGTGGGTCGCCTATGGCTCGCTCGACTATCAGATGTCGCGTACCGCGCACCTCCAAGGCGGCCTGTTCGACGACGTCCAGACCTTCGGCCACGGCGTCAGCACCGCAATCGCCGGGCTGCCGACCAGCTTCAACGCGGCCTACAGCCCGCTTGTCGGCAATCTCAACGGCTGCGTGCTCGGCGTCGGCGGCGGGCAGGGCGCTTGCGTCGGCACCGCGCTCACCTCGATCAACGGCAACCTGTTCCGCGTCCAGGGCGGCTACCTCCTGCTTTCGGGCGAAGAGGGCCGCTGGAGCTACGGCCTCGGCGGCGACTATGTCCGCCGCCACTATCTGACCCCGACCGATGCGGTCGGCGCGACCTTCCTGTTCGCCGGCGTCACCGAGCAGGAGGCGACGGTCCAGGCCAATGTCGGCCGCCAGCTCTCGCCGATCTCGGGCGTCGACGGTGCGATCTACGGCACCTGGTACAAGAGCGATCTCGCGGTGGTCGACGAACCATCGACCTACACGGCGGGCGCGACCGCGACCTATCACCGCAACTTCACGCCGCACCTGCTCGGCCAGGTCTCCGGCGCGATCTACGGCTATGATTCGAGCCGCATCGACACGACGGTCGCGGCGTCGGCGCTGGTCGGCGCGCGATACACTTTCTGAAGATATTTGGCGGATGGCGCCGCGAGCGCCCGGACTGACGAGAAGCGGAGTTAGGCGATGTACACCGACTATTACGGGCTCTCCGGCCGGCCGTTCGCGCTGACGCCCGATCCGCGCTTCTACTTCGACAGCTCCAGCCACAAGACCGCGATGGCCTATCTCGGCTACGGCCTCGCCCAAGGTGAAGGCTTCATCGCGATCACCGGCGAACCCGGCACCGGCAAGACCACGCTCGTCGGCCACCTCATGGCGACGATCGACAAGGCCCGCCTCAACGTCATCAAGCTCGTCTCGACCCAGGTCGACGGCGACGATATGCTCCGCCTCGCCGCGCAGGCGCTGGGGCTTGCGACCGAGGGGCTCGCCAAGGCGCAGCTGCTCGATCGCATCGAGCGGACGCTGCGCAGCCTCGCCGCCGAAGGACGCCGCACGCTCTTGATCGTCGACGAAGCGCAGAACCTGCCGGTCTCCTCGCTCGAGGAGCTGCGCATGCTCTCCAACTTCCAGGCGGGCGAGCGCGCGCTGATGCAGATCTTCCTGCTCGGCCAGCCCGAATTCCGCGAACGGCTGCAGCATTCGGACCGGCTCGAGCAGCTGCGCCAGCGCGTCATCGCCACGCATCACCTCGCGCCGATGGGGCTCGACGAGATCGAGGCCTATGTTACGCACCGGCTCGCGCTGGTCGGCTGGGACGGCCGTCCGGCGTTCACCGCCGATGCCTTCGCGGCGCTGCATCGCCATTCGGACGGCATTCCGCGCCGGCTCAACACGCTGGCCAACCGCGTGCTGCTGAGCGGCGCGCTCGAGGAGCTCGACACGATCAGCGGCGAGACCGTCGATGCGGTCGCCGCGGATCTCGCCGCCGACGCACCGGACAGCGCCGAGGAAGCGACCGCCGACGTCCGCCAGATGCGCCGCGCGACCGACGCCGAGCCGTGGCGCGAGACCGTCGCCGCGCCGGTCCATGCCGCCACCGTCGATCCGCACGCTCAGCGCCGCATCGCCGCGCTCGAGGAGCGGCTCGAGGAGCAGGACGCGGCGTTGCGTCGCGTGCTGACGATGCTGATCGACTGGGTCGAGCGCGACGGCAAGGATGCGCCGGCCGAAGAGGTCGAGGCCCAGCCGGCCAAGCGCGGGCGCGGTCGCTCGCAAGCCGCTTAGCCGCGGAGGGGCGCGATGCGGAACGCGCTCTCCGTCGACGTCGAGGAGTGGTTCCAGGTCGGCGCGCTCGAACGCGTGATCCGGCCGGACGATTGGGATGCGCTCGAATCGCGCGTCGCGCGCAACACCGGCATCGTGCTCGACCTCTTCGCCGAGACCGGCGTCAAGGCGACCTTCTTCACGCTCGGCTGGGTGGCGGCGCGGCAGCCTGCGCTTGTCCGCCGCATCGTCGCCGCGGGGCATGAGATCGCCAGCCACGGCTGGGATCACGCCCGCATCTTCACGCTGACGCCAGAGAGCTTCCGCGCCGACATCATCCGTGCCAAAAGCGCGATCGAGGATGCGGCGGGTGTCGCGGTGACCGGTTACCGCGCGCCGAGCTTCTCGCTCGACGCGCGCTCCGCTTGGGCGCATCGCGTGCTCGCCGAGGAGGGCTATGGCTATTCCTCCAGCGTCGCGCCGATCGCGCACGATCATTATGGCTGGCCGGAGGCGCCGCGCTTCGCGCACCGGCCGCTTGCCGACAGCGCGCTCGTCGAGCTGCCGGTGACGACGGCGCATCTCGGCAGCAAGCGCTTCGCGGCGGGCGGCGGCGGGTTCTTCCGGCTCTACCCCTATCGGTTGAGCCGCTGGGCGATCCGCCAGGTCAACCGCGACGATGCGCGCCCGGCGGTGTTCTACTTCCATCCGTGGGAGGTCGATCCCGGCCAGCCCTATGTTCGCGAGGCTTCGCTCAAATCGCGGCTGCGTCACTATAGCCGACTCGGCGCGATGGCGGGAAAGCTGCGACGCCTGATCGGCGATTTCGGCTGGACGCGGGTCGACGCGGTCGTCGCGGCGGAGGCGGTGCGGCTGCCCGCGATCGACGCCCCTGCGCGCGAAGCCGTGTCGGCGGAATGACGATGCTGCAAGCGATCGCCCCGATCACTGTCCGCGGCTGGCGCACCGGTGACGGCGCGGCAGTCGCGGCGTTCCTACGCGATCGTCCAGATGCGACGCCGTTCCATACGCCGCAATGGGCGGAGGCGGTCACCGAAGGCTGCGGGCAGGGTACGCATTGGCTGTTCGCCGAGCGCGACGGCACGATCGCGGGGCTGGTGCCGCTCACCGAGGTTCATTCACCGCTGTTCGGGCGCGCGCTGGTCTCGTCCGGCTTCGCGGTCGGCGGCGGCATCCTCGCCGAGTGCGAGCGTTCCGGCGATGCGCTGGGCGAGGCGGCGTGGCGGCTCGCCGAACGGCTCTGCTGCCCGACGCTCGAACTGCGCGGCGGCTGGTTGCCGGGGGGACAGGGCTGGCACGTCAAGACCGGCGTCTATGCCGGCTTCGCGCGCGAACTCGCCGCCGACGACGAAGCCGAGCTTGCGCAGATTCCGCGCAAGCAGCGCGCCGAGGTGCGCAAGGCGCTGGGCGCGGAAATGACGGTCGAGACGGGGCGGGGCCGGCGCGATCTTGATGCGCATTACGCGGTCTACTCGGAAAGCGTCCGCAATCTCGGCACGCCGGTGTTCCCGCGCGCGCTCTTCGCGGCGATGCTCGATACGTTCGGCGCGGATGCCGACATCCTGACCATCCGACATGACGGCGGGCCGGTCGCGAGCGTGCTGAGCCTCTATCATCGCGGCACCGTCATGCCCTATTGGGGCGGCGGCACCTTCGCGGCGCGCTCGCTGCGTGCCAACGAGCTGATGTATTTCGCGCTCATGCGCCATGCCCGCACGCGCGGCTGCACGCGCTTCGACTTCGGCCGCTCCAAGCTCGGCACGGGCGCCTTCGCCTACAAGAAGAATTGGGGGTTCGAGCCCGCGCCGCTCGCTTATGCGGTGCGCACCGCCGACGGTGCCGAACCGCGCGAGATCAACCCGCTCAGCCCCAAATACCGCGCGCAGGTTGCGTTGTGGCGCAAGGTGCCACTGCCGATCGCGAACCGTCTCGGACCGCTGATCGCGCGCGGGCTCGGCTGATGCCGGACATCCTGTTCCTCGCGCATCGTGTTCCCTATCCGCCGAACCGCGGCGACAAGATGCGCTCCTTCCACATGCTCCGGCATCTGGCGGGCGAGGCGCGCATCCATCTCGGCGCCTTCGCCGATGACGATGCCGATCTCGCTTATGCCGAGGCGCTGCGCCCGTTGGTCGCCACCCTTCATATCCAAAAGCGCGGACCGCGGCTGCCGCTGATGCTCGGCGGGCTGGCGAGAGCGCTGCCGCTCTCGGTCGCTGCCTTTGCGAGCGCGGACATGCAGCGCTTCGTCGATCGCACGCTGGCGAGCCGTCGTATCAACGCGATCCTCGCCTTCTCGAGCCAGATGGCGCAGTTCGTGCCCGAGGCGCCCGGCTGCCGCTTCGTGATGGATTTCGTCGACATGGATTCGGCGAAGTTCGCCGCTTATGCTGCGCAGCATGGCGGGCCGAAACGCTGGCTTCACGCCCGCGAGGCGGCGCTGCTCCAGGCCTTCGAGATCGAGACCGCACGGCGCGCCGATCTTTCCCTGTTCGTGAGCGAGGCCGAAGCCGCGCTCTTTCGCGGGGCGGCGCCGGGCGCTGACGTCGCCGCGCTCTCGAACGGCATCGATCTCGCATTCTACGATCCCGCGACGCCGCGTGCGCTCGCCGCCGGGCCGAAAACTGATAGCGCGCCGCTGATCGTCTTCACCGGCCAGATGGACTATCCGCCCAACGTCGAGGCGGTGACGCTGTTCGCGCGCGAGACGCTGCCGCGGATCCACCGGGCGGTGCCGGATGCGCGCTTCGTGATCGTCGGCCGCACCCCGACCGCAGCGGTGCGCGCGCTGGCGCGCGACGGCGTCGTCGTTACCGGCGCGGTCGACGATGTTCGCGGCTGGCTCGCGGCGGCGGACGTGGTCGTGGCACCGCTCCGGCTCGCGCGCGGCATCCAGAACAAGGTGCTCGAGGCGATGGCGATGGCGAAGCCGGTGGTCGCGTCGCCGGCGGCTTTCGAGGGCATCGCGGCGCGCGCCGGCGAAGAGCTGATCGTCGTCGATGGGGTGGAGGCGGAGGCCGCGGCGGTAATCGCGCTGCTCGGCGATCCGGCGCGGGCGCGGGCGATCGGTGCCGCCGCACGTGCACGGGTCGAGGCGCGCTACGGCTGGGACGCGACGCTGGCGCCGCTCGCCGCGTTGGTGGGGATCGCGCCGCTCCAGGCGGCCGCGGAATGACGGTCGCGCTGGTCGAGCGGCCGCGCGGCCGCGCCGTCGCGGGCTGGGGCGAGCATGTCATCCTGCTCGCGCTGGTCGCCGCCGCGCTGCTGCTCCTGTTCGCGCGCGATGTTGCCGACATGGGCGCACAGTGGCTGTCGAGTTCCAGCTACGAACATTGCCTCGTGGTGCCGCCCATCATCGCCTGGCTGGTCTGGCGCCGCCGCGACGCGCTCGCCGACACGCCCCCACGCGCCTGGCCGCTCGCGCTGCTGGTCGTCGCGGCCGGCGGCTTCGGCTGGCTGGTCGGCGAGGCGGCGGCGGTCGCGGTCGTGCGCCAGTTCGCGCTGCTCGCGATGATCGTGGGCACGGTGCTCGCGCTGCTCGGTCCGGCTGTGGCGCGGCTGCTCGCCTTTCCGCTGCTCTATGCTGTGTTCCTAGTGCCGGCAGGCGACATGCTCATCCCGCCGCTGCAGACGATCACCGCGCGCATCTGCCTCGCGCTGCTCCAGCTCGTCGGCATCCCCGCGACGCTCACCGGCGTGTTCATCCGGACGCCCGATGGCTGGTTCCGCGTCGCCGCCGCCTGCTCGGGCGTCAAGTTCCTGATCGCGATGGTCGCGCTCGGCGTGCTCGCCGCGCATCTCTGCTTCCGGTGCTGGCCGCGCCGCATCGCCTTTCTCGCCGCCTGCATCGTCGTGCCGATCCTCGCCAACGGCCTGCGGGCGTGGGGCACGCTGGTAATGGCGCATTTCGTCGGCGCCGCGCGCGCCACCGATTACGACCACATCATCTACGGCTGGTTCTTCTTCGGCAGCGTGATCGCGCTGATGCTCTCGCTCGCGTGGCCGTTCTTCGACCGCACGCCGACCGAGACGGACGCAGCGCCGCGAGCGGGGCCGCCCGGCACCCAGCGCGCGCTGGTCCTCGTCGCCGGAGCAGCGATCCTGCTCGCCGCCCTTGCGCCGGCGTGGCAAGCGTCGCTCGCTGCCGCCGGCCGTGCCGCGCTTCCCGCGGAGATCGCGTTGCCGGCGATCCCAGGCTGGCACCGCGTGGCCGATGCCGGAACGCCGTGGCGGCCGCGCTTCGACGGCGCCGATCGTCTCGTGACCGGTCGCTACGCCGACGATGCCGGCCACGCCGCCGATCTCGCCATTGCGGTCTATGGCTCACAGGATGCGACACGCCGGCTGGTGGGGTACGGCCATGGCGCGGTCGATCCGGACGGCCCCTGGGCCTGGGCGCACGACCTGCCGGCGCCACTCGGCGGCCGCGCCGAGCTCATCGCCGGACCAAGGCAGGTGACACGCACCGTGCTGAGCTTCTATCGGGTGGGCGGCATCACCACCGGAAGCGAGGTCGCGGTGAAGATCGAGACGTTGAAGGTCAGGCTATTGGGCGGCTCCGGCCGTGCCGCGGCGCTGCTCATTTCCGCCGAAGACAGCGAGGGCGGCCGCGCGGCGGCCGACGCGCTGCTCGCGGCGCTGGGCACGCCGGAAAAGGTGATGGACGCGGGCGCCGTACGCTAGTGCCGCGCGTCAGCAGACCCAAGCACTGCCGTGCTCCTGCGAAAGCAGGAGCCTCGTACGCCGGTGCAGCCGATGGCGCTCCTGCTTTCGCAGGAGCACCGCGCGGAAGCGTTGGAGTGAAGCGCTGATGTGCGGCATCGCCGGCATCTTCCACATCGAGACGTCCAAGCCCGTCGATCCGGCGCGGCTGCGCGCGATGACGGATGCGATCGCCCACCGCGGGCCGGACAGCGCCGATATCTGGACCTCGCCCGGCGTCGGCCTCGGCTTCCGGCGCCTCGCGATCATCGATCTCGTCACCGGCGACCAGCCGATGAAGAGCGACGACGGCCGCCACGTCCTCGTCTTCAACGGCGAGATCTACAATTATCGCGAGCTGCGCGAAGAGCTCACCGCGCGCGGCCACCAGTTCCGCACCACCTCCGACACCGAGGTGATCCTCGCCGCCTATCGGCAATGGGGCCCGGTGTGCGTCGAGCGGCTGAACGGCATGTTCGCCTTCGCGATCCACGATGTCGCCGACCAGAGCCTGTTCCTGGCGCGCGACCGGCTCGGCGTGAAGCCGCTCTATTACGCGCTGCTCGCCGACGGCGGGCTGCTGTTCGCGTCCGAGCTCAAGGGGCTGATGGCGCATCCGCTGCTCCGCCGCACCCCGGACCTGAGTGCGGTCGACGACTTTCTCGGCCTCGGCTACGTTCCCGACGATGCCTGCCTGATCGCGGGCGTCCAGAAGCTGCCTGCCGGTCATTGCCTCACGCTGATCCGTGGGCGGCCGCTGCCGCGCCCGGTGCAATGGTGGGACGTGCGTTTCACCGCGGATGCGGCGGGATCCATCGCCAAGCTCGAGGAGGAGCTGATCGAGCGGATGCGCGCGGCCGTCACCTCGCGGATGATCGCGGACGTGCCGCTCGGCGCCTTCCTCTCCGGCGGGGTCGATTCTTCGGGCGTTGTCGCGCTGATGGCGGAGGCGAGCCGCGAGGCGGTGCAGACCTGCTCGATCGGCTTCGACCGCGCCGATCATGACGAGACGCGCTATGCCGATCGCATCGCCGAGCGCTTCGCGACGCGACACGCCAAGCGCATCGTCTCGGCAGACGATTTCGATCTCGTCGACACGCTCGTCCACGCGTTCGACGAGCCGTTCGCCGATGCCTCCGCGCTGCCAACCTACCGTGTCTGTCAGCTCGCACGCGAAAAGGTGACCGTCGCGTTGTCGGGCGACGGCGCCGACGAGGCGTTCGCGGGCTATCGCCGCCATCGTTTCTTCGCGGCCGAGGAGCGGGCGCGGGGTCTCGTGCCCCACAAGGTCCGCAAGCCGGTGTTCGGCACGCTGGGACGGCTCTATCCCAAGGCGGACTGGGCGCCGCGCTCGCTGCGCGCCAAGACCAGCCTCGAGGCGCTCGCGCTGCCGCCGGAGGAAGCCTATGCGCTGGCGGTGGGTGTCACGCCTCCCGCAATCCGCCAGCGGCTTTTGACGCCGGAGGCGCAGCGCCAGCTCGGCGGCTACCGTGCCGAAGAGCGCTATCACCGGCTGATGCGCAACGCGCCCGCCGAGGATGCGCTGGGCGCCGCGCAATATGCCGATCTCAAGATCTGGCTTCCGGGCGACATCCTCACCAAGATCGACCGCACCAGCATGGCGGTAAGCCTTGAGGCGCGCGAGCCGCTGCTCGACTACAAGCTGGTCGAGTTCGCGGCGACGCTGCCGCTCGATCTCAGGCTGCGCGGCGGCGTCGGCAAATGGCTGATGAAGCGCGCGCTCAGGCGCTATCTGCCCGAGGACATTCTCTATCGCTCCAAGCAGGGCTTCGTGACGCCGATCTCGGACTGGTTTCGCGGGCCGCTCGCCGCTGCGGCGACCGCGATCGCGGGCGGATCGGCACTGGCGCGCACCGGCTGGTTCGATACGCGCGCGCTCGGCGAGATCGTCGCGGAACACAAGAGTGGCCGGACCGATCATGGCCGGCTGCTATGGCAGCTCCTCATGCTCGACCGTTCGCTGCTGCGATTGTTCCCTTTGTAGTTCACGCCAGGAGAAACGTTCGTCCCGAGCGAAGTCGAGGGACGTGCCGCAAGCGCTCCGCCAACGTGTCTCGACTTCGCTCGACACGAACGGGAGCAAGGGGCGAGTGGGATGAGACGGGTCAGACCCTCGCCGTCGCCTCTTCGAGCGCGGCCGCGATCATCCGCTCCCAGACGCCGAGGTCGCCCGCTTGCGCCATCGCCGCATCGGGCTCGCGCAGCGTCCGCAGCACCGCGATCGCATCGTCGCGGTAGTCGAGCCAGGTCGCGTCGACCTCGGAGCCGGCCGACTCCTCGTCGCCGCGCCCGTTGGCGCTCAGCCGCTGGCCGGCGAGCACGCGCGCGATCCGCTCGACGACTTTGCCTTTCGATACGTCCATCATCGCCTCCATGATCGTCGCAGACGCTAACCCCTGAAGGCATGGCAGGGTTTCAGGGATACACAGCCGCAACGAAATAGAGCCCATCGGGCGGCGCGTTGAGCCCGAGCGCGGCACGGTCGCGCGCGGCGAGCGCGGCGGCGAGATCGCCCGCGCTCCACTTGCCGCGCCCGACCAGCGCGAGGCAGCCGACCATCGAGCGCACCTGATGATGGAGGAAGGAGCGGGCGGCCGCCTCAATATGGATTTCCCGATCGACGCGGAGAACGCCCAGCTGATCGAGCGTCTTGACCGGGCTGTCCGCCTGGCATTGCACCGAGCGGAAGGTGGTGAAATCGTGGTGCCCGACGAGCCGTTGCGCGGCAGCATGCATCGCGTCCGCGTCGAGCGGCGGCGCGACCCGCCAGGCGTGCCCGGCGTCGAGCGTCAAGGGCGCGCGGCGATCGGCGATGCGGTAGCGGTAACGGCGGCCGATGCAGGAGAAGCGTGCGTGCCAGTCATCGGCGGCGCGCTCGCAGGCGAGCACCGCGATCGGATGCGGCCGCAGCCGTGCGTTCAGCGCCTCCATCAGCCGAAACGGCGTGATCGGCTTGGCGATGTCGACATGCGCCGCCATGCCGAGCGCGTGGACGCCGGCGTCGGTACGGCCGGCGGCATGGAAGACGACGGTCTCGCCGGTGACGGCCTGCGCTGCCTCCTCGAGCGCCTGCTGGATGCTGGGGCCATGATCCTGCCGCTGCCAGCCCATGAACGGGCGGCCGTCCCACTCCAGCGTCAGCCGGAAGCGCGTCAGAGCCGCGTGCCCTTCGCGATCGCGAAGCCGCGCAGCAGCTCCTCGGGCGTCATCACGCCACGCCCCGAGCGCTGGACGAGCAGGGGCCGGATCGCGCCGTCGCCGCAGTCGATCGTCAGCCGATCGTCCAGGATGGTGCCGGGGTTCCCGCCATCGGTGGCGGCGGGCAGCACCTCCGCGGCGAGGATGCGGATGCGCTCGCCGTCCGCCTCGAAGAAGGCGCCCGGCGCCGGGTTGAATGCGCGCACCTGACGTCCGACCTGCGCCGCGCCGACGGCGAAGTCGAGCCGGGCTTCCGCCTTCTCGATCTTGGCGGCGTAGGTGACCCCGTCCTCGGGCTGCACGACCGCCGGATGGCAGTCGAGATCGTCCAGCACCTGCGCCATCAGCGCCGCGCCCTTGGCGGCGAGTTCCGCGGTGAGCGCGCCGGCGGTCTTGTTGTCGATGCGCACCATTACGCTCGCGAGCATCGGCCCGGTGTCGAGCCCGCGCTCCATCTGCATGATCGTGACGCCGGTGCGCTCGTCGCCGGCGAGGATCGCGCGCTGGATCGGCGCGGCGCCGCGCCATCGCGGCAGCAGCGAGGCGTGGACGTTGAGGCAGCCGCGGCGCGGCGCGTCGAGGATCGGCTGCGGCAGGATCAGACCGTAGGCGGCGATCACCGCGACGTCGAGATCGAGTGCGGCGAACGCCGCCTGCGCCTCGATGTCGCGCAAGGTGAGCGGTGTCCGTATCGCGATGCCGAGCGCTTCCGCGCGGGCCTGGACGGGCGAGGGGGTCAGCGCCTTGCCGCGCCCGGCCGGCCGCGGCGGCTGGCTATAGACCGCGACCACCTCATGCCCCGCCGTCACGAGCGCATCGAGCGTCGGCACCGCGAAGTCGGGTGTTCCCATGAAGGCGATCCGCATGCGGCGTTCTCCAACGCTCTGGGCGGCAGACATGCAACCACATTGTTGATGGCGCTACGTCCAGCCGAACGGAATCCGTCGTCCCCGCGCAGGCGGGGACCCATATTCTCCGCCGTAGCGACCGTGGCGCGAGGTCAGCGACTATGGATTCCCGCCTTCGCGGGAAGGACGACATGCTTGTGCGAAGCGCGCCATGCCTTATTTTCCGGCGATGGCATCTCCCGAGATCGAGGCGTTGACGCAGGCGCTGGCGCGGCTGCCGGGGCTGGGGCCGCGCTCGGCACGCCGCGCCGTGCTGCACCTTCTGCGCAAGCGCGAGAGCGCGTTGAGCCCGCTGCTGCGCGCGCTCGAGGCGGTCAACGACCGACTCGCCGAATGCCATGTCTGCGGCAACGTCGACACCACCGATCCCTGCGCGATCTGCGCCGATCCGCGCCGCGACCAGCGTATGCTCTGCGTCGTCGAGGAGGTGGCGGATCTCTGGGCGCTCGATCGCGCGAGGCTGTTCCCCGGCCGCTATCATGTCCTCGGCGGGCGGCTGTCGGCGCTGGATGGGGTGCGGCCCGAGGACCTCTCGATCGACCGGCTGCTCGCACGCATCGCCGCGGGCGGCATCGACGAGGTCGTGCTCGCTACCAACGCGACGCTCGAGGGACAGACCACCGCACATTACATCGCCGAACGGCTCGAGGATCGGCCGGTGCGCGTCACCCAGCTCGCGCACGGCCTGCCGGTCGGCGGCGAGCTCGACTATCTCGACGAAGGCACGCTGGCGCAGGCGCTGCGGGCGCGGCGGCCGCTGGGTTAGTCCGCACGCTGGCCTCCGTTTGTGTCGAGCGAAGTCGGGACGCGTGTGCTCAGCGCTTGCGACACGTCCCTCGACTTCGCTCGGGACGAAAGGTTAGTTGAGGCGCGATTTGGCGAGGAGAGTCGCGCATGACCGTCACCGGCATCGGCGGCTTCTTCTTCCGCGCGCGCGATCCGCAGGCGCTCGGCCGTTGGTATGCCGAGCAGCTCGGCATCGGCGGCGGTGACTATGGCCTGTGGCAACAGGAGGCCGGCGACACCGTCTTCGCGCCGTTCCCGCAAGACACGGATTATTTCGCGGCGGAGAGGGGCTGGATGCTCAACCTGCGCGTCGATGGCCTCGACGCACTGCTCGATCGCCTCCGCGCCGCCGGTACCACGGTGCTCACCGATCCGAGCTGGGACACGCCGGAGACCGGACGCTTCGCGCGCATTCACGATCCCGAAGGCAATCCGATCGAGCTGTGGGAGCCGCCGGGCGCAGCCGACGCGCCCGATTGACCGTCGCTCGATCACAGTGATCAAGCCGCTTCGATTGACGTGACTCGGCCGTCAACCTATTTTCGAACCATGGCCATCCGTCCGATCATCGAAGCGCCCGATCCGCGCCTGCGCGTCGTTTCCGAGCCCGTCGCGGCGGTCGACGACGAGCTGCGCGCGCTCATCGCCGACATGTTCGAGACGATGTACGACGCGCCCGGCATTGGCCTCGCGGCGGTTCAGGTCGGCGTACCGATCCGCTTGTTGGTGATCGATCTGCAAGAGCCCGAGGAAGAGGGCGGCGAGCCGGTCCGCGATCCCAGGGTCTTCGTCAATCCGGAGATCCTGTGGCACTCCGATAGTGAGGTTCCCTACACCGAAGGATGTCTGTCGGTGCCGGAGCAATATGCCGAAGTCATGCGACCCGATCGCATCCGCGCGCGCTGGCAAGACGGCAAGGGCAATACCTACGAGGAAGACATTGAGGGCCTCCTCGCGGTGTGCCTGCAGCATGAGATGGACCACCTCAACGGCGTGCTGTTCATCGACCATCTCTCCCGCTTGAAGCGTGACATGGTGCTGAAGAAGCTTGCCAAATGGCGCAAGGAGCAGGCGCTCAAGGCCGCCTGACGGCGCTTCACAGCAGCCTGCTTGCTAGCTAGGGCCAGCGCCATGGCTGCGGACCAGAGTTCTCCGATCGGTTTGGTCGATTTCGGGCGGGCAATCCTTCACGACGAAGCGCGCGCGCTAGACGCGCTCGCCGACAGCCTCGGCGAAGCATTCGAACATGCGGTCCGGTTGATTTACGACTGCAAGGGCAAGCTCATCGTCAGCGGTCTCGGCAAGTCGGGCCATGTCGCCCGCAAGATTGCGGCGACGTTCGCGTCGACCGGGACGACAGCCGTGTTCCTGCACCTTGCCGAAGCGATCCACGGGGACCTCGGCATGGCCTCGCAGGGAGACGTCGCGATCCTGATTTCGCAGAGCGG